>NZ_DASTPW010000020.1:0-79536 GCF_035762065.1 Methylibium sp.
CGGATCCGCGGCGTCTGCTGGTGGGGATCGCGCTTGCTCTCGCTTCGGCTCTGAGCGGCTGCGCCTCGGGCGGCCTGCGCGAGATGGTCGGCATGGCACCGGCCGCGGTGACGAATCCGCAGGACGCGAAGCCGGCCGCGGCGAAGCCGAGCGTCGAAGCGCCCGTCGCCGCGAAGCCGGCCGAAGCGCCGGTCGCGGCGAACGTGCAGCGCGCCTACGACGACGCCCGCCGCCTGCTCGCCGCCGGCCGCAGCGCCGAGGCCGAGCGCGCGTTCAAGGCGCTGGCGCAGGCGCACCCCGAACTGGGCGGTCCGCAGGCGAACCTCGGGCTGATCTACCGGCAGACGGGGCGCGGTGCCGAGGCTGTCGCGGCGCTGGAGAAGGCCGTCGAGGCGAGCCCGGGGCAGCCGGTCTTCTTCAACCAGCTCGGCGTCGCCTACCGCGAGGCCGGCGAGTTCCAGAAGGCACGCGGCGCCTACGAACAGGCGCTCGAACTCGAGCCCGACTACGCGAGCGCGGCGCTCAACCTCGGCATCCTCCACGACCTCTACCTCGCCGATGCGGCGCAGGCGCTCGCGCTCTACGACCGCTACCAGCAGCTCACCGGCGGCAAGGACGCGCAGGTCGGCAAGTGGGTCGCGGACCTGAAGAACCGCAGCAAGCCCGCGCCGGGCGCACCGGCCGGCAAGCCGGTCGCGCTGGTGAAGAAGGAGCAGCCATGACGAAGACCGTTCGCGGCGTCGCGTTCGCGCTGGCGCTCTGCGTCGCGCCCTTCGCGGCCGCGCAGACCACCAAGCCGGCCAGGAAAGCGCCGCCGCAGGCCGAGCCCGCGGTGAAGGGCGACCGCGCCGACCAGGCCGACATCGACCGTACCCAGATCCTCGGCAATCGCGAGCTGCCCAAGGTGCTCTACATCGTGCCGTGGAAGAAGCCGCTGCCCGGCGACCTGAGCGGCCGGCCGCCGAGCAGCGTGGTCGACGAGGCGCTCGCGCCGATCGACCGCGACGTGTTCCGCCGGCAGGTGCAGTACGACGCGCAGACGCAGGCCGCACCGGCGCGCTGACCCGAATGCCCGATCCCCATCCCAACCCGACAACCCGTTCAGGCCCCGCGTGGGCAGTGGAGTGATGCGATGACTACCTTCCAGACCGTCGTGAAGTTCTTCCAGGACAGCGGCCTGTTCATCTACCCGAGCCTGCTGATCATGGCGCTCGGCCTCGCGATCGCGATCGAGCGCTTCGTCTTCCTCAGCAAGACGCGCAGCGAGAACCGGCGCCTGTGGGACAAGCTGCAGCCGATGCTCCAGAACGGCAAGTTCAAGGAGGTGCACAGCGCCACCTCGAACACCGACACCGCGATCGGCAAGATCGTCAACTACGGCCTCACGCGCATGCAGAGCCCGGGCCGCCGCGAGGACTTCGACATGGCGATGGAGGAAGGGATGATGGAGATCGTCCCGCGCCTGGAGAAGCGCACCCACTACATCGCGACCTTCGCCAACGTGATCACGCTGGTGGGCCTGCTCGGCACCATCATCGGCCTGATCAAGGGCTTCACCGCGGTCGCCGCGGTGAACCCGGCGGAGAAGGCCGAGATGCTCTCCGCGTCGATTTCGATCGCGATGAACAACACCGCGTTCGCGCTGATGGTCGCGATCCCCTTCCTGCTGATCCACGCCTACCTGCAGGCGCGCACCAGCGAGATCGTCGACGGGCTGGAAGCCGCGAAGATCAGCTTCCTGAACGTCGTGCAGCGGCTGCGTCCCGAAGCCGGCAGCGTCCGCTGAGCCCACGAGCCGCGGGCTCAAAAGACGGAGAACGCCATGCGTGTACGACGCCTGCGCAAGGAGGTCGCCCATCTCGAGGTGACGGCCTTCATCAACCTGATCGTGGTGCTGGTGCCCTTCCTGCTCTCGACCGCGGTGTTCACCCGGCTCGCGGTGATGGACCTGTCGCTGCCCGCGCAGTCCACCGGCGCGGCCGAGCAGCTCAAGGTCAACGAGCTGAAGCTCGAAGTGGTGATCCGGCCGGATCGCATCGACGTCTCCGACCGCATCGGCGGGATGATCCAGAGCATCCCCAACACGCCCGCCGGCCCCGACTACGCGACGCTCGGCACGCTCGCCCAGGCGCTCAAGCAGAAGTTCCCCGAGCAGAGCAACGCGACGGTGCTCGCCGAGCCGAACACCTCCTACGACGCGCTGGTGCAGACAATGGACGCGGTGCGCGAATCGCAGCGCCGCGAGAACAACCAGACGGTGCGCTCCGAGCTGTTCCCTGCGATCTCGATCGGCGACGCGCCGATCGTCAAGGGTTGAGAAGGAGCGGGCCATGAAGCTGACCCCGATCCAGAAGCGCGCGGCCCGCAAGGGCCGCAACAGCACCGCGCTCGACATGAACCTCGTCGCGCTGATCGACATCTTCACGATCCTGATCTTCTTCCTGCTGTCCTCGGCCACCGGCGTGGAGCTGCTCACCGCGCCGAACGCGGCCAAGCTGCCCGAGGCCAAGGTCGAGAAGGCGCCCAAGGAGACGGTGACGGTGGTGGTCAGCGGCGACGACATCGTCGTGCAGGGCCGCAAGGTCGCGTCGATCCAGCAGGTGCTGGCCGCCGAGGGCGACGTGATCGCGCCGCTGAAGGACGAGCTGGAATTGCTCGCCAAGCGCAGCCCGGTCGTCGCGGCCGCGGCCCCGCCCACGCCCGACGGCGGCACGCCGGTCGCCGCCGCGCCGGCCGCGCAGCAGCTCACGGTGCTTGGCGACAAGGACATCCCGTACCGCCTGCTGAAGAAGGTGATGGTCACCGGCGCGCGCGCCAACTACAGCGACGTGTCGTTCGCCGTGCGCAAGAAGGAGGTGTGATGACCCACCCCCCCGTTGCGGCTTCGCCGCTCCCCACCAGGGGGCGCCGCTGGCAGCCCGGCGAAGCCGGAGCCGCGGCGGCTGCTGGCTTGCGCTGCTCGGATGCCAGCCACCGCTCGTATCGCGAAGGCCTGACATGACATCTGCCGCCATCTCCTACCGCGAGCCCTTCCTCGCCTGGGCCGACGCGCCCGAGGACGTCGCGCGCTTCCGGCGCTTCCGCAACGTCGTGCTGGTCGCGACTGTGCTGCTGTGCCTGCTGTTCCTGCTGCTGCCCAGGCCGCAGGTCGATCGCAGCAAGCCACCCGAGGTGCCGGAGCGCCTCGCGAAGATCATCCTGGAAGAGGCCGCCAAGCCGCCGCCGCCCGCGCCGGTCAAGGCGCCGGCGCCGAAGCAGGAGCTCGCGAAGGTCGACGCGACGCCGAGCCTCAACAAGCCCGACCCGAAGCGGCCGGAGCCGCCGAAGGCCGCGGTCGCGCCGGAAGCTCGCCGGCCGGTCGAAGGCAAGCCGCCCGGCGAGGTGCTCGACGGCATCCGCCGCAAGGCCGCCGGCGTCGGCCTGCTGGCCGCGAGCAACGAGCTGGCCGAGTTGCGCGGCGCGCCGGTCGCGGCGCAGCTGAACCAGGACATCAAGCAGGGCCCGGGCGTCGGCACGGGCAAGGGCGTCGGCGTGGGGGCCGGTAACGAGCCCGGCCTGCCCGATCGCGCGCTGATCACCTCGAACGCGATGGGCAGCTCCGGCGGCATCAACACCGCGGGCTACAGCCGCAACACCGGCGGCGGCGGCCTGGGCGGGCAGGCGACGACGCTCGTCGAAGGCGTGGCCGGCGGCGGTGGCGGTGGTGGGCCGGGCGGCGGCGGCGTGCGCGGCGGCAAGGGCGACGGCACCGGCACCGGCGCGGGCGGCAAGGGCGCCGGCGGCTCGGTCGCCAAGGGCGACAGCGGCAAGGCCTCGCGTTCGCTGGAGGAGATCAAGCTCGTGTTCGAGCGCCACAAGGGGGCGATCTACGCGATCTACAACCGCGCGCTGCGCGACGACCCGGCGCTGCAGGGCAAGGTGGTCGTCAAGCTGACGATCGCGCCGAACGGCACCGCCGACGTGCGCATCGTCTCGAGCGAGCTGAAGTCCGACGAGGTCGAGGGCAAGCTGCTGGCGCGCATCCGCAGCTTCGATTTCGGTGCGAAGGATGTCGCGGTGATGGTCGTGAACTGGCCGCTGGACTTTCTGCCTAGTTGAAGCCGCTGGACGCTAGTGATCTTGACGACCAAGGCAAATTCTTTAAACTTAGAACCGCCTGCCCATTAAATTTGTATTGCTGCTCCCGATGAAACGCCGGATTTGTCATCTGCTTATTGCATTTATGGTGCTAGCTGCCATAGCGGCTGCTGCTTTTTACTTCGATAAGATATCTGGCGCTGTCACAGGTTCAAAATCGACGGTCGAGGCGCGGAAGACGGAGGCGTCATTTCCACGTAATGCCTCTGAGGTCGTCATTGAAAATAAGAGCAGCAAGCTGGCCGTAACGAAAAGTCAAGGCCGCCATTCAGACTTTTCCGGTGAGTTGATTGATCTTGATGGCTTAACTGTGGGTGAATATATAGCCAAGCGTTGGAACTTAGCAAAGAACGGAAGCGCAACAGATCAATACGAAATCTATCGCGCCACAACAATCTGCGCGCGCATCGCAGAGCAGAAAAACGCTTTATTGATGCTGCCCCCTGGATCTTCAAGCAAAAGTTTGCTGGACTCGCTAAAGTCCAATATTGAGAATGCAGAATTAGTTTGCGCGGACGTTACGGAAATACAAAAAACGAAAGAGCGCTTAGAATTTTTGCGATCTTCTGCGCAAGGAGGAAATGCTGACGCACAAGTTGCTTTCTTTGCTGAAGGACCTAGCGGCGCACCTATAGACTTTTCAGAGCAACCGCAGAATGACTTCAACTTGGAAGCATGGAAGAAGGAAGCGTTAGGATATTTAAACTCCGCTGCCGAAAGTCGACACAGACTCGCATTGTCGATTTTAAGTCAAATTTACGAAGAAGGTAGTATTGCGCGGAAAGATTATCGTCGCGCGCTGACTTATGCTGTCGCTGAGGCTAAGGTCCGCAATCTTGATCCAGCTACGCAAACTGTCGTAAATAGCTTGGTTAAGAAGATGACGTCGGAAGAAGTGGCTGTGTCGATAGAAGAAGGTACTAAGCTGGCAGAGGGTAAATGAAGAAAGCCCACTTTTTTATTACAGCAATTGTACTGGTGCTGTTATCTGCCTTTCCGGATAGCGTGTTTGCGCAAGCTCCTAGAAATTACGGCCGCTATTTTTGTCAAGACTGCAACATTGGAGGCGGCGCGGCTGCGATGGGTGACATATTTACCTTCCTCAGATCAACTCAGATAACAAGCCGTTGGGTGCCCGGCGATCTCATAACAGTTTGTGACGGAGCGAATTGTTTGACCGTAACTTGGAGGGGAACTACGTGGAATGCTATAGGGCCGCCTTATAGGGACTCTGGCGAGGGCTACAAAAACAATGTCTCTATAAACTACTGGATGGGAGGAGCCATTTACAGCGTGGAGAATACTTGGATTTCTCCTTCGGGTCCCATACGAAGGGGCACCGTTACTGTCAGTGATTTGGTTCCCGTAGGCCCCGAGGCTGGGGGAGGCGTAGGCTATTGGGGATATTCAACACTAGGAGGCTATTCTTATGGTGGTGGCGAAGCGTCCTGTCCATAATGGAGTGATGTACCCGAGCCTGCGCCTGCGCCTGCGCCAGCGGCGGGGGTTTTTTGTAGCTTGCGCCGGTATGCTTTTCATCAGCGGTGCTGCGGCCGGTAAATCGGCAACAAGAAAAGGTGCCGACGTTGCGCCGGGCGACTTCTTCTTGTCGTTCACGGAAACCAATATAGTTCGCCAGGCGGCCGAAAAGGTGCTACGTGTGATCGATAGCCAAGCCGCGGACAGGGCGGTAATCAACGGCTTATACGAGTCGGGGAGCGAGGCTCTTAAAGGTAGATATTCTGAAGCTGCCTTTGGGCAAAGGCTTTACATGATTCGTCGCAATCTGGGTCCTATGGTGAGGCGACAATTTAATATGGTCAGCGGTGGATTTCATTCGTTGCCTAATCTACCTTCGGGGCGGTATGCTATTGCAATGTTCGAAACCGAGTTCAGGGCCACCGGCGGGTTCGCGCGCAGCGAAGAATTGACAATGTCCTGGAACGATGCTGCAAGAGAGTGGCTTTTTGTTGAGTATTATGTAGGTAATGCTAGTTTGAATTAATCGATTATATGCCCGCTCTACTCCCGAACGTCGATCCCGACGGCCTGCTCGAGTTTTCGGTCGTCTACACCGACCGTGCGCTGAACCACATGTCCGGCAAGTTCCAGGGCGTGCTGCGCGACATCTCGGCGACGCTCAAGCAGGTCTACCGCGCGCGCTCGGCGATCGTGGTGCCTGGCAGCGGCAGCTTCGGCATGGAGGCCGTCGCCCGCCAGTTCGCCACGGCCAAGCGGGTGCTGGTGATCCGCAACGGCTGGTTCAGCTACCGCTGGACGCAGATCTTCGACATGGGCTCGATCCCGGCCGAAGCGCAGGTGCTGAAGGCGCGCATGACGTCCGGCGAGAAGCACGCGCCGTTCGCGCCGGCGCCGATCGAGGAGGTCGTCGCGACGATCGCCAGGACCCGGCCCGACGTGGTGTTCGCGCCGCACGTCGAGACCTCGGCCGGCATGCTGCTGCCGGACCCGTACCTGAAGGCCGTCGCCGACGCGGTGCATGCGGCGGGCGGCCTCTTCGTGCTCGACTGCATCGCTTCCGGCACGGTCTGGGTCGACATGCAGGCCACCGGCGTTGACGTGCTGGTGAGCGCGCCGCAGAAGGGCTGGAGCGGCCCGCCCTGCTGCGCCTTCGTGATGCTGTCCGAGCGCGCGCGTGCCGCGATCGACGCGACGCAGAGCACCAGCTTCGCGGCCGACCTGAAGAAGTGGCTGCAGATCATCGAGACCTTCGAGGCCGGCGGGCACGCCTACCACGCGACGATGCCGACCGAAGCGTTGGTGCAGGTGCGCGACGTGATGCGCGAGACGGCCGACTACGGCTTCGCCCGCGTCAAGGAAGAGCAGTTCGAGCTGGGGCGCCGGGTGCGGGCGCTGTTCGAGTCGCGCGGCTTCAAGAGCGTGGCGGCGCCGGGCTTCCAGGCGCCGGGCGTCATCGTCAACTACACCGACGACGCGGCCTGGCAGAGCGGCAAGCCCTTCGCCGCGCTCGGTCTGCAGATCGCCGCGGGCGTGCCGCTGCAGTGCGACGAGCCGGCCGATTTCAAGAGCTTTCGCATCGGGCTGTTCGGGCTCGACAAGCTGCACCACATCGATCGCACCGTGGCGCAGCTCGAGGCGGCGCTGGACAAGCTCGCCTGACGCGGGCCGGCGCGGCGCCGGTCAGAAGAAGCCGGCCTTCTGCGCGCCGCCCATCGCGGCCTTGACCAGCTCGCCGACCTGCTCGGCCGCGTCGCCCGACGGCGCGCTGGTGTTCGCGGTCCACATCAGCCGGCCCGAGGCCACGTCGGTCAGCAGCGTGTTCGCGCCGTAGGAGGTGTTCACGCGGCTGCCGCCGATCGGCAGGCTGAAGCCGACGCCACCGCCGACGCCGACGCGGCCGCCGCCGAAGCCGCCCAGCCCGATGCCGACCGACGGCCCCGGCTGCACCGTGCGCGCCGCCGGCCCGACCGAGGCGAGCAGCACCGCCCTCGCCTGCGCGTCGCGCGCGGCCGGCAGGTAGACGTCGGCGGTGCCGGCGCGGCCGGGCACCGGCTGCGGGCGCGTTTCGGCCGGGACGGCGGTCGCGCCCAGCGCCGCCGCTTCGGCCGCGAGCCGGTCCTGGCACTGGCGCGCCAGCGCCTCGTCCGGCGCCTCGCACACCACGTACAGGCGCGCGCCGCGCAGGCTCTGGCCGGCGAACTGCGGGTCGGTCCATTGCGTGTCCACCTGCGGCGACGCGCAAGCGCCGAGGAGCGCGAGCGCGGCGAGCGCGCCGGCGGTCTTCGCGGCACGGGACGAGCGGAACGAGCGGACGGGGAAGAAGGCGGCGGGCGATGGCATGGCGGCAGGCCTTTCGAGGTGGGGATCGCGAGGCCGCGGCACGCAGGCCGCGAAACCAGCTTAACGGCTGGGCCCGCCGCCGCGGCGACGGCGCTGTAGGACGCGGGCGCGAACTGGCGCCGTCCCGACGCGAACGCGCGGTGCTCTTGGTAGGCTCCGGGCCCATGTGGCTGTGTCACGACTGCGATGCCCTGCAGCACGAGGTGCCGCTGCAGGCGCACGGCAGCGCGCGCTGCTGGCGCTGCGCCGCGGTGCTGCGCCAGCCGGTCCCGCGCGCGCTCGACCGCAGCCTCGCGCTGGCCGTAACCTCCGCGGTGCTGTTCCTGATCGCCCAGGGCTTCACGCTGGTTCAGTTCGACATGCAAGGCCAGCGCCACGCAACCAGCCTCGCCGGCGCGGTATGGACGCTGTGGGAGCAGGACGCGCGGCTGCTCGCCGCGCTCGTCTCGCTGACCACGCAAGTGCTGCCGGCGCTGCAGATCGGCGCGCTGCTTTGGGTGCTGGCGCCGCTGGTGCAAAGGCGCGCGCCGCCGTTCGGCGCCACCGTGCTGCGGCTGATCGGCAAGCTGATGCCCTGGGGCATGGTCGAGGTCTTCGTGCTCGGCACGCTGGTCGCGCTGGGCAAGCTGCACAGCCTGGGCACGGTGGTGCCCGGGCCGGGCCTGTGGGCCTTCGGCGCCCTGATCTTCGCGTTCGCCGCGGCGGTCTCCAGCTTCGATACGCAAGCCGCCTGGCAGCGCCTCGAGGCCGTGCGATGACGCCCGCGACCGGCGCGGCGCACGACCTGCTGCGCTGCGAGTCCTGCACGCTGGTCAGCCGCGCCGCTGCGGCGGCGCTGTGCTCCAGCTGCCCGCGCTGCGGGAGCGAGCTGCACCGGCGCAAGCCGGCCAGCCTCGCGCGCACCTGGGCCTTCCTGATCGCCGCGGCGCTGCTCTACCTGCCGGCCAACACGCTGCCGGTGATGCGTTCGAGCTCGCTGTTCGGCGCGCAGGACGACACCATCTGGTCCGGCATCGCCTTCCTCTGGGCCGACGGCTCCTGGGGCCTGGCCGCGCTCGTGTTCTTCGCGAGCATGGTGGTGCCGGTCGCGAAGCTGCTGGTGCTGGGCGGGCTCGCGCTTTCGGTGCAGCTCGGCATGCGGCGTGCGCTGCTCGCGCGCACGCGGCTGTTCCGGGTCATCGAGAGCGTCGGCCGCTGGTCGATGCTCGACATCTACGTCGTCACGCTGCTGGTCGGCCTGGTGCAGCTGCGCTCGGTCGCCTCCATCGAGGCCGGCCCGGGCGCGCTCGCCTTCGGCGCGGTCGTGGTGCTGACGATGCTGGCCTCGCTGAGCTTCGATGCGCGGCTGATCTGGGACGCCGCCGAAGCCGGGCAGCGGCCCGCGCGCGCGCCGCTGCCCGAGGCCCCGCCGAGCCGATGAGCGCCGCGCCGCCCGACGACGACCAACTGCCGCGTGCGATCGCCACGCCGCGGCGCCGCCGCAGCGCCTACGCGGTCTGGCTGATCCCGCTGGTCGCGGCGCTGATCGGCCTGACGCTCGCGGTGCGCAGCTTCCTCGCCAGCGGCCCGACGATCAGCATCGTCTTCAAGACCGCCGAGGGCCTGGAAGCCGGCAAGACCAAGATCAAATACAAAAACGTCGACATCGGCGACGTGCGTTCGGTGACGCTGTCGGAGGAAGGCGAAGGCGTCGTCGTCACCGCCGAGATGGCCAAGGCCGCCGACAAGCTGCTGGTCGAGGACACGCGCTTCTGGGTCGAGCGCGCGCGCTTCGCTGGCGGCGGCCTCACCGGCATCTCGACGCTGCTGTCGGGCGCCTACATCGGCATCGACGCCGGCAAGTCGGCCGACGGCCGGCGCAATTTCACCGGCCTGGACACGCCGCCTTCCGTCACCACCGACGAGCCCGGCCGCGAGTTCGTGCTGCGCGCCACCGACCTCGGCTCGATCGACATCGGCTCGCCGGTCTACTTCCGCCGCGTGCCGGTCGGCAAGGTCACGGCGACGCAGCTCGACGCCGACGGCGGCGGCGTCACGCTGAGGGTCTTCGTCGCCGCGCCGAACGAGAAGCTGGTGACCGAGAACACGCGCTTCTGGCATGCGAGCGGGCTCGACGTGAACGTCGATGCCGGCGGCATCAAGCTGCAGACGCAGTCGGTGCTGTCGATCCTGCTCGGCGGCATCGCGTTCGCGACGCCGGAGGCGCTCGCCGCGCAGCCGAAGGAAGCCGCGGCCGGTCGCAGCTTCCGGCTGTTCGACAACCAGGCGGTCGCGATGAAGCGCAGCGACGCGGAGGTCACCAACCTGGTCGCCTACTTCAGCGATTCGCTGCGCGGGCTGGAGCCGGGCGCGCAGGTCGATTTCCGCGGCGTCGTCGTCGGCGAGGTCACCGCGATCGACATCGAGTACGACCGCGACCGGCGCGAGTTCCGCTTCCCGGTGAGCTTCGTGCTGTACCGCGACCGGGTGCGCTCGAAGGTGAGCGCGGCGCTGCAGCGCGCGCAGGTCGATCCGACCGCGCTGCTCGAGCGCTCGATCGACCGCGGCCTGCGCGCGCAGCTGCGCACCGGCAACCTCCTCTCGGGGCAGCGCTACGTCGCGCTCGACTTCTTCAAGAACGCGCCCGCTTTCAAGCAGGCGGCGGCCGAGGGCAGCGGCGCGCCGATCGAGATGCCGACGATGCCCGGAAGCCTGGAAGATCTGCAGGCTTCGATCACCAACATCGCCAAGCGCATCGAGAGCCTGCCGCTCGAGGAACTGGTCGCGGAGGTGCGGCGCACGATGCGCGGGCTCGAGACCACGCTGGCCAGCACCGACCGGCTGGTCAGGAGCCTCGACACGCAGGTCGGCGAGCTGGTGCCCGAGGTGCGCAGCGCGGTCGGCGAGGCGCGCCGCACGATGCGCTCGGCCGGCGAGCTGCTGGCCGACGACGCGCCGACGCCGCAGGCGCTGCGCGAAAGCCTGCGCGAGCTCGGCCGCGCCGCGCAATCGCTGCGCGAGCTGACCGACTACCTGCAGCGCCACCCCGAGTCGCTGCTGCGCGGCAAGCCGGCCGACGCGGCCGCCCCCACCGGAGACCAGCGATGAGCCCGCGCCGCGCCGCCCCGATCGCTGCGACGCTGCTCGCCGTGGCGCTGCTCGCCGCGGCCTGCGCCACCGCGCCGGCCGAGCGCTTCTACCGGCTGCCGCTGCCGCCGGCGGCAGCGCCGGGCGGGGCGAGCGCGAGCGCGAGCGCGACGGCGAAGCCGACCTCGATCGCCCTCGGCCGGGTGGGCCTGCCCGAGCTGTTCGACCGGCCGCAGCTCGTCACCGGCAGCACCGGCTCCGCGCAGGTGCAGATCTGGGAAGGCCAGCGCTGGGGCGAGCCGCTGCGCGAAGGGATCGGCCGCGCGCTGGCGGCGCGGCTCGCGGTCGAGCTGGCGCCGGCGCAGGTGCTGGCCGCGCCGCTGGTCGGCAGCGGCGATCCGGGCTGGCGCGTCAGCGTCAACCTGCTGCGCTTCGACGGCGAGCTCGGCCGGGGTGTCGAGCACGAGTGGCAGTGGACGCTGCGTCGGGTGGCCGACGGCCAGCAGCGTTCGGGCCGCGGTGGCGCGCGCGTGCCGGCGACGGGGCCGGGGCACGACGCGCTGGTCGCCGCGCACGGCGTGGCGCTCGATGGCCTGGCGCGCGAACTGGCACAGGCGCTGAACGATCTGGCCGGCAGCCCGGCGCCGCAGTGAGTGGCAGCGGCCGTCAGCCCATGGCCGCGGCGCGCTTCGGCTCAGTGCGCTTCGCCGAAGAACAGCCGGAACACCTCGGGCTCGTGCACCTCGCGGGTCTGCAGGCCGGCGAGCGGCTCGCAGAACGGCTCGGAGGGCGGCGTGAAGTCGAGGTCCGCGGGCATCGTCTCGACCCAGACCGGCGCGCCGATCGCCTCGGCGCGCGCCGGCGAAGGCCGCTCGCCCAGCGTCACCAGCCGCTTCGTCAGCGAGTTGGCGAACGACGGCAGGTCTTCCCATTCGATCGCGTCGGCGTGGCGCGCCATCGACGGCGACGGGCGGCTCACGGCGGAACGTTGGCTGGCGGTGATCGACATGGAAGGCTCTCTTGGGGCGCACCGGCAACAGGCCGGCATGTGACAAAGCTTATCGGCGCGCCGCCGGCCGCATGGACATGAAAAGAGGGGCTCAAGCCGGCCAGTTTGCTGCCGAGGGCGCGAGCGCGCGGCCGCGCGGCGCGCCTGCCGATCCGCAGAAGTTCGCGCTCGAAGTGCGCGCCAGCGCGATCGCCGGCTTCGGCGCCTTCGCCGCGGAGCCGATCCCCGCGCGCCGCAAGATCGGCGAGCTGCGCGGCGAGCCGATCAGCGTGCGTGAGGCGCGCCGGCGCGCGAAGGCGCTGGCGCGGCAAGGCGCGGCGATCATGATCGTCGAGGTGTCCGAGCGCCGCGCGATCGATGCGGCCGCATCCACCGACGCGCTGCGCTACACCAACCACCGCTGCGCGCCGAATGCCAGCCTGCGCATCCGCCAGGGCCGCGTCGAGTTCTATGCGCTGCGCGACATCGCCGCCGGCGAGGAGATCACCGCCGACTACGGCGAGACCCACCACGACGGCAAGCTCGCCTGCCGCTGCGGCGCGGCGAACTGCCGCGGGGCGATCTAGCCCGGCTTCAACCGGCGCGGCGCGCGCCGTGCCCAGCGCGCGCGCGCCAGCGCGACGAACTCGATCGCGCCCCACAGCGCGGCGGCCCCGATCGCGAACGCGGGGCGGGTCATCGACGGGCGCAGGTTCATGACGATCGCCTTCCGGGCAGTGAGCCACCGAAGCTAGCGGACGCGCGTGACGCTTCGATGGCAAAGGCCCGCGCGTGGCTTGCCGCACCGGCGTGCCACGCGCGCCGCTAAGCTCGCGCGCCCGGCGCGTACGCGGGTCCACGAACCACGACGGAGTCGCGCAAGACCGTGCTCGCAGAGATCGCCGAGCTGCAACGCCTGATCGAGCAGGCCGGCATGCGCGCCGAGGCGCGGGTGCTGTGCGAGGTCGAAGCGCGCGGCGAGCGCTACCCGGTGCATGCGGTCGCCCTCGGCAACCCCGACCCGGCGGCGCCGGCGGTCGGCTACTTCGGCGGCGTGCACGGGCTCGAACGCATCGGCGCCGAGGTGGTGCTCGGCTACCTCGGCAACGTCGTCGCCAGGCTGGCCTGGGACACGCTGCTGCACCGCCAGCTCGAAGCGATGCGGCTGGTGTTCATGCCGCTGGTCAACCCGGCCGGGCTCGCGCTCGGCACGCGCGCGAACGCGCAGGGCGTCGACCTGATGCGCAACGCGCCGGTCGAGGCGAACGAGTCGGTGCCGTGGCTGATCGGCGGCCAGCGGGTGTCTGCCGCGCTGCCCTGGTACCGCGGCGAGCGCGGCGCGCCAATGCAGCCCGAGGCGCGGGCGCTGTGCGAGCTGGTGCAACGCGAGCTGCTGCCGCGGCCGTTCGCGATCGCGGTCGATTGCCACTCCGGCTTCGGCCTGCACGACCGCCTGTGGTTTCCGTTTGCGCACACCGCGCGGCCGATCGAGCACCTGGCCGAGCTGCATGCGCTGGCCGAGCTGCTCGACCAGGCGCAGGCGCACCACCGCTACGTTTTCGAGCCGCAGAGCCGCCAGTACCTGACGCACGGCGACCTGTGGGACCACCTCTATCTCGCGTCGGACCCCGCGCGCGTCTTCCTGCCGCTGACGCTGGAGATGGGCTCGTGGCTGTGGGTCAAGAAGAACCCGCGCCAGCTGTTCAGCCGCCACGGCATCTTCAATCCGCTGATCCGCCACCGGCAGCAGCGGGTGCTGCGCCGGCATGTCGCCTGGCTCGATTTCATCGGCCGCGCCGCCTGCGGCCACGCCGGCTGGACGCCGCGCGGCGACGCCCGCATCGCGCACCGCGAGCGCGCGCTCGACCGCTGGTACCGGCAGCGGCCGTGAGCGATCGCCGCGCGACGCGCTGGGTGCTGCTGCGCGGCCTGACGCGCGGCGCCGCGCACTGGGGCGACTTCGCGCAGCGGCTCGACGCCGCGCTGCCGCTGCCGGAGCCGGCGCTCGCGATCGACCTGCCGGGCAACGGCACGCGGCACCGCGAGCGCAGCCCGGCGCGCGTCGACGCGATGGTGGAGGCGCTGCGGGCCAGCCTGCACGCGGCGAAGGGGCGGCCGCCGTACCGCGTCGTCGCGATGTCGCTCGGCGCGATGGTCGCGATCGAATGGGCGCGGCGCCGGCCGGGCGAGATCGAGTCCGCCGCGCTGATCAACACCAGCCTGCGGCCCTTCAGCCCGCCGTGGCAGCGGCTGCGGCCGGCGGCCTTCGCGCGGCTGCTCGGCCTGCTGCTGCGAGGTGCCGACGCGCGGGCCTGGGAGCGCGCGATCCTCGCGCTGACAACGCGGCAGGCGCCGGCCGGCACGCTCGAACGCTGGATCGCGCTGCGCGAGGCGCAGCCGGTCGGCCGCGCCAACGCGCTGCGGCAGCTGCTCGCGGCAGCACGCTTTCGGGCGCCGACCGACGCGCCGGCGGCGCGCCTGCTGCTGCTCGCTTCGGCGCGCGACGCCCTCGTCGACCCGCGTTGCTCGCAGGCGCTGCAGGCGGCATGGCGGCTCGAAGCCGACCGCCGGCACGAGCACGCGGGCGCCGGCCACGATCTGCCGCTCGACGATGCGGCGTGGGTGATCGAGCGGCTGCGGGCGCTGGACCGGTGAAGAAGCTCCGCGCAGCCGCTTCGCCCGACGGCACCTCGCTTCGCCTCGACGCGCGGCCCCGGCAGCCGAACATCGAAAGTCGCGCCGAGTTCATTGGAGCGCGAGGCGATGGGTGGGTGCATCAGCAAGGCGGGGCACGGCACGCTCCGACACGGGCAGGGCCAGAAGCCGTGTGAAGACGAGCCGGGCCTGCCGGCGCTGCGCGCCTCGCCGGCCGACGCGACGCAAGCCTTCCAGCAGTTGAGCGCCCGGCAGCGCGGCGCAGCGTCGCCGTCGACGTCGCACGACTTGCCGCGCCGCGCGCTCGCGAAATTCGACGCCTTGGCGCACGTCGCGAGTCAAGGGCGATCGAGCGAGGCCGGGGCCCTGCTCGGCTACGCGGCGCGGACGCTCGAGTTCGCGGCATCGAACCAGCAGCCCGACCTCGAGATGGCCCGGCTCGACGTCCAGCACATGCCCAGCCTGATCGCGGCCTACAACAGCCGCCACCCCGGCTTGAACGCAAGCCACTTCGACACGCCCCGCGCCTTCGTCGACGCCCTCGCCGAGGACCAGCGTCCCGCATGGCGTGGCGTGATGCGGCTGGTCGAAGGGCAGATCCACCATGTCGCCGTCGACGTTCGCCGGCATGGTCGCAAGCGCAGCGTGATCGTCATGGAGCCCGCGGTCGTGTTCTCGCCCGGCCCGACGCCCGACTACCTCGCACTGGCGAAGACGCTCGGCAAGAAGGCGAGCTGGGCTTTGATCGAGGTGAACGCGCAGAAGTCTCTGAGCGACTGCCTGATGTATGCGCTGCACTTCACGCTGCTCGCCCATCGCGGGAGCGCGCCGCGGGGGTCGTCGCAGGCGGTGCCGGGTCTGTTCGAGCGCTGGCACGAGAACCTGGCGCGCTACGGCCGCCTCGGGGGGCCCGAGGACGATCCGGCGAGATTTGATCCGGTACCCGACGAGACGCTCCGCAAGGCCGGGCTGATGCTTCATGAAGGCATGGACGTGTTGCCATCTGCCTTCTACAAGCACGCGCAGTCCAAGGCCACCGCCATGGCGTTCGAACGCCGCCGTCCGGAAATCGCCGCGAGCGACGTCCGAACCGGCCGGGGGGCCGAGCCGGAGTCGCTGGTCGACCGGGCCGAGGCCTTCCGCGTCCAACGCAGCGGCGGCAGGTCCTTCAGCACGTCGATCGAGGCCGCGCGCGCGACGAAGATCCGCAACGCTCTGCTCGACGTCGGCGGCAGCGACTGACCGGCGCGGCTCAGGCCCCGTCGCCGCAAGCGGCGAAGCCGCGCCCGCGCAGCTTCTCCACCGGCAGGGCCGCGAGCATCCCCTGCGTCTGCGCATCGGCCTGCGGCACGCGCAGCGCGCTCTGTGGCAGCGCGACCTGCACGATGCGCGCCGAGCGCACGCCGCGTTCGCCCCAGGCGGCCAGCGCGCTTTCGGCGGCGGCGACGCTGTCGTGGCGGCTGATCACGAGCACCGGCGCGCCGCCGGCGCGAAACGGGCTGGTGTCGGGAACGATGCCGCGGCGGCGCAACTCGGCGCGCTTCTTCTGCATCAGCTCGGCGTCCTCGAACGGACCCATCGCGACCCACCAGCTCGGGCCGAGCTCGCGGCGGCCCCAGCCGCCGTTGGGCAATGCGGCGTTCAAGGTGGCTTCGGCGGCGGCCAAGTCGGCCGGGCCGAAGGGGCCGGCCTCGAGGCAGGCGGTCGCGGTGGCCGGCGCTGCCGGTGCCGGCGCGGCGCTGGCCGGCTCGGATGCCGGCGCCGCGGCGGCCACGCGCGCCGGCGACGAAGCGGCCTCGGCCGGGATCAGCCGCACGGCCTCGGGGCGCACCTGGCGCGCCAGCCGTTCGGGCTCGCGATCGCCCTCGGGCCGCGCACCGATCGCGCCGTGCAGCGGCGCGAGCCAGCCCTCGCGCCAGGCGTAGAAGCCCAGGTTGGCGAGCAGCAGCAAGACGACGATCGCTCTCAGCATGGCGACGACCCGGACGACGACGAAGCGGCCGACATCCGCACGCTCACCTCGCCGCTGTCGATGCGGCGCAGCGCGCCTTCGGGCGTGACGATGCGCAGCGCGCCGTCGTCGTCGACGCCGTCGGCCGCACCGCTGCACGGCGGCAGCGTGCCCGCGGCGATGCGGCGGCCGGCGAGCGCGTCGCGCCGCGCATAGCGCCCGGCGAAGGCGGCGAAGCCCTCGCGCTCGAAGACATCGAGCGCCAGCAGCAGCGCCGGGGCGACGCGTGCGAGCATCGAAGGCGCGTCGGCCCCCGGCTCGGCCTCGCGCCAGCCGGCGGCGGGGGCGTCGAGCTGCTCGGGCGCGTCGAGGTTCAGGCCGATGCCGATCACCGCCTGCCGCGCCGGCGGCACGACGCCCGGCGCGGCGATCGTCTCGATCAGCACGCCGCCGAGCTTGCGGCCTTCGCTGCCGAGCCACAAATCGTTCGGCCACTTGAGCCGCAGCCGCGGCTCGCCGCGCGCGTCGGCCGGGTCGAGCGCCTCGGCCAGCGCGACGCCGACCGCGAGCGACAGGCCCGACCAGGACTTCGGCGCGAGCGCCAGGCCGAGCGAGAAGCACAGCGCGGACGACGAGACCCACGACCGCCCCATGCGGCCCCGCCCGGCGCTTTGCCGCACGGCGGCCAGCAGCACCGGCCGGGTGTCGCCGTCGCGCGCGCGTTCGAGCAGGCGCGTGCTGGTCGAGTCGCAAGTCCCGGCGAGCTCGACGCGCAGGTCGGGCCGCCGCCCGCGCAGCTCGGCTTCCAGCGCCGCGAGCCGCCACGCGCCGGCCGTCTCGGCGCTCGCGGGGGCGGTGTGCGGCATCGCGAGCATCGCCCGGCTCAGTCCTTCTTCTTGTTCTTCTTCAGCGCGAGCATCGTGCCGCGGCACTTCTTCGCGCCGCACCGGCAGGCGTACTGCTTCTTGAGCTTCTTGCCGATCTTGCCGTCGATGACGAGGCCGTAGTCGTAGAACAGCTCGGTGCCGGGCTCGATGTCGCGCAGCGTCTTGATGAAGATGCGGCCGTCCTGATCGTCGGCTTCGCAGTTCGGCTTGCACGAATGGTTGATCCAGCGCGAGGCGTTGCCGCCGACGTTGGCGTCGATCACGTGATCTTCGTCGACGGTGAAATAGAAGGTGTGGTTCGGATCGTTCGGGTCGTGCGGATGGCGGCGCAGTGCCTCGGGCCAGTCGATGACCTCGCCGACGTACTCGAACAGCGTCTCGCCCTTGGCGAGCGGCCGGATCGCGAACACGCCCTTGCCGTGGATGCCGGAGCGGCGCACCTGCGTGCGACGTCCCGACGCGGCGCGCGGCGCGGGGCTTCGCGCCGGGGTGCCCGATGCGGCGGCCCCCTCGGCCCTCCGTCCGGCCGCGGCGCCTTTTCCGCGTTTCGCGCCTTGCGCGCTTTCCGCGCTTTCCGCGCCTCGCGCGGCCTGGATCTGCTTCGCCTTGTTCCCGTGCCTCGAAGGCGCCTCGGCACCCTTGCTGGCAGTCTTCTTTTGCGTCGAGGCCTTCATCGTCCGGGTTTGGCTACATTGAATTCATGGGTGCGCGCGCGTGTGCATGGGCATGCGGGCGCGCGCGAGACGGCGGATTGTAGGGACGAGGATTTCAAGGCATGGGCAAGGCACTGGTGATCGCGGAGAAGCCTTCGGTGGCGCAGGACATCGTGCGTGCGCTGACGCCATCGAGCGGCAAGTTCGAGAAGCACGCCGACCATTTCGAGAACGAGCACTACGTCGTCACGTCGGCGGTCGGCCACCTGGTCGAGATCAAGGCGCCCGAGGAATACGACGTGAAGCGCGGCAAGTGGAGCTTCAACCACCTGCCGGTGATCCCGCCGCATTTCGACCTGGCGCCCATCGACAAGGCGAAGACGCGGCTCGCCGCCGTCGTCAAGCAGGTCAAGCGCAAGGACGTGAGCGAGCTGATCAACGCCTGCGATGCGGGCCGCGAGGGCGAGCTGATCTTCCGGCTGATCGTGCAGTACGCGGGTTCGGACAAGAAGCCGGTCGACAAGCCCGTCAAGCGCCTGTGGCTGCAGAGCATGACGCCGCAGGCGATCCGCGACGGCTTCGACAAGCTGCGCCCCGACACCGAGTTGCGCGGCCTCGCCGATGCCGCGAAGAGCCGCAGCGAGGCCGACTGGCTGGTCGGCATCAACGGCACGCGCGCGATGACGGCCTTCAATTCGCGCGACGGCGGCTTCTTCCTCACGACCGTCGGCCGCGTGCAGACGCCGACGCTGTCGATCGTCGTCGAGCGCGAGGAGAAGATCCGCAAGCACGTCGCGCGCGACTACTGGGAGCTGAAGGCCGGCTTCGCCGCGAAGGCCGGCGAGTACGACGGCAAGTGGTTCGATGCGGCGTTCAAGAAGAACGACGACGCCGAGAGGCGCGCCGATCGCATTTGGAACGAGGCGGATGCGAAGGCGATCGCCGAGGCCTGCCGCGGCCAGCCGGCCAGCGTCACCGAAGAGGCCAAGCCGAGCACGCAGAGCGCGCCGTCGCTGTACGACCTGACGCTGCTGCAGCGCGAGGCCAACTCGCGCTTCGGCTTTTCAGCGAAGACGACGCTTTCCATCGCGCAGGCGCTGTACGAGAAGCACAAGGTGCTGACCTACCCGCGCACCGACAGCAAGGCCCTGCCCGAGGACTACGTGAACGTCGTCAAGCAGACGATGGGCATGCTGGCCGACGCCGACCTGCCGGGGCCGCTGCGTGCCTTGAGCGGCCATGCGCGCAAGGCCGTGAACGACGGCTACGTCAAGCCGAACAAGCGCATCTTCGACAACAGCAAGGTCTCGGACCACTTCGCCATCATCCCGACGCTCGAGGCGCCTAAGAGCCTGAGCGAGATCGAGGCCAAGCTCTACGACCTGGTGGTCAAGCGCTTCCTCGCGGTGTTCTACCCGCCGGCCGAATTCATGGTCACGACGCGGATCAGCACGGTGAAGGCCGCTGGCAGGGAGCACAGGTTCCAGACCAACGGCAAGGTGATGGTCAAGCCCGGCTGGCTGGCCGTGTACGGCCGCGAGGCGCAGGACGACGACGCGACGCTGGTGGCGGTGGAGCCGGGCGAGATCGTGCGCACCGAGAGCGTCGACGTGAACGCGCTCAAGACCAAGCCGCCGCCGCGCTACAGCGAGGCGACGCTGCTCTCCGCGATGGAAGGCGCGGGCAAGCTGATCGACGACGACGAGCTGCGCGACGCGATGGCCGAGAAGGGCCTGGGCACGCCGGCGACGCGCGCCCAGACCATCGAAGGCCTGATCCTCGAGAAGTACATGCACCGCGAAGGCCGCGAGCTGATCCCGACCGCCAAGGCCTTCCAGCTGATGACGCTGTTGCGCGGCCTGCAGGTCGAGGAGCTGACCCAGCCCGAGCTCACCGGCAACTGGGAATACCAGCTCGCGCAGATGGAGCACGGCAAGCTCGCGCGCGAAGCCTTCATGCAGGGCATCGCGAAGATGGCCGAGAAGATCGTCGCGAAGGCCAAGGAATACGACCGCGACACCATCCCCGGCGACTACGCGACCCTGAAGACGCCCTGCCCGAAGTGCGCCGGCGTCGTGAAGGAGAACTACCGCCGCTTCACCTGCACGGGGCAATCGGGCAACGACGACGACCCGGGCTGCGGCTTTTCCATCAGCAAGATCCCCGGCGGCCGCAGCTTCGAGATCGCCGAGGCCGAGGCCTTCCTCGCCCACAAGAAGATCGGCCCGCTCGAAGGCTTCCGCTCGAAGGCCGGCTGGCCCTTCACCGCCGAGCTGAAGCTCGCCTTCGACGACGACATCGACAACTGGAAACTCGAGTTCGACTTCGGCGAAGACGCCAAGAAGGCTGAGAACGACGGCGAGCCGGTCGACTTCAGCGCGCAGGAAGCGCTCGGCCCCTGCCCGAAGTGCAAGGGACGCGTGTTCGAGTTCGGCGCCAGCTACGTCTGCGAGCACGCGGTCGGCGCGCACGTCACCTGCGATTTCAAGAGCGGCAAGATCATCCTGCAGCAGCCGGTGGCGCGCGAGCAGATGACGAAGCTGCTGCAGACGGGCAAGACCGAGCTGCTGGAGAACTTCGTCTCCAACAAGACCCGGCGCAAGTTCAAGGCGCGCCTCGCCTACGACGCGAAGGAAGGCAAGGTCAGCTTCGAGTTCGAGCCGCGCGCGGCGAAGGCGCCGGCCAAGAAGGCCGCGGCGAAGAAGGCGGCGTGACCGCAAGGCGAGAGGCCGGACGATGACGCCGGTCCTCTTCCTCAAGCTGCTGGCGATCTTCGTCACGGTCGCGATCGGCTGGCTCGCGGGGCGCACGAAGCCGTTCGCCGGCGGCGAGGCGGCGCGGATCCTGTCGAACGCCGCGTTCTTCGTGTTCGCGCCGGCGCTGCTGTTTCGCGCGACCGCGCGGATCGATCTCGCGAGCCTGCCCTGGCATGCGCTCGGCGCCTTCTTCGTGCCGGTGGTCGGCTGGATGCTGGTCGTCTACCTGCAGCAGCGCCGGCTGCGGCCCGCGCATGCGGCCACGCCCGCGACCCGCTCGATGACCGCCGGCTTCGGCAACAACGCCCAGCTCGGCATCCCGATGGCCGCGGCGCTGTTCGGCGAGGCCGGGCTGCAGCTGCACCTTTCGGTGGTGAGCCTGCATGCGCTGATCCTGCTGACGACGCTGACGGTGCTGGTCGAGCAGGACCTCGCGCGTGCCACCGCGCGCAGCTCCGGCGCCGCGGTGCCGCTGGCGCAGACGCTGCGCTCGACGGTGCGCAACACCGTGATCCACCCGATCGTGCTGCCGGTGCTGGCCGGCATGGCCTGGAACGTCACCGGGCTCGCGATTCCCGGGCCGATCGACGAGGTGCTGGTGATGCTGGGCACCGCGGTCGTGCCGCTGTGCCTGGTCGCGATCGGGCTGTCGCTCGGCCACTACGGGCTGCGCGGCACGGCCGGCTCGGCCGCGTGGCTCGCGGCCGCCAAGCTGGCGGTGCAGCCGGCGCTGGTGCTCGGCTTCGGCTGGCTGCTCGGCCTGCGCGGCCTCGCGCTCACCGTGATCGTCATGGCCTCGGCGATGCCCACCGGCGCGAACGCGCTGATGTTCGCGCAGCGCTACCGCACGCAGGAAGGCGAGACGACCGCGGCGATCGTGCTGTCCACGCTGGCCTTCGCGGCGACGGCGCCGGCGTGGCTGCTGCTGCTGGTGAACCTGCCGGCCTGAGCGCTGCAAGACAATCGCGCCGATGAACGCCCCCGACATCGCCGCCCTCGTGGAACACCTCGGCACCGCCGCTCGCGCCGCATCGCGGGCGATGGCCGCGGCGCCGACGGCCGCGAAGGACGACGCCTTGCGGCGGCTCGCCGCCTCGCTGCGCAGCGAGGCCGCGGTGCTCGGCGAAGCCAACGAGCGCGACCTCGCCGCCGCCCGGCAAAACGGCCTCGAAGGACCGATGCTCGACCGCCTGAAGCTCACGCCGAAGGTGATCGAGACGGTCGCCGAAGGCTGCGAACAGATCGCCGCGATGCCCGATCCGGTCGGCGAGATCAGCGACCTGAAGCGCCGCCCGAGCGGCATCGCGGTGGGCCGCATGCGCGTGCCGCTGGGCGTGTTCGCGATGATCTACGAGAGCCGGCCGAACGTGACGATCGAGGCCGCCTCGCTGGCGATCAAGAGCGGCAACGCGGCGATCCTGCGCGGCGGCTCCGAGGCCATCCACAGCAACGCCGCGCTCGCGAACCTGGTGCGCGCCGCGCTGCAGGCCGCCGGCCTGCCGGGCGACGCGGTGCAGCTGGTGCCGACGACCGACCGCGCCGCCGTCGGCCGCCTGATCGCGATGCCCGAGCACGTCGACGTGATCATTCCACGCGGCGGCAAGAGCCTGATCGAGCGCATCGCCGCCGAGGCGAAGGTGCCGGTGATCAAGCACCTGGACGGCAACTGCCACACCTACGTCGATGCCGAGGTCGATCTCGAGCTCGCGCTGCGCGTGACCGACAACGCGAAGACGCAGAAGTACAGCCCCTGCAACGCCACCGAATCGCTGCTCGTGCATCGCGACGTGGCGGCGGCCTTCCTGCCGAGGATCGGCGCGGTGTTCGCGGCCAAGGGCGTCGAGATGCGCTGCGGCCCGCGCGCCAAGGCGATCCTGTCCGCGCTGCCGAACGCCAAGCTCGTCGACGCCACCGAGGCCGACTGGTCCGCGGAGTACCTCGCGCCGATCATCAGCATCAAGCTGGTGGACGGCCTCGACGACGCCATCGCCCACATCAACCGCTACGGCTCGCGGCACACCGACGCGATCCTCACGACGAACCACGCGCGCGCGATGCGCTTCCTGCGCGAGGTCGATTCGGCCAGCGTGATGGTCAACGCAAGCACCCGCTTCGCCGACGGCTTCGAGTACGGCCTGGGCGCCGAGATCGGCATCAGCACCGACAAGCTGCATGCGCGCGGGCCGGTGGGGCTCGAAGGGCTCACCTCGTTGAAGTGGGTGGTGCTGGGCCAGGGCGAGGTGAGGGCTTGAAGCCGCGATGACCGCCGATCCGCGCCACGCGCTCGTCCTTTTCTCCGGCGGCCAGGACTCCACCGCCTGCCTCGCGTGGGCGCTCGATCGCTTTGCCCACGTCGAGACGATCGGCTTCGACTACGGCCAGCGCCATCGCGTCGAGCTCGACTGCCGCCCGCGGGTGCGCGAGGCGATCGGCGCGGCCTTCCCCGCGTGGGCCGGCCGGCTGGCGAACGACCACGTGATCGACGTCGGCGTGCTCGGCCGCATCTCCGACACCGCGCTCACCGCCGAGCGCGCGATCGAGATGCAGGCCAACGGCCTGCCGAGCACCTTCGTGCCCGCGCGCAACCTGCTGTTCCTGTCGCTCGCCGCCGCGGTGGCGTACCGGCGCGGCCTGAGCGTGCTGGTCGGCGGCATGTGCGAGACCGACTTCTCCGGCTACCCCGATTGCCGCGACAACACCCTCAAGGCGATGCAGGTCGCCTTGAGCCTTGGCCTCGCCGCGCCGATGACGATCGAGACGCCGCTGATGTGGCTTGACAAGGCCGCCACCTGGGCGCTTGCACAGCGGCTCGGCGGCGACGCGCTGGTCGGGCTGACCGTCGAGCTGACGCACACCTGCTACCAAGGCGACCGCGCGCACCGGCATGCCTGGGGCTACGGCTGCGGCACCTGCCCGGCTTGCGAGCTGCGCGCGCGCGGCTTCGAGCGCTGGCGCGCGGCCGGCGCCGCGGCCTGACCGGGCGGCGGCCGGCTACAGCGGCCGGCCCTGCGCGAAGGCGATCAGCTCGCCCGGCGCGATCGCCTGCCAGGGTTCGTCGCGCGTCAGCGGCTCGGTCGCGATCAGCGCGACGCGATCGCTCGGCGTGGTGTGCTGTGCGAAATCGACGGTGACGTCGGCGTCCTGCAGCCGCGCGGCGCCGAACGGGTGCTCGCGCACCAGCCAGTGCAGCGAGGTCGAGGCGTGCGCCCACAGCGCGTCGCCGTGGCTCATCAGGAAGTTGAAGCTGCCGTGTTTCGCGATCGGCGCGGCCAGCTCGCGCAGCGTGTCGGTGAGCGCCGGCACGTCGGGCAGCCGCGCGTGGTTCTTGGCCAGTTCCTGCATCAGCCAGCAGAAGGCGCGCTCGCTGTCGGTTTCGCCGACCGGCCGGAAGGCCGCATGCAGCTTCGGGCAGAAGCCCTTCAGATCGCCGTTGTGCGCGAAGACCCAGTAGCGCCCCCACAGCTCGCGCACGAAGGGGTGCGTGTTCTGCAAGGCCACGCGCCCCTGCGTCGCCTTGCGGATGTGCGCGACGATGTGCTCGCTGCGCACCGGAAAGCGCTTGACCATCTCGGCCACCGGCGAGTCGCGCGCGGAGCGGTCGTCGACGAAGCAGCGCAGGCCCGGGCCTTCGAAGAAGGCGATGCCGAAGCCGTCCTTGTGCTCGGTGGCGCGCTCGGCCAGGCCGGTGAAGCTGAAGGCGATGTCGGTCGGGGTGTTGGCGTTGAGGCCGAGGAGCTGGCACATGGCAAGGCGCGCGATGCGGGAGGTGCGGCCACGGTAGCGCAGGCCACCGCGCGCCCACTCTGCGTCAACGCGCGGCGCGCAGGCGCTCCAGCAGAAAGCGCCGGACCGCCGGGTCTTCGCTGAGGCCCAGCGCGCGTTCGTAGGCGCCGCGCGCTTCGTCGGCGCGGCCGGCACGGGCGAGCAGGTCGGCGCGCGCGGCCCAGTACGGCTGGTAGGCGCGATGCGTCCCGGGCTCGGCCGCGGCGATCGCGTCGAGCTCGGCGAGCGCCGCCTCCACGCCGCTTGCGGCCGCGAGCGCCACCGCGCGGCTGACCCGCGCGCCGAAGCTCGGGTGCAGCGCGAGCAGGCCGTCGTACAGCGCGACGATCGCCCGCGGCGCCACCGGCACGCCGAGCCGGCGCTGCGTGTGGGCCGACTGCAGCGCCGCCTCGACCTGGTACGCCCCGAGCCGGCGCATCGCCGCGGCGCGTTGCAGCGCGGCCTCGGCCTCGTCGAGCAGCGCGCGGTCCCACGCCGCCGGGTCCTGCGCGTCGAGCGGCACGTAGTCGCCGCGCGCATCGCGCCGCGCCGCCGCGCGGGCTTGGCAGAAGGCCATCAAGGCGAGCAGGCCGAGCGGCTCCGGCTCGTCGGGCAGCAGCGCCGCGAGCGTGCGCGCGAGCGCCAGCGCTTCGAGCGCAAGGCCGCGGCGGCGCGGGTCGGTGCCGGCCACGTCGTCCCAGGCGGTGCCGTAGGCGGCGTAGACGGCTTCGAGCACCGCGCCGAGCCGCTCGGCCCACTGCGACGGCGGCGGCACCTCGAAGGCGATGCCGGCACTTCGGATGCGCGCCTTCGCGCGCACCAGCCGCTGGCCCAGCGCGGCCGGCGACACGAGGAAGGCCGCCGCGATGCGCGCCGCGTCCAGCCCGAGCACCGTCTGCAGCATCAGCGGCGCATGCGCGTTGGCGGCGATGGCCGGATGCGCGCAGACGAACAGCAGCTTCAGCCGTTCGTCCGGGAAGGCGGCCGAGCCGTCGTCGTCGGTCGTCGCGAACTCGTCGGCGATCAGCGCCAGCGTCTCGGCCGCGTCGTCGCGCACCTTCGCGTGGCGCCAGCCGTCGAGCAGCCGGCGCTTCGCCGCGGTGACGAGCCAGGCCTCCGGCGAGGCCGGCACGCCGTCGCGCGGCCAGTTGACGAGCGCGGCATGGAAGGCGTCGCCGAGCGCGTCTTCCGCCGCGGCGATGTCGCGGTTGCGCGAAGCGAGCAGCGCGACGAGACGGCCGTAGGAGCGGCGCGCGGTGGCGACCGTCGCCGCGTGCGCCGCCTCGGCAGTCGCGGCCGGCGAAGCGGCGCCGCCCGCCGCGGCCGGTGAGGCAGCGCTGCCCGCCGCCGCGCCGCCGCCCGCGTCGTCGGCGCTCACCTCGCTGCTCAGGTCGGCGCGCCCGGCGGCGGCGGCAGCACCGGCCGCACCTCGACGCGGCCGTTCGAAGCGCAAGGCGCGCGCGCCGCCCAGTCGAGCGCCGCATCGAGGCTCGGCACGTCGATCACGAAGAAGCCGCCCAGCGACTCCTTCGTCTCCGCGAACGGCCCGTCCTGCACCTGGCGCTGCCCGCCCACGAGGCTCAGCGTCGTCGCCATCGAAGGCGGCTGCAGCCCGGCCGCGCTTTTGACGATGCCCGACTCGTGCAGCGCACCCACGTAGGCCATCCACCCCGCCCAGTAGGCAGGCGCCTCGGCGTTGTCGCGCTTGGCGAGTTCGTCGGGGGTCTCGAAGAACATCAGCATGTAGTCCACGTCGTCACTCCTGTTGGCGGGCGCCGGGATGGTGCCCGTGAGTGATGACGGGCGGCGTGGGGTCGATTCGACAGGCGTGGCGCGTCTTTCTCAAAAGATGGACCGGCGCCGTGGGGCTCCTTGCCCCCGGCGGTCATCGGCTCAATCACCGACCGGGCCGAATGAACCGCGCAGAAGTTGGCCGAGTACGGCTCCAGCAATGGCCACTTCGAGCGGCCACAGGTTGTGCGTTGTGGGGTTCCTGGCGACGTCGAAGATCACTCGTAGCAAGACGACGACCGCCGGAACACTGCCGATCACCAGCACCGTTCGCAGAACAGCGGTTCCGCAACGAAGCGGAAGCCACATCGCAGCGGCAAACAGAAAGACGAGGCCGAAACCGAGGAGGTCATCCGGCAGCGACAAGTTCTTCAGCGTTACGCGCTACAAACAATTTGGATGACCAACGACGCTGGATCGCGGAGAGCTTAGATATCGCAGAATGGAACCTTCTGCGAACTCGGCGAAGAACGCGCGACGCATGTTCTCTCCCGTGTCAAAGCCTGAACCGAAGCCACTGTAGCTCGGCTGTAGCCCAGCGTGAAGGTTGCCGGACCGAAATTCGTATATCTTCTCCAGCATCTCCCGCCGTAATGCGCGGGAAGTTCGTGCTCCTCGTCGTATTCCGAAGACTGCCTCGAAGTTGCCATGGGTTGTCAGCTGGTTCAACTCCTCTGGCATAAGGCCATCGAAGAACTCAATGAAGCGCTTGGTGAGTTTGGATTCGCGCCAGGGCGTGCTTAACGTCGTAAGGCACTCGGCCACGACCACATAAAGAATGCAGGCGACTACGTCGTGCTCCTGGTGTCTCGCCGCGTCAAAGGTAAGAAACGCAGATCGGAGTTGTTGAAAGCACTGGAAGCCGCCCGGAACACCAACGAGCGTAAATATGTCTAGGCCGATGTGCTTGCGAGCAAGGGTGAGGACACTTTGATCGAACTGGCGCGCTTGCACCAATGGTGCTATTTCGGGGCGAGTCGGAAAGGCGTTTGGCGCTAACGAGACAGCTCGGCCGAGTGCAAAACTGCAAATGGCAGCGGTGGTTTCAAGCACAGCGTGTGCGATGTGTGAAGAGAAGTTGCCAACACAGGGAGCGGGTACCGCTATGTGTACATGAACGAGAGCCTTTGGCGCGAAGAGTGCATTTTTCGAGTCCCAGTTTTGTGGCAACTCCTCCACAAACTCGATAAGGACATTCCAGCCTAAGCGCCGCCAACCGACTACGCGAGTTTGATTGCTTAATCGCTCCATGAACGAGCCCATGGAGAACGGTGTAGCAATCTGATAGTCCGGTGCAAGGCACGTGGCGGAGTGCCACACGGTCGAGCCAAAGCTCGCCTGCTTGATTCGTAATGCAGCCTGACTCGCCAGCAAGTCGATTAGCGACTGTTGCGAGGCATCGCTACTAACGAAGCGGAGGTAGGGTTCGGTTTCGGTGCAATGGCCAGTGATATTAAAATCATTGGGCGACCCAATCGTAAAGGAGTCGCCGCTCGAGCCATACTGATTGAAGGGGAGGCCTGCTTCGCGCCCAAACTGCATAAGCCAGTCGGCGAAGAGCATACGCAGCGCCCTAATGTCGAGTCGGCTTTTAGTCAAGGTTTTTTCTCATTTGTGTCATGTCTCAAAATACTTAGACGCCAAATTACATTTCCACCAATCCACGAAGTCGGCGTAACACCGCTCCGCCGCACAAGTCGCAATCTTCCTCGACGCCCACCGATCAGCCATCCCCATCCGCGGCTGCGCTCCGCGGACTTAAGTGCCCACCAATCATTGAAAGTTGGCCGATGCGAGGCACCCTCAATACCTCGACCCACTTCCCTCCAACCCCACCCGCAGGTAATGCGCCCCCGGGATCGGATTGAAGTAGTAGGGCGGCACTTCGACAAAACCCAGCGACGCATACAACTCCCGCGCCGCTTCCATGTCGTCGAGCGTGTCGAGCAGCATCGCGGAATAGCCGATTGCGTGGGCCCGGTCGATGAGTGCCTGCGCGAGCAGGCGGCCCAGGCCAAAGCGGCGGAACGGCCGGCGCACGTAGAGGCGTTTCATCTCGCAGGCGTTCGCCTCGTCGGCTTCCGGCAAGGGGCGCAACGCGCCGCAGCCGGCGAGTTCACCGTCGCACCAGGCCAGCAGCAGCGTGCCGCCGGGCGGCGCGTAGTCGCCCGGGAGGCGGGCGAGTTCTTCGTCGAAGTGCTGAAAACACAGGTCGATGCCGAGCGCGGTCGCGTATTCGCGAAACAGCTCCCGGCAGGCGTCGAAGGCCTGGGGCGTGCTCGGCTCGGTGAGCTCGATGCGCGGGGCGTCGCTGCTCATCGCACGTCGGCGGCTCGGGACGCAGAGGCGGGGCGGCTCACCGTGGCAATTTAACGCCGAGGCGGATCGCGCCGCGAGCCTCGCGCGCATCGACTTCCTCACCGCGCTGCGTCACGCGCAGCCGGCCCTGCCCTGCGAGCGTGGCGGCCACCTCGCGCACCCGCGGCATCAGCGTTCGCCAGCCGGCTTCGCCATTCACGGCGGCGCGGGCCACTTCGGAGGGGCAGATCGTCGCGCCCGCGCGGCGCCGGGCGATCAGTTCAAGCGTCAGCGCGGCAAGTTGCGCATCGCTCGGCGGGTCGTTCGGCGCATGGCTTGGCAAAGGCGCCGAAGGCGCTGGCTTAGAGTCGTCCGCCATGGGCAGCAAGCGTAAGGCGCGGGGCGGCGGAGTCGCCGGTCGAAGGGGGCGGCGGTGAGCACGACGAGCCTGTGGCTGGTCGCGCTCGGCGCGCTGCTCGGCTTCTGGTGCCTGGGCGCGCACAACCGGCTGGTGCGGCTGCGCCATGCGATCGGTCAGGCCTGGCTCGGCGTCGATGCGCAACTGCAGCGGCGCCATGCGCTGGCGCACGAGCTGGCCGAGCGGCTTGCGCTGCCCGAGGCGCAGCCGGCGCTCGGCGACGAGCTGGCGCGCAGCGCGGTCGAGCTGCTCGCCGCCGCGGTGCGCCAGGCCGAGGCGGCGGCGGCGCTGGCACGACCCCGTGCCGCGAGCGCTGGCGCGATCCAGAGCCTGGTGCTCGCCGAGCAGGTGCTCGACAACGCGCTGCGGCCGCTGGCAGTGCTGATCGCGGCGCGCGCGCGCCGGCTGCAGCGCGCCGGGCTCTACGCCGCGCTGCACGAGCTGCACCGCCGCGAGCCCGAGATCGAAACGCAGGCGGCGTTCGCACGGCGCGTGTTCAACGACGCGGTCGCCGCCTTCAACGCGGCGATCGACGAGCTGCCGACCCGGCTGCTCGCCGGCCCGATGCGCTTCGCGCCGGCCGCGAGCTTCCAGACGGCCGGCGCCGAAGTCGCTCAGCTCGCCTGGCCGGCGCCCGACGCGCTGGGGCCGGCGTCGCGGCCGGCGCAGCTGGCCTTGCCCGTGGTCGAGCCCGCGAAGGCGCCCGCCGTCGGCGCCGCGCCGCACCCCGCGCCCGCCGACCCGACCCAGCCGATGCCCGCGCATCCCTTCGGCGCCGACACCGCGCCGGCCCAGTGGCCTGCTTCGACGATCGAGTTCCCGCCCGACGCGCTCGCGCTGGCTGCGGCGCCGGCGGCGTCGGACACCGCCGCGCCGCGATGAGCGGGCGGCCGGCCCGCGCGCTGCCGCTGGCGCGCCTGCTGGAGCACGTCGCCGACGCGGTCGCGGCGGTCCGTGCCGGCCGCTCGCTGACCGATGCGCTCGACGCGACGCCGCCGCCCGCACGCCCCGGCACGCAGGCGCTCAGCTTCGCGGCGATGCGCGGCCTGGGCCGGGCGCTGGCGCTGCGCGAGCGGCTCGCGCCGAAGGCGCCGCCGGCCTGGGTCGATGCGCTGCTGCTCGCCGCGCTGGCGCTCGCGCACGAGGCCGAACAGCGCGGCGACGCCGCGCCCTACCCGCTGCACACGCTGGTCGATCAGGCGGTCGAGGCGGCGCGCACGCGGGCGCCGGCGCAGGCGCGCTTCGTCAACGCGGTGCTGCGCCGGGCGGCGCGCGAGGCGGCCGAGCTCGATGCCGCGGTGCGCGCCGACCCGGTCGCGCGCCTGAACCATCCGCGCTGGTGGGTCGAGCGGCTGCGCGCCGACTGGCCGGAGCAGGCCGACGCGCTGCTCGCCGCCAACCAGCAGGCCGCGCCGATGGTGTTGCGCGTGAATGCCCGGCGATCGACGCTGGCCGAGGAGCTGCGCCGCTTCGCCGAAGCCGGCATCGGCGCGCGCGCATGGCCGCTCGGCGAGCCGGGCGCGCGGGCATCGACGGACGCGATCGTGCTCGACGCGCCGCGGCCGGTCGCCGCGCTGCCCGGCTTCGCCGAGGGCCGCTGGTCGGTGCAGGACCTGGCGGCGCAGCGGGCCGCGCCCTTGCTGCTCGGCGCCGCGGCGCTTTTGCCCGGCGCGCGTGTGCTCGACGCCTGCGCCGCGCCCGGTGGCAAGACCGCGCAGTTGCTCGAGCTGGCCGAGCTGGATCTGCTCGCGCTCGACGTCGATGCGCGGCGGCTCGAGCGCGTCGGCGCCAACCTCGCGCGGCTCGGCCTGAGCGCGCGGCTGGTGGCCGGCGACGCCACCGCGCCCGCCGCCTGGTGGGACGGCCGGCCGTTCGACGCGATCCTGCTCGACGCGCCCTGCACCGGCTCCGGCGTGGTGCGCCGCCATCCGGACATCCGCTGGCTGCGCCGGCCGGGCGACGTCGCCGCGCTCGCCGCGACGCAGGCCCGGCTGCTCGACGCGCTGTGGCCGCTGCTCGCGCAAGGTGGGCACTTGCTCTACGCGACCTGCTCGGTGTTCCGGGCCGAAGGCGCCGCGCAGATCGAGGCTTTTTTGCAACGGGAGTCACAGGCGGAGCCGAAGCCATCGCCGGGCCACCTGTTGCCGCTCGCCGAGAATGCCGCCGACGACGCGCCGGCGAGCGACACGGTGGCGGGCGACGGCTTCTTCTACGCCCTGCTGCGCAAGCGGGGCTGAGCGGCAGGCCGCCGGACCGCGACGCGACCGGCGTCCTGGAAGCTCAGAACGATCCGAACGACCGCCGTGTCCTCTGCCTCACCCCTGCCGGCCGCCTGCGTGCGCGACGCGCCGCGCGCGCCGGCCTCGCGGCCCTGGCGGCTGCTGTGCGCGGGGCTGCTGCTGGGGCTGCTCGCCGCGCTCGCGGCGCTGCCGGCGCGCGCCCAGGGCATCGAGCTGGCGAGCCTGGAGCTCACGCGCACCGACGAAGGACTGCTGCTCGGCTACGCCACCCGCTTCGAGCTGCCGCGCGCGGTCGAGGAGGCGATGCAGAAGGGCGTGCCGCTGTACTTCGTCGCCGAAGCCACCGTGCGCCGCAGCCGCTGGTATTGGGCCGACCAGATGGTCGCGCGCCAGCAGCGGCAGTGGCGCCTCACCTGGCAGCCGCTGACGCGCCGCTACCGGCTCAACCTCGGCAGCGTCGGCCAGAACTACGACAACCTCGACGACGCGCTCGCCGCCTTGCAGCGCAGCGCGCGCTGGAAGCTGGCCGAGCCTTCGCAGCTGTCCGACGGCCCCGGCCAGTACCTCGACTTCTCGTTCAAGCTCGATACCTCGCAGCTGCCGCGCCCGCTGCAGATCAGCTTCGGCGCCGACGCCGACTGGACGCTCGCGCTCGAACGCCGCATCGCGGTGCCCGAGGTGGCGCAGCCCGCGGCGGCGGCCTCGGCCGCCGCCGCGTCGGCTTCGGTCGCGGCGCCTGCCGCGGCGCCGCGCTAGCCGCCGGTTCGCGAGCGCCGGTGCCCGTCGAGCGCGCCACCAAGCCGTCATGAGCGACGCCGGTCCCGCCCCTGTTTCCTGGCGCAGCCGCCTCGCGCGGGCCTGGCTGCGGCGCGACGAGCGAGGCTCGCGCGGGCTGTGGATCGTCGCGCTGTCGGCCTTGACCGCCGCGGCGCTGGTGCTCGCCTTCCTGCTCGCGGTCGCGACCGACAACCGGCAGTTCTACGAGCGCCACTACGGCTGGCTGGTGGTGGTCAACGTGGTGATCGCGGCCGTGCTGATCGGCGTGCTGGTGGTCGGCAGCGTCCGGCTGGCGGCGCGCGTGCTGCGCGGGCGCTTCGGCTCGCGGCTGCTGCTGCGGCTGTCGATCGTGTTCGCGCTGGTGGCGGCGCTGCCTGGCGTGCTGGTCTACACCGTGAGCTACCAGTTCGTCTCGCGCAGCATCGAGAGCTGGTTCGACGTGCAGGTCGAAGGCGCGCTCGAAGCGGGCCTGAGCCTGGGCCGCGGCACGATCGACACGCTGGTCGCCGAGCTCGCGACCAAGACGCGGCTGGCCGCCGAGCGCATGGGCGACGCGCCCGAGCGCGAGCAGCCGCTGGCGCTGGAGCGGCTGCGCGAGCAGCTGTTCGCGCTCGACGTGGCGATCGTCGGCGCGCAGGGACAGGTCATCCGCAGCGTCGGCACCGGCTCGGCGCTGACGGCCGAGCGACCGCCGCCTTCGCTGATGCGCACCGCGCGCAATGCGCGGGTCGCGACGCAGGTGGAAGGACTGGACGACGACAGCACGGCGCTCGCGGGCCGCAGCGCGTCGGCCGCCGCGGCGACCTCGCAGCAGCCCGCGCGCGCGCGGGCGCTCGCGCCGATCGCCTCGCCCGGCTTCGCGCTCGAGGCGCAGGAGCGCTACCTGATGGTCACGCAGCTGCTGCCGGCGGCGCTCACCGCGAACGCGCTCGCGGTGCAGGGCGCCTACCGCGAGTACCAGCAGCGCTCGCTCGCGCGCGAAGGCTTGCGGCGCATGTACATCGGCACGCTGACGCTGACGCTGATCCTCGCGGTGTTCGGCGCGATGCTGCTGGCGGTGGCCTTCGGCAACCGGCTCGCGCGGCCGCTGCTGCTGCTGGCCGACGGGGTGCGCGAGGTCGCGCGCGGCGACCTCGGCCCCAAGCCGGTGTTCGCGTCGCACGACGAGCTCGGCGGCCTGACCCGCTCGTTCGCCGACATGACCCGGCAGCTGGCCGAGGCGCGCGCGCTGGTCGAGCGCGGCGTCGGCGAGCTGCAGACCGAGCGCGGCAAGCTGCAGGCGATCCTCGACAACATGAGCGCCGGCGTGATCGTGTTCGACGCGGCCGGGCGCATCGACAGCGTGAACGCGGGCGCGACGCGAATCCTGCGCGTCGGCCTCGCGCCGCACCTCGGCCGCCCGCTCGCCGACGTGCCGGGGCTGGCCGATTTCGACGCGCTGCTGCGCGAGCGCTTCGCGGCGCTCGATGCGGTGGCCGAGGCGGGCGAGCCCGGCGAGCGCGACCAGTGGCAGCAGTCGTTCGAACTGCGCGCCGCGCCCGGCCGGCCCGCGGTGACGCTGCTGGCGCGCGGCGTCGCCCTGCCGCCCGTGGAGACGACCGAAGCGGCGGTCGAGGCGGCCGAGACCCACAGCGCGCCGCCCGGGCCGACGCGCCTCGTCGTCTTCGACGACATCACCGAGCTGGTCTCGGCCCAGCGCGCCGAGGCCTGGGGCGAAGTGGCACGCCGGCTCGCGCACGAGATCAAGAACCCGCTGACGCCGATCCAGCTGTCGGCCGAGCGGCTGCAGATGCGGCTGGTCGGCAAGCTCGACGGCCCCGAGCGCCAGCTGCTCGACAAGGCCACCGCGACCATCGTCACCCAGGTGCAGGCGATGAAGCAGCTGGTCAACGAGTTCCGCGACTACGCGCGGTTGCCGGCGGCCAAGCTGCTGCCGCTGGACCTGGCGGCGCTGGTGCAGGAGGTGATCGGCCTCTACGGCCAGGCGCAGGAGAGCGGGCGGCTGCGCGTCGAGCTGCCGCCGGGGCTGCCGTGGATCGAAGGCGACGCGTCGCAGCTGCGCCAGGTGGTGCACAACCTGCTGCAGAACGCGCTCGATGCGGTGGCCGAGCGGCAGGACGGGCGGGTCACGCTGCGGCTCGAGGGCCGCAGGGGCGACGACGCGGCGGCGGCCGGTGGCCAGACGCTGCGGCTCGTGGTCACCGACAACGGCCCCGGCTTCGACGAACACGTCCTGAAGCGCGCCTTCGAGCCCTACGTCACCACCAAGCTCAAGGGCACGGGGCTCGGCCTCGCGGTCGTCAAGAAGATCGCCGACGAGCACGGCGCGCGCATCCGCCTGCGCAACCTGCACCAGCACGCGGCAGCCCACGCCCATGCCGGCGATCCAGGCGAGCCCGAGGGGCAAGCGGTGGCCGGCGCACAGGTTTCGCTATCATTTTCGAAGTGCCTGCCCGCGCGCGGCTAGCTCACCACGCGAACCCGCCGCCGGCCTCAGGACCCCATGGCCAACATCCTTGTTGTAGACGACGAACTCGGCATCCGCGCGTTGCTGTCGGACATCCTCGGCGACGAAGGGCACAGCGTCGAGGTGGCCGAGAACGCGGCCCAGGCACGCGCTTCCCGCGATTCGAAGCGGCCCGATCTGGTGCTGCTCGACATCTGGATGCCCGACGTCGACGGCGTCACCTTGCTCAAGGAGTGGAGCGCCTCGGGCCTGCTGACGATGCCGGTGATCATGATGTCGGGCCACGGCACGATCGACACCGCGGTCGAGGCGATCAAGTTCGGCGCCATGGCCTTCCTCGAGAAGCCGATCACGCTGCAGAAGCTGCTGCGTGCGGTCGAACAGGGCCTGGCGAAACCGGCCGCGCCCGCTGCAGCGGCGCTGCCGCTGCGCGCGACGCGCGAGACCAGCCTGCTCGCGCCGCTGCCGCTGGCCCATGGCGCGGCCCTTGCGGTGCAGCTCGGCCCGCAGGCCGAGCAGAGCTTCGAGCTCGACCGGCCGCTGCGCGAGGCGCGCGATGCGTTCGAGAAGGCCTACTTCGAGTTCCACCTCGCGCGCGAGAACGGCAGCATGACGCGTGTGGCCGAGAAGACCGGCCTCGAACGCACCCACCTCTACCGCAAGCTCAAGCAGCTCGGCGTCGATCTCAGCCGCGGCAAAAAGGGCCTCGCGGCCTGAACTTCTGCGGCCGGAGCGGGTCGGTCCCGCTGCTACACTGCCGCCCCTTGGCTCGGTAGCTCAGTTGGTAGAGCAGCGGATTGAAAATCCGCGTGTCGGTGGTTCGATTCCGCCCCGAGCCACCAAGCGATTCACCGACCTTCACCGAAGATGCGGCCCTCGGTTCCCTACCAGGGCCGTTGTTCGTTGAGGCCGCCATTTCTTGCCGAAGGATCCACCCGTGTTCATCTCCGAAGCCCTTGCCCAGACCGCCCCCGCGGCGGCGCCCGGCGGCGAATCGAGCCTGCTGACGATGCTGCCGATCGTCCTGATGTTCGTGGTGCTGTACTTCGTGATGATCCGCCCGCAGATGAAGCGGCAGAAGGAGCACAAGACGATGATCGAGGCGCTCGCGAAGGGCGACGAGGTCGTCACGGCCGGTGGCGTGCTGGGCAAGGTCGCGAAGCTCGGCGAGAGCTACCTGCACGTCGAGGTCAGCGAAGGTGTCGAGCTGCAGGTGCAGCGCAGCGCCGTCGTGCAGGTGCTGCCGAAGGGCACGCTGAAGTAAACAAGCCGTCCGCACGGCGGACCCGAAGGCCGCGGCCACCTTCTCCGGAGGTGTCGCGGCTTTCGTTCGATGGGATGTTGCGATGAATCGCTTTCCGCTCTGGAAGTACGCGCTGCTGGCGCTGGCGCTGGTGATCGGCCTGGTCTACACGCTGCCCAACCTGTTCGGCGAGGCGCCGGCGGTGCAGGTGTCGAGCGGGAAGTCGACGGTGAAGGTCGATGCGGCGCTGGTGCCGCGCGTCGAAGAGGCCCTGAAGGCCGCCGGCGTGCAAGCCGACTTCGTGCAGTTCGAGGGCACCTCGGTGCGTGCGCGCTTCGACGACACCGACACCCAGCTCAAGGCCAAGGACGCGATCGCGAAGGCGCTGAACCCGGATCCGTCGGACCCGCAGTACATCGTCGCGCTCAACCTGCTGTCGCGCTCGCCGCACTGGCTGACCGCGCTGCATGCGCTGCCGATGTATCTGGGCCTCGACCTGCGCGGCGGCGTGCACTTCATGATGCAGGTGGACATGCAGGCCGCGCTGAAGCAGCAGCTCGACACCTACGTCAGCGATGCGCGCAACGCGCTGCGCGAGAAGCGGCTGCGCTTCGGCGGCATCACGCGCGAGGCCAACGGCCTGGCGGTCAACGTCGCCGACGCGGCGTTGGCCGAGGAAGCGCGCCGGGTGCTCGCGGAGCGTCTCGCGTCGCTGACCTGGACCACCGAGCCCGCCGCCGACGGCAGCGGCCAGCGGCTGGTCGGCCGGCTGACGCCGAAGGCCATCGCCGAGATCCAGTCTTCCACGCTCAAGCAGAACATCGAGACGCTGCACAAGCGCGTCAACGAGCTCGGCGTCGCCGAGCCGGTGATCCAGCAGCAGGGCGCCGACCGCGTGGTGGTACAGCTGCCCGGCGTGCAGGACACCGCGCGCGCCAAGGACATCATCGGCCGCACCGCGACGCTGCAGATCCGGCTCGTCGAGCCCGACACCGCGGTCGCCGCCGAGACCGTGCCGTCGCGCGAGCGCACCGGCGGCACGCGCATGGTCGGCCTCAAGCGCGAGGTCGTCGCGACCGGGGACCAGCTGAAGAACGCCTCGGCGACGATCGACCAGGACCAGCGGCCCGCGGTTTCGGTGCGGCTCGACGACGTCGGCGGTCGCGCGATGCGCGCGGTGACGCGCGAGAACATCGGCAAGCTGATGGCGATCGTGCTCTACGAGAAGGGCAAAGGCGAGGCGATCTCGGTCGCGACGATCCAGGGCGAGTTCGGCTCGGAGTTCCAGATCACCGGCAGCTTCACGCCGCAGGAGACGGCCGACCTCGCGCTGCTCACGCGCGCCGGCTCGCTGGCCGCGCCGATGGAGATCATCGAGGAGCGCACGATCGGTCCGAGCCTCGGCGCCGAGAACATCGAGAAGGGCTTCGACAGCGTGGCCTACGGCTTCGCCGCGATCGCCGTCTTCATGTGCGCCTACTACCTGCTGTTCGGCGTGTTCTCGACGCTCGCGCTCGCGCTGAACCTGCTGCTGCTGGTGGCGGTGCTGTCGATGCTGCAGGCGACGCTCACCTTGCCCGGCATCGCCGCGATCGCGCTCACGCTGGGCATGGCGATCGACGCCAACGTGCTGATCAACGAGCGCGTGCGCGAGGAACTGCGCGCAGGCAAGCCGCCGCAGCAGGCGATCCACCTCGGCTACGAGCATGCGTGGGCGACGATCCTCGACTCCAACATCACGACGCTGATCGCCGGCCTCGCGCTGCTGGCCTTCGGCTCCGGGCCGGTGCGCGGCTTCGCCGTCGTGCACTGCCTCGGCATCCTCACTTCGATGTTCTCGGCGGTGCTGTTCTCGCGCGGGCTGGTGAACCTCTGGTACGGCCGCAAGAAGAAGCTCAAGAGCGTGTCGATCGGTCAGGTCTGGCGGCCCGACGGCGCGGCGACGCCGCCCACCGCCGAAGCCTGAGCAGGAGCATCCATGGAGTTCTTTCGCATCCACCGCGACATCCCGCTGATGAAGCATGCGTTGATCTTCAACGTCATCTCCTTCGTCACCTTCGCGCTCGCGGTTTTCTTCATCGTCACGCGCGGCTTGCACCTGTCGATCGAGTTCACGGGTGGCACGGTCATCGAGGTCGCCTACAGCGAGCCGGCCGACATCGAGAAGAGCCGCGCCACCGTCGAGGCGCTGGGTTTCGGCGAGGTGCAGGTCCAGAAGTTCGGCACGTCGCGCGACGTGCTGATCCGCCTGCCGCTGCGTGAAGGCGTGAAGCAGTCCGAGGTCGTCGGCCGCGTGTTCGGCGCGCTGTGCCAGGCCGAGCGCGCAAGCGTCGAGTCGCGCAGCCTGCGCAGCGACAAGGGCGAGCAGATCGACCGCCAGATCTGCGTCGTCAAGGCCGAAGGCGCGGCCGAGCGAGAGCCGCTGACGCTGCAACGAAGCGAGTTCGTCGGCCCCTCGGTCGGCGCCGAACTCGCGCGCGACGGCGCGATCGCGCTGGCGGTCACGGTGATCGGCATCATGGTCTACCTCGCGTTCCGCTTCGAGTGGAAGTTCGCGGTGGCCGGCATCGTCGCGAACCTGCACGACGTGGTCATCATCCTGGGCTTCTTCGCCTTCTTCCAGTGGGAGTTCTCGCTCGCGGTGCTGGCGGCGGTGCTCGCGGTGCTGGGCTATTCGGTCAACGAGTCGGTGGTGATCTTCGACCGGATCCGCGAGGCCTTCCGCAAGTTCAGGAAGATGACGACGCCGCAGGTCATCGACCACGCCATCACCAGCACCATGAGCCGCACGATCATCACGCACGGCTCGACGCAGATGATGGTGCTGTCGATGCTGCTGTTCGGCGGCGCGACGCTGCACTACTTCGCGATCGCTCTGACGATCGGCATCCTGTTCGGCATCTATTCGTCGGTGTTCGTCGCCGCGGCGATCGCGATGTGGCTGGGTGTCAAGCGCGAAGACCTGATGAAAGCCGCGCCGCCGAAGGCCGGCGACCCCGACGATCCCAACGCCGGCGCCATGGTTTAGCGTCAGAATCCGCGCGAACGTCGCCGTCTCGAGGCCGCCCGCGTGCGGCCTCCTTCACACTTCCCCGACCAAACCCGAGCCCACGCCGCTGCGTCATGGCCCCTCCAGCCGCCTCGTTCGCCCTGGCCGCGCAAGCGAGGCGGGTCTATCTGGAGTCGTTGCTGCTCGCCTTGCCGCCGGCGGTGCGCGCGGTACTCGACGGCATGCACCGTCTGGCCAACGAGAAGGCCGATCCCCAAACGGCGCACAGGCGGCAGAACACCGCGCTCGATCTGATCCGCCCGGCGCCCGCCTGGCAGCAGCAGATGATCGATGCGTTCAACGCGATGCCGCGGCCAATGAAGCTGGGCCGCACCTCGATCGGCGCGGTGCCGGCCAGCAGCCTGAGCGCGCCCAGCCCGGCGCTGGAGCTGGTGTCCGACGACGCGATCGAGATCGAGATCCTCTCGTCGCGTCTCGCGCTCGCGATGACGGACAAGGCCTCCTGGGAATTCACCGACCTGTGCAGCCGCATGTCGTCGCTCGAGCAGCGCGACGAGCTCGAAAGCGACGACGTGCTGCGACCGCACGTCGTCGCGCGGGTGGTCATCGACAGCTGGCGCGGCGCCGGCCTGACGCTGGAGCACTGGAAGACCGCGCAGAAGGTGACGCACGAAACCTTCGGCGAACTGATCGAGGAGGCCTACCACGAGACCAACCGCTGGCTGCTCGGCGAAGGCGTGCGGCCCGAGATCGACCTGCGCCCGTTCATCCGCCGCTCGATCGGCGGGCACGTCGCGTCGATTCCGGTGACCACCGGCTTCGGCGACATCGTCGACACGCGGCGCGCCAACGTGGTGATCGGGGGGCCCAGCGGCATCAGCGTGGCCGAAGAGACGCGGCTGATGACGCGGATGAACAGCCTCGCGCGTTCCGTCGGCCACGCCGAGGCGGTGCTGGGCCGGCTCAACAAGCTGGTCGGCCGCCAGGTGCCGGCCTTCGCCGACACCGCCGAGTTGCCCGCCTCGCCGGAGTTCAAGCGCGCGATCGCCGATGCGCAGTCGAACATCCAGCGCCAGCTCACCAGCACCGGCCGCGACGAGCGCACGCCGCTGTCGACGCCGGCGATCCTCGGCGAACTGCAGCAGCGCAAGACGCAGCTCAAACAGGCGGCGACCACGCCGGTCGAGCGCGCGACGATCGAGATCGTCGCGCTGCTGTTCCAGAGCATCCTGACCGAAGAGAAGATCCCGGCGGTGGTGCGTGTGTGGTTCGCGCGCCTGCAGATGCCGGTGTTGCGCGTCGCGGTCAGCGAGCCCGACTTCTTCGCGACCACCGACCATCCGGCGCGCAAGCTGATCGACCGCATGGGCGCCTGCGTGATGGGCTTCGACATCAGCACGCGCGCGGCCGGCGACGCGCTGGACAAGGAGATCAAGCGCATCGTGCAGGTCGTCGAGGCCTACCCCGACACCGGCCGGCGCGTCTTCCAGACGGTGCTCACCGAGTTCGAGCGCTTCCTGGAGCACTACTTCCAGAACGAGAACGAGGCGACGCGCAAGGGCGTCTCGCTCGCGCAGCAGGTCGAGCAGCGCGAGACGATGGCGATCCAGTACACGATCGAGCTGCGCAAGATGCTCAACGAGGTGCCGGTGCAGGAGGGCGTGCGCGCCTTCCTGTTCCAGGTCTGGGCCGACGTGCTCGCGACGACCGCTCTGAAGTCCGGCGCCGCCAGCGAGGCGACACGCACGATGAAGCGGGCAGCGGCCGACCTGATCTGGTCGGCCAGCGCCAAGGTCTCGCGCGAGGAACGCGCCGACGTCATCCGCCGACTGCCGCCGTTGTTGAGGACGCTGCGCGAAGGCATGGCCGAGGCCGGGCTCGTCGCCGAGAAGCAGGACGAGCACATCAAGGCGCTGAACGATTCGCTCGCCGCCGCCTTCACCGCGAAGGCCGCGGCGATCCCTGCCGAGCGGCTCGACGAGCTGATGGCGCGGCTCGAGGACCTGGAGTCGATGCTGCCCGACGCCGAGGACATCACGATCGACGAGTCCATCGTGATGGACCTTTCGGGCCATGAGAGCTCGGAGCTGCAGATCGTCAGCGAAGGCGGCTCGATGCCGACGCCGGCGATGGTCGCCTGGGCGAAGGAGCTTCAGGTCGGTGGCTGGTACATGCTCGAGCACAACGACCGCATCGAGCCGGTGCAGCTCGCGTGGCACGGCTTGCGCAAGCAGTTGAGCCTGTTCGTCTCGCAACAGGGCCGCGGCTCGTTGTTCCAGCAGCACCGGCTTGCTTCGTACCTGCAGGCCGGCCTGCTGGTGCCGGCGCAGGACGAGGCACTGACAGTGCGCGCCACGCGCAGCGCGCTGGCCAAGCTCGACGCCGATCCGGGCCGACTCCTGAATTGAAGAGGCCGCCGGGGTTCAGCACCTCGGCGGCCTCTTCGATCGAGCGATGCGGTTCAGTGGATCAACCGATCCTCGTCATCGACGAACAGCTCGTCGAGGATCAGCGCATCGGGCTCCTCGCCAAGGCTCCAGAACACCATCAGCACGATGACCTTCAGGTCCTCGAGCGCAAGCGGCGCGTCGCTGACCGCCATCGCGCGATCGACCACCATCTCGCGCATCGGCGGGCGCAGGACGCCGGCCGATTCGAGGAAGCTGATGAAGCCGATCGAGGCCGATCCGAGCTTGGCCTGTTCACCCGGCGAATAGACGCGCAGCGCGCTCGAGTCGCGTGTCTCGGCGCAGTTGGCCGCAGCCTCGTTCAGGCCGGCCAGCCAGCCGAGCGCGTCTTCGATCTCCTCGTTCTCGAAACCGACCGCCGAGAGCTTGCGCGAGAGCTGCCGGTGGTCGGGACAGGCGTTCGCCTGCCAGTAGTTTTCGTAGAGGTAGACGAGGACTTCGAACATGCGGGCCAAGATAACACAGGGGTTTCGGTGCTCCGGCCCTTCCGGGTTTCAGGCGCGCACGACGCGCTGATAGCTTTGCCCAGGCAGCCGCGCGACGCGCCCGGCCAGCTCCAAATCGAGCAGCTTGGCACTCAAGGTGGCCGGCTCGATGCCGGTGCGCAGGCACAGTTGATCGAGCGTCGCCGCCTCGTGGCCGAGCGCAGCCAGCAGCGGGTCGTCGTCCATCGCCTCGGGCACGGGTGCAGGCGCGGCCTGTGGCGCGAGCTTCGGCTGCGCCACCCAGCGGAGTTCGTCGAGGATGTCCTCGGCGCGTTCGACCAGCTTCGCGCCCTGCTTGATCAGCGCATGGCAGCCGCGCGACTGCGGCGAGTGGATGGAGCCCGGCAGTGCGAACACCTCTCGGCCTGCCTCGACCGCGAGCCGCGCGGTGATCAGCGAGCCCGACGCCAGCGCCGCCTCGACCACCAGCGTGCCGCGCGCCAGCCCGGCGATCAGCCGGTTGCGCTGCGGGAAGTTCTGCGCGAGCGCCGGCATGCCGACGGGGAAGTCGCTGACGATCAGGCCCTCGCGCGCGATACGGTGCGCGAGCGTAAGGTGGCGCTTCGGGTAGACGCGGTCGAGCCCGGTACCGACGATCGCGATCGTCGAGCCCGGCCCTTCCAGGCCGCCCGCATGTGCCTTGCCGTCGATGCCGAGCGCGAGGCCCGAGACGATCGTCAGGCCGGCGCGGCTCATCGCCGCGGCGAACTGGCGCGCGTTCTCTTCACCCTGCGGCGTCGGGTTGCGGCTGCCGACGATCGCGATCGTCGGCGCATGGAGCAGTTCGACGCGACCGATCGCGTAGACGAGCAGCGGCGGGTCGGGCGCCTCGAGCCATGCCTGCGGATAGGCCGGATCGCCCAGCGCGAAGATGTGGCGCGGCGCATCGGCTTCGGCGGCGTCGAGCCAGGCACGGGTCGCGGCGAGCAGGCGGTCGAAGGCTTCGTCCGGCGCTTTGGTTGCCCCGACCCGCGCGACCGCCGCTTCGGCCGAGCCGTGCCGCACGAGCAATTGCCGCGCGGCTTCGCGCCCGATGCCGGGCGCTTCGGCGAGCCGCAGCCAGGCGGCGAGTTCTTCCGGCTCCAGCATCAGGCTGGAAGGAGTCGCGTCGTCGGCCCGAGTCAGGGTTCGGTGAAGCGATCGCCGCGCGAGACCGGCTCGTTGACGTTGAGGATCAGCGCGTAAGCCATCCGGTCGAAGACGCGGAAGACGAACAGCAGGCCGTGCCGCTCGTCGGGCAGGCGCACCGGCTGAGCGCGGCCGCCTTGCGTCGTGTCGCGCTCGAGCGCGCCGGCACGCCACAGCGCGAGCACGTGGCCGCGCTCGAGCCCGTCCCGCGCCCCCTTGTTCAACGCGACGATCTGGTTCTGGCCCGCGTTCAGCGCCTCTCCATAAACGCTGACGATGCGCCCGGCGACCGGCGCGCCGGGCGCGCGCGGCACGTAGGGCGAGTAGTCCTTGGCCTGCGAAGGCGCGAGGCGGTTGCCGACGTTCGCTTCGAGCCGGCTCTCGGCGATGCGGAAGGTCGCGGGCACCACCTCGCCCTTCTCGTTGGTCGTGCCTTCGCGTTCGTACTGCGCGGTCGCGACGTAGACGCCCTCGTAGCCCAGCACCGCCTCGGTGTCCGGATCCTTCAGCGGCTTCGGCTGCTGGAACACCGTCCATTCGCGCGCCGCGCTGACGTCGCCGCGCACATAGGCCGCATCGCCGCGACCGAGCAGCACGCGGCCCTCCTGCGTCGCGACGATCCGCGGCGCGCGTTCGAGGTCGTCGTTCTCGAAGATGACCGCATCGTTGAGGAAGCTTTCGATCGACTTCAGGGGCACCGCGGCGATCGGACCCGACGACGCCCCCGCGTCGCGCACCCGCGGCGAAAGCTTGACCGTTCCGCCCGGGCCCTGCGCGACGCGCAGACGCGCGCGGTCGCCGCTCTTGTCGAGCACCAGCAGCTGGCCGGGGTAGATGAGATGCGGGTTGCGGATCTGGTCGAGGTTCATGCCCCAGAGCTCGGGCCAGCGCCACGGGCTCCTGAGGAAAAGCTTGGAGATGTCCCACAGCGTGTCGCCGCGCTTGACCGTGTACTGATCGGGCGCGGTCGGCGAAAGCTCGGACAGCGCGACGCCGGTCTGCGCGACCTGCTGCGCGGTGCTGCGCTGCTTCGGCGTGATCGGGAAATTCGGTTCGGCGGCAAAAGCCGCGCTGCAGGCCAGCACGAGGGCGCAGACGGTGCCGAACGAGCGAAGCGGTGAGCGCCCAAGCCTCGCGGCGGTGGCAACGGGGGTCATCGTGCAAGTCATCGGGCTCTCTCCGTGGACGACGGCATGCTCCCGTCCGGCGCCCCATGTTTTATGCGAGGTCTCGTGCGGCATCGCCGCCGGCTTGCTCGCGCTTGCGCGAAAATCCTCACTTCGCTTCGAAGATTCTGCCGACAAAGCCTTGCTGTCGCAACGAAACCACCGGCCTGCGAGCCCGCACGAACGGTAGCCCTTCACGGCCTTCCGCGGCCCCGCGGGCAAGCGTCTCGCAGGCACCGATGCCATGACTCAGCTCGACATCCTTCGCTACCCCGACCCACGCCTGCACACGATCGCCAAGCCGGTGGCGGTGGTCGATGCGCGCATCCGCCAGCTCGCCGACGACATGCTCGAGACGATGTACGCCGCCGAAGGCGTCGGCCTCGCGGCGACGCAGGTCGACGTGCACGAGCGGCTGATCGTGATCGACGTCTCCGAAGGTCGCGACGAGCCGCTGGTGCTGATCAATCCGGAGCTCGTCGCCACCAGCGACGAGATGACGATGGGCGACGAAGGTTGCCTGTCGGTGCCGCAGATCTACGACAAGGTGCCGCGCCACGCGCGGGTGCGCGTGCGCGCGCTCGGCCGCGACGGCGAGCCCTTCGAGTTCGACGCCGACGGGCTGCTGTCGGTGTGCGTGCAGCACGAGATGGATCACCTCGTCGGCAAGGTCTTCGTCGAGTACCTGTCGCCGCTCAAGCGCAACCGCATCAAGACCAAGATGCTGAAGAAGGCGAAGGAGGAAGCCGGCGCCTGAGCGCGGCCTTCCCGCTTCGATCGACGCCGTGAGACTCGCCTTCGCCGGCACCCCGGAGTTCGCGCGCGTCGCGCTCGAACACCTGCTCGACGCGGGCTTCGAGCTGCCGCTGGTGCTGACGCAGCCGGACCGCCCCGCCGGGCGCGGCATGAAGCTGCAGGCTTCGCCGGTCAAGCAGCTGGCGCAGCAACGCGGCCTTGCCGTCGTGCAGCCCAAGAGCCTGAAGCTCGACGGCGCTCACCGTGCCGACGCCGAAGCCGCGCGCGCGGCCTTGAGCGACGCGCGCATCGATGCGCTGATCGTCGCCGCCTACGGCCTGTTGCTGCCGGCTTGGACGCTCGCGTTGCCGCCGCTCGGCGGCCTGAACATCCACGCCTCGTTGCTGCCGCGCTGGCGCGGTGCCGCGCCGATCCACCGTGCGATCGAAGCCGGCGACACGCAGACCGGCATCTGCATCATGCAGATGGACGAGGGCCTGGACACCGGCCCGGTGCTCGCCGCGCGTGCCGAGCCGATCCGTGCCGACGACACCACCGCGAGCCTGCACGACCGGCTGGCGCCGCTGGGTGCGCGGCTCGTCGTCGAGGTGCTGCGGCGTTTCGACGGCGGCGCGGCGCCACCGCCGCAAGGCCAGCCGGACGACGGCGTCAGCTACGCCCGCAAGATCGAGAAGCACGAGGCCCGCTTCGACTGGCGCGCCTCGGCCGAGGCGATCGAGCGCCGCGTGCGCGCCTTCGACCCCTTCCCAGGCGCCAGCTTCGAGTGGCGCGGCGAGACGCTGAAGCTCTGGCGCGCCGAAGTCGTCGAAGCCTCGGGCGTGCCGGGTCAGGTGATCGCCGGCGGTGCCGAGCCGGTGGTGGCCTGCGGGCGCGGCGCGTTGAAGCTGCTCCAGGTGCAGCGCGCCGGCGGACGCCGCATCGCCGCACGCGAGCTGTTCGAGTCGTACCCGCCCTCGGTCGGCGCGCCGCTCGCCGTCCCTTGAACTCGCGCGGCCGGCCGGCATCTACGCCGGGCGCCGACGTGGCGTGGCTCGAAGGACCTTGCGTCATGTTCAATCTGGTGAAGACCGCCGTGCTGATGGCCGCGATCACGGCGCTGTTCATGGCGATCGGCGCGGTGCTGGGCGGCCGGCAGGGCATGGCGATCGCGCTGGTCGTCGCGCTCGGCATGAACTTCTTCAGCTACTGGTTCAGCGACAAGCTGGTGCTGCGCATGTACAACGCCCGCGAGGTCGATGCGAGCAGCGCGCCGGCGTTCTACCGGATGGTCGCCGAGCTGGCCGAGCGCGCCGGGCTGCCGATGCCGCGCGTCTACCTGATCGACGAGAACGCGCCGAACGCCTTCGCGACCGGCCGCAATCCGGCCAACGCCGCGGTCGCCGCGACCACCGGCATCCTGCGCGTGCTCAGCGAACGCGAGCTGCGCGGCGTGATGGCGCACGAGCTCGCGCACGTGAAGCACCGCGACATCCTCATCAGCACGATCAGCGCGACGATGGCCGGCGCGATCTCGATGCTCGCCAACTTCGCGATGTTCTTCGGCGGCCGCGACAGCGAAGGCCGGCCCACGAACCCGTTCGCGTCCATCGCGGTGATGCTGCTCGCGCCGCTGGCCGCAAGCCTGATCCAGATGGCGATCAGCCGCGCCCGCGAGTTCGAGGCCGACCGCGGCGGCGCCGAGATCTCCGGCGATCCGGCCGCGCTCGCGAGTGCGCTGGAAAAGATCCACGCCCACGCGCAACGCGGCCGGCCGCTCGGCGCGACCGAGCGCCACCCCGAAACCGCGCAGATGATGATCATGAATCCGCTCTCGGGCGGCGGCCTGCGCGGGCTGTTCAGCACCCACCCTTCGACCGAGGAGCGGGTCGAGAAGCTGATGCGGATGGCGCGCGCCGGCGTCGCCGTCTGACGCGGAGCCCGGCGGCCGCGGGCTCAAGTCCGCCGCCGGCCGGCCGATACAGGGCGCCATGAGTGCGTCCCTGGTCCCGATCCCCGCGTCGCTGCGCCGAACGGCCACGGCCCTCGCCGTCGTGAGCGCCGCGCTGGTGGCCGGCTGCGACCTGACCGGCGCGGAAGCCGCAGAGAAAGCCACCGCGCAGCGCGAAGCCGACGGCAAGGCCGTCGGCAGCGCGTGCCGCCACGCCGGCCGGGCCATCGAGGACTGCTACGCGCTGAACCCGAAAGCGCAGCGCGCGGCGATCTTCGCCGGCTGGCGCGAGATGGACGAGTACATGCGCGAGAACAAGCTCGAAGCCGTCGCGCCGAGCGCGCCCGCGCCGTCCGCGAAGGCGGAACGGGCCGACAAGGCCGAACGCGCCGACAAGCTCGCCGACGGCTCGGGCGGCAAGCTCGAAGCCCGCCCCGCGCGCGCCGAGAAACGCGCCGTCGAGCCGCCGTCGGCCGAGGTCGGCACCGGCCGCGTCGAGCTGCCGCCGAAGCCGCGGGTGGTGCGCCCCGAGCCCGGCTGAAGCCGCGCGCGGCTGGCCGGTCGGCGCGGGCGGCGGTCTGTCGCGCCGCGCTCGCCTTCGCCCGCGCGCGCGGGCGAGACTGCGGTCTGCCCGCTTCCCAAGCCGCCATGCCTGCCTCGCCCCCCTCTTCAGCGCGCCGCCTGCTGCTGGCTGCCGTCTTCGTCGCCGCCTCGATGCCTGCGGCAAGCTGGAGCCAGCCGGCCCGCCTGGTCGCAAGCGGCAAGCCGGCCAGCGAGCGCCGCGAACTCGCGGACTTCCGCGCGCTGCACCTGAAGGCCGACTTCAAGGTCGTCGTCGAGCCGGGCGGCGGGCCAGGTGTCGAGCTGCGCGGCGACGACAACCTGCTGGGCGCCGTCGAGACCCGCATCGTCGAGGCCGAAGGCAGCCCGCGCACGCTGGAGCTGCGCTGGCGCGACGGCGTCTCGGTCGCGGGCAAGCGGCCGGTGACGGTCGTCGTCGGCGCCACGCAGCTCGGCGCGATCGCGATCTCGGGCTCGGGCCATGTCGAAGGCCGCGGCCTGGCCGGCGACTCGCTTGCGCTGGCGGTCGCCGGTTCGGGGGCGATCGAACTCAAGGCGATCCAGCAGGGCGAGGTCACCGTCACGATCGCGGGCAGCGGCGACGTCGAGCTCGAGGGCCGCGCGAGCCGGCTCAGCGCCAGCATCGCCGGCAGCGGCGAGGTCGAGGCCGAAAGGCTCGAGGCCGACACCGTGGCGGTCAAGATCGCCGGCAGCGGCGACGCTTCGGTGCTCGCCCGGCAGAGCCTGGCGGTGTCGATCGTCGGCAGCGGCAACGTCAGGCACCGGGGCGCGGCGACGCCCGAGGTCTCGATCGCCGGCAACGGCAAGGTCAGCCGGCGCTGAGCGCGCCGCGGCGCCGCGCCGGCCCGGCGCGAGGGCGGTGGGACAATCCGCCGCGATGTCCCCGTCTGCGCTCTCCCTGCGCGCCACGCTCGCGCATCCTGCTTATCGTGAAGCGGTCCGCGAGATGTCCGGCGTCTCGCTCGGCATCGCTGCGTGGGGGCTCGTGACCGGCGTGGCGATGGTCAAGAGCGGCCTCGGCGTGCCGCTCGCGCTGCTGATGAGCTTCACCGTCTACGCCGGCAGCGCACAGCTTGCGACGCTGCCGCTGATCGCGCTCGGCGCGCCGATCTGGGTCATCTGGACGACGGCCTTCTGCGTCAACCTGCGCTTCGTGATCTTCAGCGCGCAGTGGCGGCCCTACTTCATGCGCTACCGGCTGCGCGCGCGGCTGCTGCTCGGCTACGTGGCCGGCGACATCAACTACGTGCTGTTCATGAAGCGCTTCGCCGAGCCGGGCGGTGCGCCGCCGAAGTCGGCCGACGGGCAGATCGAGTACTTCCTCGGTGGCGCGAGCGTGAACTACCTTGCGTGGCAGGTGCCGTCGGTGCTCGGCATCCTGCTGGCCGACGTGATCCCGACGCACTGGGGGCTGGCCTTCGCCGGCACGCTGGCGCTGCTCGGGCTGACGTACTCGCTGGTGTCCGACCGCGCGACGGTGATCGCGGCGGTCGTCGCCGGCGCCGCGGCGGTGGCCGCCTTCGCGCTGCCGTTCAAGCTGCACATCGTCGTCGCGATCGCCGCGGCGGTCTGCGTCGGCCTGTTCATCGACGGCGACGGCGACGCCAGCCGCCGCCTGCGCGCCTGGCTCGAGCGTCGCCCGGACACCGGGCCGCCGGCCGGCAGAACCGAAGCGAGGTGTGCGCAATGACCGGGTTGCCGATGAGCACCGGCGAGATCCTGCTGACCTTCGCCGGCCTGACCGTGATCACCGTCGTCACGCGCTGCTTCTTCTTCCTGTCCGAGCGCGAGCTGGTGCTGCCCGCCTGGGTGCAGCGTGGGCTGCGCTACGCGCCGCTGGCCGCGCTGGCGGCGGTGGTGGTGCCCGAGATCACGATGAGCGCCGGCCGCTTCGTCACCGAGCCCTGGCTCGATCCGCGCACCTACGCCGCGGCGGCCGGCAGCGCCTGGTTCTTCTGGCGGCGCGGCATCCTCGGCACGATCGTCGTCGGCATGGCGGTGCTGCTGGTGCTCAAGCTCGGCTTCGGGCTCGGCTGATGCCGCGGCCGCGCGCTGCGCGGCGGTTCCACGTTTTTCTGATCGAAGGAGCAAGGATTGAAGGTTTTGCGTCTCGCCGATCTCGCATCGCAAGGCAGGCTGGCCGGGCAGCGGGTGTTCATCCGCGCCGATCTCAACGTCCCCCAGGACGATGCGGGTCGCATCACCGAGGACACCCGCATCCGTGCTTCGGTGCCCTGCATCGAGCTGGCGCTGAAGGCCGGCGCGGCGGTGATGGTGACCTCGCACCTCGGCCGGCCGACCGAGGGGCAGTTCAAGCCGGAGGACTCGCTCGCGCTGGTGGCCAAGCGCCTCGGCGAGCTGCTGGGCCGCGAGGTGCCGCTGATCGCGAACTGGGTCGACGGCGTCGAGGTGCGGCCGGGCCAGGTCGTGCTGCTCGAGAACTGCCGCCTGAACAAGGGCGAGAAGAACAACGACGAGGCGCTCGCCAGGAAGATGGCCGCGCTGTGCGACGTGTTCGTGCACGACGCCTTCGGCACCGCGCACCGCGCCGAAGCCTCGACCCACGGCATCGCGCAGTTCGCGAAGACCGCCTGCGCCGGCCCGCTGCTCGCCGCGGAGATCGACGCGATCTCGAAGGCGCTGGCGGCCCCGAAGCGGCCGCTGGTGGCGATCGTCGCCGGCTCGAAGGTCAGCACCAAGCTCACGATCCTGAAGAGCCTGGCCGAGAAGGTCGACGGCCTCGTCGTCGGCGGCGGCATCGCGAACACCTTCATGCTCGCGGCCGGGCTGCCGATCGGCAAGAGCCTCGCCGAAGCGGACCTCGTGAACGAGGCCAAGTCGGTGATCGAAGCGATGGCCGCGCGCGGCGCCGCGGTGCCGATCCCCGTCGACGTGGTCGTCGCGAAGCGCTTCGCGGCCGATGCCGAAGCGACGGTGAAGGACAGCGCCGACGTGGCCGACGACGACCTGATCCTCGACATCGGCCCGAAGACCGCCGCGCTGCTGGCGGCGCAGTTGAAAGCCGCCGGCACGATCGTCTGGAACGGCCCGGTCGGCGTGTTCGAGTTCGACGCCTTCGCGCACGGCACCGAGACGGTCGCGCGCGCGGTCGCGGAGAGCGCGGCCTTCAGCATCGCCGGCGGCGGCGACACGCTGGCCGCAATCGCGAAGTACGGCATCGAGCGCGACATCGGCTACATCTCGACCGGCGGTGGCGCCTTCCTCGAAGTGCTCGAAGGCAAGACGCTGCCGGCCTTCGAGATCCTCGCGAAGCGCGCGGCCGCCTGAACACCGTCGCGAAGCGACGACATCGAACGAAAACACGAAAGCCCGAGACCATGAGCAGCCTGCCGCCCCCGACGCCCCGCCCGCGCAACGCCGGCATGCCGCGCGCCACCAAGATCGTCGCGACGCTGGGGCCGGCGTCCTCCACGCCCGAGGTGCTGGAGAGGATGATCCGCGCGGGCGTCGACGTGGTGCGGCTGAACTTCTCGCACGGCAGCGCGCAGGACCACATCGCGCGGGCGCAGCTGGTGCGCGAGGTCGCGGCGAAGGCGCACAAGGAGGTCGCGATCATGGCGGACCTCCAGGGCCCGAAGATCCGCGTCGGCAAGTTCGCCGAGGGCAAGGTGATGCTCGAGCCGGGCGCGGCCTTCGTGCTGGACGCGGCGCGCAGCGAGCCGGGCGACGTGAACGCCGTGGGGCTCGACTACAAGTCGCTGCCGCGCGACGTGAAGCCGGGCGACACGCTGCTGCTCAACGACGGCTTGATCGTGCTGGTCGTCGACCACATCAGCGCGGAGCAGGTGCACACCTTCGTGAAGGTCGGCGGCGAGCTGTCGAACAACAAGGGCATCAACAAGCAGGGCGGCGGGCTCACCGCGCCGGCGCTGACCGCGAAGGACATGGAGGACATCAAGACCGCGATGTCCTTTCAGTGCGAGTACCTCGCTGTGAGCTTTCCCAAGAGCGCGACCGACATGGAGATGGCGCGCCAGCTCGCGAACGTCGCGGGCGAGGCGTATCGGCACAAGCCGGCGCTGATCGCGAAGATTGAGCGCACCGAGGCGGTGGCGGCGCTGGAGTCGATCCTGAAGGCGAGCGACGGGATCATGGTCGCGCGCGGCGATCTGGCGATCGAGGTCGGCAACGCCGTGGTGCTGGCGCTGTAGAAACGCATGATCAAGCTGGCGCGCGAGCTCGACCGCGTCGTGATCACAGCGACGCAGATGATGGAGTCGATGATCGTCAACCCGGTGCCGACGCGGGCCGAGGTCAGCGACGTCGCCAACGCGGTGCTCGACGGGACCGACGCGGTGATGCTCAGCGCCGAGACCGCGGCCGGCAAGTACCCGGTCGAGACGATCGAGCAGATGGCCGCCATCGCGATCGAGGCCGAGCGCGCCGAGGAAGTGACGCTGGACGCGGACTTCACGTCGAAGCGCTTCGGCCGCATCGATCAGAGCATCGCGATGGGCGCGCTGTTCACGGCCCACCACCTGGGCTGCCGGGCGATCGTCGCGCTGACGGAGTCGGGCTCGACCGCGCTGTGGATGAGCCGGCACAAGATCCACGTGCCGATCTACGCGCTGACCTCCCAGCCCGGCAGCCTGCGTCGCATGAGCCTGTACCGCAACGTCAGGCCGATGCTGATGCCCTCGCTGAACGACCGCGACCAGGCGCTGGCGGAGGCGGAGACCCTGCTGGTGCGCCGCGGCGTGCTGAGGCCGGGCGATACGTATGCGATCACTTGCGGCGAGCCGATGGGTTACCCGGGCGGCACGAACATGATGAAAGTTTGCAGAGTTGGATGACTCTGCGAACTTCGGCGAAGCCGAAGTCTGTCGAGTGGGCTGACTCGCCCGAGCCAGGGGGGCGTCGCTACGCTTCGCGGCGGAGCGGCCGCCTAAACTTCGGGCACTGCGCCGCCCGGCTCGCGACCGTCTTGGTCCGCCGATTGCCCCCGCGCCACCGCATTCCCTCGACTTCGGAGTTCCACCATGCCCCTCGTCTCCATGCGCCAGTTGCTCGACCACGCCGCCGAGCAGGGCTACGGCATCCCGGCGTTCAACGTCAACAACCTCGAGCAGGTGCAGGCGGTGATGGAGGCGGCCAAGGAAGTCGGCGCGCCGGTCATCCTGCAAGCCAGCGCCGGCGCGCGTAAATACGCTGGCGAAGCCTTCATCAAGCACCTGATCCAGGCCGCGATCGAGGCCTACCCGACGATCCCGCTGGTGATGCACCAGGACCACGGCCAGAACCCCGACGTCTGCAAGGGCGCGATCGACCTGGGTTTCAGCTCGGTGATGATGGACGGCAGCCTCGAGGCCGACGGCAAGACGATCGCGAGCTACGACTACAACGTCGACGTGACGAAGAAGGTCGTGGACATGGCGCATGCGCTCGGCGTCACCGTCGAAGGCGAGCTCGGCTGCCTCGGCTCGCTCGAGACGATGAAGGGCGACAAGGAAGACGGCCACGGCACCGACGCCACCATGACGCGCGAACAGCTGCTGACCGACCCGGAGCAGGCCGCCGACTTCGTCAAGAAGACGCAGCTCGACGCGCTGGCCATCGCCATCGGCACCAGCCACGGCGCCTACAAGTTCACCCGCAAGCCGACCGGCGACATCCTGGCGATCGACCGCATCAAGGAGATCCACCGCCGCATCCCGAACACGCACCTGGTGATGCACGGCTCGTCGAGCGTGCCGCAGGAGCTGCTCGAGCAGATCCGCCAGTACGGCGGCCAGATGAAGGAGACGTATGGCGTGCCGGTCGAGGAGATCCAGCACGCCATCAAGTTCGGCGTGCGCAAGATCAACATCGACACCGACATCCGCCTCGCCATGACCGGCGCGGTGCGCGAATTCATGGCAAAGAACCCGGAGAAGTTCGACGCGCGCGAATGGCTGAAGCCCGCGCGCGAGGCCGCGAAGAAGATCTGCCGCCAGCGCTACGTCGAGTTCGGCTGCGAGGGCCAGGCCGGCAAGATCAAGGGCGAGAGCCTGCAGGTCGTCGCCGGCAAGTACGCGAAGGGCGCGCTCGCGCAGGTGGTCGCCTGATCCCCGGGGCTGCCGTGGGTACCAGCGCGCCGCTGCTGCAGTCGTCGATCGCCTCGCTGCCGCTGGTCGCGCGCGGCAAGGTCCGGGACAACTACGCGGTCGGCGCGGAGCGGCTGTTGATGGTCGCGAGCGACCGCTTGAGCGCCTTCGACGTGGTCATGGGCGAGCCGATCCCCGGCAAGGGCGAGCTGCTGACGCAGATGGCGCTGTTCTGGTTCGAGCGGCTCGGGCGGATCGTCCCGAACCATCTGACCGGCGATGCGCCGGAGAGCGTCGTCACGCCGGCCGAGCGGGCGCAGGTCGCGGGCCGCTCGATGCTGGTCAAGCGGCTGACGCCGGTGCCCATCGAGGCGGTGGTGCGCGGCCACCTCGCCGGCTCGGGCTGGAAGGAATACCGCGACAGCGGCAGCGTCTGCGGCGTCGAGCTGCCGAAGGGCCTGGGCAACGCCGCGAAGCTGCCCGAGCCGATCTTCACGCCGGCAACCAAGGCCGAGGCCGGGCACCACGACGAGAACATCTCCTTCGACCAGGCCGCCTTCCTGATCGGCCGCCCGCTGGCCGAGCAGATCCGCGACATCTCGATCCGGCTGTACGAGGAAGCCGCCGCCTACGCCGCGACGCGCGGTCTCGTCATCGCCGACACCAAGTTCGAGTTCGGCCTGGACGCCGACGGGCAGCTCACGCTGATGGACGAGGTGCTGACGCCGGACTCGTCGCGCTACTGGCCGGCCGACGGCTGGGCCGAGGCGGTCACCACGGGCACCAACCCGCCGAGCTTCGACAAGCAGTTCGTGCGCGACTGGCTGGAGGCGGTGCGCGTCGACGGCCAGCCCTGGAACAAGCAGGCGCCGGCGCCGGCGCTGCCGGCCGAGGTGGTCGAGCGGACGGCGGCGAAGTACCGCGAAGCGTTCGAGCGGCTGCGCGGCTGAAAGCCGGGCGGCTTCGGGCGACGCGCGGCTGAGCCGCGTCAGAACAGCGCCATGCTGAGCTTGCGCCGGTAGGCATCGACGACGGGATCGGTCGGCACCACGGTCGCCTTGCCCGCCAGCTCCAGCGTGCCGGTCTTCGCGGTCGCCGCCGCGGCCTTCGGCACCGGCTTCGTCATCAGCTCGAGGATCGCGACGTAGAGCTTGCGGGCGCGCTGGTCGCCCCACTCCTTGTCGCGCATCAGGATCTCGAGCAGCTCGTCCATCGCCTCGGTCGGGTGGCCGCCGGCAAGCTGGCGTTGGGCGCGTTCGAAGCGGGCGTCGAAGTCGCGCTTGTTGGCGGCGATGGCGGCGGCCAGCGCGTCGGTGCCGCGGCCGCGGGCCGCGGCCGCATGCGCTTCGAGCAGCATGCCGAGCGCCGCGGCGCGCGCATCGACCGGCAGGCCTGCCCGTGCGTTCGCGTCGGCCTTCTGCGCCAGCGGCTCGTGATGGCGCTGCGCGTCCTCCAGCCGCTTCGCGTCGATCAGCTGCTTGACGAGCTCGGCCCGGATCGCGTCGTCGCCGGGCGCGGTCGCGAGCGCGTGTTCGAGCTTCTCGATCGCCGCCGTCGTGTCGCCCTCGGCCGCGAGCTGCTCGGCCTCTTCGGCTTCCTCCTCGGCTTCCGCCGCGTCGGCGCTCGGCACGTGCTTGTCGAGGAAGGCGCGGATCTGCGCTTCGGGCAGGGCGCCGACGAAGCCGTCGACCGGCTGGCCGCCGACGAACATCACGCAAAACGGGATCGAGCGCACGCCGAAGGCCTGGCTGAGCTGGCCGGCGATCTCGGGCTCCTCGTCGCTGTTGAGCTTGGCGAGCAGGAAGCGGCCGGCGTAGGCGGTTTCCAGCTTCTCGAGCACCGGGCTCAGCGACTTGCACGGCCCGCACCAGGGCGCCCAGATGTCGAGCAGCACCGGCGTCTGCACCGAGGCGCGGATCAGTTCGGGTTCGAAGTTCTCGAGGGTGATGTCGATCATCGTGAGGTCCGTGGAGGACGAGGCGTCGCGGCCTTCGCCGAAAGGCCGGCTCCTACAATTCGCGCCTTCGCCGAGGTGGCCGAGACGAGGAGTGACGGTGGTTGCAGCGACGCCGCAGGCGCAGCCGGTGGTCGGTGTGGTGATGGGCTCCGCGAGCGATTGGGAGGTCATGCAACACGCCGTCGCGATTCTCACCGAGTTCGCCGTGCCCTTCGAGGCGCAGGTGCTGTCGGCGCACCGCATGCCCGACGAGATGTTCCGCTACGCCGAAGCCGCGCGCGGCCGCGGTCTCGCGGCGGTGATCGCCGGCGCCGGCGGCGCCGCGCACCTGCCGGGCATGCTGGCCGCGAAGACCACGGTGCCGGTGCTCGGCGTGCCGGTGCCCGGCAAGCACCTGCAAGGCGTCGATGCGCTGCACAGCATCGTGCAGATGCCCAGGGGCGTGCCGGTCGCCACCTTCGCGATCGGCGCGGCCGGCGCGGCGAACGCGGCGCTGTTCGCGGTGGCGCTGCTCGCGCGCGGCGACGAGGCGATGCGCGCGAAGCTCGACGACTTCCGGCGTCGCCAGCACGAGACCGCCCTCTCGCAGACCGCTGAGCTGCGCCCGTGACCGCCTTCAAGACGATCCTGCCCGCGGCCAGCGACGCGGGCGCCCAGGCGACGACGCTCGGCGTGATGGGCGGCGGCCAGCTCGGCCGCATGTTCGTGCACGCCGCGCAGCGCCTGGGCTACTTCACCGCGGTGCTCGACCCCGACGTCGCGAGCCCTGCCGGCCTCGTCTCGCACGTGCACGTGCAGGCCGACTACCTCGACGAACAAGGCCTTGCGCAGATGCTGCGGCGCTGCGCGGCGATCACCACCGAGTTCGAGAACGTCCCGGCGGGCGCGCTCGCGACGCTGGGCGCGCACCTGCCGACGGCGCCCGGCGCCGAGGCGGTCGCGGTGTGCCAGGACCGCGCCAAGGAGAAGCGGCACTTCCTGCGCTGCGGCGTCGACTGCGCGCCGCATGCGCCGGTCGAAACCGAAGGGCAGCTGGCCGCGGTCGACGCGAGCCTGCTGCCGGGCATCCTCAAGACCGCGCGGCTCGGCTACGACGGCAAGGGCCAGGTCACGGTGCGCACGCGCGACGAACTCGCGGCGGCCTGGGACGCGCTCGGGCGCGTGCCCTGCATCCTCGAGCGGCGGCTCGCGCTGGCGTTCGAGATCAGCGTGATCCTCGCGCGCGGCGCCGACGGCACCACGGTCGAGCTGCCGGTGCAGCGCAACCTGCATCGCGACGGCGTGCTCGCGGTGACCACCGTGCCGGCGCCCGGCGTCGACACCGCGCTCGCGGCGCAGGCCGTCGACGCGGCCCGGCGCATCGCCGCCGGGCTGCATTACGTCGGCGTGCTGTGCGTCGAGTTCTTCGTCCTCGACGAGGCCGCGGCGGGCGCCCGCCTCGTCGCCAACGAGATGGCGCCGCGCCCGCACAACTCCGGCCACTACAGCCTCGACGCCTGCGACGTCTCGCAGTTCGAGCTGCAGGTGCGCTGCATGACCGGCCTGCCGCTGGTCGCGCCGCGCCTGCACGCGCCGGCGGTGATGCTCAACCTGCTCGGCGACCTCTGGTTCGCCGCGGACGGCACCGAGCGCACGCCCGCCTGGGCCGGCGTGCTCGCGCTGCCCGGCGCGCATCTGCACCTGTACGGCAAGAGTTCCGCACGGCGCGGCCGCAAGATGGGCCACCTGACGCTGACCGCGGCGACGCCCGAGGCGGCGCTCGCCGTCGCGCGGCAGGCGGCGCAGATCCTCGGCCTGCCGGCGCCGGGCTGATCCCGCGATGACCCTCCTCGACGGTCGCTCGGCCGCGGCGGTGCGGCAGGCGGCGCAGGCGATCGCCGCGGGCGAGCTGGTCGCCTTCGCGACCGAGACGGTCTACGGCCTCGGCGCGCGCGCCGACGACGACGCGGCGGTCTCGAAGATCTTCGCGGCGAAGTCGCGGCCGAGCGCGCATCCGCTGATCGTCCACCTCGCGCAGGCGAGCGGCGCCGAGGCTTTCGCGACGGTCGTGCCGCCGCTCGCGCAGACGCTGGTCGATGCGTTCTGGCCCGGCCCGCTGACGCTGATCCTGCCGCGCCGGCCCGAGGCGGCGCTTGCCGCGGCAGGCGGCCAGCCGAGCATCGGCCTGCGCTGCCCTTCGCATCCGGTCGCTCGCGCGCTGCTCGGCGAAGCGGCCGCGCTCGGCGTGAGCGGCATCGCCGCGCCGAGCGCCAACCGGCACGGCCGGGTCAGCCCGACACGCGCCGCGCACGTCGCCGCCGAGTTCGGCGCCGGGCTGCTCGTGCTCGACGGCGGCGACTGCGAGCTGGGCATCGAGTCGGCGATCGTCGACGTCTCGCGCCTGGACGAGCGCGGCCCCGTGCTGCTGCGCCCCGGCTCGCTCGGTCGCGCGCGCCTCGAAGCCGCGGCCGGCTGCGCGCTGCTCGACGCCGATGCCGGCGCCCCGCGTGCGCCGGGCACGCTCGCCTCGCACTACGCGCCCCGCGCGACGCTGCGGCTGATGTCGGCCGCGGCCTTGCGCAAGGCTTTCGAGCTGCTGCCGCTCGATGCGATGCCGAAGGAGAAGCGCGGAACGCTGGCGGTATATTGCCGCTCGGTCGAGCCGCCGAAGCGGCTCGCGCAACGCCGGATGCCGCAGGACCCCGCCGCTTGCGCGCACGAGCTCTTCGCCGTGCTGCGGGCCTTCGACGACGAAGGCGCGCAGCTTCTCTGGGTCGAAGAGCCGCCGGCCGATCCGGCCTGGGAGGGCGTGGCCGACCGGCTGCGGCGGGCCGCCGCGGCTTGAATCCCGCCCACCACCCATCCGATCCGCGCCCCCATCTGGAGCCAGCATGTCCCGAGGCCTCGAACCCATCCGCCGCGTGCTGTCCCGCGCGGCCCGTCCGGCGGCGCTGCTCGCGCTGGCGCTGCTCGCGTCCTGCGGCGGCGGCGACCGCGTCAGCACCTTCCGGCCGACGCGCATGGTCGTCTTCGGCGACGAGAACAACGTGATCGTCGGCCCGAGCGGCAGCGTCGTCGATGTCGCCGGCACCACCGTCACCGCACAGCCCGGTGCGAAGTACACGGTCAACGCGCTGGCGCTCAACGCCGACGGCACGCCGGCCGGCGGCCTCGCCTGCAGTTCGAACCCACTGTGGTTCCAGGTCGTCGCGGGGCTGTACGGCTTCGGCTTCGCCGAGTGCAACCCCTACACCGGCAGCGCGGTGGCCGGCTTCAATTTCTCGCGCGTCGGCGCGAGGGTGGGCGACGTCGCGGCGCAGGTCACCGCGGCCAACGCGGCGCTCGGCGGCTTCACCGGCACCGACCTGGTGATGGTGATGGTCGGCCAGCGCGACATCCTCGAGGCCTACGCGAACTACCCCGCCCAGAGCGACGCCGCCGTGGTGGCTGCCGCCGAGGCCGCCGGCCGCGCGCTCGGCAACCAGGTCAACGCGATCGCCGCGGCGGGCGGCAAGGTGCTGATCGCGACCGTCCCCAACCAGGCGACCACGCCGTTCGCCTACGCGCAGAACCTGCTCAGCCCCGAGCGCAGCGGCGTGCTGCAACGCATGAGCGAACGCTTCAACGCCGCGATGCGCGCGACCATCGTCAACGACGGCACGAAGATCGGCCTGGTGCAGGCCGACGAGCAGGTGCAGCTGATCGTCAACAACCAGTCGATCTTCGGCTACGTCAACGGCAGCAGCGCCGCCTGCACGACAGCGGCCCCGCTGCCGAACTGCACGACCTCGACGCTCGTGCCCGGCGCCACCAGCGCCAACTACGTCTGGGCCGACGACCTGCACCTGAACGTCGACATGCACATCCGCATCGGCAACATCGGCTCCACGCGGGCGACGAACAACCCGTTCTGAACCGGCCCGCCGCCTGACGCGATGGCGGCGGCCGGGTTTTTCCGGTCGCGCGGCCGGCGCGGCTGTCCTTAGAGTGGCTTTGTCAAAAGCACGATCGTTCGTTCGTCGTGCTTGCGGGATGTGCCGGGCGGCCCGTCGTCCGGCGCCCGCGGAAGCCCCGAGGACCACGCCCATGAACTTCCCAGCCTTTCGCAGCGCCCGCCGCTGCGCCGCCGCCGCACTGACCGCCTGCGTCGCGAGCTTCGCGCTCGTCGCCTGTGGCGGCGGCGACGACGACACCCCTGCCTACACCACGACCGTCAGCTTCGGCGACAGCCTCTCCGACGTCGGCACCTACCGCACCGCCACCGTCGCGCAGCTCGGCGGCGGCAAGTACACGGTCAACGGCGGCGGCCCGATCTGGGTCGAGCGCGTCGCCGCCGACCGGGGCCTCGCGGCGCCGTGCGCGGCGCAGGTCGGGCTGGTGTCCTCCGGCCCGCTCGCTGCGTTCGCGCAGACGCCGACGACGCAGCCCAGCTGCAACGGCTACGCGCAGGGCGGCGCGCGGGTCACGAACCCGGTCGGTCCCGGCAACGCGGCGCTGCTCGCGCTGGGCGACAGCAGCGGCGCGCTCGGCCAGCTCACCGTGCCGGTGACGACGCAGATGGACCGCTGGCTCGCCGCCAACGGCGGCCGCTTCAACGGCCGCGAGCTCGTGCTGGTGCTGGCCGGGGGCAACGACCTGTTCATCAACCTCGGCAGCATCGGCGCGAGCCCGGGGCAGATCACCGCGCAGCAGGCGGTCGCGAACATGGGCGTCGCCGGCGGCGAACTCGCCACGCTGGTGAGGACCAAGCTGCTCGCCAACGGCGCGAAGTTCGTCGTGGTGGTGAACCTGCCCGACGTGAGCCTGACCCCCTTCGCGCTGGGCCTCGACGCGCCGTCGCAGGGCCTGATCAACACCATGTCGACCACCTTCAACACCCAGCTCGCCGCCGGCCTGAACGGCGTGGCCGACGTGCTCTACGTCGACGCCTACACGCGCGGGCGCGACCAGGCGGCGCGGGCCTCGTTCTACGGCTTCACCAACGTGGCGACGCCGGCCTGCAACCTCGCGGCGCTGCAGCCTTCCACCTCGCTGATCTGCACCACCTCGACGCTGATCCCCGGCGACACCAGCCGCTACGCCTACGCCGACGGCGTGCACCCGACGCCCTACAGCCATCAACTGCTGGCCGACTACGTCCTCGCGCGCATGAGCGAAGTCGGCTGGAGGTGACGGACGCCCACCCCCGTTGCGGCTTCGCCGCTCCCCCTCGAGGGGGCGCCGCTGGCAGACCGGCGGAGCCGGATCTGCGGCTGCTGCTGGTGGGACAGCCTTAGCGGCCGCTGTCTTCCGCGGCCCACTGCACCAGCGCATCGAGCACCGGCCGGCCCGCCAGCGCGTTCGGGTGGTTGAGGATCGCGACGAACACGTAGCGCCGTCCCGAATTCGCGAGCACGTAGCCGGCCAGTCCGGAGGCGTCGCGCAGCGAGCCCGTCTTCAGGTGCGCACGGCCCAGCGCGGTGCCCCATGAACGGCCGGGCCGGCGCGCGGTGCCGTCGAGGCCGCTGACGGGCAGCGAGCCGATCAGCTCCGGCATCACCGGGCTCGACCACAGCGCCTGCAGCCACTGCCCCATGCAGCGCGCGCTGCTGCGCGAGTGGCGCGACAGGCCCGAGCCGTTGTCGACGACCAGCTCGGCGTCCGCGCAGCCGGCGCGGCTCTTCACCTGCGCGCGCACCAGCTCGCGCGCGGCGTCCGCGGTCGGGCCGGCGAGCCGCTGGCTCGGCGGCAGCGCCGGGTCGGCGTCGGCGACGAACACCTCCGGCGGCAGCGGCTGCGCCGCCCCGGTGGCGAGCGCCGCGCGCAGCGCCGGCCCGGCCTGCCAGCCGAGCGTGAGGAACAGCTGCTGCGCCATCACGTTGTTCGAGAACTTGTTGATCTCGCGGATCACCGAGGCCACCGGCGCCGAGCCGAACTCGAACAGCGGCACCGCGCCCGCCGGCGTCGTGGCCTCGCGAACCCGGCCCGTCAGCCGTGCGCCGGTCTCGCGCCACAGCGCATCGACGAGCCGCGCGTTGAAGCTGCGCGGCTCGGCGAAGGCAAGCGGCCAGCTCTTCTCGCCGCAGGCCAGCGGGTAGGTGCCGATCAGGCGCAGCCGGGTCGGCTCGGTCACGTCCAGGCGCAGGCCGCCGCGCCAGTCGCCGCAGTCGCCGGCGGACAGCGGCACGGTGGCGTCGATCTGCACGCCGGCCAGCGGCACGTCGGCCGCGACGCGCGCGACGCCGCGCTGCACGTCCGGCGCAAAGGCCAGCGTCAAGGCCTTCAGGTTGAGCATGAGCGCGTCGGGGCGCACGTTGTAGGGCCGCAGCCGTTCGCCGTCGAACTCGCCGGGGTCGGCGGCGTCGGCGCCTGTGAGCACGAAGGCCGAGTTGTCGAGCAGGATGTCGCCGCGCACCTCGCGGATGCCGCGCTGCTGCACCTGGCGCAGCATCAGCCACAGCCGCTCGACGACCAGCGTCGGGTCGCCGCGGCCTTGCAGGATCAGATCGCCTTGCAGCACGCCGTCGCTCACCGTGCCGTTGACCAGCACCGGCGTCGTCCAGCTCCACGCCGGCCCCAGCACCTCCAGCGCGACGCCGGTCGTGTACAGCTTCATCAGCGAGGCAGGATTGACCGGCTCGCCCGCGCGCCACGCGAGCCGCGCCGGCTTGCCGTTGCCGACCTCGGCGACGTAGACGACCAGCGCCTCGGGCGGCAGCTGCACGCGCCGCAGCGCGCTCTGGATCGACGGGGGCAGTTCCTCGGCGGGCGCGGGCGGCGACGCGGCCGCGGCGCAGCCGGCTTGCGCGAGCAGCATCGAGCAGGAGCCGGCGGCGATCGTGGCCAGGCGCCGCAACACGCGGCTCGTGATGGACATGCGACCGATGGTAGTGGGCGCTTCCGGGCGAAGAAGCGACCGCTAAACTGAATCGGCCCGATGCGCGGCCCGCGCGGCATCGACGCCCAGCCCCAAGCCCATGAACGATCGCGCCGCCCACGCGCCCTGCCTGCTCGCGATGGACACCGCGAGCGGCACGCTGCACCTCGGCCTCCTCCACGACGACGTGGTCCGCAGCCGCGCCCTGCCCGGCGGCGCGCTCGCGTCGACGCAGCTGCTGCCGGCCCTGCAGGCGCTGCTCGCCGAGGCCGGCCTCGGCTGGCGCGCGCTCGACGCGATCGCCTTCGGCCGCGGCCCCGGGGCCTTCACCGGCGTGCGCACCGCCTGCGCGGTCGCGCAGGGCCTGGCCTTTGGCGCGGGCAAGCCGGTGATCGCGATCGACACGCTCGCGGCGATCGCCGAGGCGGCGCATCAGGGCGGCGCGGGCAGCGAGCTGTGGGTCGCCATCGACGCCCGCATGGGCGAGGCGTATGCCGCGCGCTACCGGCGGCTCGGCCCGGGAAGCTGGCTGGAAGTCGAGGCGCCGGCGCTGCACGCGCCGGCCGCGCTCGCGGCGCGGATCGCAGGCGCCAGCGCGGAAACGGGCGCGCTGCAGGTGGCCGGCAGTTCGCTGCTCGCGCATGCCGCGGCCTGGTCGGCGCTCGACCGCGTGCGCTGGCCGCACGCCGTCGCGCACGGCGCCGCCTTGCTGGCGCTCGCCCGCGGCGCGTGGTCACGCGGACTCGGGCTCGATGCGGCCGAAGCGCTGCCGCTGTACGTGCGCGACAAGGTCGCCCAGACCGCTGCCGAGCGCGCCGCGGCCGCGGCCTGAGCAGCCGGCGATGAGCGCGCAGCCCCAGGCCCCCGCCGCCACCGCGCCCGCGCCGCAGCTCGCGCCGATGAGCGCGGCCGACCTCGACGCGGTCGTCGCAATCGAGCAGGCGCTCTACGACTTCCCGTGGACCCGCGGGAACTTCGTCGATTCGCTGCATGCCGGCCACCTCGCCTGCGTGCTGCGCGAGACGGCCGGACTCGCCGGCTACTTCATCGCGATGAGCGGCCTGGAAGAGATGCACCTGCTCAACCTCAGCGTCGCCGCCGACCGCCAGGGCCGCGGCCACGCGCGCGCGATGCTCGACGCGCTGGTGCACGAAGCCAGGCGGCGCGCCGCGAAGGAGCTGTGGCTGGAGGTGCGGCCGTCGAACCTGCGCGCGCTGGCGCTCTACCAGCGCTACGGCTTCGTGCGCACCGGACTGCGCCGCGCCTACTACCCCAACCACGGCCGCCGTCGCGAGGACGCCGTGGTGATGAGCCTCGATCTGCAGGAGCGCGCCGATGGCCTGGGATGAACGCCAGCGCCGCATGCTCGAGGCGATGGGCATCCGGCTGTGGGCGCCGGCCGTGCGCGAGGCTCGCGAGGAGGTGGAGGATCGCGAGGAGGTCGAGGAGGGCGAGGCAGTCGAGGCGGCCAGCGCCGAAGCGGCTGCCGAAACGCTTCGGCGGCAAGCGCGTGTCGGGTCGGTCGGCTCGCCGGGGCCCGCTTCGAAGGTCGCAGCCGCGCCGCCCCGCGCCGAAGCCGCGCCGCCGGCCGCACTCGACGCGCTCGACTGGCCCGCGCTGCGTGCCGCGGTCGCCGCCTGCACCGGTTGCGGGCTGTGCGCGACGCGCACGAACACCGTCTTCGGCGTCGGCGCCGCGGGGGCGCAGTGGATGGTCGTTGGCGAAGCGCCCGGCGAGCAGGAGGATCGCGCCGGCGAGCCCTTCGTCGGCAAGGCCGGCCAGTTGCTCGACCGCATGCTGCGGGCGATCGACGTCGAGCGCGCCGACGACGACGGCGAGCCCGGGCGCCGTGCCTTCATCTGCAACGTGCTCAAGTGCCGTCCGCCCGGCAACCGCAACCCGACGCCGGACGAGGTGCGCCGCTGCGAGCCCTTCTTGCGCCGCCAGGTCGCGCTGCTGCAACCGCGCATCGTGCTGGCACTCGGCCGCTTTGCCGTGCAGGCGCTGCTGGGCAGCGACGAGCCGATCGGCCGGCTGCGCGGCCGCGTGCATCGCTACGAGGGCCGCCCGCTGGTCGTCAGCTACCACCCGGCCTACCTGCTGCGCAACCCGGCCGACAAGGCGCGCGCCTGGGACGACCTCTGCCTCGCGCGCGAGACCCTGGCCGCCGCCGTGGCCGACGCGCCCCCCTGAAACGCGGGACGCATTCCGGCAGCCGCCGCTGCCTATCATCCGCGCGCCGTTTTGCGCTCCCTCCGTGGAGGGAGGCCCCGATGTCGTCCTTGCCCTTCGAAGCCCCGACCGATGCCGCGGCCGTGCTCGCGCCGGCCACGCTGCTGCGTTGGGCCGACGCGCTGCCGGCGCTGCTGGCCTGCTACGACGCCGACACGCGCGCCTGCGTCTACGCGAACGCGCGCCACGCGGCGCTGCTCGGCGACACGAACCTCGCCGAGCTTGAGGCCGGCCGCGGCCGCCGGGCCGAGCTCGCGCGCGGCATCGTCGATGCGATCGAGCGGCTGCGCGCCGGCGCGGCGAGTGCGCGCTTCGAGGCGCCGCTCGCGCACGGCGAAGGCCGCAGCGCCTGGGCCGAATTCGAGCTGCAGCCCGAGCGCGACGCCGACGGCCAGCTGCGCCGCTGCCTCGTCTTCGCGGTCGACGTGACGCGCCACGCCGCCGCCGAGCGCGCGCTGCGCGAATCGGAGGAGCGGCTCGCGAAGTTCATGCAGGCGAGCCTGGAGGGCATCGTCTTCCACAAGGGCGGCTTCATCGTCGATGCGAACGAGGCGGCGCTTGATTTGCTCGGCCACCGGCTCGACGAGGTGCTGGGCCGCCCGACGCTGGACTTCGTCGCGCCCGACGAAGCGGAGCACGTCGCCACGGTGCTGCGCGCCGGCGTCGACACCCGCTACGAAAGCGCGGTGATCGACCGGGCCGGCCGGCGCATCCCGGTCGAGTTCATCGTGCGCACCATGCAGCGCGACGGCGAGCGCCAGCGCATGACGGTCATCCGCGACCTGCGCGACCGGGATGCGGCGCGCACGCACATCGAGCGGCTCGCGCAGCACGACGAGCTGACCGGCCTGCCGAACCGGCGCGCCTTCATGCGCAGCATCGAGGCGCGGCTGGAAGCGGCGCGCGCGGCCGGCGAGCCGCTGGCGCTGCTGGTGATCGACCTCGACCACTTCCGCCGCATCAACGATTCGCTCGGCCACGGCATCGGCGACGCGGTGCTGCAGCGCGTGGCGGAATGCATCCGCGCGGTGCTGCGCGCGAGCGACGAGGTCGCGCGCTTCGGCGGCGACGAATTCATGGTGCTGGTCGGCGGCGGCCCGCAGCGCGCCGACGTGGCCGACGTCGCGGCGAAGCTGCTCGAAGCGATCGGGCGGCCGCTGATGGTGGCCGGCGCGCCGACCGTCTCGCTGATGCCGTCGATCGGCATCGCGATGTTCCCCGGCGACGGCGCGAGCCCGGCCGAGCTGATCCGCCATGCCGACACCGCGATGTACCGCGCGAAGGCGCGCGGGCGCGCGACGACGCAGTTCTTCGAGCCGGCGCTGGCCAGCGACGCCTACGCCGCGCTGGTGCTGGAAGACGAGCTCGGCCGCGCGCTCGAACGCGGCGAGTTCGAGCTGCACTACCAGCCGCAGGTGCGCGCGCGCGACGGCGTGCTGGTCGGCGCGGAGGCGCTGATCCGCTGGCGCCACCCGCAGCGCGGCCTGCTGGCGCCGGCGCACTTCATCGGCCTGGCCGAGGAGCAGCGGCTGATGCAGCCGATCGGCGCCTGGGTGCTGCGCGAGGCCGCGGCCGCCGCGCGCCGCTGGCGCGACGCCGGCGCGCGCGCGCTGCCGGTCGCGGTGAACCTTTCGGCGCGGCAGTTCCAGGGCGACGGCTTCGTCGACAGCGTGGCCGACGCGCTCGAGCGCAGCGGCCTGCCCGGCCACCTGCTCGAACTCGAACTGACCGAGCGCATGCTGATGAACGAGCTCGCCGACGTGAGCCCGAAGCTGGCCGAGCTGAAGTCGCTGGGCATCCGGCTGTCGGTCGACGATTTCGGCACCGGCTACTCGTCGCTGGGCCAGCTGAAGTCGCTGCCAATCGACAAGATGAAGATCGACCGCAGCTTCGTCAGCGACCTGCCCGAGGCGCGCGACTCGGTCGCGATCGCGCGCGCGGTCATCCAGATGGGCCGCAGCCTCGGTATCGCGGTGATCGCCGAGGGCGTCGAAACGCCGGCGCAGCGCGACTTCCTCGCCGGCGAGCGCTGCGACGAGCTGCAGGGTTTCGCGATCAGCCAGCCGCTGCCGGCGGCGGCCTTCGACGACTGGGTCGCGCAGCGGCACTGAGCCCGGTCTGTCGCTTCGGCGACCGCGCCGCCCGACCCGCTTCGTAAGCTCGCCGTCGGAGGAGGCGACGATGGCGGCGACGACGATCACCCGGCTGCTGACCGACCGGCGCGACATCACGCAGCTGCGCATCGACCGGCGCGACGCCGTCGACGCGCTCGATGAAGGCGAAGTGCGCGTTGCCGTGCGCCGGCTCGCGCTGACGGCGAACAACGTCACCTACGCGGTGTTCGGCGATTCGATGCGCTACTGGGACTTCTTTCCGACCGGCGTCGAAGGCTGGGGCGCGGTGCCGGCCTGGGGCTACGCCGACGTGCTCGACTCGCGCGCGCCGGGGCTCGACGCGGGCGAGCGGCTCTACGGCTACTGGCCGATCGCGAGCCACGCGAAGCTCGTGCCGGTGCGCATCGGCGCGCTCGATTGCCGCGACGGCGCGCCGCACCGCGCCGCGCTGCCGGCCGCCTATCAGCACTACGGCCGCTGCGCCGCCGATGCAGGCCACGCAGCCGACGACGAGCCGCTGCTCGCGCTGCTGCGCCCGCTCTACCTGACCGCCTGGCTGCTCGCCGACTTCCTTCGCGAGACGGCGCCGGCCGGCGCGCGGCTTGTGATCTCGAGCGCTTCGAGCAAGACGGCCTACGGCTGCGCCGACGCGCTCGGCGCGGCCGCGGGCCTGCGCCGCATCGGCCTCACCTCGCCGCACCATCGCGGCTTCGTCGAAGCGCTCGGCTGCTACGACGCGGCCCTCGGCTACGACGCGCTGGAGGCCGCGCTGCCGCCCGACACGCCGACGCTCTACATCGATTTCTCCGGCGACGCCGCGCTGCGCGAGCGCGTGCACCGCCACTTCGGCGCCGCGCTGACCCACGACGTGGTGATCGGCGCGACGCACAGCCTGCAGCCGCCGGCGCCCTACGACCGCTCGCTGCCCGGCCCGCGGCCGAGCTTCTTCTTCGCGCCTGCCCGGATGGCCGAGCGCAGCGAAGCCTGGGGCGCGGCCGAGCTGCACCGGCGCCTGGCCGCGGCGCAGCGCGAGTTCATCGCGAAGGTGAAGCGTGGGGGCTGGATCGAGGTCGTCGAAACGCAGGGCTTCGACGCGGCCCGGCAGGTGCTGGGCGAGTTGATCGCCGGCCGCGTCGACCCGAGGCGCGGCCAGGTGGTGAACCTCTAGCGGTCAGAACGGGATGTCGTCCTCGATGTCGTCGAAGCCGGTGGCCGACTTCGACGGCGCGTTGCCCGAGCGCGGCGCGGGCCGCGACGCCGGAGCACGCGCCGGGCGCTCGCCGCCGCCGTAGCCGCTCTCGCTTGCATCACCGCCGCCCATGCCTTCGCGGCTGCCGAGCAGCTGCATCTCGGTCGCGATGATCTCGGTCGTGTACTTCTCGATGCCGTCCTTGTCGGTCCACTTGCGCGTCTTGAGACGCCCTTCGATGTAGACCGAACGGCCCTTCTTCAGGAACTCGCCGGCGATCTCGGCGAGGCGGTCGCGGAACACGACGCGGTGCCACTCGGTTTCTTCCTGGCGCTCGCCGCTGGCCTTGTCCTTCCAGTTGCGAGACGTCGCGATCGTCACGTTGCAGATCGTGCCGCCGTCGGGGAAGCTGCGGATCTCCGGATCGCGGCCGAGGTTGCCGACGAGGATGACTTTGTTGACCGAGGCCATGGCGCGCTCCGCGAAACAGGGTGGACGAGAGGGGTGCGCGGAATTATGACGAGCGCTCCCGCGTGCCCCTTCGCTCGCAGGGGGCGGGATGCTCGTCGGGCCGATGGCGCGCGGCGTGCCACTGCAACAATCGCCGGCTTCCGAGTCGCCGCCGTTTCCTCCAGCCCCGTTCGTGAGCTCGCCGCCCCCGCCTGCCGCCACCGCCGACGCCGCGCACGCTGTGCTGCAGCAGGTGTTCGGCTATGCGAGCTTCCGTGGCGCGCAGGCGCCGATCGTCGAGCGCGTCATCGACGGCGGCGACGCGCTGGTGCTGATGCCCACCGGCGGCGGCAAGAGCCTGTGCTATCAGGTGCCGGCCATCGTGCGGCATCGCATGGGGCGCGGCGTCGCGATCGTCGTGAGCCCGCTGATCGCGCTGATGCACGACCAGGTCGGCGCGCTCGAGGAAGCCGGCGTGCACGCCGCCTTCCTCAATTCGACGCTCGAGTTCGGCGAAGTCCAGCGCATCGAAGGCGAGATGACCAGCGCCCGGCTCGTGCTGCTCTATGCCGCGCCCGAGCGGCTGACCACGCCGCGCATGCTCGGCCAGCTGCGATCGCTGCACGAGCGCGGGCTGCTCAGCCTGTTCGCGATCGACGAGGCGCATTGCGTCAGCCAGTGGGGCCACGACTTCCGGGAGGACTACCTCGGCCTGCACGTGCTGCACGAGCAGTTCCCCACCGTGCCGCGCATCGCGCTGACCGCCACCGCCGACGAGCACACGCGCGCGGACATCGTCGAGCGCCTCGCGCTGCACGACGCGCGCGTCTTCGTCAGCAGCTTCGACCGGCCGAACATCCGCTACCGCGTGGTCGAGAAGGACGATCCGCGCAAGCAGCTGCTGCGCTTCGTGCGCGACGAGCACGAGGGCGAGGCCGGCATCGTCTACTGCCAGACGCGCAAGAAGGTCGAGGAGACCGCGGCCTGGCTCGCCGCCGAGGGCGTCGAGGCGCTGCCGTACCACGCGGGCCTCGATGCGGCGGTGCGGCAGAAGCACCAGAACCGCTTCCTTCGCGAGGACGGCATCGTGATCGTCGCGACCATCGCCTTCGGCATGGGCATCGACAAGCCCGACGTGCGCTTCGTCGCCCACCTCGACCTGCCGAAGAACATCGAGGGCTACTACCAGGAGACCGGCCGCGCCGGCCGCGACGGCGAGCCGGCCGAAGCCTGGATGGCCTACGGCCTCGCCGACGTGGTGAACCAGCGCCGCATGATCGACGAGAGCCCGGCGGCCGACGAGTTCAAGCGCCTGCAGCGCGGCAAGCTCGACGCGCTGCTCGCGCTGGCCGAGGCGCACGACTGCCGGCGCGCGCGGCTGCTGCAGTACTTCGGCGAAGCGAGCGAGCCCTGCGGGACGCACCAGCACGCCTGCGACAACTGCCAGAACCCGCCGGCGGTGTGGGACGCCACCGAGCCGGCGCGCAAGCTGCTCAGCTGCATCCTTCGCTTCGGTCAGCACGGCCAGGGCCCGCGCTCGTTCGGCGCCGGCCACCTGATCGACGTGCTGCGCGGCAAGGCGACCGACAAGGTCGCGCAGTACGGCCACGGGTCGCTCAGCACCTTCGGCATCGGCGCCGACCTCTCCGAAGCGCAATGGCGCGGCGTGCTGCGGCAGCTGGTCGCGCTCGGGCACGTGGTGGCCGAGGGCGAATGGAACACGCTCGCGCTGACGGCCAGTGCGCGCGCGGTGCTCAAGGGCGAAGTGCCGATCCGGCTGCGCGTGCCGAGCGAGGCTTCGGTCGCGTCGCGCCGCCGGCCGGCCGCGGGACGCGCCGGCTCGAAGGCCAAGGACGCGCCGGCCGACCTCGACATCGCCGCGCAGGGCCGCTACGACGCGCTGCGCGCCTGGCGCAGCGAAGTCGCGCGCGAGCACAACCTGCCGAGCTACATCGTCTTCTCGAATGCCGCGCTCGCCGAGATGGCGCGGCACGCGCCGGGCTCGCTCGACGAGCTCGCGCAAGTCAACGGCGTCGGCGAGAAGAAGCTCGAGGCCTACGGGCGCGAGATCCTGCGGGTGCTGGGAAGCGTGAGCTGACTCCTAAGACCGACGGAGGCAAACGGTGGGGCGTTGGCTAGCATCGCCCACCCCCACCCGCCGAGCACGCGATTGAACGACTCCCACTGGGCGCACCAGCGAGCCGATCCAGACTCCGGCGAGGTTCTGGTGCATGGCTTGGTGGACCACTTGCAAGCCGTGGCCCAATTGGCTGCTGGCTTCTCCGGCGGCGACTCAGCCGACCTCGCTTATCTGGCCGGCCTGTGGCACGACCTCGGCAAGTACCGGCCGGGCTTCCAGCGCTACATCCGGCAGAACGCCGACGCGCACATCGAAGGCCGCGTTGCCGATCGCGACAAGACCCATTCGGCTGCTGGCGCACTGCATGCGATGTGCGAACTTGACCGCCGCTGGCCCGGCGTGGGCGGCCTCGCAGGCCGCGTGCTCGCGTATGTGATTGCGGGTCATCACGCGGGGCTGGCCGATTGGATCGGCGGGCTAGACGACCGCCTCTTCGGCCAACGCCAGAGCGATAGCCAGCTGGAGTACGAGCAAGCCCGCGGGGCGTGCCTGCAGGCGGGCTCCGGGTTGCTCGAACCTCCGGTCGGCTTTGACCCCACGAGAGCCCTGCGCACAGCACCGGGCCTGCACGGCAGTGCGCATCGGCTGGCCGGGTCGATTTGGGTGCGCATGCTGTTTTCCGCGCTGGTCGATGCCGATTTCCTTGACACCGAAAACTTCATGAACGCCGTGCGGGGCCGCGCGCGTCACGCGTTTCCTCCGGTCTCCCATTACCTTCGGCGGCTCGACGCACGCCTGGACACGATGGCCACGCGGGTCCGGCAAGCCGGCCGGCAGGACGACGCGGTGATGCGTGCACGTTGCAGCGTGTTGGACCAATGCCGCGCCAAGTCGGCACTCGCCCCCGGCGTGTTCACGCTCACCGTACCCACTGGCGGCGGCAAGACGCTGTCGTCGCTGGCCTTTGCCTTGCAGCACGCGGTGCGGCACGGGCAGCGGCGTGTGATCTACGCGATTCCTTACACCAGCATCATCGAGCAGACGGCCGAGGTGTTTGCCGACATCTTCGGTGCCGAGAACCTCGTCGAGCACCACAGTCAGGCCGAGGCCGATGACCGGCGCGACACACAAGCCAGCCGCCTCGCGTGCGAGAACTGGGATGCGCCGCTGGTCGTCACTACCAACGTGCAGTTGTTCGAGTCCTTGTTCGCCTCGCGCACCTCGCGCTGCCGCAAGCTGCACAACGTAGCGAACAGCGTCATCGTGCTCGACGAAGCGCAGCTCTTGCCGCCCGACTTTCTGCAGCCGATCCTCGATGCGCTCAACGTGCTGGTGGCGCACCATGGAGTCACGCTGCTGCTGTGCACCGCCACCCAGCCGGCGCTCACCACCCGCAGCGAGTTGGACGCCCGCCGCAATCTGCGCGGTTTGCCGGAGCCGACACCGATCATCGATGACGAGGCCTCGCTGTTCGCCGCGCTGAAGCGCGTGTCGATCCGCTGGCCCGCTGACTTGCTCGCACCGACCGGCTGGCTGCCCGTCATCGACGAGCTGCTTGGCCACGGATGCGTGCTCGTGATCGTGAACACCCGCAAGGACGCGCACGAGCTGACCCGAGCCCTGCCCGCAGGCACGCTGCACCTGTCGGCCGCCATGTGCGGTGCGCACCGCAAGGCGGTGATCGACGAGATTCGTGCGCGGCTGCAAGCGCGGCGCGAAGGCGATGCGCGGCCGTTGCGCGTGGTCAGCACGCAGCTCGTCGAAGCCGGTGTGGATCTGGACTTCCCGGTGGTTTATCGCGCGCTCGCGGGGCTCGATTCCATCGCCCAGGCCGCAGGCCGCTGCAACCGCGAAGGCCGGCTTGCGCACGGCGAAGTCGTGGTGTTCGTGCGCGAGGTGCCGCGCACGCTGGCCGGCTTGCGCGCGGGTGTCGAAGCCACGCGCAGCGTGTTGGCGCAAGGGCTGGGCGACGCGCCCGGGCCTGCGGACTTCCGGAGGTACTTCGAGGACTACTACCGCAGCCAGCGGCTCGACCGCCACGACGTCGTTGCCGACCTCGACGACCACGACCGCAAGCTCGTCTTCGCCTTTCGCACGGCGGCGGGGAAGTTCAAGCTGGTCGATGACCAGGACCAAGCCACGTTGCTCGTGCCTTGGCATCGCTACGACGACGACCCGCGCCATGCGTCCCTGGCCGGGCAGCTCCAGAAGCTGGCCGACGGCGCGACCGACCGTTGGCTGCTGCGCGCAGTGCAGCGCTACACCGTCGGCGCGCGCCAAAAGGAGATCGACACGATGCAGTTGCTTGGCGACGTGAAGGAGCTGGTGCCCGGCCTCTACCTGTTGATCGACGAACTGCGCTACGACCGGCGCTTCGGGCTGCTGCCGAAGGGGGCGATGCTCGATGCGGCCACGCTTGTGCAGTGAGTGATGAAAGGAGATGCACATGAAACGCTACGTCCTCGAAATCTCCGGCGACCACGCCTGCTTCACACGACCCGAGATGAAGGTTGAGCGCGTGAGCTACGACGTCATCACGCCTTCGGCCGCACGCGCGGTGTTCGACGCCATCCTGTGGAAGCCGGCGATCCGTTGGCATATCCGGCGGATCGAGGTGCTGCGGCCCATCCGCTGGATCAACTTGCGGCGCAACGAAGTGGGCGCGGTGATCTCCACGCGCAACGTACAGGAGGCGATGACCGAAGGCAGCTTCGACCTCGCGCTCTACGTGGAAGAAGAGCGCCAGCAACGCGCCGGGCTCTTTCTGCGCGACGTCGCCTACCGCGTGCATGCCGACCTCGCGATCGACCCGAGCCGCGATCCTGCGCCGGCCGCCAAGTGGCACGAGATGTTCGAGCGCCGCGCCGACCGCGGCCAGTGCGTGAACCAGCCCTACCTTGGTTGCCGCGAGTTCGCAGCGCGCTGGCGGCGTGTCACGTCGAATGCCGGCGAACCACCGCCGATCGCCGAAGACCGTGACCTCGGCTGGATGCTGCACGACCTCGACTTCAGCAACCCCGCCGATCCCAAGCCGGTGTTCTTTCGCGCCGAAATGCGGGCCGGTGTCGTCGAGTGCGATCTGCGCGAAGTGCAGCGGGAGGTGGCGCGGTGATGCTGCAAGCGCTGGCGCGGCTCTACGAGCGCCGCAGCCGCGACGCCGATCCGGCGCGGCGGCTGCCGGCCTACGGGCTCGAAGACAAGGACATCCCTTTCGTCATCGAGCTGAACACCGACGGCACCGTGGTGCAGTTGCGCGACACGCGTCGGCTGGATGGCAAGAAGCTGCGCGCGGAGTCCTTCCTCGTCCCGCAGGGCACCAAGCGTGCAGTGAACATCGCGGCGAACCTGTTGTGGGACACCGTCGAGTACACGCTGGGCGTCAGCGGCCGGGGCAATCCCGAGCGCGTGGCACTCCAGCACCTTGCTTACCGCGCCCGCATCGCAGCCCTTTCGCCCGCTGCGCAGGAAGACGCCGGCTTGCGCGCGGTCAAGGCGTTCCTGCACATGGACGGCGAAGGCCGACCCGACTTGGCACCGCTGCAGTCGAGCCCCGTCTGGGCCGAAGTGTTGGAAAGCAATGCCGTCCTCAGCTTCCGGCTGGTCGGCGACGCCGGCCTCGTTTGCCAACGCGACGTCGTGTATCGGGCCGCGCTTGCATCCGCCAACGCCGACGATGAGGCTGCGAGCACAGGCTTGTGTTTGGTCGACGGGGCCGAAGCACCGATCCAGCGCCTGCATGGCTCGATCAGGGGCGTGTGGGGCGCGCAAAGTTCGGGCGCAAGCATCGTCTCGTTCAACCTCGACGCCTTTGCGTCGTATGGCAAGACCCAGGGCGCGAACGCTCCCGTCGGCCAGCGTGCCGCGTTCGCCTACACGACGGCGCTCAATGCGCTGCTCGATCGCGACTCGCGCAACCGGGTGCAGGTCGGTGACAGCTCCACCGTCTTCTGGGCCGACAGCGACGAGGGGCAGACGTCCCGCTTCGATTCCGAGTTCACGCTGGCCGACCTCTTCGGTGAACCGCGCGCCGACAACCCGGATCGAGGCCGCGATGCCGTGAAGGCGTTGTACGAAGCGGTGCGCGGCGGCAAGCTGACGGTGAGCGAGGGCAAGACACGCTTCTACGTGCTTGGCCTCGCGCCGAACGCAGCGCGCCTGAGCGTGCGCTTCTGGTTGCCCGGCGTGCCCTTCGCCGAACTGGCGCCGCGCATCCTTCGGCACTTCGACGATCTGAAGATCGCGCCGCGCTACGACAGCGACCCGCTCACGCCTTCGCTGTTCCGACTGCTGTCGTCGCTGGCCTTGCAGGGCAAGCTCGACAACGTGCCGCCACGGCTGGCCGGCGAGTGGATGCGCGCCATCCTCGAAGGCTCGCCCTATCCGGCCGTCTTGCTGAACGCCGCCGTCACGCGCTGCAAAGCCGAGCGCGAGGTGAGCTACTTGCGCGCCGCCGTGCTCAAGGCGTGGCTCAACCGCGACTGGCGCCGTCAGCACCCGCAAGCCCAGCCCGATCACGCTCACCACAAGGAGACGCTCGACATGGAGCAAGCCGATTCCGCCTACCGCCTGGGGCGGCTGTTCGCCACGCTGGAGCGCATCCAGGAGTTCGCGCAGCCCGGCATCAACGCCACCATCCGTGACCGTTACTACGGTGCAGCCTCGACCACGCCGGTGGCGGTGTTCCCCACGCTGCTGCGGTTGAAGAACGCGCACCTCAAAAAGCTGCATGAAGGGCAGGTGGTGAACTTCGAAAAGCTGATCGGCGAAATCCTCGCGCCGCTGACCGACTTCCCGCGCCACCTCGCACTGCCCGACCAAGGCCGCTTCGCACTCGGCTACTACCAGCAGCGCCAAGCTTTCTACACACGCAAGTCAGAGGCCGCGACCGAAGCCTCGAACGACATCCCACCCAAGGAGGCCTGACCATGCCCGCCATCGCCCACCGCTACGACTTCGTGCTGCTGTTCGACGTGAAAGACGGCAACCCCAACGGCGACCCCGATGCCGGCAACCTGCCTCGACTCGACGCCGAGACGGGTCATGGTCTCGTCACCGACGTTTCGCTCAAGCGCAAGCTGCGCAACTTCGTGCAGATGGCCAAGGGTGCGCAGCCGCCCTACGACATCTACATCAAGGAAAAGGCGGTGCTGGAGCGCACACACCGTGCGGCGTACAAGGCCATCGGTGCCGAAGAGGAACTGGCCGAGGGCGACGACAAGGGCAAGAAGAAGCGCAAGGGCAGTGCTGACAGCGTGGACAAGGCGCGCCAGTGGATCTGCACCAACTTCTTTGATGTGCGCACCTTCGGTGCGGTGATGTCCACGGGCGTGAACTGCGGCCAGGTGCGCGGGCCGGTGCAGCTGACCTTCGCGCGGTCCGTCGACCCGGTGATCGCCACCGAACACTCGATCACTCGCATGGCCGTTGCCACCGAGGCCGAGGCCGAGAAGCAGGACGGCGACAACCGCACCATGGGCCGCAAGCACACCGTCCCCTACGGCCTGTACCGTGCTCACGGCTTCGTCTCGGCCTTCCTCGCGAAGCAGACCGGCTTTTCCAACGAAGACCTCGACCTCTTCTTCACCGGCCTGGGACAGATGTTCGAACACGACCGCTCGGCCGCGCGCGGCGAAATGTCTACGCGAGGGCTCTACGTTTTCAAGCACGACAGCGAACTTGGCAATGCCCATGCAAGTGACCTGTTCGATCGCATCACCATCAGGCGTCTCAGTGACGCGCCGCCACGCGGCTTTGCGGACTACGCGGTGAACGTGAACGACGCAGCCTTGCCGACCGGCGTGGCTTTGCTGCGCAGGCTCGGGTAAGGCGGCTCGGTCGCAAGTGCGGCGGGTTCAGGGTTCGGCCAATGGACGACACCGCAGCCGTGCCCCTGTCGGCCCTGCAGCACTGGGCCTACTGCCCTCGCCAGTGCGGCCTCATTCATCTGGAGCAAGCTTTCGACGACAACTTGCACACGCTGCGCGGGCAGGCCACGCATCGCAAGGTGGATGCTCCCGGCGTCGAGACGGCCAAGGGTCTGCGTGTCGTACGTGCCGTACCGCTGTGGCACGACGAGCTGGGTCTGGCTGGCAAGGCGGATCTGGTGGAGTTCGCGCCCGACGGCAGCGCGTACCCGGTCGAATACAAGCAAGGCTCCCGACACAAAGCCGCCGACATCGCGGCCTGCGACGAGCTGCAGCTCGCCGCGCAAGCGGTATGCCTTGAAGCAATGACCGGCCGGCCCGTCGACGAAGGCGCGATCTACTACGCAACGTCGAAGCGGCGCCGCACGGTGCCGATCACTCCGACGCTGCGCGCGGAAGTGGCCGTTGCGACGCAGGCGGTGAAGGAGATGCTTGACCGCCAGACCTTGCCAATACCGCTGCTCGGCGAGGCCGCGAGGCAGCGCTGTCGAGGCTGTTCGCTGCGTGAACGTTGTCAGCCTGAGGCGGCGGCGCCCGCCTCGTTGCGCACGGGAGGCGACGCGCTGTTCGACCCGGACGCGCCGCTCGCGAGCAGCGGCTGAGCCAGGTTAAAGAGACGAGCGATGGAGCTGCTCAACACGCTGTACGTCACCACGCCGGGCAGCTACCTGCGCCTGGATAACGACACGCTGCGCATCGAAGTTGAACAGGAGACGCGGCTGCGCGTGCCGCTGCATCATCTCCAGGCCGTGGCCTGCTTCGGCCACGTGAACCTGTCGGCGCCGCTGATGCACCGGCTTGCTGAGGCCGCCATCGCGCTGGTGCTGCTGGACGAACACGGCCGCTTCAAAGCCCGGCTCGAAGGGCCGACCAGCGGCAACGTGTTGCTGCGTCGAGCTCAACATCGGCTCGCGGCCGACGCTGCGGCGAGTCTGCCCGTGGCGCGCGCCTTCGTCGCCGGCAAGCTTCGCAATACCCGCAGCGTGATGCAACGCGCAGCGCGCGAGGCCAAACAACCGGATGACGCCGCCAATCTGACACGCGCTGCCGACGACCTTGCCGCAAGCCTTCGTGCCGTACCGGCCGCCGCCACGCTAGACGCGCTGCGTGGCGTCGAAGGCGAAGCCGCGCGCCAATACTTTGCGCGCCTGGGCCTCGTGGTCCGTGCCGACCTGCGCGAGCCCTTCGCCATGGACGGCCGCAGCCGGCGACCGCCGCGCAACCGGCTCAATGCGCTGCTGTCCTTCCTGTACTCGATGTGGATGAACGACTGCCGCAGCGCGCTCGAAGCGGCGGGGCTCGATCCTCAGGTCGGCTTGCTTCACGCGCTGCGTCCCGGGCGTGCGGCGTTGGCGCTCGATTTGATGGAAGAGTTTCGACCGATCGCCGACCGGTTGGCCCTGACCTTGATCAACCGTGCGCAGCTCGGCCCCGAAGACTTCACGCTCCACGACGGCGGCGCCGTGAGCCTGGCGACGGCGGGCCGCAAGGCTGTGCTCGTCGCGTTCCAGGCGCGCAAGCAGGAAGAGATTTCGCACCCCCTTCTGGCGCAGCCTATGCCGCTTGGCTTGGTGCCGCTGGTTCAGGCTCGGCTGTTGGCGCGTGTGGTGCGCGGCGATGTCGATGCTGATGGCGCAGCGGCGTGCTACGTGCCGTTTCTCATCAAATGATGGCGCGTCGGACGATGCTGATCATCGTGTGCTACGACGTGAGTACCGAAGATGCTGCGGGGCGGCGCCGGCTGAGGCGCGTGGCTCGGGTGTGCGAAAGCGTTGGCCAAAGGGTGCAGAAGTCGGTATTCGAATGCGACGTGGACCTCGCTGGCTTCGAGAGCCTGGAGCGGCGCTTGCTGGACACCATCGACAGCGCCCAGGACAACCTGCGTCTGTACCGCTTACCCGCATCGCGCGGCGCCGAGGTGCGCGAGCATGGCCGCTTCAAGGCGACTGACTTCGATGGGCCGCTGGTGGTGTGAGCGCCTACGGCGCCGTAATCTTTGACAGTGGCTAGCTGCTGCGCGAACCCCAAGTGAGCTGCAAGATGGCAGCCGGTTCGCGCAAGACGCAAAGTATTGATCGCTTGAGGTTTTTGTGAGCGGGCGTGTAAAGCCTATGGCGCAGGACGTTCTTGAACCACCGTTTCGCGCGTCAGGGGCAACCACGCCTGTCGCGACAATGACTTGCGCTTGAAGCGCGTCGCTCGTCTTCATCGACGAGCGTGGGTTGAAACAACGCGCCGGAGCTGTGGCAATGGCTGCGCTGAGCGTCGCTCGTCTTCATCGACGAGCGTGGGTTGAAACGCGTGAGCCGCGAGACGTGGAAGCACGGACCGCCGCGTCGCTCGTCTTCATCGACGAGCGTGGGTTGAAACCTGACGGCACCGCGCTCGCGATGCACCCGCTGCGCGTCGCTCGTCTTCATCGACGAGCGTGGGTTGAAACCGCCAATCGCTTCGCCAGTTGATCGAGCGACTCGCGTCGCTCGTCTTCATCGACGAGCGTGGGTTGAAACGATTGCGGCCGGATTGGCGTCCACCACCTCCAGCGCGTCGCTCGTCTTCATCGACGAGCGTGGGTTGAAACTCGCCTCCGTCCCCGGCCAGTACGTATCCCAGGGGCGTCGCTCGTCTTCATCGACGAGCGTGGGTTGAAACGTTGTACCGGTCGCCGTTGTTGCCGCTGCCGATCGCGTCGCTCGTCTTCATCGACGAGCGTGGGTTGAAACTCCGAAGACGAGGCCAACCAGGCGGCGGGGCGATCGCGTCGCTCGTCTTCATCGACGAGCGTGGGTTGAAACCAAGCGTAGATGGTGGGAGAACCGTAGCTGTCCAGCGTCGCTCGTCTTCATCGACGAGCGTGGGTTGAAACTCCACTGGTGGGCGACCGGAGCCGGAACCGTGGGCGCGTCGCTCGTCTTCATCGACGAGCGTGGGTTGAAACCCTTCCGCGATCTCGTTTGCGAGCTTGGTGACGTGCGTCGCTCGTCTTCATCGACGAGCGTGGGTTGAAACCAGGTGCAGCTGCCGCTGTCGGTCGAGCCGTGGAAGCGTCGCTCGTCTTCATCGACGAGCGTGGGTTGAAACGAGCACCGCGACACACTCGGCCAGCGCCTGCGACGCGTCGCTCGTCTTCATCGACGAGCGTGGGTTGAAACACTGCGATCGTCGCCGGCGTCACGCAACCGATCGGCGTCGCTCGTCTTCATCGACGAGCGTGGGTTGAAACACAACGCTCGAGCTCGCGGCGCTGCAATCGCTGGGCGTCGCTCGTCTTCATCGAC
>NZ_DASTPW010000021.1:0-99757 GCF_035762065.1 Methylibium sp.
GAAGCCGCCGCATCGTCGGCCGCGAAATCGCGCGCGAGCGGTGCGGTCGGCGCTTCGTCGTCGGGGTGATCCGGGCCGGGGCGCGTGTCGGCGAACAGCGAGGAGTCCGGCTCGAAAGGGTGCTCGTCGTAGCGCATGCGCTGCGGTGGCTCGTCGGCCTGCTCCGCCTCGGCTTCGCGGTCGGGCGTGGCCGCGGTGCCCGCGTTCGCCGGCTCCGCTGCCGCCGACGCCCCCGCGTCGAGGGGCGCTTCGGCGTCGAGCTCGGCCATGGCGCGCGGCGGCATCGAGTCGGACGCTTGCGGCGCAAGGTCGGCGGGCTCGGCTGCGAAGGTGATCGGGGCCGCGGCATGAACGCGCGGCGGCGCGGTCTCGGCTGCACTCGGCACGGCGGCGGCCGGATTCGGCGCGGCGTCCGACGCGCTCGGCGCCGTGTCGGATGCGCCGGGCACCGCCTCGGCCTGCCGTGGCGCAGTGCCGGCGGCCGGCCCGGCGCGCACCTGCTCGGCGTCGGCCGCTTCGGCTTCGGCCGGCTCGGCAGCAGGCAGCCCGACCTCCTCGGGATGGCGGCCCGCGGGTGCGTCCGGCGCGTCGTCTTCTTCGGCACGTCCGGCCCAAGCCAGCGCTTGCCCGGCGTCGCCGGCCGTCGCGACGGCTTCCATGCCCGAGGGCTGCGGCGCTGGCGGGGCCAGCACCGCGTCGATCGACCCACCCGCCACGGCTTCGGTCGGCGCGGTGGGCTCGGCTTCGACCAGCGTGGCTGGCACTGCGGGCTCGGGTTCGGGCCGTGCTGTCGGCTCGACTTCTGCGGGCGCGGCCTGCACGGCTTCGGTCGGCGCGGTCTGCGCGGCGTCGGTTGACGAGACCTGCATGGCCTCGGCCTGCACCTGCGACGGCGCCTCCCGCTCGGCTTCTGCCGGCACTTCGGCCGCAGGCCGCGGGATCGTCGGCGCGTCCGGCTCGCCGGGGACGACGACGCTGAGCGCATGGAACTCGCCCGGCTCGTCGTCGTGCTCGGCCCAGGTCTGGACGTCGTCGGCCACCTCGGCGGCGATCCGCTCCAACCCTGCCGGGCTTTCGCTCGATGTGGCCGGCGGCACCGGCCCGCTCACGGCCACGGCATGCAGCGGTTGCACGGCCGGTGGCGCCGTGGCGGCGCCGGGCAACGGTGGGGCCGCGGCGGCCGCGCGCTGCGGCCGCTGGGCCGCCTGTGCCGGCTCGCGCGCTGCAGCGCCGGCCGGCTCGAGCGTCACCGGCTCGCGCAGCGGTGCGGCGAACTCCAGACCCGGGGCCGCGCCCCGCGGCTCGCCCGCGAATGCCGGCAGCTCGATCGCCTGGGCCGCGGGCGGCGCGCCGCCGTCGAACGGCTCGGGCGCCGCTTCGTCCACCGGCTTGGCCGGCCCCGCCGGCGCCGCGGCCTGCGGCGCCCGGGTGCGCGCGCTGCGCTCGAGCCACCCGGCGATCGACGCATAGACCGCCTCGGTGCGCCCCGTCGGCCGCGCGTCGGGCGGCTGGGTAGGTTGCGGCGCTTGGGCCGCGATCGACGAGAACTCAGCCGGCCCGCGCACGCTCGCCTGGGTGCCGGGAAGCGGTTTGCGCACCGCGTCGAAGCCCTCGATGCGCCGGCGCAGCTGGTGCAGCAGCGGCTCGCCGTCCTCGCGCAGCACCAGCAGGAACTGCACCGGCGACTGCACCAGGTTGATCGCCGCGAGGATCTCGTCGCGCAGCGCGCGCAGGTCGGGGCGTTCGGCCGGCGCGGTCAGGCATTCGTCGAAGCGGTCGAGCACGAGCAGGATGCGCAGCCCGAAGCGCTGCGAAAGCGCCGACAGCTTCTCGCCGAGCCGCACCGGCAGGCCGTCGCCGGCCGCCGCGCGGCGGGCGCGGTCGCCGATCGCGTCGAGCAGCCGCTCGACGAGCGCGTGCCGCGGCGATTCGCCCCAATGATCGAAATAGATGCAGACCTCGGCCGCTTCGCTGCGCGCCGCCCGACGATCAGGGAACGGCAGAACCTGGGCCGTCCGGCTCGGCGGCGGCGGAGGCTGGCGGTCGACCGCGCGGCGCTGCAGCTGCGGCAGCACGCCGGAGGTCAGCAGTTCCGTCATCGAGTCGCCGGCCTCGCCGCACAGCACGGTCAGCCGCGAAGAGCGCAGCTGCTCGGTGAGCCACTGGGCATCGTTCGGCGACGCGGCCCTTTGCGTACCGGATGAGGACATGGTGTTGCTGCGGGAAGTGACGACGTCCGTCGTTTCTGAGAGCGTAGGTACGGCAGCCCGGTGCCGCGGGATGCAGCACGGTCGTGACGACTGGTAAGCGACGCACGGGCAATGCGCGTGCCTTCTTGCTGCGCGGCGCCTGCGCGCCGGCCGGCCGCGCGCCTCAGGCGTCGTACTTGAGGTACTTGAACCGCGCGTCGTCGTTCGGCGTGCCCTCGAGCGCCGCGTCCGCTTCCTTCGCGGGCTGCCACTGGACGACCTCCTCGATCTTCTTCGCCAGCGCGAAGTCCTTCTCCGTCACGCCCTTGGCCGCGTGGTTCACCAGCTTGACGATCACGAAGGCGTAGCTGACGGCGAGGTCCGGGTGGTGCCAGGCGGCCTCGGCAAGGTGGCCGACGGTGTTGACCACCATCAGCGTCGCCTTCCAGCCGCTCGTCTTGTACTTGCGGCGGATCCAGCCGTCCTCGTAGGTCCAGTGCGGCAGCTCGGCGGCCAGCCGGGCGGCGACCTCCTCGGGCGCGTAGACCTCGTCCGCACCGCTCTTTCGCATGCCGTTGTGCCACTGCGTCATCGCGTTCTCCTTCGCGGCCTTACCAGACCACCGGTTCGGGTTCGAGGCGGATGCCGAAACGGCCGTAGACGCTTTCCTGGATCGCCTTGGCCAGCGTGACGATCTCGCCGCCGATCGCCTGGCCTCGGTTCACGAGGACCAGCGCCTGCTTGTCGTAGACGCCCGCCTGGCCGACCGTCTTGCCCTTCCAGCCGCAGGCCTCGATCAGCCAGCCGGCGGCGAGCTTGAAGCTGCCGTCGGGCATCGGGTAGTGCACGACCGAAGGGTCGCGGGCGATGATGTCGCGGCACTGCTCGGGCGTGACCACCGGGTTCTTGAAAAAGCTGCCGGCGTTGCCGATCACCGAAGGGTCGGGCAGCTTGGCGCGGCGGATCGCGCAGATCCAGTCGAACACCAGCTGAGGGCTCGGATGGCTGATGCCGGTCTCGGCGATGCGGCGCTGCAGATCGAGGTAGCCGACCTCCGCGACCGGCGGCTGCGGCAGCGCGAAGCGCACGCGGGTGATCGCGAGGCGGCCCGCCCACGCGTGCTTGAAGACGCTGTCGCGGTAGCCGAAGCGGCAGTCGCTCTTGCCGAACACGCGCATCTGGCCGGTTTCCAGATCGATCGCATCGAGCGAGTCGAAGCGGTCCTTCAGCTCGACGCCGTAGGCGCCGATGTTCTGCACCGGCGAGGCGCCGACGCTGCCCGGGATCAGCGCCAGGTTCTCCAGCCCCGGCAGGCCTTGCGCCATCGTCCACGCGACGAAGCCGTGCCAGTTCTCGCCGGCGCCGGCTTCGACGATCGCGAGCCGTTCGTCGCGGCGCACGAGCCGGCGCCCGGCGATCTCGATCTTCAGCACCAGCGCGTCGAGGTCGCGCGTCAGCACGAGGTTGCTGCCGCCGCCGAGCAGCTTCCTGGGCCAGCGCGCCAGCGCCGGGTCGGCGAGCACCGCGCGCAGTTGCGCTTCGCTTCTCACGCGCACCAGCCGCTCGGCGATCGCCGGCAGGCCGAAGCTGTTGTAGGGCCTCAGGCTCACGCGCGTTTCGAGGCGCACCGCGGGCTCGGCGGCAGGGTCGTGGGGTCGTTGAGGCAGGGCCGACATGGCAGAATTTTTTCCGCCCCGAAGATAGTCGATCCACCCGAACACCATCGTCACGGAACCGCCATGCCCAGCTTCGACACCGTGCTCGAACCCAACCTCGTCGAGGTGCGCAACGCGGTCGATCAGGCCGGCAAGGAGATCGGCACGCGCTTCGATTTCAAGGGCACGTCGGCCAGGGCCGAGCTGAAGGACAAGGAGCTCACGCTCTACGGCGACAGCGACTTCCAGCTCGCCCAGGTGATGGACGTGCTGATGGCCAAGCTCACCAAGCGCAGCGTCGATGCGCGCTTCCTCGACACCAGCGCCAAGCCCGAAAAGATCGGCGGCGACAAGCTCAAGCAGAAGATCGTCGTCAAGGCCGGCATCGACGGCGACACCGCGAAGAAGATCCAGCAGGCGGTGAAAGCCAGCAAGCTGAAGGTGCAGGCGGCCATCCAGGGCGACACGGTGCGCGTGACCGGCGCGAAGCGCGACGACCTGCAGGCGGCGATGGCGCTGATCAAGAAGGAAGCGGCCGACGCGCCGCTCACGTTCACGAACTTCCGCGACTGAGCGCGCGCTGCCGCGCGCGGCAGCTCGGCCGGCTCGCTACAAGCCGTTCAGACGGTCGAGCATGTCGTTGCGCTCACTTCGACGCCAGTGCCGGACATCGCGCGCGGTCCGTCCCGGCAGCGGGTCGTCCACGGCGAGTGTGTTCCGCGCCCATCCCTCGATGGCGGCACGCAAGGCGGCCCTTTCCTGTGGCTGGTCCGCAACGAGCAGGCTCTCGAAGTTGTCGATCAGGTTTCCCAGTACCTGCGCCTGGTCCGCGTCGGGCAGGTCCGTCATGGCGGCGCGAATCGCGGCGAATCGTTGCGGCTGACCGCCGGCGGGCCACTGCGCGATGTCGTCGGCCAAGGCGCGCAGCGGCATGGCTCGCTGCGGACGCGGCAACTGGGCGATGCCCTCGCGCAGCACGTCGAAGCCGTTGGCGAAATCGTCGTTCTGGGCCAGCAAGCCCAAGGTCGTCAGGAGGTGGTGCATGGGCGCCGCGCCGAGGTCCGCCGGCTGGCCCGCGATCGTCGTCAACAGCTGCTGCGTGAGCTCGGCGCGCTCGGCCGGCGCCACGGCCGGGATGGCGCGCGCTAGCGCGGCCAGCACGGGCGGGCGATGCTGGGCGTCCAAGGCGCTCGCCCACCCGATGCCCTCGCGGACGACGTCGCCGCGCTCCCGCGCGAACACCTGCGGGGCGATCAGCCGCACGAGAACTTCGGCCCGCTGCGGCTCCGGCAGCGCCTGCAGGGCCTGATGCGCGGAGCGCAGGGCGTCGAGCTGCATGTGAGGCGGGATGTCGGCGATCCGCGCCACCCAGGCGGTCATCGGCGCTTGATGGATCGGTCCGCCCTGGCCGGCCAGCGCGACGGCCCGGGGCAAGTCCTCCATCAAGGCCCGCGGCCGGTCCGCCGCCGGAAGGAAACGGGCCTGGTTGAACAGCGCGGTGAGCGCCGGCGCCATCGCGTCTTCGGGCAGCTGCTCGATGGCATGCCTGAGCGCGAAGGTCTCCCACGACCGCTCCCGCAGCGGCAAATGCGGCAGCATGCCGGCCAGCGCGCGCAAGGGCTCGGCCCGCTCGGCCAGCGGCAGTGCCTGGACCGCGTCGCGGACCCCGCGCATGCCCTGGCGGCGCTGCGAATCGGCGGGGGTCGGTTGCGCCTCCTCGCCCTCGGGCGGCAGCGCGGCGATGCCGAGCGCCAGCGACACCAGCATCGCCGGGCGCTGGTGTGCGGGCGACTCGGCGACGGCCGCCAGGCCGGTGGCGATTCGGCGCAGCTCGAGCACGGGCGGCGCGTTGCGAAGCGATCCGAGCAGCGCCTGCATCGACGTCGTGCGGCGGTCCGGCGGCAGGCGATCGACCGCGGCGAAGCTCGCGTTCAGGGCGGCGTGCCGTTGCGCCGGATGCATGCGCTGCTGGACTGTCAGCAGAGCCGGCAGCAGCATGCCCCGCACCGGCGCGGGCTCGCGTTCGACCTGCGTCAGCAGCGCCGGCCAGGCTGCGCCGAGCTGCTGCGGCGGCAGCGACAGCCACGCCTGCTGCGTCAGTGTGCTCAGCAGCCGGGGGCGCAGCGGTCGCGGCAGCTCCGCAACCTGCTCCAGGCTTGCGAGGAAAGCCGGCAGCCGTTGCGGCGCCGGCAGTTCGGCCATGCGCGGGATGAGGGCCTGCAAGGCCCGCGACCGCGGCCGGCTGTCGAGCGCGAGAACGGTGCCCCGGGCAGGCGCGGCAGGGTCGCCGAGCAGTTCGCGAAAGCCCTGCGCCGTCTGCACGCGGCTGGTGGCGAGCATCACGCGATCGGCCTGCAACTCGGGCGCCTCGCTCGCCGCGAACGACTTCGAGGCCACGGCGAGGGCCGCGCGTGCGCGCGGGCCGAGGCGGCTGCCGAGCGCCTCGAAGGCGTCGTTCGGCAGATCGGCCAGCGCGCCGCGAGGCGGCGGCAGCACGATCGCGGCAGGCGGCGGCAGGAGCGTGGTGCGCGGCGGCCGCGGCGCGTCGGCGCCGCCCGGAGACGACGGCGACGCCGAGTCCCGTGCCTGCAGGCCGTCGGGGCTCGTCGCACGTCGGCTCGGACCGGCGCCCGACGACGACGTCGGGCGTTGGCGCGGCGGGCTCGCCGGCGGCGACGAACCCGAGATGGACCCGATGGTGCGTTTCATGTCGGCAAGCGAATGGCGTGAACCGAGTGTGCGAACGCCGCACGTCGGCCGCACCCGGGCGGCGAAGCGTTCGATGCCCAGGCGAACCGGCGCCCGGCTTCACCGGGGTTTCTGTGACCGAGTGCTGTCGCGGCGCCGCCGTCGGCAGCGCGACGCCTCGGCTCTGGCCGAACATGCGGCGCATGAAACCGTCTGCCCTGCCGATCGCCGCGCTGCTGTCAGCCCTCGTCTCCACCGCGGTGCAGGCCGAAGGCCGCAGCGTCGCGCTGACCGGCCAGATGGGCCGGCAGGCGCTGCTTTCGATCGACGGCGCCGCGCCCAGGGTGCTGGCCGTCGGCTCCAGCGTGCAGGGCGTGCGGCTGCTGTCGGTCGATGCGAACCAGGCGGTGGTCGAGATCGACGGCAAGCGCCGCACGGTGCGTCTGGGCGAAGCCGCGGTGCGCTTCGGCGGCGACGGCGGCGCTTCGAACGGCAGCACGGTGTCGCTGTCCAGCGACGGCCGCGGCCACTTCATCGCCAACGGCCAGATCAACGGCCGCGGCGTGCGGATGATGGTGGACACCGGCGCCACCACGGTCGCGATGGGCGAGGACGAAGCGCAGCGCCTGGGCATCACCTACAAGAACGGCCAGCGCATCGGCGTGAGCACCGCCAACGGCGTGACGGCCGCCTACCGGGTGCAGCTGAATTCGGTGCGCATCGGCGACGTCGAGGTGTTCAACGTCGAGGCCACCGTCGCGCCGATGCCGATGCCCTACGTGCTGCTCGGCAACAGCTACCTCAACCGCTTCCAGATGAAGCGCGAGAACGACACCCTCACGCTCGAACGCCGGTTCTGACCGCCCTGCGCTCCTCGGCCGCGCGCGGCCGAGCCGGCGGCGATGCCGGAGCGGCGGCGCTCGTGGGTCTGTCGTCGCCGGGACAGACCTTCTTCGAACGGTCGTGCTAAACCTGTGCGCCCGCTGCAGGAGACGTGCGATGGACCTTCGATTCACGCCTGAGGAACAGGCCTTCCGCGACGAGGTTCGGGGCTGGGTGGCGGCCAACCTGCCCGCGGACATCTCCTTCAAGGTGAAGCACGCGCTGCGGCTCGACAAGAGCGACCACCAGCGCTGGGCGCGCATCCTCGGCAAGCAGGGCTGGCACGGCTGGGCCTGGCCCAAGGCCTTCGGCGGCCCCGGCTGGAACGCGGTGCAGCGCCACCTGTTCGAAGAGGAATGCGCGCTGGCCGGCGCGCCGCGCATCGTGCCCTTCGGGCCGGTGATGGTCGCGCCGGTCATCATGGCCTTCGGCTCGCCCGAGCAGCAACGGCGCTTCCTGCCCGGGATCATGAGCGGCGAGGTCTGGTGGAGCCAGGGCTACAGCGAGCCGGGCTCGGGCTCCGACCTCGCCTCGCTCAAGTGCAAGGCCGAGCGACGCGGCGACAAGTACATCGTCAATGGCCAGAAGACCTGGACCACGCTCGGCCAGCACGGCGACTGGATCTTCTGCCTCGTGCGCACCGACACCAGCGGCAAGCCGCAGACGGGCATCAGCTTCCTGCTGATCGACATGAAAAGCCCGGGCGTCAGCGTGCGGCCGATCATCACGATGGACGGCGAGCACGAGGTCAACGAGGTCTGGTTCGACAACGTCGAGGTGCCGGCCGACCAGCTGGTCGGCGAGGAGAACAAGGGCTGGACCTACGCCAAGTACCTGCTCGCGCACGAGCGCACCAACATCGCCGACGTGAACCGCGCGAAGCGCGAGCTGGAGCGGCTCAAGCGCGTCGCGCAAGCCGAGGGCCTGATGGGAAACGGCAGCGACGACCTGCGCTGGCGCGACCGCATCGCGCAGGTCGAGGTCGATGTGGTGGCGCTCGAGATGATGGTGCTGCGCGTGCTCAGCGCGGAGAAGTCGGGCAAGCAGAGCCTCGACGTCGCCGGCCTGCTGAAGATCCGCGGCTCCGAACTGCAGCAGCAGTACACCGAGCTCATGATGCTGATCGGCGGGCCGCTGGTGCGTGCCTTCGTCTTCGAGGCGATGGAAGCCGGCTGGCAAGGCGACCACGTCGGGGCCGCGCACCTGGCGCCGCTCGCCTCGACCTACTTCAACACTCGCAAGACGACGATCTACGGCGGCTCGAACGAAGTGCAGAAGAACATCGTCGCGCAAACCGTCCTGGGAAGCTGAGCATGGACTTCGACTTCACCGACGACCAGAACTCGCTGCGCGACGCCGTCGCGCGCTGGGTCGACAAGGGCTTCGGCTTCGAGCGGCGGCATGCGCTGGCCAAGGCCGGCGGCAAGACGCGCGAGGTCTATGGCGAACTGGCCCAGCTGGGCCTCGCCGCGCTCGCGCTGCCCGAGGCCGACGGCGGCATGGGCTTCGGCGCCGTCGAGGCGATGGTGGTGATGGAGGAACTCGGCCGCGGGCTCGTCAATGCGCCCTTTGCCGAGGCGGCGCTGGTGACGCCGGCGCTGCTCGCGAAGGCGCCTCAAAGGCTGCGCGAAGCCTGGTGCGCCCGCATCGCCGACGGCTCCGCGCTGGTCGTCCCGGCGCTCCAGGAGCGCGCGGCCCGCTACCGGCTCGCGCACGTGACCACGCGTGCGGTCGAAGCCGGCGGCACGTGGCGACTCAGCGGCGCCAAGCAGCTCGTGCCGGCCGGCGACGAAGCCGATGCCTTCATCGTCCCCGCGCGCACCCACGCGGCCGGCACCGGCGACGACGACGATCCGACCGGCATCGCGCTCTTCCTCGTCGAGCGCGGCGCCGAAGCTTCGGCCCTGCGCGCCTACCCGACGCAGGACGGCGCCCGTGCCGCCGACCTGACGCTCGCCTCGACGCCCGCGGCGCTGATCGCGCGCGACGCCCACGACACGATCGAGCACGCCGCCGACGTCGGCCTCGCCGCCGCCTGCGCCGAAGCCGTCGGCGCGATGGACAAGCTGCTCGCCATCACCGTCGAGTACATGAACACGCGCAAGCAGTTCGGCGTGACGATCGCGAGCTTCCAGGCGCTGCGCCATCGCATCGCCGACGTGAAGATGCAGCTCGAACTCGCGCGCTCGATGAGCTACTTCGCGACGCTCAAGCTCGGCGAGGCGCGCGCCACCCGCCGGCGCGCGCTCTCGCAGGCCAAGCTGCAGCTCGGCCAGAGCATGCGTTTCGTGAGCCAGCAGTGCATCCAGCTGCACGGCGGGATCGGCGTGACCGACGAGTACGTCGCGAGCCACTACTTCAAGCGTTTGGCGATGCTCGAGCTGGCCTGGGGCGACAGCGTGCACCACCTCGGCGAGGTCAGCGCGCGGATGCAGGACACGGCGGGCGTGTTCGCCTGACGCCGCGTCCCCGAGACGCGGCCGTTCACTCGGGCGCGTCCGACCCAGTCGAACGTCAGTGCCAGCCGTCCTCGTCGTCGGACGCGCCGGCTCGGTGGGCGTCCAGGAGTTGCTGCAGTGGCATGCGGTACTCCGGCCCGAGGGTACCGATCGACTGCTCGATGGCCACACTCGCGAGCTGCTCATCGTCCGGGTCCATGCCTGCAAGATCGCCGATGAGGCGCTCGAGCACGTCGGCGTGGGCTCGCGGGGGCAGGCCGGGCAGCGCTGCCAGGATCGCCCGGAAGCGAGCCGCTTGTCCCTGTACTTCCCAACCTTCGTCCGGATCGGTGATTTCGCGAGCGAGCACATTCAACGCGACCGCGCGTTGCGGCGCCGCGAGTGGGGCGATCGCTTGGTACAGCGCCGCGAAACGCAAATCGTCGGGGTCGCCTCCTTGCGCAGGCCGTACGTTGCGGATCAGCTGGCCCAGCAGCGGAGCCGCGATGGACGGCGGCTGCAGGGCGACGGCTGCGGCGAGCTGCCGGCTCAGCTCGGCTGCCGCGTCCAAGTTCAGTCTCGGCAGGTTCGCCACGAGGTTCGCCAGCGGCAGCGGCTGGTATGCCAGAGGCTGGGCCGCGGTGACCACCATCAGCAGCTGTGCCACCCCCTCTCGTTCGGGTTGGGGCAGCACTGCGAGGTCGTTCGCCATGGTGCCGAGCGGGTGCTGACGCTGCTCGGCGGGCAGGTCGGCGAGTTGCCGCAAGAATTGATCGCGAGCGCTGGGGCGTTCCTCGGGCGGCAGCGAGCCGATCGAAAACGCGAGCGCGGACAGCGGGTTCCCGCGCAGCGCCCCCGGCAGGGACTGGACCCAGTCCATCCCCTCGGCAAAGAAGCTGATGCGGTGCTCGGTCAGCAGGTCCGGCCGCAGCAACAGCGGCAGCACCGAGGCCTGCTGCGCGTCCGACAGCGGCTGCATCAGCCGATGCGCATCGCGCAGCAGCCCGCGCTGGGCATGCGGCGACAGGACTGGAAGGCGCTCGATCAGTTCGGCCAGCGGTAGCGGCTGCCCTGCTTGCAGCTCCGGTTGGGACTGCGCGGCCAGCGTCGCCGTGATGGCGCCGGCGAGGTGGCCGTGCATGGCTCTTGCTCGCACCGTGGGATCGAGCCAGTCGATCTGCAAGATCAACGCATTGAGCAACGGGGCCTGCATCGGCGTCGGAAGCTGCGTGACCGCATCCTGTATCGCAGCCATTTCCAAGTAGCGCTCGTGCAGCGGCAACGCGGGCAACGCTTCAGCCAGTAAGCCGTACAACGCAGCCCGCTCGGGGGTGGGCGTGGCAGGGAGTGCGGCAACCTGCGACACAGCGCTCGACGACGGGGCGAGTGCGGCTTCGCCCGGCCGAGCAATCTCCCGGCGAATCGCGCGCATCGCTTCGCGAAGCTCCGAGCCGCCGCGCACCGCCTCCTTCCTCGGAGGGCGGCAGTGCGCCCATGTGGCGCAGCAGCACCTCGAGCAGCAAGCCACGGTCGTTGTGCGCAAGTGTCGCGATCGCGGCGACGAACGCCCGGAATGTCGCTGCGGTGGGCTGCGCGTCCGGCTGGGTGGCCGACGCAAGCAGCGCGTTCAGCGGCGCCGCGCGTCGCATCTGCGGCAGCTGCGCAATCGCGGCCAAGCCGGCTTCGATTCCGGCCTGCCGCTGCTGCATCGGCCACTCGCCGACGCGCCCGAACAGCGCCGTCAGATGCGACTGGCGGAACTCGGGGTCCGCTTGGCTTGCGATGCGCGGCAGCAGCGCCTGAGCGGTCGCCGCAAGCGCAGCGGCGGGCAGCGATCCCGCCGCTGCAACGAGCTCATGCAGCACCGATGACTGCTGCGCCGGCGGGATCGACGACGCCGCCTCCAGGCTTGCCGTAAAGGCGCGCGGCCGGTCGGCCTCCGGCAGCGCGGGAATGCGGCCGATCAATCCGGACAGAGTCTGCAAGCGATGCCGGCCCTCCGTCGCGAGCACGGTGTTGGCGGCCATCCCTGATGTCGCATTGCTTCCCAACAAGGCCTCGAAGGCCGCCGCGGTGTCGATCTGTCCGACAGCGCGCATGAGCCGGCCGGCCTGCAGATCCGGCCCAAGCCACAGCGCATGCGACTTGCCGGTCCGCGCCAGTTGCGCCAGGTCAGGCCCCTGCAGTGCGGCGGCGACCCGCTCGTAGGCGTCGAAGGGCAATGCGTGTAGCGCGTCGGGCGGGAGAGTCGCGGCGCGCGGGGGTGATGCCCTGCTGTCCGCCTGAGCGGTGGAAGATCCTGCGCGCGGCGATGGCAGGTCATCAGTCCGTTGGCGCTTGCGCGACTCGGGCGATGCGGGTCGGCGCGCCGACGGACTCGAAGGCGAGGAAGGCGGCGACGATGGCGAACGCGGTGGCGAACCCGACCCAGAGCCGATGGAGCGTTTCATAGGCGACGCCTGAACGATGGCCACGCAGTCTCCCCAGGCCGCGCGGCAGCCGTCGGCGGTCGCACGAAGCCAGCATCGGCTTTGCGAACATCGTGCACTCCACCAAGCGAGGTCCGACGTGCGCTGGTCCCACCTGCTCTTCACCCAAGGTTTCGGCACGCGTCGCGAGTGCGAGGCGCTGGTCGCCGGCGGCCGCGTGGCCCATGGCGGCGCGGCGATCGACGATCCCGAGGCCGAGGCCGACGTTGCAGAGGGCTTCGCGTTCGAGGTTGACGGCCGCGCGTGGCCGTGGCACGAGCGAGCGCTGATCCTGCTGCACAAGCCGGCCGGCTACGAGTGCTCGCAGAGGCCCGGTGCCCATCCGAGCGTGATGACGCTGTTGCCGGCACCGCTGCGCCAGCGCGGCAAGGGTGGCGTGCAGGCGGTCGGCCGGCTCGATGCGGACACCACCGGCGCGCTGCTGCTCACCGACGACGGGCCGCTGCTGCATCGCCTCACCTCGCCGAAGCACCACGTGCCGAAGGTCTACGAGGTGACTGCGAAGCACGCGGTCGACGATGCGCAGATCGCGCGGTTGCTCGAAGGCGTGGTGCTGCGTGACGAGGCGCGCGAAGCGCGCGGCGACCCGGCGCCGGTGCGTGCGCTCGCCGCCGAACGCACCGGCGCGACGACGCTGCGGCTCACGCTCGGCGAAGGCAAGTACCACCAGGTCAAGCGCATGCTGGCCGCCGTGGGCAACCGCTGCGAGGCGCTGCATCGATCGGCGATCGGCTCGCTGACCTTGCCCGACGAGCTCGCGCCGGGCCAGTGGTGCTGGCTGGGCAGCGAAGACCGCCGCCGTCTGCTGGCTTAGCGCTGCGCCGCGGCCCGCTGCGGCGCGGCTCGTCACACTTGCCGTCCGCCCGCTGGAGCACTTCATGCCTTCGAACTTCCGCCCCGTCGCGCTCCATCACGCGAGCCGGCTCGTCAACCACGGCCCGACGGTGCTCGTGACCAGCGCGCACGGCGGCCGCCGCAACGTGATGGCGGCGGCGTGGTCGATGCCGGTCGAGTTCACGCCGCCGCGCATCGCGGTCGTGATCGACAAGAAGACGTGGACGCGCGAGCTCGTCGTGGCCGCCGGGGGCTTCGGCCTCTGCCTGCCAGGCACCGGGCTGGTCGACGTGACGCATGCGGTGGGCCAGTCGAGCGGCCGGGAGCACGACAAGTTCTCCGCCTTCGGCATCGCCGCCGCGGCCGGCCCGGTGCTCGGCATGCCGATCGTCGAAAGCGGCTGCGCGGCCTGGCTCGAATGCCGGCTGATCCGCGAGCCGCACACCGAGGACGCCTACGACACCTGTTTCGGCGAGGTCGTCGCTGCCGCGGCCGACCCGCGCGTGTTCGCCGACGGCCACTGGAGCTTTCGCGACGACAACGCCGAGCTGCAGACCATCCACCACCTCGGCGGTGGCCAGTTCGTGCGGCCCGGCGGCGTGCTGCACGCGGTGCCGCCGCAAGCGGGCGGCTGAGGCGGCAGCGCGCTCGGGCCTCAGGCCCCCGCCTCGCTGCCGTGCGGCGCGCTTGTTCCGGAGCGCAGCGTGAGCTTCGCCATCACCGCCGTCGCCGCGAGCAGCGTGGCGCCGATCCACAGCGTGACACGCTGGCCCTGCACGAAAGCGTCGTGCGCCGCGCCGAGCAGCGCGCTGCCGCCCGGTTGCTGCGCGAGGCTCGCCGCGCCGGCGAGCGTGGCGCGGGCGGCGTCGAGCGCCGCGCCGGCCGGCACCGCCCCCGCGTCGGCGTCGGCCATCGCCACGCGGTAGATCGCGGTGCCGAGGCTGCCGAAGATCGCGATGCCGAGGGCGCCGCCGAATTCGGCGCAGGTTTCGCTCATGGCCGAAGCCGCGCCCGCGCGTTCGGGTTCGACGCTGCCGACGATCAGCTCGGTGGCCAGCGTGAACACCGGCGCCATGCCGATCGCCTGCAGCAGCAGGCCGCCGACCACGAGCGCCGGGCCGCTGGCCGGGCCGGCCGCCGCGAGCACGAGCAACGACACCGCGCTGATCGCAAGCCCGCCGACGATCAGCACGCGGACCGAGACGCGCCCGACCAGCCGCGGCGTCACCGTCGAGCCGACGACGAAGCCCAGCGCCGAAGGCACCATCCACCAGCCGGCCTGCAGCGCGTTCAGCCCGAGCACCAGCTGCAGGTACTGCGCGATGAACACGAACACGCCGAACATCACCAGCCCGCCGGTCATGTAGATCACCAGCGCCGGCGTGAAGCCATGCGCACGGAACAGGCCCAGGTCGATCAGCGGTTCGGCGAGCCGGCGCTGGCGGTGCACGAAGGCGACGCCGACCGCCAGGCCGGCGAGCATCGCGGCCCAGGGCAGCAGCGCGGCCGGCGAATCGAGCACGAAGCCCTGCTCGGCGAGGCGCTTGAGGCCGTAGATCGTCGGCAGCACCGCGGCGATCGACATCGCGGCGCTGGGCAGATCGATGCGGCGCGCCTGCGGGTCGCGGAACTCGGGCAGGAGCGACGGACCGAGCGCGAGCAACAGCAGCATCACCGGCACGTTGATCAGGAAGGCCGCGCGCCAGGAGAAGAATTCGATCAGCGCGCCGCCGACCACCGGCCCGATCGCCGCGCCGAGCGAGAACGACGAGATCCAGATGCCGATCGCGGTGGTGCGCTGGCGCGGGTCGTGGAACATGCTGCGGATCAGCGACAGCGTCGAAGGCGCGAGCGTCGCGCCGGCCACGCCGAGCAGTGCACGCGTCGCGATCAGCATGCCGGCGCTGTTCGACGCGGCGGCCAGCACCGAGGCCACGCCGAAGGCCGCCGCGCCGATCAAGAGCAGGCGGCGCCGGCCGATGCGGTCGCCCAGCGTGCCCATCGTCACCAGCATGCCGGCGACCATGAAGCCGTAGATGTCGATGATCCACAGCAGCTGCGAGGGCGTGGGCTGCAGCTCGCGCGCAAGCGCCGGCACCGCGAGGTTCAGCACCGTCAGGTCCATCGAATACAGCAGGCAGGGCAGCGCGATGACGGCCAGGCCGATCCATTCGCGACGGCCTGCGCGCAGCGGCGGGTTCAGGGCGGCAGTGGTGGAGCTCATGAAGCGGTGTCCACGAAGGTGCGATACCGGCACGACGCGCCGGCGGTGCGCCGATCGACATCGGCGCGGCGTCTTTTTGTTGCGGCGCGGCCCGGTCGAGCTGAAGGTTGCCGGCGCGGCGACGCGGCAGCCCAGCTTTCGGGAGCCGGGCACCCGCGCCGCGGAGGCCGCCGCAGTGTCGGCGAAACGCCGCTCAGGCCTCGATCAAGCCCCACCTCAACGCGACGAGCGTGATCTCGCTCTGGTTGCTCGCGCCGAGCTTCTGCTTGATGTGGTAGAGGTGCGTGCCGACGGTGCTGGGCGAAAGCTTCAGCGTCTCGGCGATCTGCGCGACGCTCGCGCCTCTGGCGAGGTGCAGGAAGACCGAGAACTCGCGTTCGCTCAGGGTCTCGGCTGGGCTGGCCTCGCCGTCGAGCTGCGCGACCGCGAGCCGCTGCGCCGTCTGCGCATCGACATAGCGCTCGCCGCGCGCGACCGCGCTCACCGCCGCGATCAGCGCCTCGGGCGCGGCTCGCTTGGCCAGGTAGCCGAGCGCGCCGGCGCGCAGCACGCGCTGCGGATGCGCGGTGTCCTCGTGTGCCGAAAGCACCAGGATGCGCAGCTTGGCGTCCTGCGCGAGCAGCCGCCGCACCGCTTCCAGACCGCCCATGCCGGGCATCGAGAGGTCCATCACGACGACATCGGGCTTGGCCTTCGGCACCTGCTGGCAGGCTTCCTCGCCGGTATCGGCCTCGGCGACGACCTCGACGCCGGCATTCGCGAGCAGCATCCTGAAACCCATGCGCACAACGGCATGGTCGTCGACGAGCATCACGCGGGTCATGTCACCTCCTCATGGGTTCGGCGCAGCCAAACCCATGCGCACGACGGCATGGTCGTCGCGGGTCATGCGACTTCCTTCTGCGGCATCACGGCGGCGGGCTCCTCGTCCTCGATGCCGGCAGGCAGCCAGACTTCGAGCGCCACGCCGCCGCCTTCGGCGTTCGCGATGCCCAAAGCGCCGCCGAGCGCCTCGACGCGCTCGGTGAGCCAGCGCAGCCCGTAGTGATCGCCGTCGGTGCGCGCGCGTTGCTGCCAGTCGGGCGCGAGGCCGCGGCCGTCGTCGCGAACCACGAGGCGGGTGCCCGGCTCGCCGCCGCGCTCGGCCGCGGCGAGCGTGATGCGGACCTTGCGCGCCTGGCCGTGGCGCAGCGCGTTGGTCAAGCCCTCCTGCGCGGCGCGATAGACCGCGAGCGTCGCTTCGCTGCCGAGCTCGACCTGGCTCAGCGCGACGTCGAGCGCGAGTTCGAGCTGCGGATGCGCGACGCGGCTGCGCTCGGCGAGATCGCGCAGCGCATCGGCGAGGCCGAAGACGTCGAGCACCAGCGGCGCGAGCCGCGGGATCAGCCCGTGCATCGCGTCGTACAGGCGCGAGCTCTCGTCGGCGATCACGCGCGCCGCCCGCGCGGCGTCGGCGTCGCGCGGTTCGACGCGCTGCGCGACGCTCAACGCGAGGCTGCGGATGCCGGTGACCGACTGGCCCAGCTCGTCGTGCAGCTCGCGCGCGATCAGCCTGCGCTCCTGTTCGAGATGGCGGTCGATCCAGCGGGCCAGGTCGCGCCGGTCGGACAGCTCGCGCTCGGCCTGCGCGACGCGGCGCTCGGCTTCGATGCGTTCGCCGACGCCCGCGGCCATGCGGTTGAACGCCTGCCCGATCGTCGCCGCTTCGCTGCCGGCCAGCGGTGGCAGGCGCACGTCGAGTTCACCGCCTTCGAGCCGGCCGAGCGCGCCGACGATGTCGCGAAACGGCCGCACCGCGCCGCCGACGAGCCCGTGCACCACCACGTTGATCGCCACCAGCAGCAGGGCCGCGACGACGGTCAGCTCGACGAGCTGGTCCCAGGCGTCGAGGATCGCGCGCGACGGGTCGGCGCGGATCGCGAGCCGGCCGTCGGGAAAGCCGATCGAGCGCTCGGTCGGCGGCGGCGCGACCAGCGGCTCGAACCACTCGGGCGCGTCGCGGCCCGACTTGTAGGGCGACGGCGGCGAGCGGTAGACCTCGGCACCGGCCGCGTCGTAGAGCAGGATCTCGTTGGCCCGCACGCGGCCCAGTCCGTGCAGGAAGGCCAGCATCGCCTGGTTGCCCTGCGCCGCTTGCAGCCACACGGTGCGGTTGAGCAGCTGCGAGGCGACGCGGTTGGCGGCCTCGACCTCCTCGCGCACCGAGTCGCGCGCGCCGCGCAGCTGCAGGCCGATCACGACCAGCATGAACAGCGTGACCAGCACGCCGACGATGAGGTGGATCTTCAGGCGCAGGCTCATGTCAGGGCATGGTATCGAGCGGCTGCGCCCGTACCGGCTCGGCCCGACCGAGGGGCGACCCGGAGGTCGATTCAAGAAAATCTTGAGGTCGCAATCAAGGGCCGGCGGCTGGTGGCCGGTGCCGGGCGAGCGCACAGTCATCCACGAGTCGAGCCGATCTTCGGTGCCGGCTCCGCGGGACTGGAATCCGCCAGGCCCGGCGACACCGAAGCGTTTCTTCATCTTCAAGGAGACCGACATGGCCTGGACCAAGCCCCAAGCGACCGATCTGCGTTACGGCTTCGAGATCACGATGTACATCTCGAACCGCTGATCGAAGCGTTTCCAGTTCGACGAAAGCCCGCCACCCGGCGGGCTTTCTGCTTTCCGGGGCGTATCGGTGCACGCGACGGGCGGGCCTCGCAATAATCCCGCCGATGCAAGTCTTCCGCGGCCTCGCTTCGCCCGCCCTCGTGGCGGGCGGCGCCTCGGCCGTCACGGTGGGCAACTTCGACGGCGTGCATCGCGGCCACCAGGCGATGCTGGCCCTGCTGACCAACGAGGCCAGGCACCGCGGGCTCGCGAGCACCGTGCTCACCTTCGAGCCGCACCCGCGCGACTTCTTCGCCGCGCGCGCCGGCACGCCCGAGCACGCGCCCTGCCGCATCGCGACGCTGCGCGACAAGCTCGGCGAGCTCGAGCGCTGCGGCGTCGATCGCGCGGTGGTGCTGCGCTTCGACGAGCGCTTCGCGAGCCAGTCGCCGGAGGCCTTCATCCGCGACGTGCTGCTCGCCGGCCTGCGCACGCGCTACGTGCTGGTCGGCGACGACTTCCGCTTCGGCGCGCGCCGCGCCGGCGACTACGCGATGCTCGATGCGGCCGGCGAGGTGCACGGCTTCGATGTCGCGCGGATGAACAGCTACGAGGTGCACGGCCTGCGCGTGAGCAGCTCGGCGGTGCGCGATGCGCTGGCGGCCGGCGACATGGCGTTGGCCGCGAGCCTGCTCGGCCGGCCGTACGCGATCAGCGGCCACGTGCTGCACGGGCGCAAGCTGGGCCGCACGCTCGGCTGCGGGCCGGCCGGCGATGACGGCTTTCGCACGCTGAACCTGCGCTTTCCGCATCGGAAGCCGGCGGCGCAGGGGATCTTCGTCGCGCGGGTGCACGGGCTGGCCGACCATGCGCTCGAAGGCGTCGCGAGCCTGGGTGTGCGGCCGGCGGTGGAGCACGGCGGGCGCATGCTGCTCGAAGTGCACTGCCTCGCCTGGCCCGACACGCTCCCGATGGAAGGCGGCTACGGCCGCTGCGTGAAGGTGGAGCTGCTGCACAAGCTGCACGACGAGCGCCACTATCCGACGCTCGATTTTTTGCGCGACGGCATCGCGCAGGACGTGCGCGACGCGCGCGCGTGGTTCGCCGAGGGAGCGCGCTGAGGTCGCCACTGCGCCGGGCTTGCAGAATCGGGGCATGAACGATCCGCAAGCCGCGCCCGTGAAGGCGACCGCTCGAGCCACCGCGCAGTCCATCGATTACCGCGCCACGCTCAACCTGCCCGACACCCCCTTCCCGATGCGCGGCGACCTGCCCAAGCGCGAGCCGGGGTGGGTCAGGCAGTGGGACGAACAGGGCATCTACAAGCGCCTGCGCGACGCGCGCGTCGGCGCGCCGAAATTCGTGCTGCACGACGGCCCGCCCTACGCCAACAACAAGATCCACATCGGCCACGCCGTCAACAAGATCCTGAAGGACATGATCGTCAAGGCGCGGCAGCTCGCCGGCTACGACGCGCTCTATGTCCCGGGCTGGGACTGCCACGGCCTGCCGATCGAGAACCAGATCGAGAAGCTGCACGGCCGCAACCTCGGCCGCGACGAGGTGCAGGCCCGAAGCCGCGCCTACGCGACCGAGCAGATCGCGCAGCAGATGGCCGACTTCAAGCGCCTGGGCGTGCTCGGCGACTGGGAGCGGCCCTACCGCACGATGGACTTCGGCAACGAGGCCGGGGAGATCCGCGCCCTGAAGCGGGTGATGGAGCGCGGCTTCGTCTACCGCGGCGCGAAGCCGGTGTACTGGTGCTTCGATTGCGGCTCGTCGCTCGCGGAATTCGAGATCGAGTACGCGGACAAGCAGTCGCCCGCGGTCGACGTGGCCTTCCTTTGCGCCGAGCCGCAGAAGCTCGCTTCTGCCTTCGGCCTGGACCCGCTCGCGAAGGACGCCTTCGCGGTGATCTGGACCACGACGCCGTGGACGCTGCCGGCCAACGAGGCGCTGAACCTGAACCCGGCGCTCGAATACGCGCTGGTCGACACCGGGCGCGGGTTGCTGTTGCTGGCGAGCGCGCTGGTCGAGAAGTGCCTGGCGCGCTACGGCCTCGAAGGCCGCGTTGTCGCGACCGCGCTCGGCCAGAGGCTCGACGGCTTGCGCTTCCACCATCCGCTCGCGCAGGTCCATCCGGGCTATGACCGGCTGAGCCCGATCTATCTCGCCGACTACGCGACCGCGGACGAGGGCACCGGCATCGTCCACTCGGCGCCGGCCTACGGTGTCGACGACTTCGTCTCCTGCCTCGCGCACGGCGTGAAGGCCGAGGACATCCTCAACCCGGTGCAGGGCAACGGCGTGTATGCGGCGGACCTGCCGCTGTTCGGCGGCCAGTCCATCTGGAAGGCGAACCCGGACGTCACGCAGGCCTTGAAGGACGCCGGCCGCTTGCTCGCGTCGAGCCAGTTCACGCACAGCTACCCGCACTGCTGGCGCCACAAGACGCCGGTGATCTACCGCGCCGCGGCGCAGTGGTTCGTGCGGATGGACGAAGGCGTCGGCGTGTTCACGACGGACCGGCCCGTGAAGACGCTGCGGCAAACGGCGCTGGAAGCGATCGAGGCGACGAGCTTCTATCCGCAAAACGGCAAGGCGCGCCTGCACGACATGATCGCGAACCGCCCCGACTGGTGCATCAGCCGCCAGCGCAGCTGGGGTGTGCCGCTGCCCTTCTTCCTGCACAAGGTCACGGGCGAACTGCATCCCGACACGATGGCCTTGATGGATCGCGCCGCGGCGCTGGTCGAGGCCGGCGGCGTCGAGGCCTGGGCGCGGCTCGATGCCCGCGAGTGGCTCGGCACCGATGCCGAGCAGTACGCGAAGAGCACCGACATCCTCGACGTGTGGTTCGACTCGGGCTCGACCTTCTTCCACGTGCTGCGCTCGAGCCACGCGGGCGGCGGCCACGCCGAAGGCCCCGAAGCCGACCTTTATCTCGAAGGCCACGACCAGCACCGCGGCTGGTTCCATTCGTCGCTGCTGATCGCCTGCGCGATCGAGGGCCGCGCGCCCTACAAGGGCCTGCTGACGCACGGCTTCGCGACCGACGGCCAGGGCCGCAAGATGAGCAAGAGCCTGGGCAACGGCGTCGAGCCGCAGGAGGTGAGCAACAAGCTCGGCGCCGAGATCATCCGGCTGTGGGTCGCCTCGACCGACTACTCGGGCGACCTGAACATCGACGACAAGATCCTCGCCCGCGTGGTCGATGCCTACCGGCGCATCCGCAACACGCTGCGCTTCCTGCTCGCGAACACCAGCGATTTCGACCCGGCGGAGGACGCGGTCGCCGACGACGAGCTGCTGGAGATCGACCGCTACGCGCTGGCGCGCTGCGCAGAGCTGCAGGCGGAGATCCTCGCGCACTACGAGGTCTACGAGTTCCACCCGGTCGTCGCGAAGCTGCAGGTCTATTGCAGCGAGGACCTCGGCGCGTTTTTCCTCGACGTGCTGAAGGACCGGCTCTACACGACGGCGCCGAAGAGCCTCGCGCGGCGCAGCGCCCAGACGGCGCTGCACCGGATCGCGCACGCGATGCTGCGCTGGATGGCGCCGTTCCTCAGCTTCACGGCGGAGGAGGCCTGGGCGGTGCTGGCGCCGGGATCGGCGTCGAAGACCATCTTCACCGAGACCTACAGCCGCTTCGACGTGCCCGATGCGGCGTTGCTGGCGAAGTGGGGGCGCATCCGCGAACTGCGTGACGATTCGAACAAGCGGATCGAGGTGCTGCGCGGCCTCGGCAAGGTCGGCTCCTCCTTGCAGGCGAACGTGGTGGTGTCGGCGAAGCCGGAGCTGCACGCGATGCTGGCCAGCCTCGGCGATGCGCTGAAGTTCGTGCTCATCACGTCGCGGGCCGAGCTCGAGCCGCTGGCGCACGACGAGGCCGAAGACTTCCGCGTCGTGCCCGAAGCCAGCACCGCCACGAAGTGCGAACGATGCTGGCACTACCGCGAGGACGTCGGCTCGCACGCCGAGCACCCGACGATCTGCGGGCGCTGCGTCGGCAACCTCTACGGCGCGGGCGAAGTCCGTACAGTCGCCTGATTGCCGGCCTGCGGCGTCGCATCCCGTCTGGCCTGCCGTACCGCTTCGACGACGAGCATCTCGTCATCGAAGCAGGTCGGCAGCACTTGACCAACCCCCGCGCCCTGCGCAGCCGACTGCACGGCGGTCGACCCCTCCTCCCATGTCCAACAACGGTTCCAACCGCAGTGCTCCGAGCCTCCTCGCCTGGCTCGGCTTCGCCCTCGTCATCATCGTCATCGACCAGGTCACCAAGACGCTGGTCATCGGCCACTTCCGGCTCGGCGACTCGATGCGCATCACCGAGTTCTTCAACCTCGTGCGCGCGCACAACACCGGCGCGGCCTTCAGCTTCCTCGCCGGCGCGGGCGGCTGGCAGCGCTGGTTCTTCGTCGGCCTTGGCATCGCCGCGTCCGGCTTCATCGTCTGGATGCTGCGCACGCAGGGGCAGCAGAAGCTGTTCGCGTGCGCCTTGTCGCTGATCCTCGGAGGCGCGCTCGGCAATGTGATCGACCGCCTGCTGCACGGCTACGTCGTCGACTTCCTCGACTTCCACTGGGCCGGCTGGCACTTCCCCGCGTTCAACGCCGCCGACAGCGCGATCACGCTGGGCGCGGCGCTGTTGATCTTCGACGAGGTGAGGCGCGTTCGCAGAGGTTGAGGCGCAGCGGCGTCAGGGAATCAGCACGCTGCAGCCGACGGTGATCCGCGCCTCCAGATCCTCGTGCGCGCGCGCCACGTCGGCCAGCGCATAGCGCCGCTCGACGGGAATCTTTACCGCGCCCGACCGCACCGTCGCGAACAGGTCGTCGGCCATCGCCTGCGTGGCCTCGCGCGTGGCGATGTGGGTGAACAGCGTCGGGCGCGTCAGGTGCAGCGAGCCTTTCGCGCCGAGCAGGCCGATGTCGACGGGCGGCACCTTGCCCGAGGCATTGCCGAAACTCACCATCAGGCCGAAGGGCGCGAGGCAGTCGAGCGACTTCTCGAAGGTGTCCTTGCCGACCGAGTCGTAGACGACCTTCACGCCGCGTCCGCCGGTGATCTCCTTGACGCGCGCGGCGAAGTCCTCGCTGCGGTAGTTGATGACGTGCGCCGCGCCATGCTCGCGCGCCAGCGCGCACTTCTCGTCGCTGCCGGCGGTGCCGATCAGCTGCAGGCCGAGCGCCTTCGCCCATTGGCAGGCGATCAGGCCGACGCCGCCGGCCGCCGCCTGGAACAACACGAAGTCGCCGGCCGCGAGGCCGCCTTGCGGCTGCGTGCGCTTGAGTAGGTACTGCGCGGTCAGGCCCTTCAGCATCATCGCGGCGCCGCACTCGAAGTCGATCGCCTCCGGCAGCTTCACCACGCACTTCGCCGGCATCACGCGCAGGCTGCTGTAGCTGCCGGGCGGGTTGCTTGCGTAGGCGGCGCGGTCGCCGGGCTGCAGGTGCGTGACGCCGGCGCCGACCGCCTCGACGACGCCGGAGCCCTCCATGCCCAGGCTCAGCGGCATCGGCAACGGGTAGACGCCGCTGCGCTGGTAGACGTCGATGTAGTTGAGCCCGCAGGCGTGATGGCGGATGCGCAGTTCGCCGGGGCCCGGCTCGCCGCCGTTCGGCAGCGGCACATCGACGAGCTTCATCGCATCGGCACCGCCGGCTCGGGCGACTTGGACGACACGGGCGGTGATCGGCATGGTTCGGACTCCGGAGGCAAGGCGACAGCGCTCGGCTATCGTGCCAGCGTCCGGCGAACGCCGCTCGAACCCTCCGCATGCGCCGCCTCCGCCCCGCCCCGAACCTCGCGATCGCCACGCTGTGGGCCGATCTGCTGCGCGAAGCGGGCATCGCGGTGTCGGTGCAGCGCGAATTTGCCTGCGGTCTGGCCGGCCAGATCCCGCCGGATCAGGCGCTGCCCGAGCTGTGGGTGCGCCACGAGGAGCAGCACGCGCGCGCGACGGCGCTGCTCGAGGCGCTGGAGCGCTCGCCCGAGCGCCGCTGGGTGTGCACCGCCTGCGGCGAGCCGGTCGAGGGGCTGTTCGAGCAGTGCTGGAACTGCGGCGCGCCGATGCCCCGGCCGGCCTGAGCGCACGAGCGCATGAGCCGGCTGACGGCGCGCGCCGCGCTGCTGCTCTCGGTGCCGCCGCTGATGTGGGCCGGCAACGCGGTCGTCGGCCGGCTGCTCGTCGGCCAGGTACCGCCGCTGACGCTGAACGCGCTGCGCTGGCTGCTGGCCTTCGCGCTGCTGCTGCCGGTCGCCTGGCGCGTGCTCGGCGCGCCACGCGAGCTGCTCGCGCGCTGGCCGCACCTGCTGCTGCTCGGCACGCTCGGCGTCGGCTCGTACAACGCCTTCCAGTACCTCGCGCTGGTCAGCTCGACGCCGATCAACGTGACGCTGATCGCATCGAGCATGCCGGTGTGGATGCTCGCGGTCGGCGCGCTGGCCTACGGCGTGCGGCCGCAGCGTCGGCAGATCACCGGCGCGGCGCTGTCGCTGGCCGGCGTCGCGCTGGTGGTGCTGCGCGGCGACGTCGCGGCGCTGGCGCGGGTGCAGTTCGTCGTGGGCGACCTGTACGTGGTGGTCGCGGCGATCGCCTGGGCCTTCTACAGCTGGATGCTCGCGGCCCCGCCCGCACACATGCGCGCGGACGCGGCGCCGCGCGTGCGCACGGCCGGCGGCGAGCGCGGCTGGGATTGGTCCGAGATGCTGCTGGTGCAGATCCTCTTCGGCCTGGTCGGCGCCGGCAGTGCCGCGCTGGCCGAACAGGCGCTCGGCGCGGCGCCGCTGCACTGGAGCATGGGCGTCGTGGCTGCGCTGGCCTTCATCGCGATCGGCCCTTCGCTGGTGGCCTACCGCTGCTGGGGACTGGGCGTCACCGCGGCCGGGCCGACGGCCGCCGCCTTCTTCAGCAACCTGACGCCGGTGTTCGCCGCGCTGCTGTCGGCGGCGCTGCTCGGCGACCCGCCGCGCTGGTTCCATGCGGCGGCGTTCGGGTTGATCGTCGCCGGCATCGTCGCCTCGTCGGCACGGCGCTGAAGCACGGCGCGGGTCGTGACGCAATGCACGCGGCGGCGTCCGTCGCCCAGTGGAAGCGCGCACGTTCGCTCGGGGGAGACAGTGCGCTGCGCGAGCATCGGCGCACCTTGCGCTCACTATGATCGATGCAGACCGAGCCGCTCATGACCGCCATCACCACCGCCGCCGTCGCCCTCGATCCCAGCGCCCGCGCGCTGGCGATCCCGTCGGTGCACGACTGGGACCGCCTGCCCGGGATGATGATGGCGGTGACGCCCGAGGCGCGGCTGGTCGCGCTGAACGAGCCGCTCGCGCTGCGCTGCGGCTGGCGCCGCGGCAGCGCCGACTGGCTCGACACGCTCGATGCCGATCTGCACTCCGGCGTGCGCTCGGCGCTCGCCAACGCGGCCGACGGCCACGGCTCGCTCGACCTCGAACTCCACCTCGAACGGCCGGACGGCGCGAACCTCTGGCTCGCATGCGACGGCCGCTGGAACGCCGACAGCCAGACCTGGCTGTGCGTGCTGCACGACATCACCGCCCGCAAGAGCACCGAGGTCGCGCTGCTCGAACAGACGACGCAGCTGCGCGTGCTGGCCGACAACGTGCCGGCGCTGATCGCCTACTACGACGCGCAGGACTTCCGCTGCAGCTTCGCGAACCGCCGCTATGCGCAAGCGCTCGGCTGGACCACCGAGAACATCGTCGGGCGGACCGCGGCCGAGATCGTCGGGGAGCGCGGCTGGGCGCAGATCCGCCCCTACATCGAGGCGGTGGTCGAGACGCGCCGGCAGGTGTCCTACGAACGCGAGATGCTCGACGCCGACGGCAAGCCGCAGTGGCTCGAGGTCGACGTGCTGCCCAACCTCGGCGAGCACGGCGAGCTCTACGGCGCCTTCGTGCGGGTGACCGACATCACCAAACACCGCCTCGCCGAGCGCGCGGTGCGCGAATCCGAGGAGCGCCTCGCGAAGTTCATGGATGCCAGCGTCGAGGGCATCCTGTTCCATCGCAACGGAACGGTGATCGACGTCAACGGCCCCATCCTCGAACTGACCGGCTACAGCCGCGACGAGGCGATCGGACGGCGCAGCACCGATTTCGTCGCGCCCGACCAGTTCGACGTCGCGCTGCAGGTGCTCAAGACCGGCGCCGAGACGGCCTTCGAGAGCGTCGTGATGTCCAAGGCCGGCGAGCGCATCGCGGTCGAGCTGATCACCCGCTCGATCGAGCGCGGCGGCGAAAAGCTGCGGCTGGTGATCGTGCGCGACATCCGCGAGCGCCTCGCCGCGCAGGCGCGCATCCACCATCTCGCCCACCACGACGCGCTGACCGGCTTGCCGAACCGCACCGCGTTCATCCAGCAGCTCGAACAGCTCACGCTCACGCACCGTGCGGGCGACGCCCCGATCGCGCTGCTGTTCATCGACCTCGACCACTTCAAGCGCGTCAACGATTCGCTCGGCCACCTCGCGGGCGACCAGCTGCTCAAGACCGTGACCGCGCGCATCACCGCGGGCCTGCGCGGCGGCGACCTGGTCGCGCGCTTCGGCGGCGACGAATTCATGGTGCTGCTCACCGGCGCGGCCGACCGCGAGGTGATCCAGCAGGTCGCCGACAAGCTGCTGATCGCGATCGAGCAGCCGGTCGAGCTGGCCGGGCGGCTGATTTCGGTGTCGCCGTCGATCGGCGTCGCGGTATTTCCCGAGCACGGCCACACGCCGGCCGAGCTGATCCAGCACGCCGACGCGGCGATGTACCTCGCGAAGTCGCGCGGCCGCGCGACGGTGCAGTTCTTCGACCCCGCGGTCGCGAGCGAGGCCTACGACGCGCTGGTCGTGGAAAGCCAACTCGCCCACGCACTCGAAGCCGGCGCCTTCGAGCTGCACTACCAGCCGCAGATCCGCGCGAGCGACGGTGCGCTGGTGGGCGTCGAGGCGCTGATCCGCTGGCACCACCCGGTGCGCGGCCTGCTGCTGCCCGACGAGTTCATCCCGGTGGCCGAACAGCGCCGGCTGATGCTGCCGATCGGCCAGTGGGTGCTGTGCGAAGCGATGCGCTGCGCGCGGCGCTGGCAGGCGGAGGGCCTGCACCTGCCGATCGCGGTGAACCTGTCGAACATGCAGTTCCAGCAGCGCGGCTTCGTCGAGGCGCTGGCCGAGTTGCTCGAGCACGAGCAGGTCGAAGGCACCGCGCTCGAACTGGAGCTGACCGAGCGCATGCTGATGGACGACCTCGCCGAGGTGAAGGCCGCGCTCGGTCGCATCAAGGCGATGGGCATCCGCATCGCGATCGACGACTTCGGCACGGGCTATTCCTCGCTCGGCCACTTGAAGGACCTCCCGATCGACCGCGTGAAGATCGACCGCTCCTTCGTGCAGGACCTGCCGCACCGGCCCGACGCCTGCGCGATCGCGCGGGCGATCGTCGAGCTGGGGCACAGCCTGGGGATGAGCGTGGTCGCCGAAGGCGTCGAGACCCGGGCGCAGCAGAGCTTCCTGCGCGAACTCGGCTGCGACGAGTTCCAGGGCCTGCTGCTGTCCGAGCCGCTGCCCGAGGCCGGGCTGCGCGCCTGGGCGCTGCGGCACGCGAAGCGCGGCTGAGCCGCGCCGCAGCGCGGGCCGCGGCCGCGCGCTTTCAGGACCAGTGCCTCGCGAACACCGGCTGCAGCTTCGGGTGCTGGTCGAGGCGCTCGACGATCGCCGAAAGCGCCGGCTGCTTGGCCTTGAGGTACGCCCGCGCGCCCGACCATTTCGACACCACCGCCGCCAGCAGGTCGAGTGCGTCGGGCGCCTCGCCACCGAGGTAGCGCGCATCGCCCTCGACGAAGGTCTCGGCGAACACCGACCACAGCGCATGCAGCCGCTCGCGCGCGCCGGCGACCAGCGCGTCGCGCGCCGGCTTGCGGCTCGCGGGCAGCCAGCGCTCGGGGTAGTCGATCACGCCGATCGCCGCATAGCAGTTGGCCGCGACGTACACCAGCCCGCGCAAGGCCCGCGCGCGACGCGGTGCGTCGGCAGGCAACAGGCCGCTGGCCGGATGCGCGAGGCCGAGGTGGATCAGGATCGCCGCGCTTTCGGTCATCACCGTGCCGTCGGGCAGCACGAGGGTCGGCACCTGGTGCAGGCGGCTCGTCGCCTTCAGCGCTTCGAAGCCTTCGCCCGGCTCCCAGGTCGCGCCCTCGACGATGCGAAACGGCACGCCGGTCCACGTCAGGGCGGCCTCGATCGCCGCCGAGCCCGAACCGCGCGCGCCGTAGAGCAGATGCGAGCCGCCGTCGGCCGCCTTCGGTGTCCCTGCCGCCATCGCCGTCCTTCTCGAAGGCCGCCGGACCTTCGCGAGCGGCGATTCTGTTCAGCGAACGATCACACCGCGGACAACGCGGCCACCTGGCGGGCGCCGCGGCGTGCCGAGGCCACCGCGGCCTCGGCGTCGTCGCCGGCCGCGAGCGAGCGCGCCATCGCGTGCAGGTCGATCAGCGCCAGCGTGCGCCGCTGGCCTGCCGCGCCCACTTCGATCAGCGGATGCCGCGCCTCGCGCTCGCTCTGTGCCGGCTGCTCCCACAAGGTCGATTCGATATGGCTGAGCCGGGGAACGACGAAGCCGAACATCGCGCCGCCCTCTTCGACGAGCAGCACGCGCGCGTCGTGCTCGTCGAGCGCCGCGGTGCGGCCGGTCAGCGTCGCAAGGCACAGCAGCGTCACCGCCTGGCCCCGGTGGCTGCCGAGGCCGAGGACGGCCGGGTGCCGCGCCTCGCTGCGCAGCCGCCCGGCGGGCAGCGGCACGATCTCGCGCACCTCGGTGAGCAGCGTCGCGGCCTCGACGCCGACGTCGAAGGTGATCACCGGGCGGCCGTGCGACCGCCCGCCCTGCGCCGCCTGTTCCTCGGCGGCGGCCGCGCCGGCACGCCGCGTGTTCATGCCGGCCATCGCCAGCACGTCGGGCTGCCGCTGCAGCACGCCCGCCTCGATCACCAGATGCTCGCCGTGGCCCGCCACGTGCAGAAGCGCGCGGAAGAGTTCCGGCCGCTGCAGCGCCACCGCGGGCAGCGGCAGCAGCTCGGACTCGTCGACCTGCGCGATGTCGATCACCCGCGTGACCAGCAGCGCGACCATCCCGGCCGGCAAGCGCAACAGCAGAGCCTGGCACGTGCCCTCGTGCGGCAGTGCGCCCAGGCCCAGCAAGGCGAGCGGGTCTACCGCCGGCAGCTCGACGTCGCCGTGCTCCACGACGCCGCGGCAGACCCGGCCCCCGAAACACGAAGGCTTCAGATCGACACGCGGCAGCGTCGTGTGGATGTCGGTGACGTCGACCGCCAGCCCCACGTCGCCGCAGCGCACCAGCATCAGCGGCCGGCGCGCGGCGCGCGTTTGGGCCGCCGTGTCGTGCCGCTCGTCCTCGCGCTCGTGCAGCGCCGGCAGGCCGGGCAGGGCGAGCACCGCGGCGGGATCCAGCACGCTCACGACACTGCCGTCCTCGGGCCGCTCGAAGCCGCCGGTGAATACGAGGCCGCCGGCGGCGCGCATCGGGAAGACGGCCTCGGGCGCGGGCCGCGTGATCCCGCGCACGCCGTCGGCCAGCAGCCCGATCAGCCGCCGCTCGTGGCTCAGCATCGCGACCACCGGATTCGCCACCGCGCCGGCAGGCAGGCCGAGCACCGCGCGCAGGTCCACCACCGGCACGACCTTGCCGCGCAGGTTGACCGCGCCGCACAAGCCCGGCGCCGCGGCGGGCAACCCGGCGAAGCGCGCCGGCTTCGGGATCACCTCGCGCAGCGCCTGGAGCGACACGCCGAGTTGCGCATCGGCGAGCTGCAGCACGCCGAAGCTGTGGTCGGCGCCCGCCGGTGCCGCGAGCTTGCCGGTGAAGCCGTTCATCGCACGGCGCGGATCAGTTCTTGGCGACGCTGCCGAGCTCGCGGATCTGCTCCGCGACGGCGCGCGAAGCGGCCTGCTGCTGCTCGGTGCTGTCGGCGATGCGGCGGATCGACTCGGTCGTCTTGCCCACGCTCGCGACGATGCGCTCGAACGCGTCCTTCGCCTGCTGCGACACCTGCGAGCCCTGCGCCACGCGGCTGGTGGATTCGTCGATGCGCTTGCTGATCTCGCGCGCGGCGTCGCCGGCGCGCTCGGCGAGCTTGCGCACCTCGCCGGCCACCACCGAGAAGCCGACGCCGTGCTCGCCCGCGCGTGCCGCTTCGATCGCCGCGTTGAAGGCGAGCAGATTGGTCTGGCTCGCGATGTCGCCGATGACCTTGACGATGTCGGCGATCTCGCTCGACGACTTCTGGATCAGGCCGATCGACTCGATCGACTTCTTCAGCGCCTCGAAGCCGCTCTCGGCGTTGTGCTGCGTCTGGCCCGCGAGCTCGGAGGCGAAGCGCGTGCTCTGGGTGATCTGCTCGATCGACTCGGCGAGCGTCTTGACCGAGACGGTCATCGTCCCGGTCTTCTGCGTGATCTGCTGCTCCATCGCGACCTGCTCGGTCACGTCGTAGGCGTACTTGACGACCTTCAGCGGCTCGCCCTTCAGGTCGAGGATCGGGTTGTAGCTGGCCTGCAGCCAGACCTCGCGGCCGTACTTGCCGGTGCGCTGGAATCGGCCGGAGAGGAAGTCGCCCTTCGACAGCCGCAGCCAGAAGTCGCGGTACTCGGCCGAGGTGATGTAGTCGGGCGTGCAGAACATGCTGTGGTGCTGGCCGAGCACCTCGCGCAGCGAGTAGCCCATGGTGCGAAGGAAGTTCTCGTTGGCCGCAAGCACGTGGCCGTCGAGGTCGAACTCGATCACCGCCTGCGCCCGGCTCATCGCGGTGACCTTGCCCTCGAACTCGGCGTTGCGCAGCTTGGTCTCGGTGACGTCGGTCGCGAACTTCACGATCTTCATCGGCCGGCCTTCCATGTCGAAGATCGGGTTGTAGGTGGCCTGGATCCAGACCTCCTTGCCGCCCTTGCCGAGCCGCTTGTACTCGCCCGACTCGAACTCGCCGCGGCCCAGCTTCTCCCAGAAGTTCGCGTAGGTGTCGCTCTGCGCGAAGACCTTGTCGCAGAACATGCGGTGGTGCTTGCCGCGGATCTCCTCGAGGTGGTAGCCCATCGCGTCGAGGAAGTTCTGGTTGGCGTGGACGACGTTGCCCTTGAGGTCGAACTCGATCACCGCCTGCGCCCGCTCCAGCGCCTGCACCTTGCCCTGGAACTCGGCGTTGCGCAGCTTGCTCGCGCTCACGTCGGTGGCGAACTTCACCACCTTCAGCGGCCGGCCTTCGAGGTCGAAGATCGGGTTGTAGGTCGCCTGGATCCAGACCTCGCGGCCGTCCTTGCCGACGCGCTTGTATTCGCCGGCGTCGAACTCGCCGCGCGAGAGCTTCTGCCAGAACTCGCGGTAGGCCTCGCTCGCCGCATAACCCGGCTCGACGAACAGACGGTGATGCTTGCCGCGCACTTCGTCCACCGTGTAGCCGAGCGTCTTCAGGAAGTTCTCGTTGGCCATGAGCACGCGGCCTTCGAGATCGAACTCGATGACGGCCTGTGCCCGGTCGATCGCGCGCACCTTGCCTTCGAACTCGGCGTTGCGCATCTTCGACTCGGTGATGTCCATCGCGTACTTGACGACCTTCACCGGGTTGCCGTTGAGGTCGAAGATGGGGTTGTAGGTGGCGCGGATCCAGATCTCCTTGCCCCCTTTGCCCACGCGCTTGTATTCGCCGCCGTCGTACTCGCCGCGGCCCAGCTTCTGCCAGAACGCGCGGTAGGCGCCGCCGCGCGCCTCCTCCGCCTCGACGAACATGCGGTGGTGCTGGCCGCGCACCTCGTCGAGCGAGTAGCCGAGCAGGTCGAGGAAGTTGCGGTTGGCATGGAGCACCACACCGTTCAGGTCGAACTCGATCACCGCCTGCGCCCGGCCGATCGCCTGCACCTTGCCTTCGAACTCGACGTTGCGCGCCTTCGAGGCGGTGACGTCGAGCGCGAACTTGACCACCTTGAAAGGCTTGCCGTCCTCGTCGAGCACGGGGTTGTAGGTCGCGCGGATCCACACCTCCTTGCCGCCGCGGCCCAGGCGCTTGAATTCGCCGCTCTCGTACTCGCCGGCGCGCAGCCGCGTCCAGAAGAGCTGGTAGTCCGCGCTGTCGGCCAGGGCGTCCTCGCAGAACATCCGGTGATGCTGGCCCTTCACCTCGGCGAGCGAGTAGCCCATGAGGTGCAGAAAGTGGTCGTTGGCCGTGAGCACCTTGCCGTCGAGATCGAACTCGATCACGGCTTGCGCACGGTCGATCGCCATGGCCTTGCCGCTGAGCTCGGCGCGGCTGCGGCGCTCGTCGGAGACATCGCGTGCCATCAGCATCGGCGGGCCTTGCTCGGCACGGCCGACGCGCGCCTCGACCCAGCGCTGACGCCCGCCGCCGCCGCGCAGCGCCAGCGTGCGCACCGCGCCCGGCTCGTCGACGAAGGCCGCGAGATCCACCTCGCTCATGCCGCACAAGGCCGCCATCGGCCGGCCCGCGAGTGCCACGGCGTCCTCGCCGAGCAAGGTCTCGACGGCCCGGTTCACGCCGGTCACCCGGCACGAGGCGGCGTCGAAGGCGATCAGCAGGAGCTGCTCGGCGGCATACCGGCACGCCAGTTCGGCAAGCGCGGCGTCGGCATGAAGGTCGATGAGGTTCGAGGGCACGATGACTCCCGTCGTGGGCCGCCGGGGCGGGGCCCGCATTGAATGGAACGATGTGACCGCCGAGTCTGGCGAGCCAGGACGGCCGTTCAACCGCAGAACAGCGGTCCAAAAGAGGACAGTCCTCGGCGCAGCGGCGCCTTTGTCGCCGCGGTGCACGCGCGACGACTCTCGTGCCCGCGAGCTCAGCGCTTGCGCGCCAGCATCCCGATGCCGACCAGTACGAGGCCGGTGCCGAGCGCCATCGCCGGCGTGAAGCGCTCGTCGAGCACGACGACGCCGAGCACGACGGTGCTCATCGGGCCGACCATGCCCGTCTGCGCGGCGAGCGCCGGGCCGATGCGCTCGATCGCCATCATCACCGGCGCGACGGTGCAGGCCACCGAGTTCAGGAGCGACAGGCCGAGTGCCGTCGGCGTGATCGCGAACAGCGCCTCGGCCGGCCGCAGCACGAAGTACTGGCCGATGCAAAGCACGCAGGCCACGGTGCTCGCGAGGCCGACCAGCCGCATCGACCCCAGCTCGCGGACCATCGCCCCGCTCTGCGCCAGGTAGACGGCGTAGCTCACCGCGCTGGCGAAGACCAGCAGGCTGCCGAGCAGCGCGTGCGGCCCTTGCTCGCCCACTTCCTGCCCGAAGACGAGCAGCACGCCGACGTAGCTGATCGCCACCGCGAGCCACTGGCCGCGCGTGACCTTCAAGCCGTGGAAGGCGATGCCGATCGCGAGCACCAGCGTCGGGTTCAGGTAGAGGATCAGCCGCTCGAGGCTGGCGCTGACGTACTGCAGCCCGAGGAAGTCGAGGAAGCTCGCGAGGTAGTAGCCGGTGAAGCCGAGCACGGCGATCCGCCGCCACTGGGCCGGCGTCAGCGCGGGCTTGCCGCGCCCGGCCCACCAGGCCATCAGCAGGAAGAACGGCAGCGCGAAGAGCATCCGCAGCATCAGCACCGCGACCGCGTCGAGGCCCTCGCGGTACAGCAGCTTGGCGAGGATCGCCTTGCCGGAGAAGGCGACCGCGCCGGCCGCCGCGAGCGCGAGCCCGGCGCCGACCGGGCGGGTCGTCAAGAGCCTGCGACCAGGCCGTCGCGCCGCGGATCGCTCGCCGCGACGTAGCCCTCGACCGCCGGGTCGCCGAGCCGCCAGATGAACTGGCCGGCGCCGAAGTCCTGGTAGCTGTCCTGGATCACTTCCATCCGATGGCCGAGTTCGGCGAGGCCCTGCACGGTCGACGGCGGCATGCCCGCCTCCACGTTGATCTCCAGCCCGGCGTTGAAGCGCCAGCGCGGCGCATCGCAGGCGGCCTGCGGATCCTGGCGGTAATCGACCATCCGCACCAGCGTCTGCAGGTGGCCCTGCGGCTGCATGTTCGCGCCCATCACGCCGAAGCTCATCCGCGGCGCGCCGTCGGCGTCGGTGAGGAAGGCGGGGATGATGGTGTGGAAGGGCCGCTTGCCCGGCGCGACGACGTTCGGGCTCGCCGCATCGAGGCTGAAGGCATGGCCGCGGTTCTGCAGGCTCAGGCCCCACTCGGGCAGCACGACGCCGCTGCCGAAGCCCATGTAGTTGCTCTGGATGAAGCTGACCATCATCCCGCTCGCGTCGGCCGCGGTGAGGTAGATCGTGCCGCCCTTGACAGGATTGCCGCAGCCGAAGTCCTGCGCGCGCTTCGGGTCGATCAGCTTCGCGCGACTCGCGAGGTAGGCGGGATCGAGCAACTGCTCCGCGGTGCACTCCATGCAGTCCGCTTCGGCGACGTAGCGGTAGACGTCCGCGAAGGCCAGCTTCATCGCCTCGATCTGCAGGTGGGTCGATGCGACGCCGTCGAGCGGCATCGACGCGATGTCGAACTGCTCGACGATGCCGGCCGCGATCAGCGCCGCGATGCCCTGCCCGTTCGGCGGGATCTCGTGCAGCCGGAAGCCGCGGTAGGCCGTCGAGATGGGCTCGACCCATTCGGGCCGGTAGCCGGCGAAGTCGGCCACCGTGTGGGCGCCGCCGCCGGCCTTCGAGGCACGCGCCAGCGCTTCGGCGATCTCGCCGCCGTAATAGGCGGCACCTTTCGTCGCGGCGATCGCGCGCAGCGTCCTTGCGGCGCCGGGCAGCTTGAAGAGCTCGCCGACCGCCGGCGCCCGGCCGCGCGGCAGGAAGGCTTCGCGGAAGCCGGGTTGGCGCACGAGTTCGTCGACGCCCGCCGCCGCCGCCCACTTCTCCTGCACGACGACCGGCACCGCATAGCCGCGCTCGGCGATCTCGATCGCCGGCGCAAGCAGGTCGCCGAAGGGCAGCTTGCCGAAGCGCTCGCTCAGCGCGACCCAGCCGGCCACGGCGCCCGGCACCGTCACGCTGTCCCAGCCGCGCACCGGCGGGGCCGTGCGATCGCCGCCGTGCCGGCGGCGGAAGTAGTCCGGCGTCCACGCGGCCGGCGCGCGCCCCGAGGCGTTCAGGCCGTGCAGCTGCCGGCCGTCCCACAGGATGCAGAAGGCGTCGGAGCCGAGCCCGTTCGAGCAGGGCTCGACCAGCGTCATCACCGCCGCCGCGGCCACCGCCGCATCGACCGCGTTGCCGCCGGCGCCGAGCATGCGCAGCCCGGCCTGGGCCGCAAGCGGATGGGAGGTCGCGCACAGGTTGCGCGCGAACACGGGCAGGCGGCGGCTCGGGTAGCCGAGACGGTGGTCGAAGGTGGCTTGCGTCATCGGCCGATTATGGAAACGCGCGGCGCGGCGGCCAGTCACCTGCGCTGCATCCGCTTGCAGATCACGGGCCGGCCGTGGCGATCCGACGCAAGCCGCGCGCAAAATCGCCCGATGCGCAGCCGCCGCCCGCCGACCATCGCACGCTGGACCGCCTGGGTCTTCGCGCTCGCGCTGCTGCTGAAGGCGGCGGTGCCGATGCTGGCCGGCGCGGCGGCCGAGGCGCAGGGCCGCACGCTGGTGGAGGTCTGCACCGTCTATGGCGTCGAGATGGTGGCGCTCGACGCAGGGGATTCCGCGCCCGCGGAGCACGCGACCCACGGCCCCGAGCACTGCGCGCTCGGCGGCTTGCTGCTCGGCGGCGCGCCGCACGCGCCGCCGGCCGGGCGGCTCGCGCTCGAGTCCTGCACCGTGCTGCCGACGCCGGCGCAACCCCGGCCTCCGGCGCCCGACGCCTGTGCCGCCTGGGTCGCGCAGCTGAAGCACGGCCCGCCGCACCTCGCCTGAAACCGTCGCCGTCGACGCGGCGTTCGCGGGCGGCGCCGCGCCGCCTTCGTGTCGAGGGTTGCGGCCGGTGTGCCCGGCCCCGCCCGTTCCAGGACGAATCCCGTGTCTGCCCTCTTTCGACTTTCGCGGCTGCGAACGGCCGCGTTGTGCTCGGCGCTGCCGCTGGCGGCCGCCGCGCAATCCGAGCCGGTGCGGCTCGCGGTGCACCAGGGCGCCGAACTCGACCGCGTCACCGTGCGCGGCGGGCGGCCTTCGACGCTGCCGGTGGAGATCCCGACCACCACCGAAGGCATCACCGCCGCGCAGATCGAGCGCCGCATCAACGCGACCGACGCCGAGGACGCGCTCAAGTACTTCCCGAGCCTGCTGGTGCGCAAGCGCTACGTCGGCGACCACGACCACGCGGTCCTGGCCACCCGCGCGAGCGGTACCGGCAACAGCGCGCGCTCGCTCGTCTATGCCGACGGCGTGCTGCTGAGCAACCTGCTCGGCAACGGTGCGAGCTTCACGCCGCGCTGGGGGCTGGTGACGCCGGAGGAGATCGAGCGTGTCGACGTGCTCTACGGCCCGTTCTCCGCGGCGTACTCGGGCAACTCGGCCGGTGCGATCGTCGACTACGTGACGCGCATGCCGACGCGGCTCGAAGCGCACCTGAAGCTCTCCGGCTTCACGCAGAAGCACGCGCTCTACGGCGACGGCGATCGCTATTCGGGCCGGCAAGGCAGCGCCTCGATCGGCTCGAAGTCGGGCGACTTCTCGTGGTGGTTCAACGTGAACCGGCTCGTGAACACCGGCCAGCCCATCACCTACGCGAACCGGCTGCTGTCGCAGGGCACGGCGGGCAACGCCGGCACGCCGGTGACCGGCGCGGTGCCGGGCGCGAACCCACGCATGCAGCCCTGGCTGCTGCTCGGCGCCACCAACGAGACCCGCACCGAGCAGGACCACGCCAAGCTGAAGTTCGCCTACGACCTGACGCCCACGCTGCGCGCGAGCTACACCTTCGGCGCGTGGAGCAACGAGGTCGACCGCCGGCACGACACCTTCCTGCGCGACGCCGCGGGCAACGCGGTGTATGCGGGCACCGTCAACATCGACGGGCGCAGCTACACGCTCGCTGCCAGCGACTTCGCGCGCGGCAAGGCCGATCTCGTCCACACGACCCATGCGCTCGGGCTGAAGTCGAACAGCTCGGGCCGCTGGGACTGGGAAGCGACCGCGAGCGTCTACGACTTCCGGCGCGACCGGGTCCGCACCGCGACCACGCCGCTGCCCGCGTCGAACGCCGGCGGCGCCGGCACCATCGCCGACAGCAAGGGCACCGGCTGGAACACGCTCGCGGCCAAGGGGATCTGGCGGCCCGGCGGCGCGAATCGCGAGCGGGGCGAGCACATCGTCGAGTTCGGCCTGCAGCGCGATGCGTTCAAGCTGCGCACGCGCGTCAACGGCACGGCCGACTGGATCGGCGGCGATGCCGACGCCAGCGTTTCCGGCTTCGGCGGCAACACCACGCTGACCAGCTTCTGGGTGCAGGACGCCTGGCGCTTCGCCGAGCGTTGGCGCGCGGTGCTGGGCCTGAGGCAGGAGCGTTGGCAAGCCGCCAACGGCTATCGCGCCGCATCGGTCACGCCGCCCGCGAGCCCGGCCGCACCGACGCCGGCGCCCGCCTTCGTGCGCGCCGACTACGCCGACCGCAGCGAGTCCACCACCTCGCCGAAGGCCGCCCTTTCGTACCAGGCGAGCGAGACGCTGACGCTCAAGGCCTCGCTCGGCCGCGCGGTGCGCATGCCGACGGTGAGCGAGCTGTTCCAGGGCTCGGTGGCCGGCAGCGGCACGATCGTCAATGCCGATCCGAACCTCAGGCCCGAGAAGTCCTGGACCGCCGAGTTGAGCACCGAGGCCGAGCTGGGCGCGGCCGGCCTGCTGCGCGGCACGCTGTTCTTCGAACGCACGAAGGACGCGCTGTACTCGCAGTCGAGCGTCGCCGACTCGACGACGATGACGGTCCAGAACGTCGATGCGATCCGCACCAGCGGCATCGAGCTCGCGCATCTCGCGGAGGACGCGGGCTTGCGCGGGCTCGAGCTGCAGAGCAGCCTGACCTATGCCGACTCGATCATCGCGGCGAACGCCGGCAACCCGGCCAGCGTCGGCAAGCGCCAACCGCGCGTGCCGCTATGGCGTGCGAGCGTTCTCGCGAGCTACGAGCTGAGCGACGGCTGGAGCGCCAGCCTTGGGGTGCGCCACGGCGGCCGCCAGTTCGGGGCGCTCGACAACGGCGACCCGAACGACTTCGCCTACACCGGCTTCAGCCGCTTCACCGTCGCCGACCTGCGCCTGCAGTACCGGCCGGGCGGGCCATGGTCGCTGGCCCTCGGCATCGACAACCTCACCGACGAAAGCTACTGGGCCTTCCACCCCTACCCGCAGCGGACCTTCCACGCCGAGCTTCGATGGGATCTGTAGCCGCAAGCAAAACGGCCTGCTCGCGCAGGCCGTTCTCGTTGACCCAGCAGCCGCCGCGGAGCCGGCTTCGCCGGTCCGCCAGCGGCGCCCCTTGAGGGGAGGGGCGAAGCCGCAACGGGGTGGTCAACCACTAATCCGCTTCCTGGAACGCCTGCTCGCGCTGCCGCTTGATCGACGGCAGCGAGACGATCACGATCAACGCGAGCGCCGCCAGCAGCAGCGCCCCCGACAGTGGCCGCGTGACGAAGGCGCTCCAGTCGCCCCGGCTGAGCAGCAGCGCGCGGCGCAGGTTCTCTTCCATCATCGGCCCGAGGATGAAGCCGAGCAGCAGCGGCGCCGGCTCGCATTGCAGCTTGTAGAACACGTAGCCCGCGATGCCGAAGCCGGCCGCGACGTAGACGTCGAAGTTGTTGTTGTTCAGCGTGTACAGGCCGATGCCGCAGAACACCAGGATCGCCGGGAACAGGAAGCGGTAGGGCACCGTCAGCAGCTTGATCCAGATGCCGATCAGCGGCAGGTTGAGGATCACCAGCATCAGGTTGCCCAGCCACATGCTGGCGATCAGGCCCCAGAACAGCTCGGGGTTGGCGGTCATCACCTGCGGGCCGGGCTGGATGCCCTTGATCGTCATCGCGCCCACCATCAGCGCCATCACCGGGTTCGGCGGGATGCCGAGCGTGAGCATCGGGATGAAGCTGGTCTGCGCGCCGGCGTTGTTCGCGCTTTCCGGCGCGGCGACGCCGCGGATGTTGCCCTTGCCGAAGGCCGGCTCGCCGGGGCGGCCGCGGCTCTTCTTTTCAAGCGTGTAGGCGGCGAACGAGGCCAGCAGCGCGCCGCCGCCGGGCAGCACGCCGAGCACCGAGCCGAGCGAGGTGCCGCGCAGCACCGCGGGAAAGGCGTCCTTCACGTCCTGCTTGGTCGGCCACAGGCCCTTCACGTCCTTGGTGAAGACCTCGCGGTGCTCGGCCGGCCGGCCGAGGTTGGCGATGATCTCGCCGAAGCCGAACACGCCCATCGCGATCGCGACGAAGCCGATGCCGTCGGTCAGCTCGGGCACGTCGAAGCTGTAGCGCGGCACGCCGGAGATGACGTCGGTGTTGATCTGCCCGATCAGCAGGCCGAGGATGATCATCGCGATCGCCTTGATCAGCGAACCGGAGGCCAGCACCACCGCGCCGATCAGCCCCAGCACCATCAGGCTGAAGTACTCGGCGGGGCCGAACTTGAAGGCGAGTTCGGTCAGCGGCGGCGCGAAGCCGGCGACGATCAGCGTGCCGATGCTGCCGGCGAAGAAGCTGCCCAGGCCCGCGGCGGCGAGCGCCGCGCCGGCGCGACCCTGGCGCGCCATCTGGTAGCCGTCGAGCGCGGTGACGACCGAGCTGCTCTCGCCGGGCACGTTGATCAGGATCGCGGTGGTGGAGCCGCCGTACTGCGCGCCGTAGTAGATGCCGGCCAGCATGATCAACGCCGGCGTCGCGTCGAGCGCGTAGATGCTGGGCAGCAGCATCGCGATCGTGGCGGTCGGGCCGAGGCCGGGCAGCACGCCGATCAGCGTGCCGAGGATGCAGCCGAACAGCGCGTAGGCGACGTTCTGGATGCTCAGCGCGGTCGAGAACCCGAGCAGGAGGTTGTTGATCAGTTCCATCGCAGCCTCTTTTCGTTCAGCTGACGAAGGCCGCCGGCAGCACGGGAATCACCAGGCCGAGTCCCTTGACGAACACCAGCCAGCTGAAGAACGTCAGCACGACCGCGGTGATCACCACGCCTTTCCAGCGGAACTCGTGGCCGGCAAGGCTCGACAGCCCGACGAGCAGGGGCACCGAGATCAGCATGCCCACACGCGGCAGCAGGAAGCCGAAGATCGCGACAGCGGCGAGGACCGTCACCAGCGGCTTCCATTCGATCGCGCCGATCGGCTCGCCGTCGTCGGTCTCGACGGTCAGGGCCTTGAAGAGCACCGCGGCACCGAGGATCGCGAGGATCACGCCGAGCAGCAGCGGAAAGTAGCCGGGTCCTGGCCGTGCCGAGACGCCGAACTGGTAGTGGGTCGCGCCGAACGCGAACCCGACACCCACGGCCACGAACATCAAGCCCGACACGAAGTCGCGCTGACTCTTGATCTTCAAGGAGTTCTCCTCTGCTGGTCGCGCGCCGGGATGCGCTTCTTCGAGCCGCGAAGTGGAGACACGCGGGTGGCGAATTCTAGGGAGCGCCCTATCGACGCCTCTCGGGTTAATTCCTAGGACACCCGCGCGCCGCCGCGTCCGACGGCTTCGTGCAAGCCAGGCGATCAGGACTCCCAGCGCGGCGTCGCGCGCAGCACCTCGTCCAGCGTGGTGAGTCCCTGCGCGACCTTCGCCGCGCCCGCCACGCGCAACGGCTGCAAGCCGAGCCGCGCGGCCTCGCGACGCAGGCCGGGCGCATCGAAGCGCGGATGGATCTGGCCCTGCAGCGCATCGCCGACTTCCATCAGTTCATACAGCCCGGCGCGGCCGCGGTAGCCGGTGTGCCGGCATTCGAGGCAGCCGACCGGCTTGTACGGTCGGTACTCGCCCTTCAGCTGCCAGGGCTTGATCGCCTCGTCGAGCAAGGCGCGCTCGGCGGCGAGCTTGTCGGCGTCCTGCGGCTGCCGGCAGCTCGGGCACAGCGTGCGCACGAGGCGCTGCGCGAGCACGCCGATCACGGTCGCGCCGACGAGGTACGGCGGCACGCCAAGGTCGATCAGCCGCGTCATCGACGCGACCGCATCGTTGGTGTGCAGCGTGCTGAAGACGAGGTGGCCGGTCAGCGAGGCCTGGATCGCCATCTCGGCGGTCTCCAGGTCGCGGATCTCACCGACCATGATGATGTCCGGGTCCTGCCGCATCAGCGCGCGCAGGCCTTCGGCGAAGCCGAGGTCGATGCTGGCCTGCACCTGCGTCTGGTTGAAGGCCGGCTCGATCATCTCGATCGGGTCCTCGACGGTGCAGACGTTGACCTCGTCGGTCGCCAGGCGCTTGAGCGTCGAGTACAGCGTCGTCGTCTTGCCCGAGCCGGTGGGGCCGGTGACCAGCACGATGCCGTGCGGCCGCGTCACCAGCTGCTCCCACATCTGCGCTTCGTGCGGCGCGAAGCCGAGCCCTGCGAGCGGCTTGACCGCGTTGTCGGGGTCGAAGATGCGCATCACCATCTTCTCGCCGAAGGCGGTGGGCAGCGTCGAGAGGCGCATCTCGACGTCACGCGTGGCGCCCGGTGTTCCTCCTTCGGGCACAGGCCGGCGCGTCTTGATGCGGCCGTCGAGCGGCCGGCGCTTCTCGACCACGTCCATGCGGCCGAGCAGCTTGACGCGGCTCGTCATCGCGCCCATCACCTGCAGCGGCACCTGGTAGACGGTGTGAAGCACGCCGTCGATGCGGAAGCGGATCGCGCCCATCTCGCGGCGCGGCTCGAGGTGGATGTCGGAGGCGCGCTGGTCGAAGGCGTATTGCCAGAGCCAGTCGACGATCTGCACCACGCCCTGGTCGTTGGCGTCGAGCTGCTTGCTCGACTTGCCCATCTCGACCAGCTGCTCGAAGCTGGCGGGCCCGGCGAGCTGGCCGTTCTTCTGCGCCGAGCGGACCGACTTCGCGAGCGAATAGAACTCGGTCGTGTAGCGCGCAAGCTCCGGCGGGCTGACCAGCGCGAGCTGCACGGTCTTCTTCGTGTGCGACTCGATCTCGGGCAGCCAGGCGGTGTCGAAGGGCTCGCAGGTCGCGATCACCACTTCGGTGAGGCCGACCTGCACCGGCAGCGCGTGGCGGCGCTCGGCGTAGTTGACGCTCATCACGTCGGCCACGCGCGCCACGTCCACCTTCAGCGGATCGATGCGCAGATAGGGCAGCTTGCAATGCCGGGCCAGCCACTCGGTCAGCGTCTCGACGTCGAAGACCTCGCCGGTCTTCGCATGCACGAGGCCGGCGCCGCCCAGGCGCACCAGCGGGTGCTGCGCGCTGTCGCCGGCGCCGAAGCGCTGCGCGATGCGCTTGCCTTCGTCGAGCGAGATCACGCCGTCGGCGAGCAGCCAGGTGACGAGCTGGCGCCAGTGCAGCGCGCCGGTGGGCCGCTCGGCGAGCGCCGCGGCACGGGCGCTCCCGGCGGGAGGCGCGGTGCTGGCCGTGGCACGGTCGGTGGCGGCGCGGGCGTTCATGCGGCAGTCGGCGTGGGCGTCGGGCGATTCTGCAAGAGCTTCAGCCACTTGCGCGCCGGCAGGCCGAGGCCGCGCTCGATGGCCTCGGCGCGGCGCGCGAGTTCGTCACGCGCGGGCAGCGCTTCGCCCTTCCACGCGAGCACGATGGTGTTGCCCTCGCGCGTCGGCCGCAGCATCGCGACGCGCTGCGGCCCGAAGACCCGCGCGATGCGCTCGGCGCTGCGGCCGAAGCTCACGTCGCGGCCGAACAGGTTGACGCTCATCGCGCCGCCGTCGGCGAGCACCGCGTGGCAGCCGGCGTAGAAGCTTTCGTCGTCGAGCACCGGCGCGGCGGCGTGGTGATCGTAGAGATCGACGCACAGCGCATCGGCGCTCCGCGCGTGCCGCGGATCGGCGACCCAGGCGCCCGCGTCGGCCTCGACGACCGCGAGCCGCGCATCGTCCGGCGGCAGCTTGAACCACAGCCGGCAGGCGCCGATGACCGTCGGGTTCAGCTCGACCGCGGTGCAGCGCCAGCGTAGCTGCCGATGGCAGAACTTGGTGATCGCGCCGGCGCCAAGCCCCAGCTGCACCGCGTGCGGCGCGAGGCGCTTCGGCTCCAGCGGCACGAGCAGCAGCCAGGCCATCATCCGCTGCACGTATTCGAGCTCGATCGCCTGCGGCTTGCCGATGCGCATCGCGCCCTGCACCCACGGCGTGCCGAGATGCAGCGTGCGCACGCCGTCGCTTTCGGCGACGGTCGCCGCGGCCAGCGTCTGCCTGCGCGGCTTCGCGCTCATCGCGCGAGCCCGTGCTGCGCGAACACCGCGTGCCAGGCCTCGAGCTTGCGCTCGAAGGACCAGCTGGCGTTGGCCGGGCTCGTCGACGGCAGCCGGTGCACGACGAGCCCGAGCGCCGCGGTGTGGCGCGCATGCCGTGCCGATTCGCCGCCGTTGTGCGCCACCGCCTCGAGCGCCGGTGCCTGCCGCTTCAGCGCCGCCAGGTCGTTGAGGCGCGCTTCGCGGATCGACGCGTCGAGGCTGCCCTCGCGCTCGCAGCTCGCGTAGACGTCCCACAGTCCGAGCCCGCGCGCGCGCAGTTCGTCGAGCCGCCGCGGGTAGTCGAGCGCGACGAGGTCGATGCCCCACAGCGCCCCGAGCAGCGGCCAGAAGTGGTTGCGTGGATGGCCGTAGTAGCGCTGCTGCGCGAGCGAGGCGGCACCGGGGAAGCTGCCCAGCACGACGAGCCGCGTGCCCTCGGCGAGCACCGGCGGCAGGCCGGCATGGCGCGGCGCAGCGCTCACGCCGCGAGCGCCTGCAGCCGCGGCAGCACCGCGTGGGCATTCGCGCAGCTCGCTTCGGCGAGCGCCTGCGGCGCGATGCCGCGCAACGCCGCCAGCTCGCCCGCGATGCGTGCCAGCTCGGCCGGCTCGTTGCGCCCTTGCGGCGCGCCGGCCGCGCGCTCGGCCGCGGTCTTGTAGATCCAGGCCGGCGGGATGTCGGGCGCGTCGGTCTCGAGCACGATCGCCTCGAGCGGCAGTTCAGCCGCGAGCCGGCGCAGGTTCAGCGCGCGCTCGTGCGTCATCGCGCCGCCGAAGCCGAGCTTGAAGCCGAGCGCGACGAAGGCCTCCGCCTGCTGCCGGCTGCCGTTGAAGGCGTGCGCGATGCCGGTGATGCCGCCGACGCGACGCAGGCCCGCGAGCAGCGGGTCCGCCGAACGCCGCACGTGCAGCAGCACCGGCAGGCCGGCGTCGCGCGCGAGCTTCAGCTGCGCGAGGTAGATGCGCTGCTGCTTGTCGCGGTCGAGCCCCGGCACGAAGTGATCGAGGCCGATCTCGCCGACGGCGACCAGCCGCGGGTCGTCGCGATGGCGTTCGAGCGCCGCGCGCAAGGCCTCGAGCGCGTCGTCGCCGATCGAGCCGACGCACAGCGGGTGGATGCCGAGCGCATAGGCGAGGCCATGGCGATGCGCCAGCTCGCGCACCGCGTCGAAGTTCGACGGGTCGACCGCCGGCAGCAGCACCTGCTGCACGAGCGCCGCCCGCGCGCGCTCGACCACCGCGTCGCGGTCCTCCGCGAACTCGCGCGCGTCGAGATGGCAATGGGTGTCGATCCACATCGATCAAGGCTTTCGACAAGCGCTGGGCAAGCGGCGCACGCACCCCGGCATCGGCTGGATGCACCACGCAAACCCTGAGCGCCGTGCCTGCAAAAGCGCTAGGTCGGCGCGCAGCTGCAGCTCTAGCATCGTGCGTCGTTCGAACACCTCGAGGAGGATGCCAGATGGAGATCCCCGTCAAGCCTCGCCGACGCCCGACCATCTTCGCGGCCGGACTCGCGGCCGCGTTGCTCGCGGCAGGCTGCGCCTCGACCCGCGAAGCGCCGCCGCCGCTGCTGAAGGACGGCGAGCTCGGCGTGCCGGTGGGCTACAAGACCTGGCCGAAGTTCCTCAGCGCGGTGCAGCGCCCCGATGCGAAGCAGGTGCGCGAGATCTACATGAACCCGGCCGCCGAGAAGGGCAGCGCCGCGGCGGGCTTCCCGAACGGCACGCTGTTCGTGATGGAGAACTACGCAGCCAAGGCCAACACCGACGGCACGCTCGCGACCGGCGCCGACGGCAAGCTCGTCAAGGGCGATCTGCTGCGCGTCTTCGTGATGGGCAAGAACCCCGGTTGGGGCCAGGACGTGCCGGACGGGCTCAAGAACGGCAACTGGATCTACTCGGCCTTCCTCGCCAACGGCGACCGGGCGCCCGACCCGGCGGCCGGCTGCCGGGCCTGTCACGCGCCGCTGGGCCAGGCGAAGGACTTCGTGCACCGCTACGACGAGCACTTCGCAAGCGTGAAGCCGAAGAGCAGCAGCGGCTACTGAAATGCTGCCGGTCACGCCCCGGGGGCCGACGCCCAGGGGGCCATGGCGTCGTCGCTCGGCGGCTTGGCGATCACGCCCGTCACCGGATGCCGCCGTTCGCCGCTGAGGCAGCACGCGACTGGCGGCAGCGAACGGATGCGCGTGGCCCCGGGCCATGGCCCGCGCGGATGCGGCTTCGTCCGACAGCGCGCTTCGGCGCCGGCCGATGCCGTCGCACGCGGCGCCTGCGGACCATCGCGTCGCGATGCGGTGACTCGCATCGACGACTGCCACGCCTCATACCTGCCACGCCGCTTCGCTGCCATGGTCGCCGGACTCGTCGCACTCGCTGCCGTCCTCGCTTGCGGCGTTGCCGCGACAGCGGCTCGCGCCGCCGACACGACCGAAGGCGAGGCGAGCGAAGCCGGCGCGGCCGTGAACCTCGCCGAGCTGCGCCTCCTCGACCCCGGCGCGCTTCGTCTCTCGCTCGAAGGGCGCTCGGGCACGGTGAACGGGCTGCGCCCGCGGCCGGTGCAGGGTGGCCTTTCCACCTCGCTCGTCGACGTGTCGAACCGCGTCTGGCTGGGCTGGGGGCGCGCCGCGTTCGGCGTCGGCTTCGGCGTGCAGGCGCTGCAGGTCGAACCGGTGTCGCGGCTGTCGGACGCTGCGGCCTGGCAGCCGAGCCGACCCAGCGTTTCGGTCGGATGGCGCTACCGCGTCACGGGCAGTTCGCAGCTCTATGCCGCCGCGACGGCCGCGCGCCCGTGGGGCAGCGACGACGAGCTGCCGCGCTACAACGCCAAGGCCGGCGTCGAGTGGAAGGTCGCGAAGTCGCGCTTCGGCTTCGACGGCGGGCGGCTGGGCGTGCAGCTCGACTCGGGCTACCGGATGTCGATCCGGACCCGCAGCGGCGGCGTGCAGCTGGCGCTGCGGCGCACGTTCTGAGCGCTCGGCGCGATCGCGCCGGACGACGCAGCCGCCCACCGGCCTCGCCGCGCAGCGGCGCCGGCCGCTGCCTGCGCGCGCGACAAACGGCGCACGCCTCAGCCGTCGAGCCGCCCGCGGTCGAGCCGCAGCGCGCGGTCGCAGCGCGCCGCGAGCGATTCATCGTGCGTGACGATCACCGCCGAGCTGCCGTGCGAGCGCGCCAGTTCCAGCAGCAGCGCGAACACCGCGTCGGCGGTGCCGCGATCGAGGTTGCCGGTGGGCTCGTCGGCCAGCACGCAGGCCGGCCGCGTGACGAGCGCCCGCGCGACCGCGACACGCTGGCGCTCGCCGCCCGACAGCTCCGCCGGCCGGTGCGCGAGCCGCTCGCGCAGCCCCACCGCCGCGAGCGTTTGCATCGCCTGCTCGCGCGCCGCCGCGCGCTCGACGCGGCGGATCACCAGCGGCATCGCGACGTTGTCGAGCGCGCTGAACTCGGGCAGCAGGTGGTGGAACTGGTAGATGAAGCCGAGGTGCCGGTTGCGCCAGACGCCCTGCTCGGCCGCGCCGAGCGTCGCGAAATCGCGCTGCATCAGCATCACGCGGCCGGTGCTGGGCGCCTCGAGCCCGCCGAGCAGGTGCAGCAGCGTGCTCTTGCCCGAACCCGAGGCGCCGACGATCGCCGCGACCTCGCCGCGCGCGATGCGCAGGTTCACGCCCTGCAGCACCGCGACGTCGAGGCCGCCTTCGGTGTAGCGCTTGTGGAGATCGCTGGCGTGCAGCACCAGCGCATCACTCATAGCGCAGCGCTTGCGCCGGTTGCACGCGGCTCGCGCGCCAGCTCGGGTAGAGCGTCGCGACGAAGGCCAGCACCAGCGAGATCACCGCGATCGGGACGATGTCGCTCGATTGCGGCTCGCTTGGCATGCGGCTGATCAGGTAGATGCTGCCCGGCAGGAAGCTCGCGTTGAACAGCCGCTCGAGCGCCGGCACGATCACGTCGATGTTGAAGGCGATCAGGAGGCCGAGCCCCAGGCCGCCGAGCGTGCCGATCACGCCGGCCATCGCGCCTTGCACGATGAAGATGCCCATCACCGAGCGCGGGCTCGCGCCGAGCGTGCGCAGGATGGCGATGTCGGCCTGCTTGTCGGTCACCGTCATCACCAGCGTGCTCACCAGGTTGAAGGCCGCCACCGCGACGATCAGCGTGAGGATGATGAACATCATCCGCTTCTCGATCTGCACCGCGTCGAACCAGTTGCGGTTGGTGCGGGTCCAGTCGCGCACGTCGACCGGCTCGCTCGCCGCGGTCGGGAGGTTCGCGAACCGCGCGGCGAGTTCGTCGCCGACCTGGCGCGCGTCCTGCGGATCGGCGAGCCGCAGCTGCACGCCGGCCGGGCCTTCGAGGCGGAACAGCTTCTCGGCATCCTGCAGATGGATCAGCGCGAGGCCGCTGTCGTACTCGTAGTGGCCGGCGCTGAAGGTGCCGAGCACCGTCATCTGCTTCATGCGCGGCACCACGCCGGTGGGCGTGACCTGGCCGTTCGGCGCGATCAGCGTGATCGCATCGCCGCTGCGCACGCCGAGCGAGCGCGCGAGTTCGCTGCCGAGCACGATGCCCCAGGCGCCGGGCCGGAGCTGGGTGAACACGCCGTCCTTCAGCTCGGCCGCGAGCGGCGTGACCTTCGGCTCCTCGGCCGGATCGATGCCGCGCACGATCGCGCCGCGCATCGCGTCGCCGCGGGCGACCAGCACCTGCGTCGCGATGAAGGGCGCGGCGCCGCGCACCTGCGGATGCTGCGCGGCCTCGGCCGCGACCGCGCGCCAGTCGCCCAGCGCCTCGCCGCGGCCCTGCACCAGCTCGACGTGCGCGACCACGCTCAGCATCCGGTCGCGCACCTCCTTCTGGAAGCCGTTCATCACGCTCAGCACGATGATCAGCGCGGCCACGCCCAGCGCGATGCCGAGCATCGACACGCCCGAGATGAACGAGATGAACGCGTTGCGCCGGCCGCCGCGGCCGGCGCGGGTGTAGCGCCAGCCGACCTGGAGTTCGTAGGGGAGCGACATGGGCCGCGATGATGCCAGCGGGCTTCCGATAATCGCGGCCCATGCACTTGCTGATCCCGCACGCCGCCTCGCTTTCCGAGGCCGGCCAGGCCGCCTGGGCCGAGCTCGCGCTGCCTCACCTCGAAGCCTTGCTGCGCCGCCTGGAGACCGCATCGCGCTGGGAAGGCGACGAGTACCGGCTGTCGATGCCGCACGAGCGGGTGCTCGGCCTCGCGCTCGGCTGGGTCGGCGAGGACGGCACGCTGCCCTGGGCCGCGCGCTCGGCGGCGATGGACGGCGTCAACGTCGATCGCAGCCGAAAGGCCTGGGGGCTGATCAGCCCGGTGCACTGGCAGGTGGGCCGGGAGCACCTGACGATGGGCGACCCGGACGACCTCGAGCTCGATCCCGACGAGTCGCGCGCCTTCTTCGAGGCGGTGCAGCACCTGTTTCGCGAACAAGGCTGGGTCTTCGTGTGGCGCGCGCCGACGCGCTGGTACGTGCAGCATGAATCGCTCGCCGGCGTGCCGACCGCCTCGCTCGACCGCGTGATCGGCCGCAACCCCGATCTGTGGATGCCCGACCACCCGGCCGCACGCGCGGTGAAGCGGCTGCAGAGCGAGGTGCAGATGCTGCTGCACACGCATCCGCGGAACGCGGCGCGCGAGGCGGCCGGCAAGCTCGCGCTGAACAGCTTCTGGCTCAGCGGCTGCGGCCTGCCGCAGCTCGACCGCGGCGATCCGCCGCGGCTGCTGGAGGCGCTGCGCGCACCCGCGCTGCGCGGCGACTGGCTCGCGTGGCGCGAGGCCTGGCGCGAGCTCGACGCCGGCCCGCTGCGCGAGGCGCTCGCGGCCGACAAGCGCGGCGAGCCGGTCAAGCTGACCTTGTGCGGCGAACGCCACGCGCTCGGGCTGCGCAGCCGCGCGCCGGGCTTCGGCGCGCGGCTCGCGTCGATGACGCAGCGCTGGCGCGACGACCGCAGCGTCGCCGCCGCGCTCGCGACGCTGTGAGCGCGATGCGGATCACCGTCCGCGACGTGCCGCCGCGCACGGTGTGGGCGCTCGAGCAGGCCGGCGTGCATCCGCTGCTCGCGCGGCTGTTCGCCGCGCGCGGCATCACGACGGCCGACGACCTGGACGACGGCTTCGCGCGGCTGCTTCCGCCTTCGCAGCTGCTCGGCGCCGAGGCCGCGGCGCGGCTGCTGGCCGATGCGATCGAGCAGCACCGGCCGATCGTCGTGGTCGCCGACTACGACTGCGACGGCGCGACCGCCTGCGCGGTCGCGCTGCGCGGGCTGGCGCGGCTCGGCGCGGCGGAGCACAGGCTCGCCTACGTCGTCCCAGACCGCCGACGCCACGGCTACGGGCTGACGCCGGCGATCGTCGACCTGGCCGGTGAGGCCGCCGGGCCGTCGGCGCTGCTGGTCACGGTCGACAACGGCATCGCGAGCCTGGAGGGCGTCGCGCACGCGAAGGCGCGCGGCTTCTCGGTGCTGGTGACCGACCACCACCTGCCGGCGCTGCACGACGGCGCGGTGCGGCTGCCGGCGGCCGACGTGATCGTCAATCCGAACCAGCCGGGCTGCGGCTTCGCGAGCAAGTCGCTGGCGGGCGTCGGTGTGATGTTCTACGTGCTGCTCGCGCTGCGCGCCGAGTTGCGCGCGCGCGGGCGCTTCGAGGCGCAGCACCAGCCGCGGCTCGATGCCTTGCTCGACCTCGTCGCGCTCGGCACCGTGGCCGACGTGGTGCGGCTCGACGCGAACAACCGGCGCCTGGTCGCGCAGGGGCTCAAGCGCATCCGCAGCGGGCGCATGCATGCGGGCGTCGCGGCGCTGTTCGCGGCCGCGGGTCGCGAGACGGCGCGCGCCTCGGCCTTCGACTTCGGCTTCGCGGTCGGCCCCCGGCTGAACGCGGCCGGGCGGATGGAGAACATGCGCCTGGGCATCGAATGCCTGCTGACCGACGACCTGCAGCGCGCACGCGAACTCGCTTCGCAGCTCGACGGCATCAACCGCGAGCGCCGCGAAGTCGAGACCGGCATGCGCGATCAGGCCGAGGCGATGCTCGCGCGGCTGGGCGGCCACGAGGCCGCGGCGCCGAACGCCGTTGCGCTCTACGACCCGGCGTTCCACGAAGGCGTCGTCGGCATCGTCGCCGCACGGGTGAAGGACCGGTTGCACCGGCCGACCTTCGTATTCGCGCGCGGGCGTGACGGGCTGCTGAAGGGCTCGGGCCGCTCGATCGCCGGCTTTCATCTGCGCGACGCGCTCGACCTGGTGAGCAAGCGCCATCCGGATCTGCTGCATCGCTTCGGCGGCCATGCGATGGCGGCCGGCGCGACGCTGGCCGAAGCCGACTTCGCGCGCTTCGCCGCCGCCTTCGAGGCGGTGGCCGGCGAATGGCTCGATGCCGCAACGCTGGCGCGCCGGCTCGCGACCGACGGCGCGCTCGACGCGCAATGGTTCGACGCCGCGACGGTGCACGCGCTCGACCGCGAGGTCTGGGGCCAGGCCTTCGACGCACCGCTGTTCTGCGACGACTTCGAGGTGCTGAGCCAGCGACTCGTCGGCGACCCGGCGAAGGGCCAGCACCTGAAGCTCGGGCTGCGGCATGCGGGCCCCGCGTGTGCCGAGCAGACGCGCGATGCGATCTGGTTCGGTCGCCAGGAGCCGGTGCCCGATCGCGCGCGGCTCGCCTTCCGCCTCGCGGTCGATGCGTGGCAGGGCCGCGAGCGGGTGCAGGTGATCGTGCAGGCGCTCGCGGAGTGACGCCGCCCCCCGCCGGGCGCCGCGCCGGCCGCCGCGGCCGCGGGTTGCATCCGGTTGCCGCGCCGCGGCCTTCGGGGGTTCAGACTGCGACCGCTTCGCCAAGGAGATGTCGATGAACGCGAGCCCCGAACCTCGATCCGGCAGGCGCACGGCCGAGCGCCGGCTGCGCTGGCTGGCGCTGTGCGCGGCAGGCCTGGCCGCCTCCTGCGGTGGCGGCGGCGATGCCGCGGCGCCTGCGCCAGCGCCGGTCGCCGGCGCGCCCTCGCCGGCCCCCGGGCCGGCGGCGGCGCCGAGCCCGTCGCCGTCCCCGCCGGCGCAGGCGCCGAGCGCGCCGACGGCCGTCGCGACCGTCGCCTCCGGGCTCGACCACCCCTGGGGCCTCGCCTTCCTGCCCGATGGCCGCTTCCTCGTCACCGAGCGCGCGGGCCGGCTGCGCCTTATCTCCACGAGCGGCGGCTTGACGACGATCAGCGGCCTGCCGGCCGTGCAGGCCACCGGCCAGGGCGGGCTGCTCGACATCGCGCTCGACCCGGCCTTCGCGAGCAACCAGCGCATCTACTGGAGCTACAACGAGGCGGGCAGCGGCGCCGAGGCCGGCCGCAACGGGCTCGCGGTCGCGCGCGGCGTGCTCGACCTCGCCAGCGCGAGCGTCGGCAACGTGCAGGTGATCCTGCGGCAGACGCCCAAGGTCGCCGGCAGCAGCGGCCACTTCGGCGGCCGCATCGCCTTCGGCCGCGACGGCCACCTGTTCGTGACCATGGGTGACCGGCAGAACGACAGCGAGCGCGGCTACGCGCAGGACCTGTCGCGCGGCCACGGCAAGGTCGCGCGCATCCACGCCGACGGCACGATCCCGGCCGACAACCCTTTCGTCGCGACGGCGGGCGCGCGCAGCGACATCTGGAGCTACGGCCATCGCAACCCGCAGGGCGCGGCGGTGCATCCGGCGACCGGCGAGCTGTGGTCGGTCGAGCACGGCCCGCAGGGAGGCGACGAGTTGAACGTGGTGCGTGCCGGCCGCAACTTCGGCTGGCCGCTGATCAGCCACGGCTGCGAGTACGGCGCGACGCCGGCCGACCGCTGCACGCCCGTGGGCGGCGCCACGTCGGCGCCCGCGATGGAACAGCCGCTCGCCCACTGGGTGCCCTACTCGACCGCGCCGAGCGGCCTGATGTTCTACACGGGCAGCCGCTTCGGCGCGTGGACCGGCAAGCTGTTCGCCGGTGCGCTCTCGGGACGGACCCTCTGGCGCTTCGACATCGACAACGGCGGCAGCATCGCCTGCACGCCACCCGGCGGCCAGGCGCCGAGCAACTGCTCGGAGGTGCCGCTGGTGAAGAACCTGAACCTGCGCATCCGCGACGTGCGGCAAGGCCCGCAGGGCCATGTCTTCCTGCTGACCGACCAGGGCGGCAACGCCGACCGGCTGCTGCGCCTGGACTGAGCCCGGCCGACTGCGCCACAGGCCTATGGCGCGCGGCCTACATTGCGGCCGATGCACCCGACCACGCCGTTCGACCCGACCCGCCGCCTCTTCGTCGCCACCGGCCTGCTCGCCGCCGGCGGCGCCGCGTTCGCCCAGAGCAGCACGCCGCTGCGCACCACCGTCGTCGCACGCGGGCTCGAGGCGCCCTGGGCGCTCGCCTTCCTGCCCGGCTTCGAGGCGAACTCCGCCGATGCGGGCCGCATGCTCGTCACCGAGAAGGCCGGCCGGCTGCGGCTGGTGACGCGCGACGGCCGCATCTCGAAGCCGATCGGGGGCGTGCCGGCGGTCGTCGCCCGCGGCCAGGGCGGCCTGCTCGACGTGGCGCTGCACCCCGACTTCGAGCGCAACCGCTTCGTCTACCTGAGCTTCAGCGAGCCTGCCGCGCAGGGCCAGCGCGGCAACAGCACGGCAGTGGCGCGCGCGAGGCTCGACGCCGACGCGGCGACGCTCGGCGAGGTGCAGATCGTCTTCCGGCAGCAGCCGAAGTTCGAGTCGAGCGCGCACTTCGGCTCGCGCATGGTGTTCGCGAAGGACGGCACGCTGTTCGTCACCCTCGGCGACCGCTTCACCCGCCGCGACGACGCGCAGACGCTCGGCACCCACCACGGCAAGGTCGTGCGCATCACCGACAGCGGCGGCGTGCCGCCCGACAACCCCTTCGTCGGCAAGCCCGGCGCGCTGCCCGAGATCTGGAGCTACGGCCACCGCAACGTGCAGGGCGCCGCGCTGCACCCGACGACCGGCGAGCTGTGGACCCACGAGCACGGCCCGCAAGGCGGCGACGAACTCAACATCGCGCGCGCCGGGCGCAACCACGGCTGGCCGGTGGTCACGCGCGGCCGCGAGTACGTCACCGGCCTCAAGATCGGCGAAGGCGAAACCCGCGGCGACGTCGAGCCGGCGCTCGCCACCTGGGTGCCGTCGATCGCGCCTTGCGGCATGGCCTTCGTCACCACCGACCGGCATCCGGCCTGGCGCGGCCAGTTGCTGATCGGCGCCCTGAAGGCTCAGCAGCTGCTGCGGCTTGAACTCGACGGCAACCGCGTCGTGCGCGAGCACCGCCATGCAGTCGACGCGCGCGTGCGCGACGTGCGCCAGGGCCCCGACGGCCATCTCTACCTGCTGACCGACGAGGACGAGGGCCGGGTGCTGCGCATCGACGGCTGAAGCGCCGTCGCCCCGCGGGCAGCGCGGCCTCGGAGCGGCTCGGATAATCCGGGCCGTGCCCGCCGACCTGCTCAACGCCGATCTCCACTGCCACTCGAACGTGAGCGACGGCACGCTCGCGCCCGCGGTCTTGGCCGAGCGCGCGCAGGCCCGCGGCGTTCAGCTGTGGGCGCTGACCGATCACGACGAGATCGGCGGCCTGCACGCGGCGCGCGACGCCGCGCTCGCCCACGGCATGGCGTGGTTGAGCGGCACCGAGATCTCGGTCAGCTTCGCGGGGACGACGGTGCACATCGTCGGCCTCGGCTTCGACATCGACGACGCGGCGCTCGCCGCCGGCCTCGCGCGAACACGCGGCGGGCGCGAGGCACGGGCGCGCGAGATGGGCGCCGAGCTTGCGAAGGTGGGCATCAAGGACGCCTACGAAGGCGCGCTGCGCTACGTCGGCAACCCGCAGCTGATCTCGCGCACGCACTTCGCGCGCCACATCGTCGACAGCGGCGTGTGCGACAGCACGCACGAGGTGTTCCGGCGCTTCCTCGTCGAAGGCAAGCCGGGCTACGTGCCCACGCGCTGGGCCGGCCTGGGCGACGCGGTGCGCTGGATCACGCAGGCCGGCGGCGCCGCGGTGATCGCGCACCCGGGCCGCTACAAGCTCACGCCGACCGAGGAGTACGCGCTGTTCAGCGAGTTCGTGCAGCACGGTGGCCGCGGCGTCGAGGTGGTGACCGGCAGCCACGGCGAGGCGGACTTCCTCAAGTACGCCGACATGGCGATCGAGTTCGACCTCTGGGCCTCGCGCGGCAGCGACTTCCACGCGCCCGGCGAGAGCCGCGCCGACCTCGGCTCGCTGCCCTGGTTGCCGGGGCGGCTGACGCCGGTGTGGGAAGCGATCGGCGAACGCGTCGTGCGGCCCTGAGCGCGCGGCCGTCAGCGCGCGGCCCGGAACACGAGATGGCGCAGTACTTCGAAGTCCATCCGCAGGACCCGCAGCCGCGTCTGCTGAAGCAGGCCGCGCAGATCCTGCATGCCGGCGGGCTCGCCGCGATACCGACCGACTCGAGCTACGCGCTCGTCTGCCACCTCGACGACAAGGCCGCCGCGGAGGCCTTGCGCCGCGTGCGCGGCGTCGACGACAAGCACCACCTGACGCTGTTGTGCCGCGACCTGAGCGAGCTCGCCGCCTATGCGCGCGTGGACAACCGCCAGTACCGGCTGCTGAAGCTGGCGACGCCGGGGCCCTTCACCTTCATCCTGGAGGCGACGAAGGAGGTGCCGCGGCGCGTCTCGCATCCGCAGCGCCGCACGATCGGCCTGCGCGTGCCCGACCACGCGGCGACGCAGGCGCTGCTGGGCGTCCTCGGCCAGCCGCTGCTCGCGACCACGCTGATCCCACCCGGCGAAGCCGAGCCGCTGAACGACCCGCACGAGATCCGGGAGCGCTTCGAGAAGCAGATCCAGGCGGTCGTCGACGCCGGCGCCTGCCCGATGCAGTCGACGACGGTGATCGACATGAGCGGCGACGAGCCGGCGGTGGTTCGGCGCGGCCGCGGCGATCCGGCAGCGCTGGGGCTCGCCTGAGCGCGCCGCCGGCTCAGTGCAAGGCCGCCGTCACCACCATCTCGACCTTCCATTCCGGCCTGGCCAGCTTCGCCTGGACCGTGGCCCGCGGCGGCGCGCAGCCGGCCGGGACCCAGGCCTCGTAGACCTCGTTCATCACCGGGAAGTCGGCGAGATCGGCGAGGAAGATCTGCACCATCAGCAGCTTGCGCTTGTCGCTGCCGGCGCGCGCGAGCAGGGCGTCGATCGCGGCCAGCACCTGGGTGGTCTGGCCGCGGATGTCCTGCGTGCCGTCGGCCGCGATCTGGCCGGCGAGGTAGACGGTGCCGTGGTGCACCGCCATCTCGGACAGGCGCGCGCAGACGTCGAAGCGTTGGATGTTCATCGGGTGGGTCTCCTTGTTGGCGCCGCGGCGGCAGCGGACTTCTGGCCGAGCTTGTTCTCGCTGCCGTCGAGCAGTTTGCGGATGTTCGGCCCGTGCTTCCACACGAGCAGCAGGCTCATCGCGACGATCGCCGGCACCAGCGGACCCATTCCCCAGATCAGCAGCTGGTAGAACGGCGCGAAGGCAGCGGCGACGATCGACGCGAGCGAGACGTAGCGGAAGAACGCGACGATCAGCGCGAAGCTCGCGAGCGTCGCCAGGCCGAGCAGCGGGTTCAGCGCGAGCAGCGCGCCGGCCGCGGTGGCGACGCCCTTGCCGCCCTTGAAGCCGAAGAACACCGGCCAGAGGTGGCCGGCGAAGGCCGCCAGCGCGACGGTGGCCTCGGCCGCCTGGGTGTCGGCGCCGAGCCCGAGGCGCGTGCCGAATGCGCGCACCAGCAGCACCGGCAGCGCGCCCTTGAACGCATCGAGCAGCAGCGTCGCGATCGCCGCCGGCTTGCTGCCCGATCGCAGCACGTTGGTCGCGCCGGGGTTCTTGCTGCCGTAGCTGCGCGGGTCGGCCAGCCCGAAGGCGCGGCTGACGATCACCGCGAACGACAACGAGCCGAGCAGGTAAGCCAGCAGCACCGCGACGGCGAGTGCGAGCGGGTTCAGTGGCGAGGCGGCGGCATCCATCGCGGTGATTCTGCCGTCGCAATCAGGTGGAGCAGCGTACCGGCCGGGCACCCAGGCGCTCGAGCACCGGCCGCGGCGCGAGGCCGACCAGGTAGCCGCGCCGCCCGCCGTTGATGAAGATGCGCTCGAGCGCGAGCACGCTCGCCTCGACATAGACCGGCATCGGCTTCTTCGTGCCGAACGGCGAGGTGCCGCCCACCGGGTAGCCGCTGTGCCGCTGCGCCACTTCCGGCGCACAGGGCTCGACCTTCTTGCAGCCGATCTCGCGCGCCAGGGCCTTGAGGCTCACCTGCCGGTCACCGTGCATCAGCACGACGAGCGGCTTCGCATGCTCGTCCTGCATCACCAGCGTCTTGACGACCGCGTGTTCGTCGACGCCGAGCTGCTTCGCCGATTCGGCGGTGCCGCCGCGCTCGACGTAGTCGTACAGGTGCTCGCTGTGCACGAAGCCCTCGCGCTCGAGCCAGGCGGTTGCGGGTGTCTGGGAGGCGTGGTCCTTGCGAGGCATCACGAAAGTCTGCCGCAGCGCGAATTGCTGTTTGACGTTAAGTTTTTTGCCCGGAGCGGCGAAATTCTGCGAGCATCGCGCTCACCCCGCCATTCGATGGAGCGCCGCATGCCGCGACCGATGAACCGCCTCGCCGACACGCCGCGTGAGCGCCTGCGGCGCCTTTCGCGCGCCATGCGCGTGCTCGTCGGCATCGGTGCGCTGGCGCTCGCCTGCATGCCGCTGTGGATCGTCGGGCAGGAGCCGCAGCAGGTGCTCGCCTGGCTGCACGGCGTGAGGCCGGGCAACGGGCCGTTCACGCCGCCGCTGCCGATGCACTGGATCGCAGCGATCGCTTCGCTGCCGGGCGTGCTGCTCGGGCTCTACGGGCTGTGGCAGCTCTGGCAACTGTTCGCCGCCTACGGCCGCGGCGTGGTCTTCGGCAGCGAGCCGACTCGGCGACTTCGCCGCCTCGGTGCGACGCTCGTCGCCTCGGCCTTCCTGCAGCCGCTGGTGCAGACCATCGTGGTGCTGGTGCTGACCGCGAACAACCCGCCGGGGCAACGCCGGCTCGTGCTGGGCTTCAGCTCGAACGGCTACGCGCTGCTGCTGGCCGGCGGGCTGCTGTGGGCCATCGCCTGGGCGATGGCCGAGGGCGCCCGGCTGCAGCGCGAGAACGAGGGCTTCGTCTGAACGCGAGGCCCGTGCCGTGCCGATCATCGTGAGGCTCGACGTGATGCTCGCGCGCCGCAAGATGCGATCGCGCGAGCTGGCCGAGCGCATCGGCATCACCGAGCAGAACCTGTCGCTGCTGAAGTCCGGCAAGGTGCGCGGCGTGCGCTTCGACACGCTGGCGCGCATCTGCCGCGAACTGCGATGCACGCCCGGCGAACTGCTCGACTACGAGGCCGGCGACGACGCGCCACCCGCTTCCACCCAAGGAGACCCCGATGCATCGCCTGACTGAAACCGCCGCGCTGGCCGCGGCCCTCGCGCTCGCCTGCACCGCCTGCGCCGGCATCCCCTGGGAACGTGGCTTCTACGAGGGCCTGCGCCAGGGCAACGACCAGGCGGCCCGCCGCAGCGGCGCTGCGGCGGTGCCGCAGACCACGCCGCTGCCAGCCTACGACCGCTACGAGCGCGAGCGCCAGCGGCTGCGCAGCGCCGAGGCGTCATCGCCCGACGCGGCGGCATCGGCGGTACAGCGGTGAGGGCTGCGCGCCTCAGCCGCTGCGCGCCCGCGCCCTTGCTTCTTCCTGAAGCCGCAGCAGCCGCCGCTGCACCTTGCCGGTGGTCGTCATCGGCAGCGCGTCGATGAATTCGATCTCCTTCGGGTACTCGTAGGGCGCGAGCCGCGTTCGCACGTGCTGCTGCAGTTCGGCGGCGAGCGCGTCGCTGCCTTCGACGCCGGCCGCGAGCACCACGTAGGCCTTGACCACCGCGCCGCGCTCGGCGTCGGGCTTCGGCACGACGGCCGCGTTCGCGACCGCAGCGTGCTTGACGAGGCAGTTCTCGACCTCGCTCGGGCCGATCCGGTAGCCGGCGACCTTGAACACGTCGTCACTGCGGCCCTGGTACCAGAGGTAGCCGTCGGCATCCATCACGGCGGTGTCGCCGGTGCGGCACCAGGAATCGGCCGGGTCGCCGGTGAACTTGGCGCGGGTCGCGGCTTCGTTGCGCCAGTAGCCGAGGAAGAAGATCGGGTCCGGCTCGCCGTGCACGTCGCGCCGGTGCACCGCCACGTCGCCCGGCGTGCCGCGCGGGCACTCGCGGCCCGCGTCGTCGATCACCGCCACGCGGTGGCCCGGGTAGGCGCGGCCCATGCTGCCGGGGCGCGCCGGCCAGCCGGGATGGGCGCGGCCCCGGGCATCGCGCCACGCGCCGCAGTTGCCGACCACGTAGTTGATCTCGGTCTGGCCGAACATCTCGTTGACCGTGAGCCCGAGCGCGTCGCGGCACCAGGCGAACACCGCGTCGCCGACGGCCTCGCCGGCGCTCATCACCGCACGCAGGTGCAGCACGTGGCGCTCGCGTGGGCGCGGCACGGCCTTCATCATCGCCTTCAGCGCGGTGGGGAACAGGAAGCTGTGCGTGACGCGATGGCGCTCCATCAGCGCGAACGCCCGCACCGGATCGAAGCGGCCGGCGCTGCCGACGAGGGTGCGGCCGAAGTAGAGCGTGGGCAGCAAGGCATCCATCAGGCCGCCCGTCCATGCCCAGTCCGCCGGGGACCAGAACACCTCCGGCTTCTGCTCGCCGGCGGCAGGGCCGCGCCCCGCCTCGATGCCGCCGGACCCCTGCTTTCGCCGCCCCGGGGCGGGGCGCCTGCTCGACGCAGCGTCGATCGAGGCATCGAACCAGTTCTGGCTGCAGACGAAGCCGGTGAGGTTGCCGACGAGCGCGCGCTGGGGAATCAGGGCGCCCTTCGGCGCTCCGGTGGTGCCGCTGGTGTAGATGATCAGCGCCGGATCGTCGGCCCCGGTGGCGAGCGCGGCGTAGCAGGCCGACTCGCGGGCCAGCGCCTCGGCCCAGTCGTGCTCGTCGGCGGCGAGCGGCTGCGCTGCATCGACGACGACCAGCCGTTCGAGCTGCGGGCAGCCGGCGCGGACGCCGCGCACCGCGTCGAGCGCCGCGCCATCGACGATCGCCGCGCGCGCGCCGCTGTCGGCGAGGCGCGATCGCAGCGCCTCGGGGCCGAACAGCATCGACAGCGGCACCGCGACCGCGCCGAGCTGCTGGATCGCGATGTGCGCGACCGCCGTCTCCGGCCGCTGCGGCAGCACGAGCGCGATGCGCTCGCCGCGCGCGAGCCCGAGCCGCTCGAGCGCATGCGAAAGCCGGTCGGCCCGCTGCTGCAGCTCGCGGTAGCTCAGGCGGGTGACGGCGCCGTCGGTTGCCTCGAAGATCAAGGCCGTGCGGTCCCGCGTGGCCGCATCGCGCGCCCAGCGGTTGCAGCACAGCTCGGCCCAGTTCAGGTGCCGCGGCACCCGCCAGCGGAAGGACGCATGCAGGTGCGCATGGAAATCCGGCGCGTGGAAGTCGGGCTCGTCGCTCATGCTCGGTTCCGGAAGCGTCGGTCTACAGCCGGCTGCGCGACGCATGCTAGGCTGCCTCGAGACCCTTCCGCGCCCGCGTTTTCTCTCTGGCCATGCACGTCGACATCGAACTCCCGCTGGGTCGCGCGACCGCGCTGCAGCGGCTGCGCGCTCAAGGCTTCTGCGTGCTGACGCCGAGCGCGATCGAAAGCCTCACCGGCCTGGACATCGACGACTTCGAGCCGATGCGCGCCTACTGGGACGGCCTGCCCCCCGATGCGCATCTGAAGGACGGCGGCGCCTACCGCTTTCGCCGCCACGGCTGTTTCGTGCAGACGCTGGAGCCGCAGGCGCTGCAGGCCGTGCCGCACCGCGCGCACTGGCAGCCCACCACCTACAACGCGCTGCACGGCGGCATGGAGCGCTGGTTCGAGCCGCTGCCGCCGGGGCTGGTCCGCACCGCGCCGTGGCGTGCGCTGATCCTGGAGTTCGGCGAGCTGTTCGCGCGGCTGCGTGCGCCCGAGGGCGGGCGCTGGTACGTCGAGGCCCACCCGTTTCGCATCGACACCGCGCAGGGCGTCGGCCGGCCGACGCCGGAGGGCGCGCACCGCGACGGCGTCGATTTCGTGGCGGTCGTCTTCGTCGGCCGCCACGGCGTGCGCGGCGGCGAGAGCCGCGTGTTCGAGGCCGACGGCCCGCTGGGCGTGCGCTTCACGCTCGAGCAGCCGTGGACGACCCTGCTGCTCGACGACGAGCGCGTGATCCACGAGAGCACGCCGATCCAGCCGGCCGACCCCGAAGCACCCGGCCAGCGCGGCACGCGCGACACGCTGGTGCTGACCTACCGCGCGGGCGGCTTCCAGGCGCCGCCGGCGTGATGGCTGCGTCGGGCGCCCCGATCGGACGCCGCGCCGCGCGCTCGAAGTTCTTCGAGCTGCGCGGACTGCGCCTGCACGTGCACGAATGGGGCGACGCCCGCCACGCGACGCCCGCGCGACCGACGCTCGTGATGGCGCACGGCTGGATGGACGTCGGCGCCTCGTTCCAGTTCGTCGTCGATGCGTTAGCGGCCGATCGCCACGTGATCGCGCCCGACTGGCGCGGCTTCGGCGGCTCGATCGCGCCCGCCGGCACCGACGCCTACTGGTTCCCCGACTACCTCGGCGACCTCGACGCGCTGCTCGATGCCGTCAGCCCCGACGCCCCGGTCGACCTGCTCGGCCACAGCATGGGCGGCAACGTCGCGATGGGCTACGCCGGCGTGCGCCCGCGGCGCGTGCGCCGGCTCGTCAACCTCGAAGGCTTCGGCCTGCCCGCAAGCACGCCGCAGGCCGCGCCGAAACGCATCGCGCAGTGGCTCGACGAACTGAAGACGCCGCAGCGGCTGCGCGACTACGCGAGCCTCGACGAAGTGGCCGAACGTCTGCGCAAGAACAACCCGCGGCTTTCGCCCGAGCGCGCGGCCTGGCTCGCGCCGCACTGGTCGCGGCTCGACGAAGCCAGCGGCCGCTGGGTGATCCAGGGCGATCCGGCGCACAAGCGCACGAACCCGGTGCTCTACCGGGTCGAGGAAGCGCTGGCCTGCTGGCAGCGCATCGAGGCGCCGGTGCTGTGGGCCGAAGGCGCGCAGACCGACGTCGCGAAGTTCTGGGGCAGCCGCTATCCGCGCGAGGAATTCGAGGCGCGCATCGCGGTCGTGCCGCGTCTTGCGCGCGTCGTGCTCGACGACTGCGCGCACATGCTCCATCACGACCAGCCCGAACGGCTGGCGGCGCATCTCGAAGCCTTTCTCGACCGGGACTGAGCGCGCGCAGCGCACGGTGAGAAAATCCGCGGCTTCGCGACGCGCGCTCTGCGTCGCTCGCGCCACCGCCTTCGAAGGACACCCCATGGACACCGAACAGATCAACGCCCTCGGCTCGACGCTCACCGACCTGCGCGCCAGGACGGCCGATCTCCGGAGGTATCTTTGACTTCGACGAGAAGTCGCGCCGCCTGAGCGAGGTCAACGCCGCGCTCGAAGACCCCGCCGTCTGGAACGACCCGAAGAACGCGCAGGCGCTGGGCAAGGAGAAGAAGGCGCTCGAAGCGGTGGTCGAGACGATCACGAGCCTCGATCGCAACCTCGCCGACAACACCGAGCTCTTCGACATGAGCAAGGAAGAAGGCGACCACGACGGCCTCGCCGCGCTGCAGGCCGAGACGCGGGAGCTGACCGCGCAGGTCGAGCAGCTCGAGTTCCGCCGGATGTTCAACAACCCGGCCGACCCGTCGAACTGCTTCGTCGACATCCAGGCCGGCGCCGGCGGCACCGAGGCCTGCGACTGGGCGCAGATGCTGCTGCGCCAGTACCTGAAGTACTGCGAGCGCAAGGGCTTCAAGGCGACGGTCGAGGACGAGACCGAAGGCGACACCGCCGGCATCAAGAGCGCGACGATCAAGGTCGAGGGCGACTACGCCTTCGGCCACCTGCGCACCGAAACCGGCGTGCACCGTCTGGTGCGCAAGAGTCCCTTCGATGCGTCCGGCGGGCGGCACACCAGCTTCGCGTCGCTGTTCGTCTACCCGGAGATCGACGACTCGATCGAGATCGAGATCAACCCGTCCGACGTGCGCACCGACACGTACCGCGCCAGCGGCGCCGGCGGCCAGCACATCAACAAGACCGACTCGGCCGTGCGGCTCACCCACATCCCGACCGGCATCGTCGTGCAGTGCCAGGACGGCCGCAGCCAGCACAGCAACCGCGACGTCGCGTGGAAGCGGCTGCGCTCGCGGCTGTACGACTTCGAGATGCGCAAGCGCCAGGAAGCGCAGCAGAAGCTCGAGGACAGCAAGACCGACGTCGGCTGGGGCCACCAGATCCGCAGCTACGTGCTCGACAACAGCCGCATCAAGGACCTGCGCACCGGCGTCGAGGTCAGCGCGACGCAGAAGGTGCTCGACGGCGATCTCGATGCGTTCATCGAGGCCAGCCTGAAGCAGGGCGTTTGAAGCGAAGAAGCAGGAGAACAGCATGAATCTGCGCGAAGGCACCGCTCCCATCGTCCGCCGCGAGGACTACGCCGAGCCGGCCTACCGGGTGCTGCGGGTCGATCTGACCTTCGACCTCGATCCGGCGAACACCCGCGTCATCAACCGCATGCAGATGGAGCGCAACCCGCGCGTCGCGTCGCAGCCGCTGCGGCTCGACGGCGAGGACCTGAACGTCACCCGCGTGCTGATCGACAACGAGAGCGTCAGCTTCCGGATCGAGAACGGCCAGATGGTCGTCGACAGCGCCGCGCTGCTGCCGGGCGGGCCGTTCACCGTGGAGATCCGCAACACCTGCGCGCCGGAGAAGAACACGCAGCTCTCGGGCCTCTACACCTCGGGCGGCGGTTTCTTCACGCAGTGCGAGGCGCAGGGCTTCCGGCGCATCACCTTCTTCCCCGACCGGCCCGACGTGATGGCCGTCTACACGGTGATGCTGCGTGCCGATGCGAAGAAGTACCCGGTGCTGCTGTCCAACGGCAACCTCATCGAGCAGGGGCCGCTGCCCGACGGCCAGCACTTCGCGATCTGGCACGACCCCTTCCCGAAGCCGAGCTATCTGTTCGCGCTGGTCGCGGGCAAGCTGGTCGCGCGCGAGCAGAAGATCGTCTCGCGCTCCGGCAACGAGCACCTGCTGCAGGTGTGGGTGCGCGCGGGCGATCTCGACAAGACCGAGCACGCGATGAACTCGCTGATCGCGTCGGTCGCCTGGGACGAGGCGCGCTTCGGGCTGCCGCTGGACCTGGAGCGCTTCATGATCGTCGCGGTCAGCGACTTCAACATGGGCGCGATGGAGAACAAGGGCCTGAACCTGTTCAACACCAAGTACGTGCTCGCGAACGCGCAGACGGCGACCGACGTCGATTTCGCCAACATCGAGAGCGTCGTCGGCCACGAGTACTTCCACAACTGGACCGGCAACCGCATCACCTGCCGGGACTGGTTCCAGCTGTCGCTGAAGGAAGGCCTCACCGTCTTTCGCGACCAGGAGTTCTCGATGGACATGGCGGGCAGCGCGTCGGCCCGCGCCGTCAAGCGCATCGACGACGTGCGCATGCTCAGGCAGGTGCAGTTCCCCGAGGACGCCGGCCCGATGGCGCACCCGGTGCGGCCCGACGCCTACCAGGCGATCGACAACTTCTACACCGCGACCGTCTACGAGAAGGGCGCCGAGGTCGTGCGCATGATGCACACGCTCGTCGGCCGCGAGGGCTTCGCGAAGGGCATGAAGCTCTACTTCCACCGCCACGACGGCAAGGCGGTGACCTGCGACGACTTCGCGCAGGCGATCGCCGACGCGAACCCGCGCAGCGCGCTCTTCGCGAAGCTCGACGTCTTCAAGCGCTGGTACGCGCAGGCCGGAACGCCCCGGCTCACCGCGCGCGGCGCCTACGATGCGCAGGCACGCAGCTACACCCTGACGCTCGCGCAGCACGGCCTGCCGACCCCCGGCCAGCCGGACAAGCAGCCGTGGCTGATCCCGGTCGCGATGGCGCTGCTCGGCGCCGACGGCCGCCCGCTGCCGCTGCAGCTGGAGGGCGAGCCGGGTCCGGTCGCCGACGCCAGCACCGGGAGCCGGGCGACCGAGCGCCTGCTGGTGCTCGAGGGGTCGAGCGCGCGCTACGTCTTCGTCGGCCTCGACGAGCAGCCGGTGCCGTCGCTGCTGCGCGGCTTCTCGGCGCCGGTGGTGCTCGATGCCGAGCTGAGCGATGCGCAGCGGCTGACGCTGCTCGCGCACGACAGCGATCCCTTCAACCGCTGGGAGGCCGCGCAGCAGCTGATGCTTGAGCGGCTGGTGCAAGGCCAGCCGCTCGACGCGACGCTGCTCGACGCGCTGCGCCGCCTGCTGCGCGAGCCCGGCCTCGACGCCGCGTTCAAGGAGCTGGTGCTGACGCTGCCGAGCGAGAGCTACGTCGCCGAGCGGATCGGCAAGGACGTCGATCCACAGCGCGTGCACGCCGCTCGCGAGTCGATGAAGCGCCAGCTCGCGAGCGCGCTGCGCGACGACTGGGCCTGGGCCTTCGAAACCCACCAGCCCGCCGGCGGCTACCGGCCCGACGCCCAGGGCAGCGGCCAGCGTGCGCTCGCGAACCTGGCGCTCGCGATGCTGGTGCTCGACGCGACGCTGCAAGGCGACGCGATCTGGCCCGGCCGCGCGTACCAGCGCTTCAAGGACGCCTCGAACATGAGCGACCGCTTCGGCGCGCTCGCGGCATTGGTGCAGGCCGACGCCGAGCTGGCCACGCCGGCGCTCGAACGCTTCCATGCGATGTTCAAGGACGAGCCGCTGGTGATCGACAAGTGGTTCGCGCTGCAGGCCGGCGCGAGCGAGCCGCTCGGCGCGCGCGCGGGCCAGGTGTTCGCGCGCGCGAAGGCGCTGCTCGCGCACCCGGACTTCTCGCTGAAGAACCCCAACCGCGCGCGCAGCGTGCTGGCCACGCTGCTGCTGAGCAACCCGGCTGCGCTCCACCGCACCGACGCGGCCGGCTACCGCTTCTGGGCCGACAAGGTGATCGAGGTGGACGGCTTCAACCCGCAGCTCGCCTCGCGCCTGGCCCGCGCGCTCGACCGTTGGCGCTGCCTGGCCGAGCCCTATCGCTCGGCAGCGCGCGAGGCGATCCAGCGCGTCGCCGAGCGTCCGGCCCTGTCGGACGACACGCACGAGATCGTCACCCGCGCGCTGGCCGACTGACCCTTCTTCGAGACCGCCATGAGCCACCGCATCAGCCTCACCCAGTACCTGATCGAACAGCAGCGCGAGCACGGCCACATCCCGGCGCAGCTGCGACTGTTGATCGAGGTGGTCGCGCGCGCCTGCAAAGGCATCGCGATCAGCGTCAACAAGGGCGCGCTCGGCGGCGTGCTCGGCTCGGCCGGCAGCGAGAACGTGCAGGGCGAGGTGCAGAAGAAGCTCGACATCATCGCCAACGAGGTGCTGATCGAGGCCAACGAATGGGGCGGCGCGCTTGCGGCGATGGCCAGCGAGGAGATGGACTCGATCCACGTCGTGCCCAACCGCTACCCGCAGGGCGAGTACCTGCTGCTGTTCGACCCGCTCGACGGCTCGTCGAACATCGACGTCAACGTCAGCATCGGCACGATCTTCTCGGTGCTGAAGAAGTCGGCCGATCACCCGGGGGTGAGCACCGAGGACTTCCTGCAGCCCGGCCACCAGCAGGCCGCGGCCGGCTACTGCGTCTACGGCCCGCAGACCACGCTGGTGCTGACGCTGGGCCACGGCGTCGCGATGTTCACGCTGGATCGCGAGCAGGGCTCGTGGGTGCAGACCGCCATCGACGTGCGCATCCCCGAGGACACCAAGGAGTTCGCGATCAACATGAGCAACCGGCGCCACTGGGACGCGCCGGTCACCCGCTACATCGACGAATGCCTCGCCGGCAAGGACGGCCCGCGCGGCAAGGACTTCAACATGCGCTGGATCGCGAGCATGGTGGCCGACGTCCACCGCATCCTCTGCCGCGGCGGCATCTTCATGTACCCCTGGGACAAGCGCGAACCCAGGAAGCCCGGCAAGCTGCGCCTGATGTACGAGGCGAACCCGATGGGCTTCATCGTCGAGCAGGCCGGCGGCGCCGCGACCAACGGCCTGGAGCGCATCCTCGACCTCGCGCCGACCGAGCTGCACCAGCGCGTGAGCGTGGTGCTCGGCTCGAAGAACGAGGTCGAGCGGGTCACGGCCTACCACCGCGAATCCCGCACCGGTACTTGACGCTAAACTCCGCCGCCTGCCGCACGGGAGCGCGCGCAGGGTCCACGAAAACGCCGGTGTAGCTCAGTTGGTAGAGCAGCGCATTCGTAATGCGAAGGTCGGGAGTTCGACTCTCTTCACCGGCACCAGTCAACAAGCGGGTTTGCGAGGGATCGCAAGCTGTCAGGCGGCGGTGATCGACGACTTTGGGACAATCCTGGCACATCTTCGGACGTCCTTGGCCTGGTCGGAGATCACTGCATGCCTACCTTCGAAGAACGTCGGGACCGCGCCGGTCAAGTCATCACGCTGCGCGTGAAGATCCGCCGGCGCGGCTTCCCCGAGGTCAGCCGCTCGTTTGACGTCAACGGGTCGTCACAAGCCGCGCTGCGGCAGGCCCGCCGGGTCGCCGAGTCATGGGCCGCCGACATCGAATCCGAGATGCAGCGCGGAGCGTTCGTCTCGCGCGCAGAGTCGGAGCAGACCACGCTCTACGAGTGCCTCGGACGCTACCTGGCCGAAATCACGCCGCACAAGAAGGGGCGCGTGCAGGAGACGAGCCGCATCCGCAACCTGCAGAAGCACCCGCTGGCCAAGAAGTTCATGGCCGGCATCCGCGGCGCCGACCTGGCCGTGTTCCGTGATGATCAGCTGCAGCGAGTCGGGCCGGCATCGGTGCAGCGAGACCTGGCGATCCTCTCGCACGTCTTCAACGTCGCAAGGCGCGAGTGGGGTATGGAGAACCTGTCGAACCCCCTGCAGGTCGTCCGCAAACCGAAGCTACCGAACGGCCGCTCACGCCGCGTGACCGAGGAAGAGATCGACGCGATCGTCGAGGCGAGCGAATCGCCGCACCTCGCGGCGCTCGTGCGCCTGGCGGTCGAGTCGGCAATGCGGCGCGGCGAGCTGATTTCGATCCGCTGGGAGAACGTCAACCTCGACAAGCAGTGGCTGTGGCTGCCCGACACGAAGAACGACACGGGTCGGCATGTGCCGCTTTCGAAGAAGGCGGTACGGCTGCTACGCAAGGTGCGCGATGCGGCCGGCACGGCGCCGAAAGGGTTGGTCTTTCCGATGCAGCCCGACAGCGTCTCGCGCGCGTTCGCGCGAGCCGTGAGCCGCGCTCGGAGCCAGCTCACCGGCGACTTGCTTCGATCGCCGAATGGTCATGCGCCGCTGGCCGATCTGCGCTTCCACGATCTCCGCCACGAAGCTACGAGTCGGCTCTTCGATCGTGGACTGCATCAGCTCGAGGCCGCGGCAGTGACGGGGCACAAGGACGTGCGGATGCTGATGCGTTACACGCACGCGCAGGCCGAACTGCTCGCCAAGAAGCTGGGGTGAGGAGTCGGCCTAGGGCGCTGGTACGCACCGCCGGCGTGGTGATGCACCTAACCTCTATGCGAGGTCGGCCGGCCGAAGAAAGTCGTCGATCCTCGGTGGCTCGTAGTCGATGTCGCCGGTGTCGGGCAACGCTTCCACCGCTTCGAGCAAGGTTCGCGGCACTTCGCTGACAGCTTGGTCGTTGTCTTCAATCGTGGGCATGGCCGTCGCTGTGAGTCAGCTTCAAGTTCTACGCTCGCTCGAGAGGCTGCGCCGCGAGGCGCAGCCTCATTGCTTTGTGCATCGCCGAGCGACCGCGAAGCTCTAGATTGGTTTCGGCCGAAAAGCACCATGGTCACGCTCTACGGGAAGTTGCTGCAGCGCCGATCGCATAGTCCTTCACAACGAAGCCTGCTTCAGACGATGCGCCGACCATCGTGGGGCGTACCCAGATGACCTTGCTTTGCAGGCGCCGCAGATGGCCGCGGCGCAGGTGCATACGCGGGCCTGCATGAGTGCCGCCGGCGCCGGAGTGCTCCGCAGCCTTACCTTCGCCTGTTAGCTGAAGCACTTTGTAGGTAAAGAACGGCTGCTTGCCGCTCGCCAGGCGCTTCTTGTTGAGAGCGGCGGCCGGCTCGATCGTCGCAGTCCCGACGTTCGCGCAGTTGATGACGCTGCATGCTTGGACCAGCATCATCGTCTCATCGCGAGAGTCGAGCATGATCTGCGCGAAGACTTTCTCGAGGTTGCCGCCGAAGCCGGCGAGCATCTGCTCGTAGAACTCCGGCAACAGGTAGAAGGGCTCAGCACGGAACTGCTTGCCGTGTGGCTTCGCCAAGCCGGCCTCGATCGCCGCCGCGTTTGCGATCCGGCTTGCAGGGAGCGACTGCTCCAGTGTCATGGAGCGCACTTCGTTGTCGTACGGGACGAACGAGCCGCCCAAGGCAGCCGTCCATCGCTTGTACTCTGGCCCCCAATAGATCGGCATGACGAAGATGCCGCCCTCGGGAAAGGCTTCGAGGATGTCGTTCAGGCCAGGCAGCAGCTCGTATTCAGGCCGAGCCTCCCAACACAGCGCGATGCGCTTGGTGGCTGGAGTCTGCGGAAAATCGCCGAGGTCCAGCACCCCGTCGTCGCCCTTGTCCCAAGGCGCCTCGAAGGCGACGCAGGGAAACGGCAGGCGCACTAGATCGAGGTGCGCCTGTTTCATGTCGTCGGGGTCGATCAGATCGCAGCAGTTCGGAAGAAGGAACTTCACGCTGTTGCAAAGCATGTCGACCAGACGATCGTGCACATGCGCCGACTTCGGCGCCATCGGTTGCACCCCGCGAGCGAACTCGAGAAGATCCTCGATCGCGTGCGCGCAGTAATTGAGAGGCTGAATCTGTTCGGTAGTCGGCATAGCAGTACGTCAGCGGACAGGCAACAACACCGTGACCTTCGCCACCACATCGGCCAACACATCGTCGGCTGCTTTGCCCACTCGATCGGCGCGGCGAGCTTCCCAGTCGAGGTTGCGCACTTGGTCGGAGAGAACAACACCAGTCACCCCCTTGACTCCGACGAGTTCCACTTCGAAGGGGTAGCCTTTAACCTGGCTGGTCACCGGGCAGCAAAGCATAAGACCGGTCGCGGCGTTGTAGGCCTTGGGCGACAGCACTAGCGATGGCCGCCGGCCGGCCTGCTCGTGGCCCGCCTGAGGGTCGTAGTCGAGCCAAACGACATCTCCCTGCTCGGGCGCAGCCAACCGACGTGACATTCTCGTCACCATGCTTCGCGGCCGACCGGCGCGCCGAAGTCGACAGCGGCGTGACGATTCGCCGTCGTGATGCCTGCGACCAACTCTTCGAGCCGATATTCCCGCGCGGCGGGAACGAGGACGATCTTGCCATCCTCGGCCTTCAGATCGAGCTGGTCGCCCAAGGCGACGTTGAGTTGCTTCATGATCGCGGCCGGCAAGCGGATCGCGCCGCTGTTGCCCCACTTCTGGATTTCAACGTTCATGGGTTGGTCCAAGTAGTCGCAGTCTCTACATTGTAGAGCCGTGGCCGGTGAAAATCAAACGATGGGGACGCATCGAGACACGCGAAAGGATGTACTCGCAGTTCCCCGCCTAGGGTCGAACTCCCTGACCCGTCACCCAAACATCCCGAAAGGCGCTTCGACCCGTCACCCGATCAACCCGAATCCGCCGGCGGCAACTTGGCGTCTTCTTGCAGTGACCCGTCACCCAAACAACCTGGCTTGCCGCCGGGCGGCCATCGGTCCGCGCACAGCGAGCCGGGAATCCTTCAGCCAAGTCTCGGCAAGCTTGCGCAGAAGGCTCTACGATTAGCCGCTATGACGATCGAACGCTCACCGTCCGAGCCCAGCTTGCTCTCGTCGACCTTCGGCGTCTCCGACGCATTGCGTAGCAAGGTTTCAAACGAGAATCTATTGCCAGCGGCGACCGAAGGCGAGCGCTTGCCGCCCATCTTCGGTCAGTCGCACAAGTTGCTGGCCGAGGTTGCATCGAAGGCCGCTTTCGACGCTGATGCGGCGCATGTGCGTGCGGGACGGCTGCCGCCATCGCCGGCTCCAAGTGTCCACGGCAACGACAAGCCCAGCTCGCCCGGCGCTGATCTTCTTCCGTAGCAGCCGCGGGAGCCGCGGTCTATCGTCGACGACTGTTGCGCTCGCCAAAGCACCTGGTGATCTCGTCTTCGAAGGTCGGTATCACCATGGCGGTGATCACCGCGACGCTCAGCGACAAGGTCAGGTACCGCGTGCCGAAGCCGATGAGCATCGACACCAGCGATACGAAGCCTGCGACGATGAGTACCGCATACGGCTGGTCGCTTAGGAATCGCCAGGCTGACCGGCCCGCTGAGACGGGCAGGTTCCGCCAGCCGCCCCACTTGGCGAACTGCGCGCAGCCGCGAGCACGCGTCGCCGGCCGCAGCCACATGCAGATGACGGCGCCGACGCTGACGAGCCAGACGATCGGCATCGAAGGGACCGCCGCCACCATCGCGGTGACGCTCATGCGCTTGCTCGCTTCCATCAAAGACTCCTGTTCACCGCCGGTGTGGCGGCGGCATCGCGCGATCTCTCGGCACCAAGGTGCCGCCCTCGGCCCTGGCGCTGCCGCCGAGCAGCCGGCGCACGCCGCTGCCGATGAGGTTGCCGCCGCTGCGACGCAGCGAATCCCATCGGCTGGTCGGCTCGCCCCGCAGCCCGTCCATCACGCCACGCATGCCTTGGTAGCCGGTGCTCCGCGCGGCTCCGAGGCCCCAGCTCACGCCGCGGCTGACGGCCGAGTACGTGCTCAACGCGACGCCGGCGGCGAGCCCCGCCGCCATGCTCGGGACCTGCTTGACGAGCAACGCAACCAACACGCACACGACGCACAAGCGCGCCGCCTCGGCGATCGTCACGGCCGCGCCGGATGCCACGGCTTCGGCCGCATGTGCCCGCACGACACCGAGCAGCATCGCCGCGATCAGCGCGATCAACACGGTGATCAGCGCGTAGTTCGTGAGCAGCCCCATCCACTGCTCGAAGAAGCGCTTCGTCGAGTCGAAGAGCAGCATGACGATGAACAGCGGCCCCAGCGCCAGCAGGATCGCGACCGCGATCTGCGAGATCGCAAGCAGCGCCGCCACCGCGACGCACAGCAGGCCCACCAGCACGTAGACAGCCGCCGCTGCCAGCAAGAAGCTGACGTCGGTCAAGCCGCCCTGCGCGGTGAGCGCCTGCGCGACCTTGTTGCCGTCGCTCCAGATGCGATCGACGAGCGCGACCGGGCTGGAAGCCCCAAGGATGGCCGCCGCGAGCTGCGATGGCCCGTTGGCGAACGTGTCGACGACGACCGCGTTGTAGAGCCACAAGCGCAGCGCGATGCCGAAGATCAGCACCAGTACGAGCATGCGCTTGACGCCCTCCCACATCGGCTCCTGCACCCGTCCGCTGAGCTGGAGAAAGCCCCACATCATCACGTAGCACGTGCCCAGCGTGAATGCAGCCGGCTCGATCGCGGCAGCCACCACGGCGGCGTTGGTGCCGACGTACGCAGCGAGCTGGCCCTGCAGCCAGGTGAAGAACTGAGCGAAGAAGCCCATGGCTCGCCTTTCAGCGCTTGGGATCGGCGGCCTTCTGCGCCGGCGTGCGGTTGTCCGGATAGACCACCGGAGGCAGCGAGTCGACGTCGCCGATGTTGCGGCGCTTCGGCTCGGGGCTCGAGGCCGGCACCGGCGGCGCCTGAACCTGTACCTCGATGCGCTGGCTCTGGTACAGCATCAGTCCGCCGGCGCCGAGCACCACGACGGTAGCGATGGCGATCACTAGCCTGAGAGTCGTTCCCATCATTAGTACCTGACGGGGCGCAGCGCATCGATATCGCCGATGCCTTGGATGGCCAACTCGCGCCGACGCTGCGCCTGTGCGAGCTGATCGGCTTGCATGACCTGAGCAAGCTGCGCGAGCTTGTTCTGCTCGTTCGACAGCATGGCTTGCTCGGCGCCGATGCGGCCTTGCAGATCGGCGATCGCTTTGGCGTCGCCGGCGCTGCCAATCGCGGTCACGAGCTGCTGCAAGACTGCGAAGCGCTGGCTCGTGTTCTGGTATGCCGACCTCGACATGGTCTGCGCCAAGGCGGCCGAGCGGCGTCCGTCCTCAAGGATGCGCCGTTGCTCAGGAGAAAGGCTGGCCAACGAGGCGTTCGACAACACGGCGTTCGCGTTCAGCGCGGACTGGATCTGTCCCGACAACCCCGCATAGGCGCTCGAGGTGCCGTTGAGCACGTCCATGAGCTGCTGGTAATCGGGAGGCAGGTAGTTGCGCGCCGCGTTGGTCATCGGCACGAGAGCTTCCATCCCGCGCCCACCGGTGATCGCCGCGTACTGCGACCGCAGCTGGTTGAGCTGGTTGGTCATGCCCTGGATCTGCTGCTGCCAGTACGCGATCTGCTGGATCAGGTTGGCGACCGCGGTCACGTCGATCACCGGGATGCCCGCGCGGGCGTGCATCGGGGCGAGGCCGACCAGGACGGCGAAGACGAACGAGAAGAGCGACTTATGCATGGCGGAACTCCGAGAGTTGGGGTGGCGAGAGCGAAGCGACGGGCGCCGAAAGATGGGCATCGAGATAGGCTTGGACCTGGTCGAGCGTTGCAAGGCCGTCAACGAACAAGTCGAAGGCGCACCGCAGGCCGGCAGGCAGCGTCAGGCCGGCGAAGCGCATCTCCTCGGTGATGCACTGAACGTCAGTCGCCCTCAGCACTGCGGACACGATCTCCGCATCAGTGATCACCGGTTGAGAACCGCCGCGGGGGTCGCCGCACAGACGCGCCCTCGCCAATTGCTCCGCCATCTTCATCATCGGCTCCTTTCGTCGTTGCGCTTCGCGCGTCGGGATGGTGCTTCCTGCGACAACGACTGCTCGAGCAGCTGGGCGCGCTCGTCCATCAGTTCGCGCGTTGCGCGCACGATCGGAAACTGATCGACCCAATGGCGAGCTGCGCGAGCGAACTGGAGGTCGGCTTCGCGGTTCGAGCGGCTCAACTGGTCGACGACCAGCCGGTAGTCGTCCTTGGCCATACGCAGCGCTTCATTCATCGAAGTGCCCGGCGGGAGCGACAGGTCTGGAAGGCGGCGCGCGCGCCAAAGCTTCGCCGCTGTCTTGTCGCGCTTAATGACCTCCTGCAGCGCACGTGATCGCGACCGCTTCGTCTCGCCGCGCTCAATGCGCCGCGACGCATTCGCCTGCACGCCGAGCAAGCGCATCTGCTCGGCGAAGGCCGAGCGGAAGTACAGCAGGTCTTCCTTGTCGACACTGATGCGGTACCCGTCCTCGCTCAAGGCGCGCAGCGCCAGGTGCACGTGTGGATGCGCGGGCGCACCGGGCTTCGGATCGGACTGCGGCTCATGCAGAACCATGACGTACTGATGCCCCGCGAACTCGCGCTGCGCGAACCGTCTGGCGCCTTCGAGCACTTTCGACGGGTCAGTGCCGGCGGGCATGCCCAACGTGAAGTGCAAGGTCTGCCTGAGCCTGCGTGTGCCATCGAGGAAGATCGTGTCGCGCGTGAGGCGCCAGCCATCGAGCTTCTCGCGCACTGCGGCGGCGTCGCCGAGCACGAAGCCCAGCTCGTCTTCCGCGGTGAGCTTGCCGTGGCGCGTGATGTAGCTCGCGTGCGCTCCCGCCTGGCCGTGGTTGTAGCCCTTGCTGGTGATCTTCACCATCACCTGCGCATGACCGCCGACGTTGCGGGCGATGCGCTCGTAGACGGCGCGTTGGGTCTCGAAGCGCGCACGCTTGGCGACCGGCCCAGCCCGGCCGGACGAGCCCGGAATCGACAGGCCGACGAGAGGCTCGAAGTCGAGCACCTTGAAGGGACCGGACTTAGGCACGTCGCGCCTCCTGGTTCAGATCCGTGCCGGCGACCACAGCGCGGCGATACGCCTGCCGGTTCGAATCCATGAGCGCATGCGCCGCCGCGGAAGTGGAGCGGATCTCGGCACTGCAGCGCTCGAGAAGTTCGGCCGGAACCGTGCTCCCATCGACCCGCCCGGATGTCTTTGCCTGCGTGTTGCAGGCCCGAGCAATCTGGTTGAGCAACGTGCCGGCTGCCCAGAGCTGACGGGTCGCTTCGCGTAGCGCGAGCAACTCGTCACGGCGCTGAAGGGGTTGCTCGAGCAGGATGTGCGCGAGCAGCGCTGCCGTCCAGCCGGCCGCGGTCTGCCCGTGGTCGTCGGCGACGGCCTGCAGACGCGCCAGAACGGCGTCAGAGACACGAACGTGGAGGCGGCGGGCTCTCGGAGCCCGCTCGTCGTTTCGTGGCTCCTGCGGCCGTTCCGGCCCGGTCGTATCGTTCGACGCGAGCCAAGCGATCACGGCCTTCCTTGCCGCCGAGCTGACCGTGATGCGGCGCACGCGAGCACCGGCACGTAGACGGTCGGCCATGTCGGATGCGAGGTAGAGCTGCACGCGCTCCTTCATGCCGCCTCCGAAGTGTTCGGGATGCCGAACAAATCGACTCGAATGGCGCTCACACACGTTTCCTGCCATCTCTCCAACACCAGCGACCAGTTCATTGGTCACCTCCGGCGCACGCAGATCGGACTGCTACGGAAGAAGAGCACGACGAAGCCGAGCGTGTTCGAAGCCCCGCCAAACGTTGAAGTGCGGCATCCGCAGCAGCCTTCGACGCCGCCCGTGCCTCCGGGGTGTTGCGGCGCCGACGCTCTTCTGCTTCGGCAGCCCGTTGTTCTCGCTCGAGATCGCATCGCTCTCGCTCGGCCGCGACAGAGATGCCGGCCGCCGGCTCAAAAGTGCCAGCAGTCGCGGTGTCGACCAGCTTGCGCACGAGTGCGCCCACGTTGGCCCGGACTCGACCGGCTCGCGCGATGCCAATTGCTTCGTCGACCACGGCCTGTCTCAGCGCCAAGGGGCAGACCGAAAGCGAGCGAAGAATCGAGCTTCTGTGGGAAAGCAGCGATGGCTCGTCCAACCCTACGACAACGACCTGCTCGTCTGTCGTCGTTGTTGTCTGAAGTTGTTCAACTCTTCGTTCAACTCGAGTCTTCTGTAGATCGCCGGCCATGCCGCCGACGGCGCAACGGTCGACGGCAACGCCATGCCCGGCAAACGCGGGCATGGCTTCACCATCTACGGCAACGACGGGCATGGTGCTGCTCGGCACGGGCGTGAACACCGACTCCCACTTCCATCGTCCAGCGTCGTCTCTCGTCCGCCGCCGGTGCAGGTAACCGGCATCCTCCAACTCACGGATCAGAGCACGGGCCAGGTCGCGCCCGATCGTCTCGTGCCTCGAACTCAAAAATCGCGGTACCGCCGCGGCAACGACCTCCCAGCCGTCCGACATCATCGCGAGCCGGAACGCGAACGCCTTGGCCCGAAGCGTGAGTTCCTCGTTGCGCGCGAGCGCCATCGGGATGGCCTTCCAGCCTCCTGCACCGAGGTCGACACGGATGACGGTCATGCCCGAACCCGAGCACTGCGCAGCGCATCGCTGACGCTGTTGAGCTCGCGCCGCGGCCTGCCACGACGTGGTTGCGCCGGCCTTTCTTCCGTAGGAGCCGGCTCTCGGGCAGTGGCCATGGATCGCGCCAAGAACCACTGATCGACCGCCGTCTGGCTGTAGCGCTTACCGCCTTTGAGACGGACGACCGGAGGCCCTTCGCCAGCTGCTTCGAGCCTGTAGAGCGTGGCGGCGGAGATGCGCAGGTAGTCGCACAGCTCCGAAAAAACGAGAATGCGATCCATGGCAAGACGTGGAGTCAACGTGATGGCTTTTGATGTCGAAAGGCTAGGTCCGTCGGGCGCGCCCGAACATGCACGACTCGATCGAAAGAGAGGCGCGTTCGTGCATGTCGTGCCTCGATCGCGTCCCGCAGAGTCGCCGGCGGCTTGGGTCGGACAACGAGTCGCGTACTGCTTCCTCAAGCGGTCTCTTGTGAGTTCGCCACGACACGAGCATCACGAAGCAGCAGCACTTGCTGCAGCATTAGCCGACGCGCAGAAACACTGCTCGAATGCGTCGAACGACGGCGTGCCCGACACGCGGACGCTGATGGCATGGGCGAACCTCAAGAAGCGGGTGCAGCACTCGATCGCAAGGTCGGTCGAACCGGCCTTCGCTGCTTCGTCGGGCCGTGACCTTGGACTACCCTCGTGCGGCAGCCGCTTTCTGGACGCCCTCATGAGTTCGCCGCTTGACTACTCGCATCTGCCGACGATCGCCGGCTCGTGGTCACGTCACGTCGCTGCCCTCGACATTGCGGCAAGGCTTAGCGAGCGGGAGGGCTCGCGCTTACCTACTGCGCAGCGCCTACTGACGCTCACCGCGCATGTCTGGTCACCGTCGAGTTCGCGTCCAACAGCAACCTCGCAGTTCGGGGCCAAGGTCGGTCGCGACGTCTCCATGCAGTTCGTACCCGAAGCGCCTTGGACCGTGCTTCAGTACCTTCTAGCGGTCGCGGCACGTTCCGAACAGCTCGACACGCCGCTGTTGCACGCGTTCGCGCTTGATCTTGCCGCCGCAAGATGGGCGACTTCCGTCCTTTTGGATGAAGGCATTAGGTCGTGGCCTGGCCGCTGGCACGTCAACGAGGCGTCCGACACGGCCCGCAATCTGCTTCTCGTTGGGAGCGGGGGCGGCCTGCGTCAAGCCGTGACGTTGGCTCAGCGCGGCTATCCCTGGCCGACTTTCAAAGCGCCCGAGAACCTGAAGTCGAACTTCGCAAAGGTCAGACGGGCTTATCGCCGAACGCTTACCCAGTTCGGCGTCCGAACGATCTCGCTGGAAGAAGCGGTTCTACCCGCGGATCTGGTCCGCATGAGAGTACAGATGTCGAACTGGGCCGCGACCGTCGGCACCAGCGCGCGGTCGCACTAGGGCGACCGCGCGCCGGGACATTTTTGGGACAGCCACGGCGCTGATCCTTGATAGGAATCGACGCCTCTTGGTAGATTCCGAGAGAGATTTTCATAGACGAGCGCTGAAAGGTGTGGATCGTCCCAGCATGTCGCCTCGCATTCGTAATGCGAAGGTCGGGAGTTCGACTCTCTTCACCGGCACCAACCGCTTCGACGACGCCCGGCCCGCGCCGGGCGTCTTCTTTTGGGCGCTCACCCGCCCGACGAGCCTCGCCGCCGCGCGCCGGGCGAGCCGGTAGCGCGCGCCGCTTCCACCGCTGCCACCCGGCCCGCTTTCGCGAGGAAGCGGTCGTACGACGCCGTGAAGCCGGGCAGCACCTCGAAATGCGGCAAGGCGCCGGTCGGGAAGACCTGGATCTGCCAGTTGTCGCGCCCCTCGACGATCCGCGCGCCGCGGTAATCGGTGAAGTCGCCACGGATGCCGTGGCTCATCCATACCGGCTGCACGAGCGACTCGTAGACGGCCTGGATGTCGGCGCTGAACAGACAACCCGCGAGGAAGTGCAGCGGCGCGAAATGCGCGCCGGGCTGGCGGGCGCTGATCACGTCGTAGCGCCACAGCGCTTCGTCGATCTCGCGCGCGCCCCAGGTGCGGCGCAGGAAATAGCGGATCACCTTCGGCCGCGTCAGGCCGCGAAACAGCGCCTCGCCCCACAGGTCGCGCGGGCCGCGCAGCGCGCGCAGCAGCGCGGGCTTGCCGAGCGTGCTGCCGGGCGCGCCGCGGCGTGGGTGCAGGCCGCTGAAGCCGGTGGGGCTGACGAGCGCGAGGCTGCGGAAGTCGGCCGGCGACTCGGCCGCGGCGCGCGCGAGGAATTCGCAGGACAAGGACAGCGCGAGCGCATCGATCGCGCCGCTGAAGCGGCTGCGCCGGCGGATGCATTCCACGGCCGCGTGCAGCGCCTCGGTCATCAGGCGCGGCGTGTAGGCGCGGTCGCTGCGTTCGGCGCTGCCGAAGCCCGGCAGGTCGAGCGAGTAGACGCAGCGCCGTGCGAGCGGCGCGTGCGCGTAGTGCTCGTGCAGCGGCCGCAGCTCGGCGGCCGACGCGGCGGCGTTGACGCTGTGCACCAGCAGCAGCGGCTCGCCTTCGCCGGCGATGTAGAGGCCGAGCCGGCCGGCCGGGCCGTCGAACTGGACGTGCTCGCCCGAGACGGCCGCCGGCAAGGCCCCCGACTTCATCGCCGCCCCGCCAGGCGCAGGTGCATCGCCGAAGCCGCGAGGGCCGCGGCGCCGATGCCGACGCTGATCTGGTTCAGCCCCTTGGCCACGTCGCCCGCGCAGAAGAGTCCATCGACGCGAGTGTGCTGGTGGCGGTCGGTCGTGACGTAGCCGTCCGCATCGAGCTCGGCACCGAGCGTCGCGGCCAGCTGCGAGTGCACCTCGATGCCGAGCGCCGAGTAGACCGAGTCGCAGGTCGTCCGCCGGCCGCCGTGGGTGAGCTGCACCTTGCCGTCGGCCAGGCGCAGCCGCTGCACCGGCTCGGCGTTCAGGCGGATGCCGGCGGCCGCGAGCTGCGCCAGCTGCTCGGGCGCGAAGTCGATCCCGGCCGAGGTGACGAACACCTGCAGGTGCGGCGTGAAGTGCCGCAAGTACAGCGCCTCGGTCGCGCCGGCCGCCGAGTTGCACAGCACGCCGACCTGCTGGCCTGCGGCTTCGTAGCCATCGCACACCGGGCAGTAGCGCAGCGCGCCGCGGTCGAGCGCCTGGTCGAGGTCGGGCATCGAAGGTTCGACGTCGAGCGCGCCGGTCGCGAGCAGCACGGTGCGCGCATGGATGCGGTCGTGCAGATCGTGCAGCGCGCTGGTGGCGTCGACCTGCGCGACGAAGCCGCCCTCCTCCGCCTGCAGCGTCTCGACGCGCGCCTTGACGATGCGCCCGCCGACGTCAAGGACCTGCTGGCGCATCACCTCCAGCAGCCGGTCGCCGGCGATGCCGCCCGCGAAGCCGGCGATGTTGTGCGAGCGCGGGATCCACGAGGCGCGGCTGTTGCCGGCATCGACGACCAGCACGCTGCGCCGGAAGCGCGCGAGGTAGAGCGCGCCGGCCAGCCCGGCCGGGCCGCCGCCGACAACCAGCGCGTCGAAGCGCTGCGTCACGCGCAATCGCGGCGACCCGCGGCCGCCGCAGCCGACGCGATCAACGTTTGCCCCAGCGCGCGAGCGGGCCGTCGCGCCCGCTGGCGGCGCGCGCGACGAGCAGGCCGGCGCCGACCCAGCCGGCCGCGCGCAACAGCGGCGATCGGCTGCGCCGCGCCGCGCGCAGCAGTCCCAGGCCGAGGCCGAAAGTCGCCCAGTGCTCGCCGGGCAGGCTGCCGCGGCGCTGGTCGGCGAGTTGCAGGCGGCGCATCAGGTTCATGGCGTTCATCGCGTGTCCTTCGGTCGTCGCGGGCTCGAAGGGCGCCGTATGCGCCCCGGCTCGCGGGCTGCAAGCGGCAACCGGCATACCGGCACCCTGTTCCGCGAGGCACAGTCCTTGCCGCGCACCATGATCAAGGCCACGGCGGCGGACGTCGCAGGCCGCATCAGGAGACCCTCATGGCTGGCATGGACCCGACCCGCGACCCCACCCGCCCCGCGACCAGGCCGCAGCGGGGCGACGAGAGCCTGCTCGAATCGCTCGGCCGCGCGATGAGCGACGCGGTGCGCGACACCGCGGCCACCTCGTCGCGCGAGGAACAGATCGACGCGGTCTACCGCGACCTGCATCGCGGCCTGGGCCGCGACCGCGTCACCGACGACAACGTCGAGGCGCTGATCGCCCGGGCCCGGGAACACGGCGATGCGCAGCTCGAACTGCTGCTGCGGGAATGGCGCTCGCCCTGCGGCGACGACCCCGACGCGCCCGACCCGCGGAGCTTGCGCAAGCTGCCGCCGGCGCGTTGAAGCGGCCGGCCATGTGCACCGCGCCGGACCGTGTGCACCCATGACGGAAGCGGATGCCTGCACGGCGCCGCCTGCGGCGCGACACGCCAGGCCTGCGGCGCCCGCGGCGCGATGTGCCATGTGGGAGCGCATCTGAGCGCCGGGCCGAGCCGGCGCGCGCTGCTCGCGGCCGCCGGCCTTGCGCTGCCGCTGGCGCTCGGCGGCTGCCTGCCGCGGCGTTCGACGGCCGGGCCGATGGCGCGCATCGTCGATCGCGCCGCTTGCGCCATGCGCGCGGACACGCTGCTGGTGCTGCTGCCCGGCGCCTACGACGACCCGGCCGACCTGGTCGGACAGGGCTTCGTGCAGGCGGTGCGCCAGCGCCGGCTCGTGCTCGACGTGTGGCTCGTCGATGCCCACCTCGGCCACTACCGCGAACGCAGCATCCTCGACCGGCTCGATGCCGATGTCCTCGCGCCGGCGCGTGCCGAGGGCTACCGCACGATCGTGCTGGCGGGCATTTCGATCGGCGGCTTCGGCGCGCTGCTGTGCGCGAGCACGCGGCCCGATCGGGTGAGCACGGTGGTCGCGCTCGCGCCTTGGCTGGGGCCGAGCGAACTCGTCGGCGAGATCGCGGGAGCCGGTGGCGTCGCGCCCTGGCTCGCGGCCGGCGGCGACCGGCGCGAGCGCGACGGCGACGCAGCCGCCCGCGCGCTGTGGCGCTGGCTCGGCCAGGCCGGCGAGCGCCGCGCGCCGGAGCTGTGGCTCGGCTACGGCCGCAGCGATCGGCTGGCCGAAGGTCACCGGCTGCTCGCCGCGGCGCTGCCCGCGCCGCAGGTGCTCGCGGTGCCCGGCGGCCACGACTGGGCACCGTGGCGCGCGCTGTGGTCGGCGACGCTCGACGGCCCGGCGTTCGCGGCGGTGCCGCGCTGCCCGGCTGCGTGAGCCGCCGCGCGCCGCTCAGGGCCGCGCGTCGCAGGGCCCGTGGCGGCGGCGGAAGTCGCGCGGCGACTCGGGCGCGGCGTGCGCGAACAGCCCGAGGCCTGCGGCGCGCGCCTGCTGCTCCTCGCGGGCGTACGGTCCCGCGTCGCGCCGGAAGCGCGCCGACCATGCATGCCCCTGGCGCACCATCCGGGCGCCGACGTCCTCGCCGTCGAGCCAGAGCGTGCCGAGCGCACGGCCGTGGTCGTCGGTGGCGCGCCGGCGGATCTCGACCCGGCGATGCAACACCGCCGCCGCCAGCGCCGCGCCGGCCTCGGCGCCGTGCGCCTGGCAGCGTTCGGGCGCGTCGATCCCGACGAGCCGCAGCTTGATCGGCTTCGAGCGCGCGCTCGACGCCTCCGGCCGGACCCAGACGGTGTCGCCGTCGGTGACGTGGGTGACGGTGCCGGTGAAGCTCTCCGCCGGCGCGGCGCGCGCCGCCGCGCCGATCAGCAGCGCGACGACCAGCAGGACGCCGCGCCCGAGGCCGCGGCTCAAGCCGCGCCCCAGGTCGCCCAGACCCACCAGCCCAGCAGCGCAAGCAGCACGGCCCACACCGCCACGACGATCGCCAGCCCCCACAGCAGCCGTGGCACCCGCTCGCGGCTGGCCTCGGCCTCGGCGAGCCGTGCCTGCCACAGCGCGGCGGGCGTGAGCCTGACGACCAGCGCCACGCCCAGCGGCAGCAGGATCAACTCGTCGAGCATCCCCAGCACCGGGATGAAGTCGGGGATCAGGTCGATCGGGCTCAGCGCGTAGGCGACGACGAAGATCGCGATCCACTTGGCCGCACGCGGCGTCTGCGGATGCTTGAACAGCTTCCACAGCGCGAGCAGGTAGACCGACAGGCGCGCGCGGTTCGCGGCGCCGAGCAGGCGGCGCAGGTTCATCGCGCGACCTTTCGCGGCGCGCTGCGGCGCGCGGTCTTGCGCGGGGACGGCGGGGCATCGATGGCGGCGTTCATTTCTTGCAGCATGCGTTCGAGTCGGGCGTTGAGTTTCTCGGTGGTGAGTTGTTCGCGGAAGCGTTCGACCATCAAGGGCAGGCACAGCGGGCTCGGCATCGCGAGCGTCACGAGCTCGATGCGCTTGCCCGCCATCGACTGCAGGCTGGCGCGCAGCCGGCGGATGTCGAGTTCCTGGCTCAGCACCTCGCTTTCGGCTTGGCTCAGCAGCAGGTTGTTCGCGTCGTACTTGCGGAAGACCTCGTAGAACAGGCTGCTCGAGGCCTGCACCTGCTTCAGGCTTTTCGGCGCGCCCGGATAGCCGCTGAACACCAGGCCCGAGATGCGCGCGATCTCGCGAAAGCGCCGCCGCGCCAGCTCGCTGCTGTTCAGCGAGGCGAGCACGTCCTCGAGCAGCGCGCCGGTCGCGAACACCGAATGGTCGAGGACGCTCGCGATGTCGATCGGCAAGGCACTCATCAGCTCGAAGCCGTAGTCGTTGTACGAGAGGCTGAAGGTGTTCGGCTGCTGCTTCGACAGGCGCCATGCGAGCAGCGACGCGAGCCCGAGGTGCACGTGCCGGCCGGCGAAGGGGTACAGGTAGAGGTGGTGGCCGTCGCGCGAATCGAACCGTTCGACGAGCAGCGTCGAAGGCGTCGGCAGCTTCGAGACCTTCGCCTGCGTCGCGAGCATCGGCCGCGCCGCCTGCAGCTCGGGCTCGAAGAAGTCGCCCTGGTCGGCGGCCTGCATGCGTTCCAGCACCGCGTCGGCCAGCTCGGTGGACAGCGGCATCTTGCTGCCGGCCCAGCTGGTGATGACCCCGCTCTTGCGCGTGGGCTTGCGCACGTAGGCGGCCATGTCCTGGGTGCGCACGTACTCGAGCAGCTTGCCGGCGAAGACGAAGCAGTCGCCCTTATTGAGCCGCGCGATGAAGCCCTCCTCGATCGTGCCGATCGTGCCGCCCGTCATCCACTTCACCAGCATCGAGGAGTCGCTGACGATGGTGCCGATCGCGAGCTTGTGCCGGCGGGCGACGGCGCGGTCGGGCACGCGATAGACGCCGCCTTCGAGCCGCACGCGGTGGTACTCCGGGTAGGCGCCCAGGCTTGCGCCGCCGCGCTCGACGAAGTCGAGCGCCCACTGGAACGAGGCGCGCGGCAGGTCCCGGTACGCGTGGGCCCCGCGCACCTCGTCGTACATCGCCTCGGCCTCGAAGCCGCCGCCGATGGCCATCGACACCAGGTGCTGCACCAGCACGTCGAGCGGCTGCTGCGGCGATTCGCGCTTCTCGATGCGGCCGGCCTGTGCCGCATGCCGCGCCGCGGCGGCCTCCACCAGTTCGAGCGTGTTGGTCGGCACCAGCGTGATGCGGCTCGGGCGGCCCGGCTGGTGACCGCTGCGGCCGGCGCGTTGCAGCAGGCGCGCGATGCCCTTGGCCGAGCCGATCTGGATCACGCGCTCGACCGGCAGGAAGTCCACGCCGAGGTCGAGCGACGACGTGGCGACCACCGCGCGGAGGCTTCCGGCCTTCAGCGCGGCCTCGACCCATTCGCGCGTCGCCTTGTCGAGCGAGCCGTGGTGCAGCGCGACGCTGCCGGCCCAGTCGGGCCGCTCGCGCAGGATCAGCTGGTACCAGATCTCCGCCTGCGAACGCACGTTGGTGAAGACGATCGCGGTGCTGCACTGCGCCAGCTCGTCGATCAGCGGCAGCAGCATCTGCGCGCCGAGGTGGCCGGCCCAGGAGAAGCGGCCCGGCTCGTGCGGCAGCAGCGTGTCGATCACCAGTTGCTTGTCGATGCGCCCGCGCACCAGCTGCGCGTTCGCGTGGCCGCACAGCACCTCGGCCGCCTGTTCGAGGTTGCCGAGCGTCGCGGACAACCCCCACACCGCGAGCCGCGGGTTCCAGCGCTTCAGCCGCGCGAGCGCGAGCTGCACCTGCACGCCGCGCTTGTTGCCCATCAGCTCGTGCCACTCGTCGACGATCACCGTGTGGATGCCGGCGAGCTCGTCGCGCGCCGCCTCGCGGGTGAGCATCAGCGTCAGCGACTCGGGCGTGGTGACCAGCGCGGTCGGCATCCGGCGGTCCTGCCGCGCGCGTTCGGCCGGCGGCGTGTCGCCGGTGCGCAGGCCGCAGCTCCAGCGCGGCGCGAGTTCGGCGAGCGGCAGCGCGATGGCCTTCAGCGTGTCGGCGGCCAAGGCTCGCATCGGGGTGAGCCAGAGCACCTGCAGGGCCGGTGCTCGGGCTTGCGCGGACAGGGCCGCTCGCCGCTGCCCACCCTCTCCGGCCGCGGCAGGCGAGGCTCCGGCATGACCGACGTCGGCTGCACGCGCGAGCGCGCCGAACCACACCGCGTAGGTCTTGCCGGCGCCGGTGGTCGCGTGCAGCAGGCCGTCGCGGCCGGCGGCCATCGCGGCCCAGACCTCGCGCTGGAACGCGAAGGGCTGCCAGTCGCGGCGCGCGAACCAGGCTTCGGCGGCTTGGAGCGTGGTCATGCGCCGAAGATGTGATCGCGCGCGGCCTCGGTCACCGCGGCGACGCCCGGGTGCGTGATGCGCCGCTCGACCGAAATCGCGTAGAAGTCCTGTTGCAGGTCGTCGTCCTCCCCGTCGCCGCCGCTTCGGCCGAGCGGCACCAGGCCGTACTGCGCGCGCACCTCGGCATCGAGCACGCTCGGCGCGACGACAACGCCGCGCCCCTGCGCCGCGAAGGCCTTCAGCAACGCCGAGTCGTCGAACTCGCCGACCACGCGAGGATGCACATCGTGCCGCGCCAGCCAGGCTTCGAGCGGGCGGCGCAGCGGCGTCTGCGGCCCCGGCATCAGGATCGGCAGGCGATCGAGCACGCGCGGAAAGCGGTCGTCGTCGCGCGCCTTGCCGCGCCGCGCGCGCGCTGCGGCCGGGCGCAGCGAGGCGGCGAGCGCCGGCGTGCACAGGAAGCTCAGGCCGCTGCGGCCCAGCAGGTGGTTGAAGGCCTTGACGCTCACGTGCCGCGGCAGCGGCTCGTCGGCCAGCACCAGGTCGAGCTTGTGGACGGCGAGCTGCGCGAGCAAGGCCTCGAACTTGCCTTCGTGGCAAACGAGGCGCATCGCCTCGGGCCGGTCGAGCGCCGGCTGCATCAGCCGGTAGGCGAGCGACTTCGGCAGCGAGTCGACGATGCCGACGCTGAACTCCACCGGCCGCGCGAGCGCCGCCTGCGGCCCGCGCAGCGCGCGTTCGAGTTCGTGCCCCAGGGCGAAGATCTCGTCGGCGTAGCCGAGCGCGAGGCGGCCGTCGTCGGTCAGCTCGAGGTTGCGGCCGCGGCGGCGGAACAGCGCGCGACCGAGCCGCGCCTCGAGCAGCTTGATCTGGCCGGAAAGCGTCTGTGGCGTCGTGTGCAACTGCTGCCCCGCGCGCACGATGCCGCCGGCCCGGGCGGTGACCCAGAAGTAGTGCAGGTGCTTGTAGTTCATCGGCCCGGACCTCGGTTCCCCGGCTGACTGCCGATGCGGTTTTTGCGAATCGACGGCGCGGGAGATACGAATTTACGGCAGGCGCCGCAATCCGGAGACTGCAGGCTTCGACCACCGACCGGATCTTCGAGCCATGGAAGCCCTCACCACGTTCCTCACCGCCGAACTGCTCGGCACGCCCACCTGGCTGTGGCTGGCCTTCATCGCGATCGTCGTCGCGCTGCTGGCCTTCGACCTCGGCGTGCTGCACAAGGAAGAGCGCGAGATCGGCATCCGCGAAAGCCTGTTGCTGTCGGCCGGCTACATCGGCATGGGCCTGCTGTTCGGCCTGGGCGTGTGGCGCTTCCTCGGTGCCGACCCGGCGATGCAGTACTTCACCGGCTTCGTGATCGAGAAGTCGCTGTCGATGGACAACGTGTTCGTGATCGCGATGATCTTCGGCTTCTTCGCGATCCCGCGCGAGCTGCAGCATCGCGTGCTGTTCTGGGGAATCATGGGCGTGATCGTGCTGCGCGCGATCATGATCGGCCTGGGTGCCGCGCTGATCAGCCAGTTCGCCTGGGTGCTGTACCTGTTCGGCGCCTTCCTGCTCGCGACGGGCGTGAAGATGCTGTTCGTGAAGGAGAAGCCGCTCGACCTGGAAGGCAACCCGGCGCTGAAGTGGATGCGCCGTCACTTGAACATCACCTCCAAGCTGCAGGGCAACGCCTTCTGGGTGAAGCAGCCGGCGCCGGACGGCAGCGGCAAGCTGGTGTGGTTCGCGACGCCGCTGTTCCTGGCGCTGGTGATGATCGAGTTCGCCGATCTGATCTTCGCGGTCGATTCGGTGCCGGCGATCTTCGCGATCACGACCGACCCCTTCATCGTCTACACCTCGAACATCTTCGCGATCCTGGGCTTGCGCGCGCTGTACTTCGCGCTGGCCGCGATGATCCATCGCTTCAAGTACCTGAAGGTGGCGCTGGCGCTCGTGCTGGTGTTCATCGGCGCGAAGATCCTGCTGGTCGGCGTGGTCGGCCACCTGCCGCCGGCGATCTCGCTCGGCGTGACCTTCGCGCTGCTCGCCGGCGGCGTGGTGGTCTCGCTGCTCAAGACGCGCGGCCGCGCGCCGGAGCTGCCGGCCGCGCGCTGAGGCCCGGGCGGAACGAAGGGCTGCCAAACTCGGCAGCCCTTCTTCGTTGTCGGGATCGCACGATGTACCAGCCGAGCCACTTTCGCGTCGACGACATCGCGGCGCTGCACGCGCTGATGCGGGCCCACCCGTTCGCGACGCTGGTGGTGCCGACGACGGCGGGGCTGGAGATCAACCACCTGCCCTTGCACCTCGATGCCGAATTCGGGCTGCTCGTCGGCCACGTCGCGCGGGCCAACCCGGTGTGGCAGGCGGCCGCGCGCGGCGAGGCGATCGCGGTCTTCCAGGGTCCGCAGACCTACGTCACGCCGAACTGGTATGCGAGCAAGCGCGAGCACGGCAAGGTGGTGCCGACATGGAACTACGCGGTCGTGCATGCGCACGGTGCGCCGCGCTGGATCACCGGCGACACGCCCGAGGGCGACGCCTGGTTGCACGCGCTGGTCGAGCGGCTGACCGATCACCACGAGGCGGCGCATCGCGAGCAGCTCGCGCGGCGCGGCGTCGATGCGGCGGCGGCGTGGCGGGTCGACGACGCGCCGGCCGACTACCTCGCGACGATGCGCCGCGCGATCGTCGGGCTGGAGCTGCCGATCGCGCGGCTCGAAGGCAAGTTCAAGCTGAGCCAGAACCGGCCGGCGGCGGATCGAGAGGCGGTGGTACTCGGCCTGACGCAACGAGGCGACGAGGACTCGGCGGAGGGTGTGGCGCGGGGGTCGTCGTTCGGCGCTTGAGCCGGCCGGTAGGGCACTCTGCTCCGCGGATGTCCCCCGGCCCGGCGTACCGGGCCTCCTCCTTTATTTCGCTGCGCAGAGCGCCCTGCCGGCCGGCTCCTGCTGCGTCGGTTCACCGCGTTGCGCCGATCGGGGGCGCGGTGACGATCCAGCCTTCGAGCGGATCGATGCCCGCCGGCAGCCCGTGGTTTGGCTGGCCCGCGGCCCACGCGGCCTGCACCAGGCACAGCACCGCGTCGAGCGTGTCGCCGCTGGCGTCCGCGACGAGCTCGTCGCGTTGCGCGTGGCTGAGCTTGAGGCGGATCGCGAGCCGCGTGCGGCCCTGCTCCAGCGCATCGACGAGGTCCTTGCGGGCGATGAGCCGCTCGGGCGTCTGCTTCGCGCGGTCGTCGCTCTTGTAGGAGCGCTGGCCGATCAGCTCGCGCGCGAGCAGGCCGGGGTAGGCCTCGAGCGCGACGCGCCGCGGGTCCGCGGCGTGCAGCGCGGACACGGTGACGCCGGCATCGACCAGCCGCGGCACCCCCGCATGCAGCATGAAGGCGACCGGCGGGTTGACCCACTTCATCGAAGGGCTCGAGCCGGCCGGCCCGTCGGTGGCGCGGTGCGCGAACTTCGCGCCCTTCGGCCGAGCGGCGCAGAAGGCCGCGAAGCGCGCGCGGATCTCGGCGCGGTCGAGGCGGCGGTAGTGCGCGATGCAGCCGGCCCAGTCGCGCGGCCAGCCGAGCTGCTCGACCAGCTCGCGCGGCAGGCCGAAGGGCAGGTCGAAGGCGCCGAGCCAGGGGCCGGGGCGTGCGAGCGCGGCCTCGAAGGCGGCGAAGTGCGGCAGGCGCTCGATGCCTTCGAGCCGCAGCAGCCCGGTGCTGGCGATCGCGCGGCCCTGCGCCCAGGTGATCGGCTTGCGGAGCGTCGGCGCGCTGGTGAAGTCGACGCCGATCAGCGTCGTCGAGAGGTCCATGGCGGCAATGTTGCCTTCGCGTCGCCTCGAAGCCCGCGCAGCGCCGTCGGTCATGCCGCCGGCGCAAGATGCCGCGCGATGCCCTACGCCCACAGCCTCGGCGCCGAGCGCCACGTCTTCGCCGACCTGCGCACGCTGCTCGCACGCGCGAGCCCGCTGCGCTCGGGCGACCAGCTCGCCGGCGTCGCGGCGCGCAGCGCGCGCGAGCGCGTCGCGGCCCAATGCGCGCTGGCCGAGGTGCCGCTCGCGCGCTTCCTGCACGAAGCCGTCGTGCCGTACGAGGACGACGAGGTCACCCGGCTGATCGTCGACACGCACGACGCCGCGGCCTTCGCGCCGGTGGCCTCGCTCACCGTCGGCGAATGGCGCGACTGGCTGCTGAGCGATGCGGCCGACGCCACGACGCTGGCCGCGCTGGCGCCCGGCCTGACGCCCGAGATGGCTGCCGCGGTGAGCAAGCTGTGCAGGCTGCAGGACCTGATGCTGATCGCGCGCAAGTGCCGCGTCGCGACGCGCTTTCGCTCGACGATCGGCCTGCCCGGCCGGCTCGCCACGCGCCTGCAGCCGAACCACCCGACCGACGACGCCGCCGGCATCGCCGCGAGCCTGCTCGACGGCCTGCTGCACGGCGCCGGCGATGCGGTGATCGGCATCAACCCGGCGACCGACAACCTGCCGCAGGTGACGCGCCTGCTGCAGATGCTCGACGGCGTGATCGCGGGCTACGCGATCCCCACGCAGTCCTGCGTGCTGACGCACGTGACCAACACCATCGCGGCGATCGAGCGCGGCGCGCCGGTCGATCTGGTGTTCCAGTCGATCGGCGGCACCGAGGGCACGAACCTCGGTTTCGGCATCGACCTCGCGCTGCTGCGCGAGGCCCACGAGGCCGCGCTGTCCCTGAAGCGCGGCGCGCGCTTCGGCGAACCGGACGGCGGCGCCTCGATCGGAGACCACGTCATGTACTTCGAGACCGGCCAGGGCAGCGCGCTGTCGGCCGGCGCGCACCACGGCTGCGACCAGCAGACGATCGAGGCGCGCGCCTACGCGGTCGCGCGGCGCTTCCGGCCGCTGCTGGTCAACAGCGTCGTCGGCTTCATCGGCCCCGAGTACCTGTACGACGGCAAGCAGATCGCGCGCGCCGGGCTGGAGGACCACTGCTGCGCCAAGCTGCTCGGGCTGCCGATGGGCATCGACGTCTGCTACACGAACCATGCCGAAGCCGACGGCGACGACATGGACGCGCTGCTGACGATGCTGGCTGCCGCCGGCTGCAACTTCGTGATGGGCGTGCCGGGCGCCGACGACATCATGCTGAACTACCAGAGCAGCTCCTTCCACGACGCGCTCGCGATGCGCGAACTGCTCGGCCTGCGCTGCGCGCCGGAGTTCGAGGACTGGCTCGCGCGCGTGGGCATCGTCGAGCGCGGCGGCCGCGACGGCGCGCCGCCGCGGCTCGCGGCGCGCGTGCCGGAGGCCTTCGCGGCCGCGCTGAAGCGCATCGAGGGGCCGGCATGAGCGACGCCGACGACGGGCGCACGCTGCCGGTCACGCCGCAGGGCTGGCGCTTCCTGCGCCGCCACACCGACGCGCGCATCGCGCTGGGCCGCGCCGGGCGCAGCCTGCCGACGACCGCCCAGCTCGACTTCGCGATCGCGCATGCGCAGGCCCGCGACGCGGTGCATCTCGCCTTCGACATCGACGCGATCGACGCTGCGCTGAAGGCGCGGGGGCTCGAGACGCTGCGGCTGCGCAGCGCCGCGCCGGATCGCGCCGCCTACCTGCAGCGGCCCGACCTCGGCCGGCGGCTCGACAAGGCGTCGCGCGCGGCGCTGGCCGGCCGCGAGAAGCGCGAAGTCGATCTCGCGATCGTGGTCGCCGACGGGCTTTCCGCGCTCGCGATCCACCGCCATGCGCTGCCGCTGATCGAGGCGACGCTCGCGCGGCTCGACGGCTGGCGCCTCGCGCCGATCGCGCTGGTCGAGCAGGGCCGCGTCGCGATCGGCGACGAGATCGGCGAAGCGCTCGGTGCGCGCTGCGTCGCGGTGCTGATCGGCGAGCGGCCGGGCCTGAGCTCGCCCGACAGCCTCGGCATCTACCTGAGCTGGGCGCCGCGCGTCGGGCTCGCGGACTCGGCGCGCAACTGCATCTCAAACGTGCGCGCGGCGGGCCTGGCGATCGACGCGGCCGCCGGCAAGCTGCACCAGCTGCTCGCCGACGCGCGGCGCCTGCAGCTCACCGGCATCGGCCTCAAGGACGAGCGCGACGACCAGGCGGCGGCGCTCGAAGCCGCCGGCGACCGGGGCAACTTCCTGCTCGGCGCGCCTTGAGCGTCAACCGAGCGCGAGCCCGGTGACGCCGAGCGCGATGCAGGCCGCGCCGGCGAAGCGCGCCGCGCGATCGCCTTCGCCGAGCAGCCGGCCGCCGAGCATCGCCGCGAACAGCATCGAGACCTCGCGCAGCGGCGCCACGTGCGACAGCGGCGCGAGCGTCATCGCGTAGAGCACCAGCACGTAGCTGGTCGGGCTCAGCACGGCGACCACCAGCGCCCAGCGCCAATGCGCCTTCCACGCGGCGAACGTCGCCGCCGGGTCGCGCAGCGCGAAGGGCAGCGAGATCGGAATGCGCAGCAGGTTGCCGAAGTAGTCGACCAGCAGCGGCGAGATCAGCAGCACCTTGACCGCGTAGCCGTCGATCAGCGTGTAGCCGGCGATCGCGATGCCGGTCACCAGGCCGTAGCCGATGCCCAGGCGCACGCGCTGCCGCGCCGCGCGCGCTTCGGCCGGGATCGCCGCCCGCGCCGCCCCGCCGCGCAGGGCCGCGACCAGCGTCGGCCCGCCGGCGAGGAGGAACACGCCGAGCGCCATCGCCGCGATGCCGAGCGCACCGAGCGCGCCCAGCCGTTCGTCGAGCAGCCACAGCGCGCCGATCGCGCTCACGAGCGGGCCGCTGCCGCGCGCGACCGGGTAGACGACGGTGAGGTCCGACGCCCGGTAGCCGCGCAGCAGCACGGTGAAGTAGGCGACGTGCGTGACCGCGCTTGCCGCGATGACGCCCCATTCGAGCGCGCCCCACCTCGGCACCTCGTCCCACCCGGCCCACACGCCGACGGGCGCCCAGATCGCCGCGATGATCAAGGCCGTCAGCAGCACGAAGCGCTGATCGCCGCCGGCGTGCTTGGCCGCAAGGTTCCAGAGGGCGTGGCCGAGGGCCGCGAGGAGGACGAGCGCGACGGCGGTGAGGGGCACGCGGAAAGTATCCGTGCGGCATCTCGCCCGTCGCGCTGGCGGCCGGCGCGTCGCCGGCCGCAGCGAGCGTCAGAGCGGCGTGGCCGGCGCGGCGGCGGCGCCTGCGAAGACCGGCCCTCGCAGGGCTTCGGCGCCGTAGCCGCGGTTCACGTCGAGGCCGACCAGACGCCAGTCGTGCGCCGGGATCCGCAAGGGATGGACCACGCGCTCGTAGGAACGGCGCGGCCACAGCACGCCGAAGCGGCGCTCGTGCTCGAAGGTGTCCACCTCCGCGACCGCCCCCTGCGTGTTCGCGTAGCCCTCGAGGGTGAAGCGCAGTCGGCGGGTGACGGCATCGCCGCGATCGATGCACAGCGCGACGCGATCGAGCGCTGCCTGCCCGAGGCCGGGCGCCAGCGCCACCTCCACCACGTCGCAGAGCCGGCCGTCGACCCGCTCGGTGCCCGCGAGCCGCGCGCCCTGTGCGCGGCCGGCGATCCACAGCGGGCCCAGCAGGAACAGCCCGTAAGCCTCGGCCACCAGCGCCGCCGCGGCCTGCACGCCGGCGTCGGACGCGCGCGCGCCGTTGAACCACACCGCCACCTCGCCGGGTTCAGGCAGCGGCCGGCGTTGCCAGAACACCTGCTTGCGACCGCTGGCGCCGGTGTAGGCCTGCGCGACCACGCCGGCCGCCGGAAGCAGGCGCTCCTGCGAGCTGCCGCGAAAGCCCTTGTCGACGACGACCGGCTGGATGCGGTCGATCAGGGGCCGCCATTCGCCCTCGTACGCCACGTTGATGTCGGCGAGCCGGCGGTAGGCCTCGAGCCCGTGGGCCTGGGCGCTTTCGAGCAGCCGGGCCGCGCCCGCAGGGTCGGCGCCCTCGGGCCGCCCGACCAGCGGCAAGGGCGTGCCGCAAGCGGCCAGCCACGGCAGCGCCGCAGCGGCCAGGAAGCCGCGGCGGCGCAGCAGGCCGTCGCCCGCGCTCATGCCAGGCTCGCGACGCTGGGGCGCAACGCGGCCCGGGCGGCGCGCCGCGTTCAGAACGCCTGCCGCCACTTCACCCCCAGCAGCCAGTTCCGAGGCATGCCCGTCTCGAAGAAGCGGGCGTTGCCTTCGTTGACGATCACGCTGCCGGCATAGGTCTTGTCGAAGACGTTGTCCACGCGCAGCAGTGCGTCGATGCGGCTGTCGGCGCCGAGCGGGATGGTGTGCGTCGCGCGCAGCGCCCAGGTGCTCCAGCCGTTGGCGAAATCGGTGTTGCGGTCGTTGACCGCGATGCGGTCCATCGCGCGCCATTCGGCGGCGAACTCGGTGCGCATCGAGGCATAGGGCTTCCACGCGACTTCGGCGAAGGCGCTGCGCGGGCTGGTGCCGGCGATGCGGTTGCCGGCCGGCACGACCGCCGAATTGCCGGGGTTCGCGGCGTTGCAGGGCGCGGCGGTGCAGGTGACGAAGCTGTCGTCGTAGGTCGCGTGCAGCACGGTGAAGGCGGCGGCCAGTCGCAGCGAAGGCCGCACCTGCCAGCCGCCGGCGAGCTCGACGCCGCGCCGCGTGGTGGAGCCGACGTTCTGGAACGTCGAGCGGCCTCCCGCGTTCGTCGCGGTGCCGATCTCGTTCGAGGTGCTCGCGTCGAACACCGCGGCCTCGGCGTTGAGGCCGCGCGCCTCGTCGCGCCACTTGGCGCCGAGCTCGACACTGCGGCTGGTCTGCGGCCGCAGTGCCGCATTGAAGCCGGCGCCGCCGTCGGCGCGGTAGGCGAGCTCGTTCGAGGTCGGCGACTCGAAGCCCTTGCCGGCGCTCGCGTAGAAGTTCCAGTCGGGCAGGCCGCGGTACTGGATCGCCGCGACCGGGTTGGTGTAGCTGAACTTCAGCGCGCCGGAGTCGTCGCCGTTCGCGCCCGAGATGAAGCGGTCCTGGCTCTCGAAGCGCACGCTTCCGGAGCGCACGCCGAGCGTCGCGATCCAGTGCTTGACGAATTCGATCTCGCCTTGCGCGTAGCCGTCGGCGGTGCGCACCTCGTTCTTCTCGTTGCGCCGCTGCGCGCCGGCCACGCCCAGCTGCTGGCCGGCGCCGGTGCCGATGAAGTTGAGGTAGCCGAAGCGGTCTTCGCTCGCGGTCTCGTAGGCGCCGCCGGCGACGAGCTGCGCCGCGCGGTCGCCGCCGAGCGCCCAGCGCCAGACGAGCCGCGCATCGACGCCGGCGTAGTCGCGCGCGAAGTCGATCACGCCGCCCGGCTGGGTGATCGGCGTCTGCACCGCCACGGGGATCGCCTGCCACTGCGTCACCGAGCGCTGCCCGTAGTAGCTGCTGACGGCGCTCTCGGCGAGGCCGAAGGCGGTGCCCTCGGCGAAGCGGTGGCGCCAGGTGATGCCGGCCTGCTGCTGGTCGACCGTCTTGCGGGTGTTGAACTGCGTGGCGACCGCGGCGGTCTGGCGCGCGTCGGCGTTGAACTGCTCGCGCGTGAGCCCGAGCGGATCCTCCGCCGGCTGGTCCACCGCGTTGATCGCGACGATCACCGTGTCGCGCTCGCCGCCCCAGCCGAGCCGCAGGTTGCCGAGGGTGCGCTCGGTGCTGCTGTGCGGCCGGAAGCCGTCGGACTCGAAGTAGCTGGCGCCGAAGCGAAGGTCGAAGCCCTTGCCGGGCGCCTCGCCGAACGGCGCCTGCACGGTGACGCGGCCCTGGCGCAAGCCGAAGCTGCCCACGTCGACGCCGAGCTCGCCATAGCGCTCGCGCACCGGCGCGCTCACCAGCGCGATGACGCCGCCCGAGCTGTTGCCGTACAGCGCGGAGAACGGCCCGCGCAGCACCTCGATGCGCTGCGCGCCGGCCAGGTCGAAGTGCGAGACCTGGCCCTGGCCGTCGGGGCCGGTCGCGGGGACGCCGTCGCTGTAGAGGCGGATGCCGCGCACGCCGAAGCTCGCGCGCGCGCCGTAGCCGCGCGAGTTGATCTGCAGGTCCTGCGCGTAGTTGTTGCGGCTCGCGACCGTGAGGCCCGGCACGCGCGCCATCGCTTCGCTGAGGTTGACCATCGGGCCGGCACGGCGCAGTTCCTCCTGGTCGACGATGCCGATCGAGTACGGCGTCTCGAAGGCGCGCTGCTCGAAGCCGCTGCCGGTGACGACCACCGGCGCGAGCGTCGTGGCCGCCGGCTCGGGCACGGGTGGCTGTTGGGCGACGGCGCTCGCCGCCAGGACGGCGAGCGCGGCGGCGGCCACGGGGGACGGGCGGGTGAAGCGGCTGGAGCGGGTCGGGTTCATCGGTCGGCACCAAGGGTTCGCGGAGCGCGCGCGACTCTAGCCAGCGCGCGCCCGGCAGCGCCTCCAGAAATTCGTGATTCGCCGGCCGGAGATACACCGAGGCGCAGGCCGCCGCAGCCCCGCGACGGGCCGACCGCACCGGATACTGCCGCGATGGACCGCATCGACGCGCTCGTGATCGGCGCCGGCGTCGTCGGCCTCGCTTGCGCACGCGCGCTGGCGCGGGCGGGTCGCGAGGTGCTGGTGGTGGAGGCCGCGGCCACCATCGGCAGCGGCATCAGCTCGCGCAACAGCGAGGTGATCCACGCCGGCCTGTACTACGAGCCGGGCTCGCGCAAGGCGCGCCACTGCGTGCGCGGCCGCGAGCTGCTGTATGCCTACTGCGCCGAGCGCGGCGTCGCGCACCGGCGCTGCGGCAAGCTGGTCGTCGCGACGCGCGACGAGGAAGCGCCCGCGCTCCACGCCATCGGCGAGCGCGCCGCCGCCAGCGGCGCGCACGGCCTGCGCGCCTTGAGCGCCGCCGAAGCGCGCGCGATGGAGCCGGCGCTGTCTTGCACCGCCGCGCTGTGGAGCCCGCACACCGGCATCGTCGACAGCCACGGCCTGATGCTCGCGCTGCAAGGCGACGCCGAAGCGGCCGGCGCGCTCTTTGCCCTGCGCACGCAGGTGCTCGGCGCGAGCCTGATCGACGCCGGTGGCGGCCGCGTCGAGACCCGCAGCGCCGACGGCGAGGTGCTGACGCTGCAGGCGCAGGCGATCGTCAACGCCGCCGGGCTCGACGCGCCGCGCCTGGCCCGCGCGATGCACGGCTTCCCGCCGGCGCAGGTGCCGGCCGCGCACTTCGCCAAGGGCAGCTATTTCGCGCTGGCCGGCCGCGCGCCGTTCTCGCGGCTGATCTACCCGGTGCCCGAGCCGGGCGGGCTGGGCGTGCACCTCACGCTCGATCTGGGCGGGCAGGCCAAGTTCGGGCCCGACGTCGAATGGGTCGAGGCGCCCGACTACGACGTCGATCCGCAGCGCGCCGGGCGCTTCGCGGCGGCGATCCGCCGCTACTGGCCGGGCCTGCCCGAAGGCGCGCTGCAGCCGGCCTATGCCGGCGTGCGGCCGAAGCTGCACGGGCCGGGCGGACACGCCGACTTCGCGATCGCCGGCCCGCGCGAGCACGGCGCGCTCGGCATCGTGCAGCTGTTCGGCATCGAATCGCCGGGACTCACCGGCGCGCTGTCGATCGCCGAGGACGTGACGCGCCTGGTATGCGGCGAGCCGCCGACGATCACCTGAGGCCGGCGCGCCGGCGACGCGCTCAGACGACCGCGTCGATCATGCCGAGCTCGGCGCTCGACATCAGCGATTCGATGTCCATCAGGATCAGCATGCGCTCGGCCAGCGTCGCGATGCCGATCAGGTGCCTGGTGTCCACGACCGAGCCCATGCTCGGCGGCGGCTTGACCGATTCGTGCGGCAGCTGCAGCACGTCGCTGACGGCATCGACCACCGTGCCGATCACGCGGCCCTTGACCGCCAGCACGATGACCGCGGTGATCGGGCCGATCTCGGCGTCGCAGCCGAAGCGCAGGCGCAGGTCGATGATCGGCACGATCACGCCGCGCAGGTTGATCACGCCTTTCAGGTAGCCCGGCGCGTTGGCGATGCGCGTGGGCGCTTCGTAGGAACGGATCTCCTGCACCTTGAGGATGTCGATGCCGTACTCCTCGGCGCCGAGGCGGAAGCTCAGGTACTCGCGGCCGGGCTGCGGCTTGCTTTCGCTGCGCGCGCGGGCGCGCATGCCCTGCGGCGCGGGCGCGGCAGCGGCGGAAGTGCGGGGGGCGGCGACGGCGTCCTTCAGGGTGTCCATGGCGGCAGGGCTCGGTGAGATCGTGGGAGGAACGGGCCGGATCGGAGGGAGCAGGCTCTCGGACGGTCTTTCGGCACTCAGGCCGGAATCTTGAACATCGACATCGACGCCGACAGCTTGGCCGCCTGGTCCTTCAGGCTTTCGGCCGCGGCCGCGCTCTGCTCGACCAGCGCGGCGTTCTGCTGCGTCATCCGGTCCAGCGTGGTGACCGCGCCGTTGACCTGATGGATGCCTTCGCTCTGTTCCGATGCCGCCGCGGTGATCTCGCCGATGATGTCGCTCACCCGCTGCACCGACTGCACGATCTCGTTCATCGTGCGGCCCGCATCGGTCACCAGCCCGGTGCCCGACTCGACCTTCTCGACGCTCGCGCCGATCAGGCCCTTGATCTCCTTGGCCGCCTGCGCGCTGCGCTGCGCGAGGCTGCGCACCTCGCCGGCGACCACCGCGAAGCCGCGGCCCTGCTCGCCGGCCCGCGCCGCCTCGACGGCCGCGTTCAGCGCGAGGATGTTGGTCTGGAAGGCGATACCGTCGATCACGCCGATGATGTCGGCGATCTTCTTCGACGAGCTGTTGATGCCTTCCATCGTCGCGACGACCTGCGCGACGACCTCGCCGCCCTTGGCGGCGGTGGACTGCGCCGACGACGCCAGCTGGTTGGCGGTGCGCGCCGAGTCGGCCGTCTGCTTGACCGTGCCGGTCAGCTGCTCCATCGAGCTCGCGGTCTGCTGCAGGCTGCACGCCGTCTGCTCGGTGCGCGTGCTCAGGTCCTGGTTGCCGGTCGCGATCTCCGCCGAGGCGGTGCTGATCGAGCGCGCGCTGTCGAGGACCTGGCGGACGATGCCGTCGAGCTGATTCAGCGCGGAGATCAGCTTCAGGGTGGTCGGGTCGGTGGTCGCTGGCCGCGCTTCGCGCAGATGAATCACGCCGTGCTCGTCGACGAGCTGGTCGACGATGGACGTGAGCTCCGAGGCGGTCTTCAGGTCGACGGTGCGGCGCGCCACCAGCATCAGCAGCACGCCCGCTTCGCCGACGACGTAGGCCGCATGCTCGAGGACCTGCCCGAAGCCCGGCTCGACGAAGCAGATCGCGCCCCAGCCCATCTGCTGCAGCTGGTTGAAGCTCAGGTGGTGCACCGCGATGGCGGTGCTGGCCGCCACCACCGGCAGCCAGTGGCCGTAGATGACGGTGCAGGCGAGGAAGGCGAACACCGCGAAGTGCGCGACCGTCTGGCCACGCGCCGCGTGGATCAGCAGCGCGACCATGCCCATGCCGAGCACCGGCAGCAGCAGCATCGCGGCCCGGCCGCCGCGCGAATGCAGGGCGACCGTCGTCGCGAGGGCCAGCAGCACGAGGCCGATCACCGCGACCGTGGCCAGCCCGCCGAGCGAGGCCGCGTACGCGATGGCACCGAGGAAGACGACGGCCGTCGCGGCCAGCACCGGCTTGTCGTTCTGATCGAAACGGCGTGTCATGGCTGCCTTGGCTGGGTGCTCAGTGCCGCGAACGACGCACCAGCGAGCCGACGTCGAGGATCAGCGCCACGCGCCCGTCCCCCATGATCGTGGCGCCGGAGATGTCGCTGACCTTGCGGTAGTTCGCTTCGAGGTTCTTGACGACGACCTGCTGCTGCCCGAGCAGCTCGTCCACCAGCAGCGCGATGCGCCCGCCTTCGGCTTCGACCACGATCATGATCGGCTGCGCCGGCGCGGCCTGCGCGCGCGGCACGCGGAAGAGCGTCTCGAGCTCCAGCACCGGCATGAACTCCTCGCGCACCTCGACCACGCGGCCCGAGCCGCCGATCGTCTTGACGCTTTCGCCTTCGGTCTGGAAGCTTTCGACGACGCTCGACAGCGGCAGGATGTAGACCTCGCCGCCGACGCCCACGCTCATGCCGTCCATGATCGCCAGCGTCAGCGGCAGGCGCACCGCGACGCGCATGCCGTAGCCCTCGGCGGAGTCGATCTCCACCGTGCCGCCGAGCGCGGCGATGTTCTTCTTGACCACGTCCATGCCGACACCGCGGCCGGAGACGTCGGTCACCACCTCGGCGGTGCTGAAGCCCGGCTCGAAGATCAGGCCCCAGACCTCGGCGTCGGTCATCGAATCGGGAGCGTGCAGGCCGCGTTCGCGCGCCTTGGCGATCAGCTTCTCGCGCGACAGGCCCTTGCCGTCGTCCTTGACCTCGATGACGATGCTGCCGCCCTGGTGGCTCGCGGCCAGCGTGATCGTGCCGCACTCGGGCTTGCCCTTGGCGCGACGATCGGCCGGCATCTCGATGCCGTGGTCGCAGCTGTTGCGCACCAGGTGCGTCAGGGGATCGGTGATCTTCTCGACGAGGCTCTTGTCGAGCTCGGTCGCCTCGCCCTGCGTGACCAGCTCGACTTCCTTGCCGAGCTTGGCGGCCAGGTCGCGCAGCATGCGCGGGAAGCGGCTGAACACCGTCTGCATCGGGATCATGCGGATCGACATCACGGCTTCCTGCAGGTCGCGCGTGTTGCGGTCGAGCGCCGCCAGGCCCGACAGCAGGCTCTGGCAGACGGTCGGGTCGAGCTGCGCGCTGTTCTGCGCCAGCATCGCCTGCGTGATGACGAGCTCGCCCATCAGGTTGATGAGCTGGTCGACCTTCTCGACCGAGACGCGGATCGTCGCGTTGTCGAGCGCGGCGGCGGGCGCCTTCGCGTCGGCCTTCGGCGCAGCCGGCTTGTTCGCGGCGGGTGCGGCCGCGGCCGGCGCCGCGGCGGGCGCGGCGGTCGTCGCGGCGCCTTGCGTGCCGGGCGCGCCGGGCGCGTCTTCGAACAGTCCCCAGCCCTTGTCTTCCTCCTGGACCGGCGAGCCGGGCGCCTTCGGATAGAAGCCGTAGCCGGGCGCGACGCGCTCGCCGCTCCAGGGCCGCAGGCTGATCTGCTCGCGCGCGACGTGGAAGCCGAACAGGTCGATCAGGTCGTTGTCGCTGCTCGCGGTGGTGACGCGAAAGCGCCGCATGTCGTCCTGCGCC
>NZ_DASTPW010000022.1:0-62023 GCF_035762065.1 Methylibium sp.
CGAGCCGCCCGGCGCCGCGGCCGAGGCCGCGTCAGCCGCCGGTGCCGATGCCGATGGCGCAGCCCGCGGCGCCGCCGACGCGGCCGGCGCCGCCGCCGGGGGCGCGCTCGCGAGCGGCGCGCTCGGCACCGGCCGCGTCGCCAGGCCCCAGCCGACGATCGCGGCGCCCACCGCGCCGATCGCCATGCCGGCGGCCAGCACCGCGCCGCGCGGCCAGCGCGCCGGCGCGCTCATCGCCGCGGCAGCGCCGGTGGGCGCGAAGCCCGAGGCCCCAGCGCGCGCCGGGGGCGTGTCGTCGAACACCTCGGCAGCCGCCTGCCGCACCAGCATGCGGCCGATGCGCGGCTGGCCGGCGGCGTAGGCGCCGAGCATCGCGCGGTCGCACAGCAGGTTGATGCGCCGGGGCACGCCGCGCGCGAGCCGGTGCACCAGCGCGATGGCCTCGTCGCTGAACGGCATCGAGCGCTTGAGCCCCGCCACCTCGAGCCGGTGCGTCACGTACTGCGCGGTTTCCTCCTCGGACAGCGCGCCGAGGTGGAAGCGCGCGATCACGCGCTGCGCGAGCTGCTCCAGCTCGGGCCGCGCGAGCACCTCGCGCAGCTCGGGCTGGCCGATCAGGATCACCTGCAGCAGCTTGCGCTCGGTCGTCTCGAGGTTGGTCAGCAGCCGCAGTTGCTCGAGCACCTCGGCCGAGAGCTGCTGCGCCTCGTCGATGATGAGCACGTTGTTCTGGCCGACCGCGTGCGTCGTGAGCAGGTACTCGTTGAGCGGATCCAGGTACTCCTTGATCGTCAGCTTCGCCGGCGCGGCCGCGTCGCGCGCCGGCAGCGGCACGTGGAACTCCTCGCAGATCGAGCGCAGCAGCTCCTCGACGGTGAGGCGCGGATTGAAGATGTAGGCGACGTTGCAACGCTTGGGGATCTGCTCGAGGAAGCAGCGGCACACCGTCGTCTTGCCGGCGCCGATCTCGCCCGTGAGCAGCACGAAGCCGCCGCCTGCGCGCACGCCGTAGAGCAGGTGCGCGAGCGCCTCGCGGTGGCGCTCGCTCATGAACAGATAGCGCGGATCGGGCGCGATCGAGAAGGGCTCGCGCTTCAGACCGAAGAAGGGCGCGTACATCGATCTCAGCGGCGCACGGCCGCCCGAAGCCGCTGAGCGCCCCAAAGGCCACGAAGGGGCCCCTTCGTGGCCCCGGGGGCAGGAGCGAAGCGACGTGGGGGCTCCATTGCTAGGGCACGATCGCGAGGAACAGGAAGGCCGCGAACAGCGCCAGGTGCACGGCGCCCTGCATCACGGTCGCGCGGCCGCTGCCCAGCGTCAACACGCCGACGACGAGCGTCAGCGTCAGCAGCACGAGCTCCTTGGCGGGCAGGCCCAGCACCAGCGGGTGCGGGAAGAACATCGACACCGCGGCGACGACGGGGATCGTCAGGCCGATGCTCGCGAGCCCCGAGCCGAGCGCGAGGTTCAGGCTGGTCTGTAGGCGGTTGGCCATCGCGGCGCGCACCGCGGCCCAGGTCTCGGGCGCGAGCACGATCAGCGCGATCAGCACGCCGACGAAGGCCGGCGGTGCGCCGGCCGCGCGCACGCCGGCCTCGATCAGCGGCGCGAGCGTCTTCGCCAGGCCGACCACCGCGACCAGCGACACCAGCAGCAGGCCGAGCGCCGACCACGCGGCCGCGTCGGACGGCGGCGCCGCATGCGCGCTCGGGTCGGACTCGTGCTCCTCGGGCAGGAAGTAGTCGCGATGGCGCACCGTCTGCACGAAGACGAACACGCCGTACAGCGCGAGCGAGGCGACGCCCGCGAACGCGAGCTGCGAGCCGCTGTAGGTCGGCCCGCCGGTGGTGGTGGTGAAGGCCGGCAGCACCAGCGCGAGACCGGCCAGCGCCGCGAGCGCGGCCAGCGCCGGGCTGGTGCCGTCGACGCGGAAGCGCAGCACGTGGTGCCGCACGCCGCCGACCACCAGGCACAGGCCGACGACGCCGTTGGCGACGATCATGATCGCGGCGAACACCGTGTCGCGCGCCAGCGAGGCGGCGGCCTCGCCGCCGGCGAACATCAAGGCGACGATCAGCGCCACCTCGATCACCGTGACCGCGACCGCGAGCACCAGTGTGCCGAAGGGCTCGCCGACGCGGTGCGCAACGACCTCGGCGTGATGCACCGCCGACAGCACCGCGGCCACGAGCGCCGCGCCGATCGCCGCCGCGGCGAGCGCACCCGGCGCGCGGCCCCAGGCCGCCGCGAGCACCAGCGCCGCGAGCAGCGGCACCGCCAGCGACCACGGCGGCAGGCTGGCCGAGCGCCACCACGCGCCGGCCTGCGGCTTCGTCAAGGCGGGATCGCGATGCATGCCGGATGCTAGCCGTCGCTCCCCACACAATCGTCGCGACCCCACTCGACCGCCCGCGATGGCCCTCCGTGTTCTGTGCTGTCACCTCGCCTGGCTGGCCGCCGCGGCCACCGCCCCGGCGGCCGCCGAGCCGCTGGATGCGGCGCAGCGCGCCGCGGTGCTCGAGGCCGCCGGCCTGAAGCCGCGCGACGGCGGCACGTTCGCGATCGAAGGCTGCGCGAGCGTGCTGAAGCCGCAGCTCGAATCGATCGCGCTCGAAGCGGGCCGGCCGGCCGGCGTGCTGGTCTACCTCGGGCCGTCGCGCTGCTTCGCCGAGACGCAGGGCGGCAACGTCGCGCTTTTGGCCGTCGATGCGAACGGGCGCTGGTCGATGCCGATGGCGTTCGTGCCCGGCGTCGAGGTCGTGCGCCAGCCGACGTCGAACGCCGGCTGGCCCGACCTCGGCGTCGCCAACCCGGGCGGCTGCATGCCCGTCTACCGCCACGACGGCACGCGCTACGCGCGCATCGGCCAGAAGGCCCTGCAGCCCGGCGGCTGCCAATTCCGCGAGTAGCCCGCCCGCTGCTTGCCCGCACCGGCCATGCACGACTCGATGCCCTTGATCGTCACGCTGGCCGCGGCGCTGGGGCTGGCGCTGGTGCTGGGCTGGCTCGCGATGCTGGCGCGGCTGCCGGCGCTGGTCGGCTACCTGGTCGCCGGCGCGCTGATCGGGCCGCACACGCCGGGCTTCGTCGCCGACGTGCCGCTTGCAATGCAGCTGGCCGAGGTCGGCGTGATGCTGCTGATGTTCGGCGTGGGGCTGCATTTCTCGATCGACGACCTGCTCGCGGTGCGTCGCATCGCGCTGCCCGGCGCGGTGGTGCAGATGGCGGTGGCGACCGCGCTCGGCGCCGCGCTCGCGCTGGCCTGGGGCTGGCCGCTGCAGGGCGCGATCGTCTTCGGCGTCGCGCTGTCGGTCGCGAGCACCGTCGTGCTGCTGCGCGCGCTCGAGGCGCGCGGCCTGCTCGACAGCCGCAACGGCCGCATCGCGGTCGGATGGCTGGTCGTCGAGGACCTGGCGATGGTGCTGGTGCTGGTGCTGCTGCCGGTGCTGGTGGGCCCGCAGGCGCGCGGCATGGCCGAGCTGGGCTGGCCGCTCGCGAAGACGGTGCTTGCGGTGGCCGCCTTCGTCGGCGTGATGCTGCTGGCCGGGCGGCGCGTGCTGCCGTGGCTCTTGTGGCAGATCTCGCGCACCGGCTCGCGCGAGCTGTTCACGCTGTGCGTCATCGCGGTGGCGGTCGGGCTCGCGTATGCGGCGTCGGCGCTGTTCGGGGTGTCGGTCGCGCTCGGCGCGTTCTTCGCCGGGCTGGTGCTGCGCGAGTCGGAGTTCAGCCACCGCGCGGCCGACGAGTCGCTGCCGTTTCGCGACGCCTTCGCGGTGCTGTTCTTCGTCTCGGTGGGCATGCTGTTCGACCCGCGCGTGATGCTCGATCGGCCGCTGCAGGTGCTCGCCGTGGTGGCGGTGGTGATGCTGGGCAAGTCGCTCGCCGCGGCGGTGCTGGTGCTGGCGCTGCGCTACCCGCTCCACAGCGCGCTGACGGTCTCGGTGAGCCTGGCGCAGATCGGCGAGTTCTCGTTCATCCTGATCGCGCTCGGCACCAAGCTCGGCGTGCTGCCCGGCGAGGCGCAGAGCCTGGTGGTCGCCGCGGCGCTGCTGTCGATCGCGCTAAACCCGCTGCTGTTCACGCTGGTCGGGCCGCTGGAGCGCTGGGTGCTGGCGAAGTCGGCCTTCGCGCGCCGGCTCGAAGCGCGCGATGACCCGCTCGCGGCCTTGCCGCCGAGCACCGACGACCGCTTCCTCGCGAAGCAGGCGGTGCTGGTCGGCTACGGCACGATCGGGCGGCACCTCGCGCAGGCGCTCGACGCGGCCAAGCGGCCTTACGTCGTCGTCGAGCAGAACCGCGAGCGGGTGCAGGCGCTGCGCGACGAAGGGCGCGCCGCCGTCGCCGGCGATGCCTGCGATCCGGCCACGCTGGTGCAGGCGCACATCGCGCGCGCCGGGCTGCTGGTGATCGCGGTGCCCGACAGCACCGAGCTGCGGCCGATGATCGCGACCGCGCGCGCGCTGAACCCGGCCATCCCGATCATCGTGCGCGCCGCGAGCGAGGCCGAGGCCCGGCTGCTCGAGTCCGAGAACCTCGACCGCGTGCTCCACGCGAACGGCGCGCTCGCGCACGCGATGGCCGACGCCGTGCTCGAGCGCCTGGCGCGCGCCTGAGCGCGCCGCGGCTTCGTTTCGGAGCCGGCCGCTTCGCTGGAGCGCACCGTCTGCGCCGCGCGCCGTGCCACAAGACGGCAACGCCGTCATGCCGTTTGCCGAGCCATGCTTCTCTCACCGATCTCCGCGACGCGCCAAGTGACCCAGCTGTCGCCGCTGGACGAAACGGCCGGCCCCCGCTCCGAGCGCATCGAGACGCTCGAGTTCGCCATGCAGATGCTCGAGCAGCTGTTCCAGCAAGTGCTGCTCAGCTTCATCCTCGACCGCCTGGACGACAGCCCCTCCGCGGCGCCGCGGCCGTCGGAAGCGCCGCCCGTCACGCCGGCCTTCGCAGCGCCGCCGCCGGCCTGGGCCCCACCCGCCGCGCCGCCCGACGCACCCGCCTACACGCAGACGCCGGCCGACGCCGCCCCACCCGTGGACGCACCGCGCGGGGCGCGCGCCACCAGCCTCGATGCGCTGGACCGCAGCTTCGATCCGGGCGATCTCACCTTCGTGCCGATCCGCAGCCCCGAGGAAGCCCGCCGGCGCGACGCGCAGATCCACGACGAGCACGACTTCGCCGCCGCCGTCGACGAAGCCGCCGCGCGCTACGGCATCCCGCCGGAGCTGCTGCGCGCGCAGGTGCAGACCGAGTCCTGGGGCTTCGGCAACAGCTCGAACCCGGACCAGTACCTCGAAGCGATGCGGCATCGCGGCGACCTCGACCGCGGCGACAACGCCTCGCGCGGCCTGCTGCAGATCTCCGGCAACTTCCTCGACGGCGGCGAATGGTCGGCGGGCGGCCCGAACAACCCGCGCGTCGGCGGCCGCAGCGTCAGCCGCGAGGACTACGACAACAGCATCACGCTGCAGCTCGACGTCGGCGCGGCGAACCTCGCGCAACGCATCGCCGACGGCGGCGGCCTGCGCGAAGGCCTGGCGTACTACTTCTCCGGCAGCTTCGACCCCAGCCGCGCCACCGGCTACCTGGAGAAGATCGACGCCGGTCTGCGCGACGAGTATGCGCAGGGGCTGTAAGCCGCAGGGAGCCTGCGCACCGCCGGCCGGCCGCACGCCCGGCCGGCCGGCTTCGTCCGCGAGCTTTCAGGCCAGCCCGAGCGCTTCGCGCAGGCGTGCCGGCGTGAGGCCGGTCCAGCGCTTGAGCGAGCGGCGGAAGTTGGCCGCGTCGTTGAAGCCGAGCTGGCGCGCGACTTCGTCGTTGCCCTGGCCGCGGCAGTGGATCAGCAGCAGCGCGACATGCGCGCGCGCTTGGTCCAGCTCCGCCTGGAAATGCGTGCCGTGCGCGGCGAGCCGGCGCTTGAAGGTCGCCGGGCTCAGCCCGAAGTGCGCGGCGGTCGGCTCCAGCGAAGGCGCCGGCGCCGCGAGCGGCGGCAGGCAGGCGGCGAGCAGGTGGCGGTACAGCCGCGACAGCAGCGCGTGGCGCGGCTCCTCGGCCTCGGCCTGGCGCGCCAGCGTCGCGGCCGGCAGCGCCGCGGCGGCGCGCGGGCCGAGGCCGGGCCAGGGGCGGTCGAGCCAGGCGGCGTCGATCAGCATCGCGTCGATGCGGCAATCGAAGCGCAGCCGCGTGCCGAGATGCGCCTCGTGCGCCTCGGTGTCGCGCGGCGGCGCGCGGTTGAAGCAGCAGCGCCAGGGCAGCCGCTCGCCGGCGAGCCAGTCGGCCATCGACACCACCGCCGCCATCTGCAGCTCGACGAGGAAGGCGCGCAGGCCGCCGCTGGCGCCGGTCTCGGTGAAGTAGAGCGCGCACAGCGGCCCTTCGACGACCCAGTGCGCGGCGAGCAGCGGGCTCAGCCGCGCCGGGTGCGCCACCAGCACCTCGAGCGCGCGTCGCAGCGTCGGCGCGCGCAGCAGGGCGTGGCTCGCGGCGCCGAAGTGCCCGGGCAGCAGCGCCTGGCCGAGCACGAAGGCGGCCTCGCGCTCGCCGAGCAGCGTGCGCGCAGCGCGCAGCAGCTCCAGGTACTGCAGCGGCGTCAGCAGCGCGCCCGGCGCGCGCAGGCGCGCGGCGGTCAACCCGGCGCGCTGCAGCGCGGCGGCCGGATCGCGGTCGAGGGCTTCGAGCTGCTCGAGCACCAGCGCCGACTGGTGCGCCGCGGGGATCAGCGGCGTGCCCGCCTCGTAGCAGGCGCCGGCGAGGCCGGCCAAGGGCGCGGTGCGCATCGGGCCTCAGGTGGCCGCGGCGGCGCGCGCGGGCACGGCGCCCGTCTGCAGGTCGTCCGCGAGGCGGCGCAGCAGCGCGGCCGCGTCGTCCGCAGGCGTCGCGGCGACGCAGGCCCAGCGCAGGCCGAGCGGCCACGCGGCGTTGCCGGCCTCGAAGGCCGTCAGCTGCACCATGCGCGCAAGGTGGGCCGCGCGGCGCCCGGCCTCGGCCGCGCCAGTGGCGGGCAGCAGCACCACGAAGCGGTCGCCGGCCGCGCGGCACAGCAAGTCGCTGCGGCGCAGGTTCAGCAGCAGCTGGTGCGTCACCGCGCGCAGCGCGCGCACCGCGTCGCGCCGGCCGTGTTCGTGCAGCAGCGGCGGCAGGCCCTCGATCTCCAGCATCAGCAGCGCCGCCGGCGTACCGGGCCGGCGCGCGGCGTCGAGCGCGAGCTGCTCGCGCAGGTAGCCGGTGTCGGCGAGCTGGGTGATGCGGTCGAAGGCGCGGTGGTCGCGGAACAGCCGCTCGCGCTGCGCCATGTGCTCGGAGAGCTCGAACTGCTCGCGCCGCCAGCCGACCAGCCCGGCCGTCAGCAGCAGCATGCCCAGCGGCGGGAGGCCGGACTCGATCCACTTGTCGAAGCGCCCCGGCGCGGCCTGCATCGAGACGATCTCGTCGAGCGCATCGGCCCAGGCGCCGAGCGCGACGCAGCCGAGGCCCAGCGCGAGCAGCGCGGTCACCCGGCCGGCCGGGCGGCTGGCGAGCACCAGCGCCATCCAGGCCGCGGCGAGCAGCGCGGTGCCGCCTTCGCCGAGGACGTCGAGCCCGCGCCAGGCCGCCTGCGGCTTGAGCTCGCCGAAGGCCAGATAGGTGCAGGCCAGCGCCGCGGCCGCGGCCGGCACGCCGAAACGGAGCAGGCGGTGGATGGAAGGACGGGCGAGCCGCATCGAGCGCGCGATGCTCGGGGCGGTTCGTGACGCTCGCGTGGCAGCCGCCCGCCGCGTGGCGCCGCGGCCTCAGGGTCGTTTCGGCTCACGCGGCGAAGCCGGCCGCGCCCGCGCCGGGCGCGGCGACGGCCGGGCCGGGGCGCCGGGCGCCGGTCGATTCGGCTCGCGCGCCGCCGCGGGCGGGCGCAGCGCGGGCCGGGCGCGCCGCGCGTCACCGCATCGACACTCGGCCTTCCTAGCGTCGCGCTCCTTCCGGGTCCAAGGGATGCGAGGAGCGAGCACATGCGACACCCCGATCGATACGAACCGACGCGCCGGCCGCGCCCGGGCCTGCTGGCGCTTGCCGCCTGGCTCGCCGCGGGAGGCGCCATGGCGCAGGGCACGCCGGCGCCCGCCGCCGACGCCGGCACGGCGCTCGTGCCGGTGGTCGTGCGCGGCCAGGCCGCTGCGGCCGACCGCGCGCTCGACGACCAGGAGCTGGCCTCCGACATCCGCAGCGTGGTGCGCAGCGACGGCATCGGCCGCCTGCCCGACAAGAACGCGGCCGAGGCGCTGCAGCGGCTGCCGGGCGTGTCGATCGAGCGCGACCAGGGCGAGGGCCGCTACGTGCGGGTGCGCGGCCTCGGGCCCGACCTGAACGCGGTCACGATCCACGGCAGCCTGGTGCCGTCGCCCGAGCGCGACCGCCGCGCGGTGATGCTCGACGTGCTGCCTTCGTCGCTGATCGGCTCGCTGGAGGTGATCAAGACGCTGACACCTGAAATGGACGCGAACTCGCTGGGCGGCACGATCGAAGTCAAGTCGCTGTCGGCCTTCGACCTGAAGGCGCGGCTGCTGTCGGTGGAGCTGGGCGCGTCGAACAACCGGCAGACGGACCGCAGCAGCCCCTACGGCTCGCTGGTGTTCGCCGACCGCTTCCTCGACGGCAGGCTGGGCGTCGCGCTCGGCCTGAACGCCGAGCGCCGCAGGTTCGGCTCGAAGAACGTCGAGACCGGCGGCGCATGGGACGCCGACGCGCTCGAGTCGTTCGAGCGCCGCGACTACCGCATCACCCGCGACCGCGTCGGCGGCGCCTTGAACCTGGAGCTGCGGCCCGCGCAAGGCAGCGCCTACACGCTGCGCGCGATGAGCAGCCGCTTCACCGACGACGAGCGCCGGCTCGCGCACGGCATCGCCTTCGCCGCCGCGCAGCCGGCCGGCGCGCTCGGCGACGCGGAAAGCACGCGCGAGCTGAAGGACCGCAAGGAGACGCAGCGCATCGAATCGCTGGTGCTCGGCACCGAGCAGCGCTTCGGCGACTGGTCGGCCAACGCCGCCTTCGGCGTGAGCCGTTCGAGCGAGCACACGCCGCCGCACATCGCCGGCGCCAGCTTCGACGGCGGCGACTTCGCCGACGTGGGCTTCGAGAACACGCGCACGCCGCGGCTCGTCGGCCCGGCGGCGATCAACGACGCGGCGGGCTACGAGCTCGACGAGATCGAGCTGGAGCGCATGCTCGTCAAGGACCGCGAACGCAACCTGCGCTTCGACCTCGCGCGCCGGCTCGCGGCCTTCGGCGCGCCGGCGGAAGTGAAGTTCGGCGCCAAGGCCAGCCGGCGCACGAAGACGAGCGCGCAGACGACCTGGATCCTCCAGGACTTCGGGGACCCGCCGTTCTCGCTGCCGGATGCGCAGCGCGGCCTGGGCGCCTATGCCGGCCCGTCGCCGGACTACCCGCTCGGCGCCTTCGGCCCGGGCATCGAGGCCGCGCCGCTGCGCGCGCTGGTCGGCGGCATCGACCTCGACCCCTTCGTCGACGACGAGGAATCGACGATCAACAACTTCCGCATGAAGGAGGACATCGACGCCGCCTACCTGCAGGGCAAGTTCGAGCTGGCCGGCTGGAAGGCCATCACCGGCCTGCGCTACGAGGGCACGCGCTTCAAGGCCAAGGGCAGCGGCCTGCTCGACGGCGAATTCGTGCCGACGACGACGGATCGCAAGGACCGCCACTGGCTGCCCGGCCTGCACCTGCGTCGCGATCTCGACGACGACACCGCGGTGCGCGCCGCCTTCAGCAAGTCGGTCGTGCGGCCGACCTTCGGGCAGCTCGCGCCCGGCTTCGCGATCGAAGGCGACGAAGCCGCGTTCGGCAACCCCGAGCTGCGCCCGCTGCGATCGACCAACCTCGATCTGGGCATCGAGCGCCGGCTGGGCTTCGCGGGCGTGATCTCGGCCTACGGCTTCCACAAGCGCATCCGCGACTTCGTCTACCCGACCGACCTGGCCGGCACGCCCGGGCGCTGGGAAGGCTTCGACGAGGCGATCAGCTTCGCCAACGGCGACAAGGCGAAGGTCTACGGCGTCGAGCTCGCGTGGTCGCAGAGCCTGAAGGGCGTGCTGCCCGGCGCCTGGGGCGCTCTGCTGCTGGGCGCGAACGCGACCTTCTCGAAGAGCGACGCGCGCATCGAGCGCTTCGACGGCGGCGCGGCGGTGTCGCGTTCGATCCCGCTGCCAAGCCAGTCGGACCGCATCGTGAACCTGATGCTCGGCTACGAGAACGACGCCTTCAGCCTGCGGCTCGCGGCCAACCACAAGTCGCGCTACCTGCTCGAGGTGAGCGACGTGCTCGACGCGGGCCGCGATCTCTACGTCGATGCGCAGACGCAGCTGGACTTGTCGGCGCGCTGGTCGCCGAGCAAGGCCTGGCAGCTCTCCTTCGAGCTGCTGAACCTGAACGACGCGCCGTACTCCGTGTACGCCGGCCAGCGCGCGCGCAACGCCCAATGGGAGACCTACGGCCGCACCGTGCGGCTGAGCCTCAAGTACACACTCGACTGATCGCAGGAAGACGACGACATCGACGCGCGCGGCGCAGGCGCTGCGCCACCGGCGTTCCCGAACGGCCTGCTCGTCGTGCAGGACGGCCACAAGCGCCTGCCCGACGGCCCGCAGAACTTCAAGCGGGTGCCGTGGGACGAGGTGGTGAAGGCGCTGAAGCTGCCGTGAGCCCGCCGCCTAGAGCTGGAGCTCGTAGTCGACGATCAGCGGCGCGTGGTCCGAGAAGCGCTGCGCCTTGTAGACGCTGACCGCGCGGGCCGTCGCGGCGAGCGCCGGCGTCGCGAGCTGGTAGTCGATGCGCCAGCCGACGTTGTTGGCCCAGGCCGCGCCGCGGTTGCTCCACCAGGTGTAGGCCTCGCCGGTGTCGTCGGGGCGCAGGCTGCGGTGCACGTCGATCAGCCCGAGCTGGTCGGCCTCGGCGCCGAGCGCACGCGTCATCCAGGCGCGCTCCTCGGGCAGGAAGCCGGAGTTCTTCTGGTTGCTGCGCCAGTTCTTCAGGTCGATCTCGCGGTGCGCGATGTTCACGTCGCCGACCAGGATGAATTCGCGCGTCGCCTTCAGCAGCTCCAGGTAGGGAAAGAAGGCCTCGAGGAAGCGGAACTTGGAGGCCTGCCGCTCGGGCCCGGCCGAGCCGCTCGGGAAATAGCAGCTGATGATCGAAAGCTTGCGCCGCGGCGTGTCGAAGCGCGCCTCGACGTAGCGGCCTTCGTCGTCGAACTCGGGCACGCCGATGCCGGTGATCACCTCGCTCGGTGTCTTGCGCGTGTACAGGCCGACGCCCGAGTAGCCCTTCTTCACCGCGCAGTGGAAGTGGCCGGGCATGCCGGCGACGGTGCGCAAGGCGTCGGTGAGGTCGCCGGCTTGGGCCTTCAGCTCCTGCACCCCCATACAATCCACGCCGCTCTTTTCGACCCACTCGACCCAGCCTTTGCTGGCTGCGGAGCGGATGCCGTTCAGGTTGAGCGAGACGAGTCGCCACACAGCTTTCACTCCAGGTATGAGCACGCCGCTGAGCACACGAACGAGCGACGCGCTGGCGCAGGATTTTGTGGCCTTCGCGGTCGATGCCGGCGTGCTGCGCTTCGGCGAGTTCACGACCAAGGCCGGCCGTCAGTCGCCCTACTTCTTCAACGCCGGCTTGTTCGACGACGGCGCAAAGCTCGGCCGGCTCGCCGAGTTCTACGCGCGCCGGCTGATCGCCTCGAACCTGGCCTTCGACATGATCTTCGGCCCGGCCTACAAGGGCATCACGCTCGCGGCGGCGGTGGCGGTCGAGCTCGCGCGGCTCGGCCGCAACGTGCCCTACGCCTACAACCGCAAGGAGGCGAAGGCGCACGGCGAGGGCGGCATGCTGGTCGGCGCGCCCCTGCGTGGCCGCGTGCTGGTGATCGACGACGTGATCACCGACGGCGCCTCGAAGCGCGAGGCCGCCGAGCTGATCCGCGCCGCGGGCGCCGAGCCCTGCGGCATCGCGATCGCGCTCGACCGGCAGGAGCGCGCGAGCGACGCGGCCGGCGAGCCGGGCGTGCAGGCCGAGGAGAGCCGCCTGAGCGGCGTCCAGAGCGTCGAGCGTGCACTCGGCCTGAAGGTCGTCACGATCGCGACGCTGGCCGACCTGCTTCAGTATTTGGCGGCCCAGGCCGATAACGAACTTTCGCGACATCTGCCGCGCGTCGAGGCCTACCGGGTGCGCTACGGCGTCTAGAAGGCCCGATGCTTCGCCGATCCGCCCGATCGATCCGACCGCGCCCCCGATGAACGCTTCGCGCCTCCTGCTTGCCGCCGCCCTCGTGCTCGCGCCGTTCGCGGCGCCGCCCGTGTCCGCCCAGGAGCGCTCGGCCGGCACGGCGATCTACACGTGCACCAACGCCGCCGGCCGCAAGCTCACCTCCGACCGGCCGATCCCCGAGTGCAACGACCGCGAACAGCGCGTGCTCAACAGCGACGGCTCGGTGCGCAACGTGCGCGAGCCTTCGTACACCAGCGAGGAACGCGCGGCGCGCGACGAGGCCGAGCGCCGCCGCAACCAGGAGCGCGTGACCAAGCAGGAGGCGATCCGGCGCGACCGCAACCTGCTCGCGCGCTACCCGAACGACGCTGCGCACGCGAAGGCGCGCGAGGCGGCCAAGGGCGTGGTGCAGGACGCGATCAAACGCTCCGAGCAGCGCGTCGCCGATCTGCGCAAGGAGCGCAAGCCGCTGGGCGACGAGGCCGAGTTCTATGTCGGCAAGACGCTGCCGATCAAGCTGAGGCAGCAGATCGAAGCGGTGGACGTGAGCATCGAGGCGCAGGAATCGATCGCGGCGAACCAGAAGGTCGAGGCCGAGCGGATCGACGCGCTGTACGACGCCGAGCTCGCGCACCTGAAGAAGCTGTGGGCCGGTGCCGAGCCGGGCTCGATCGGCGCGCCGCCCAGCGCGACCGGCAAGCCGCTGGCGGCAGCCGCTGCACCGGCGAGCGCGCCGGCGACGCTCAAACGCTGAAGCAGCGTTCGCGACGGCCGCGACTCAGCGGCTCAACCGGGCCTTCAGCAGTTCGGTGATCTGCGCCGGATTCGCCTTGCCCTGGCTCGCCTTCATCGCCTGGCCGACCAGCGCGTTCAGCGCCTTGTCCTTGCCGGCGCGGTATTCGTCGACGGATTTCGGATTCGCGGCGAGCACCTGATCGACGATGGCGTCAAGGGCGCCCGCGTCGGACACCTGCTTCAGGCCCCTGGCCTCGATGACGGCGTCGACCGCGCGCTCGCCGGACCACAGCGCCTCGAGCACCTGCTTCGCGCCGGCGTTCGAGACGGTGCCGTCGGCGACGCGCGCGATCAGCGCGGCGAGCGTCGCGGCATCGATCGGGATCGCCGCGATGTCGACCTGCTCGGCGTTCAGCCGCCGCGACACCTCGCCCATCAGCCAGTTCGCGGCGAGCTTCGCCGGCGCGCCGGCCGCCTTCACTGCCTCGTAGTAGCGCGCGAACGCGAGGCTCTGCGTCATCGCGGCGGCGTCCTGCGCCGACAGGCCGTCCTCGCGCACGAACCGCTCCGCCATCGCCGCCGGCAACTCCGGCATCCCGGAGCGGACCCGCTCGATCCACGCCGGCTCGATCACCAGCGGCGGCAGGTCCGGGTCGGGAAAGTAGCGGTAGTCGTGCGCGTCTTCCTTGGTGCGCATCGCGCGCGTCTCACCGGTGTCGGGGTCGAACAGCACGGTGGCCTGCTGGATCGCGAGGCCGTCCTCGAGCTGGTCGATCTGCCACTGCACCTCGAAGTCGATCGCCTGCTGCAGGAAGCGGAAGCTGTTGAGGTTCTTGATCTCGCGGCGCGTGCCGAAGGGCGCGCCGGGCTTGCGCACCGAGACGTTCGCGTCGCAGCGGAAGCTGCCCTCCTGCATGTTGCCGTCGCAGATGCCGAGCCAGACGACGAGCTGGTGCAGGGCGCGCGCGTACTCGACGGCCTCCTTGCTCGAACGCATCTCGGGCTCGGAGACGATCTCCAGCAGCGGCGTGCCGGCGCGGTTGAGGTCGATGCCGCTCATGCCGTCGACGGCGTCGTGCACCGACTTGCCGGCGTCTTCCTCCAGGTGCGCGCGGGTCAGCCGCACGCTGCGCTCGGCGCCGTCGAGCATGAACTTCACCGCGCCGCCCTGCACCACCGGCAGCTCGTACTGGCTGATCTGGTAGCCCTTGGGCAGGTCGGGATAGAAGTAGTTCTTGCGCGCGAAGATCGACAGCGGCGCGATCTGCCCGCCGACGGCCAGGCCGAAGCGGATCGCGCGCTCGACCGCGCCGCGGTTCATCACCGGCAGCGTCCCCGGCAGCGCGAGATCGACCACGCTGGCCTGCGTGTTCGGCGCCGCGCCGAAGGCGGTCGAGGCGGTCGAGAAGATCTTCGACGCGGTGGAAAGCTGGGTGTGCGTCTCGAAGCCGATGACGACTTCGTGGCCGCGGATCAACGGGGCCGGCATCTCAGCAGCCCTCCGGCGCGCGCAGGTGGAAGTCGGTCGCCTGCTGGAACGCGTGCGCCGCGTGCAGCAGCGCGGCCTCCTGCCAGTAGTTGCCGATCAGCTGGAGGCCGACCGGCAAGCCCGCTTCGCCGAAGCCCGCCGGCAGGCTCATCGCCGGCAGGCCGGCCAGGCTCGCCGGCAGCGTGAAGATGTCGGCGAGGTATTCGGCGACCGGATCGGTCTGCGAGCCGATCGGCCGCGCGACCGTCGGCGCGACCGGCCCGGCGATCACGTCGCAGCGCGCGAAGGCGGCCTGGAAGTCGTCGGCGATCATGCGGCGCAGCTTCTGCGCCTGCAGGTAGTAGGCGTCGTAGTAGCCGTGGCTGAGCACGTAGGTACCGATCATGATGCGGCGCTTGACCTCGGCGCCGAAGCCTTCGCTGCGGCTCTTGCGGTAGAGGTCGAGCAGGTCCGATGCGTTGGCCGCGCGGTGCCCGTAGCGCACGCCGTCGTAGCGGCTCAGGTTCGAGCTCGCTTCGGCCGGCGCGATGATGTAGTAGACGGGGATCGACAGCTCGGTGCGCGGCAGGCTCACCTCGACGAGCGCTGCGCCCAGTTCGGCACAGCGCGCGAGCGCGGCGCGCACCGCATCGTTCACGTCGGCCGCGACGCCGGTGCCGAAGAACTCCTTCGGCAGCCCGATGCGCAGGCCGGCCAGCGGCTTCGATCCGCTCGCGCCGGCGCGCGGCGTGTGCAGCGCCGCGGCGAAGTCGGGCACCGGCTGCTCGGCACTGGTGGCGTCGCGGGCGTCGAAGCCGCTCATCGCCTGAAGCAGCGCGGCGCAGTCGGACGCCGAGCGCGCGATCGGCCCGGCCTGGTCGAGGCTCGACGCGAACGCGATCATCCCGAAGCGCGAGCAGCGGCCGTAGGTCGGCTTGATGCCGGTGACGCCGCACAGCGACGCGGGCTGGCGCACCGAGCCGCCGGTGTCGGTGCCGGTCGCGGCCGGCAGCAGCCGCGCGGCCACCGCGGCGGCCGAGCCGCCCGACGAGCCGCCGGGAATCCGCGTACGGTCCCACGGGTTGCGCGCCGGCATGAAGGCCGAGTTCTCGTTGCTGCCGCCCATCGCGAACTCGTCGCAGTTGAGCTTGCCGAGCGTCACGGTGCCGGCGGCCGCGAGCTTCGCGACGACGGCGGCGTCGAAGGGCGAGCGGTAGCCGCCGGAACCTGCGCCGCGGCCGACGAGCATCTTCGACGCGGCGGTGGTCGGCAGCTCGGCGGTGACGAAGATGTCCTTGTGCGCGATCGGCACGCCGTCGAGCGCGCCGCGCGGCTCGCCCTGCGCGCGCCGCGCGTCGGCCGCGCGCGCATGGGCGAGCGCGGCCTCGGCATCGACGACGAGGAAGGCGCCGAGCCCGGTGGCCGCGGCCACGCGGCCGAGCAGGTGGCGCGTGACCTCGACGCTCGACGTCCGCCCGGCCGCGAGCGCCTCGCCCAGCTCGGCCACGCCGAGCTCGTGCAGCTGCGTGCTCATCGCCTCACTCGATCACGCGCGGCACGAGGAACAGGCCGTCCTGCACCGCGGGCGCGCTGGCCTGGTTGGCCTCGCGATCGATGCACTCGGCCGTCGCGTCCTCGCGCAGCCGCAGCGCCACCTCCTGCACCGCCGACAGCGGCGTGTACAGCGGCGCGACGCCGGTGGTGTCGACCGCGCGCATGCGCTCGACGATCGCGAAGAAGCCGTTGAGCTGTTCGAGCATCGCCGCCTGTTCGGCGGCATCGAGTTCGAGCCGCGCCAGGTGCGCGATGCGGCCGACATCGGAGGGGGTCAGGGCCATGGACAAGCGGTGGGCCAGAGGGTGCGAAAGGGCGCGGAAACAAGGCGTTTCGCGGCGGCCGGCGAGTATCTCTCGGGTGGGCCCTCGGGTATCATCCCGCCACTTTTTTGGGCGGCCGGCAACCCGCATGGATGCTCGCATCCGAAGGCGCCGGAGCCCCTTCATCCAGCATCCGCCGAGGCCGCCGAACGAAGCCGGCGGCCCCACCGCCCGAACCCCGCCGAGCCCGCTGCGCCTTCGAACGCCAACGCGGGCCGCGCCCAGCCAAGCGCGACGCTCAAGCCTCGCCCCACATCCATGTTCGCTTCCTTGCGACGCTACTTCTCCACCGACCTCGCGATCGACCTCGGCACTGCCAACACGCTGATCTACGTGCGCGGCAAGGGCATCGTGCTCGACGAACCCTCGGTCGTCGCGATCCGCCACGAGGGCGGGCCGAACGGCAAGAAGATGATCCAGGCCGTCGGCACCGAGGCCAAGGCGATGCTCGGCAAGGTGCCCGGCAACATCGAGACCATCCGGCCGATGAAGGACGGCGTGATCGCCGACTTCATCGTCACCGAGCAGATGATCAAGCAGTTCATCAAGATGGTTCATCCCAGGAGCCTCTTGACGCCCAGCCCGCGGATCATCGTCTGCGTGCCCTGCGGCTCCACCCAGGTGGAGCGCCGCGCGATCAAGGACGCGGCCGAAGCGGCCGGCGCCTCCGCCGTCTACCTGATCGAGGAGCCGATGGCCGCCGGCATCGGCGCCGGCCTGCCGGTCAGCGAGGCCAGCGGATCGATGGTGGTGGACATCGGCGGCGGCACCACCGAGGTCGGCGTCATCTCGCTCGGCGGCATGGTCTACAAGGGCAGCGTGCGGGTCGGCGGCGACAAGTTCGACGAGGCCATCATCAACTACATCCGCCGCAACTACGGCATGTTGATCGGCGAGCAGACGGCCGAGGCGATCAAGAAAGGCATCGGCTCGGCCTTCCCCGGCAGCGAGGTCAAGGAGATGGAGGTCAAGGGCCGCAACCTCTCCGAAGGCGTGCCGCGCGCCTTCACGATCAGCAGCAACGAGGTGCTCGAAGCCCTGACCGACCCGCTCAACAACATCGTCTCGAGCGTCAAGAACGCGCTCGAGCAGACGCCGCCCGAACTGGGCGCCGACATCTCCGAGCGCGGGATGATGCTCACCGGCGGCGGCGCGCTGCTTCGCGACCTGGACCGCCTGCTCGCCGAGGAGACCGGCCTGCCGGTGCTTGTCGCCGAAGACCCGCTGACCTGCGTGGTGCGCGGCTGCGGCATGGCGCTCGAACGCATGGAGCGCCTGGGCTCGATCTTCACGTCGGAGTAGGGCGGGCCGCGCTCGGGACGGGCGCGCCGTAGTCGCCGATGCCGCTCGGCACCCTCGATCGCACGCCGCCGCCCTTCTTCAAGCAGGGCGCGTCGGCGCTGACGCGCCTGATCTTCTTCTCGGCCTTCGCGCTGTTCCTGATGGCGGCCGACACCCGCTTCAAGCTGACGCAGCCGGTGCGCGCGGCGATCGCGACGGCGCTGGCGCCGGTCGAGCGCGCGGTCATGCTGCCGGTGCGCACCGGCATGACGCTGCGGGACTACCTGGCCGGCATCGGCGGCGCGCTGGCGCGGGCCGACGGCGCCGAGCGGCGGCTGGCCGAGCAGGCCGAGCGCGCGAACCGCGTCGAGCCGCTCGAGCGCGAGAACGCGCGCCTGCGCGGCCTGCTCGAACTGCAGCCGCGCTTTTCCGCGCGCACCCACGCGGCCGAGGTGCTGTACGAATCGAGCGACCTCTACACGCGCAAGCTCGTCATCGACCGCGGCAGCAGCCAGGGCATCGTCGCCGCCTCGCCGGTGATCGACGCGAGCGGGGTGCTCGGGCAGGTCACCCGCGTCTACCCGCTGTCGGCCGAGGTCAGCCTGCTGATCGACAAGGACGCGGCGATCCCGGTGCGCAACCTGCGCACCGACGCGCGCGCGGTCGCCTACGGCGACCCGTCGGCCGAAGGCGGCGGCATGGAGCTGCGCTTCATCGCCGCCAATGCCGACATCGAGCCCGGTGACCGGCTGCAGACCTCCGGCGTCGACGGGGTCTACCCGGCGGGGCTGGAGGTCGCGACGGTCGCGAGCGTCGATCGCCGCGGCGGCAGCCAGTTCGCGAAGGTGGTGCTCGCACCGGCGGCGCGCTTCGATGGCCTGCGGCATGTGCTGGTCGTCGAGCCGCTGGCGCTGCAGCTGCCGGCGCGGCCGGCGCCGGAGCCCGAGCTGCCGGCCGCGCCGGCCAAGGCGAGGCGCCCGTGAGCTGCGGCCCTTGCGGGCGCGTGGGCGGGCGGGCGGCATGAGCGCGCGCGGCGATCAGCTGCTGCTGCCGGTCAACCCGTGGTTCCTGTGGGGCTCGCTGGTCGTGGCGCTGCTTGTGAGCATGCTGCCGCTGGGGCGCCAGCCGGCGCTGCCCGACGTGCTGGCGGTCGTGCTGGCGTTCTGGGTCGTGCACGAGCCCCGGCGCGTCGGCATGGGCGCGGCCTTCCTGTTCGGCGTGGTGATGGACGTGCACCAGGGCGCGCTGCTCGGCCAGCACGCCCTCGCCTACACGCTGCTCGCCTTCGTCGCGACGATGCTGCACCGGCGGCTGCGGTGGTTCGACGCGCTCGGCCAGGCGGCGCAGGTGCTGCCGCTGTTCGTGCTGTCGCATGCGGTGATGCTGGTCGTGCGCCTGGTCGCCGGCGCGACGCTGCCTGGCTGGAGCCTGCTGCTCGCGCCGCTGTTCGAGGCCTTGCTGTGGCCTATTGCCAGCTGGCTGTTGCTGGCACCGCAACGCAGGCCACCGGACCGCGACGAAAATCGGCCCTTATGACGTTCCCCCCCGTTGCGGCTTCGCCGCGCCCCCCCGGGGGGGCGCCGCTGGCGGCCCGGCGGAGCCGGATCCGCGGCGGCTGCCCGGGGGGCCGTGCCAGCTTCCCCGCCGCGCCGCTGGAGCGAGCGCCCGAATGAACGCCTCCTACGGCGATTTCCGTGACAGCGAAAGCGAGCTGGGCCGTTTCCGCCTGCGGCTGCTGGTTGCCGGCGGCGTGGTGCTGCTGGGCTTCGCCTTGCTGATCGCACGCCTGGTGACGCTGCAGGTGCTGCGCCACGACGAGCTCGCCACCCGCGCCGAGAGCAACCGCATCGCGCTGCTGCCGGTCGCGCCGAACCGCGGCCTGATCCTCGACCGCAACGGCATCGTGCTGGCGAGCAACTACTCGGCGTACACGCTCGAGGTCGTGCGCGGCAAGGTCGCCGACCTCGACGCGACCTTCGACGCGCTGGGCGAGTTGGTCGAGATCACGCCGCGCGACCGCAAGCGCTTCAGGCGGCTGAGCGAGGACAACCGCAGCTTCGAGTCGCTGCCGATCCGCACGCGGCTGACCGACGAGGAGGTCGCCCGCTTCACCGCGCAACGCTTCCGCTTTCCCGGCGTCGAGATCAAGGCGCGGCTGTTCCGCCAGTACCCGCAAGGCGAGTTCGGCGCGCACGTGCTCGGCTACATCGCCCGCATCAACCCGGCCGAGAAAGAGGCGCTCGACGAGAGCGAGGACGCCGCCAACTACCGCGGCACCGAAGTGATCGGCAAGCTCGGCATCGAGCAGCGCTACGAGGCCGAGCTGCACGGGCAGACCGGCTACGAGGAAGTCGAGACCAGCGCGGGCGGCCGCGCGGTGCGCCGGCTGCGCTCGAACCCGCCGACGCCGGGCAACACGGTGCACCTGTCGATCGACTTCAAGCTGCAGGCGCTGGTCGAGCGCATGTTCGGCGATCGCCGCGGCGCGCTGGTGGCGATCGATCCGCGCAACGGCGAGGTGCTGGCCTTCGTCAGCAAGCCGAGCTTCGATCCGAACCTGTTCGTCGACGGCATCGACAGCGAAAGCTGGAAGGAGCTGAACGAGTCGCTCGACAAGCCGCTGCTGAACCGCGCGCTGCGTGGCACCTACCCGCCCGGCTCGACCTTCAAGCCCTTCATGGCGATGGCCGCGCTGCAATCGAACAAGCGCACCGCCGAGCAGGGGCTGCACGACCACGGCAGCTTCATGTTCGGCAACCACCGCTTCCGCAGCCACGGCGACCACGGCCTCGGCTGGGTGGACATGCACCGCTCGATCGTCAAGTCGAGCAACGTCTACTACTACCAGCTCGCGGCCGACATGGGCGTCGACCTGATGCACGAGCAGCTCGAGCCCTTCGGTTTCGGCCGCAAGACGGGCATCGACCTCAACGGCGAGGTGACCGGCGTGCTGCCCTCGACCGCCTGGAAGCGCCGCGCCTACAAGAAGCCGGAGCAGCAGAAGTGGTACGCCGGCGAGACGATCTCGCTGGGCATCGGCCAGGGCTACAACCACTTCACGATGCTGCAGCTCGCCTCGGCGATGGCGACGCTGGTCTCGGGCGGCCAGCGCTTCGAGCCGCGGCTGGTGCGCGAGATCGAGGACGTGGTCACGCGCGAGCGCCGGCCGGTGTCGGGCGAGGCGCTGAGTCCGCTGGCGCTGAAGCCGGCGCATGTCGAGACCATCCTCCGTGCGCTGCACGGCGTGACGCAGGAGGGCACCTCGACGCGCGTCTTCGCCGGCGCGCCCTACAAGAGCGGCGGCAAGACCGGCACCGCGCAGGCGGTCGGCATCCGCCAGGACCAGAAGTACGACAAGAACAAGCTCGAGGACTACCTGCGCGACCATTCGCTGTACACCGCGTTCGCGCCGGTCGAGGCGCCGCAGGTGGCGCTCGCGGTCGTGGTGGAGAACGCCGGCTTCGGCGCCGAGGCCGCCGCGCCGATCGCGCGGCGCGTGCTCGACTACGTGCTGACCGGCCGCGTGCCGAGCGACGAGGACATCGCGTTGGTGCAGAAGGGCCAGGCCAGCGCGCCGCCGCCGCTGCCGGCGGCCTCGGCCAGCGCGCCGCAGCCATGAGCGGCGCCGGCGGCCCGGGCGCCAACGCCGCCGCGGGGCAAGCGACCGCAGCTCACGGGAGGCGCCGTTGAACGCGGTGCTGCAACGCCCGCCGCTGTGGCGGCGCGCGCTCGGCGTCTTCAGCGGCTTCGACGCGCTGCTGGTGCTGGCGATCCTGCTGCTGTGCGCGATCGGCCTGGTCGCGATGTACTCGGCCGGCTACGACCACGGCACGCGCTTCGTCGATCACGCCCGCAACATGCTGATCGCCGCGCTGGTGCTGTTCACGGTGGCGCAGCTGCCGCCGCAGCAGCTGATGCGCATCGCGGTGCCGCTGTACGTGGTGGGCGTCGCGCTGCTGATCGCCACCGCGATCTTCGGCATCACGAAGAAGGGCGCGACGCGCTGGCTGAACCTGGGCGTCACGGTGATCCAGCCGAGCGAGATGCTCAAGATCGCGGTGCCGCTGATGCTGGCCTGGTGGTTCCAGCGCCGCGAGGGCCAGAGCGACGCGCGCCGCGGCGCCGACTTCGCGGTCGGCTTCGCGCTGCTGGCGGTGCCCGTGGCGCTGATCGTCAAGCAGCCCGATCTGGGCACTGCCATCCTGGTGCTGTCGGCCGGGCTCTACGTGATGTTCCTGGCCGGCCTGAGCTGGAAGCTGATCGTGCCGGCGGCGGCGGTCGCGGTCGTCGGCATCGGCTTGATCGTCGGCTTCGGCGAGACGATCTGCCAGCCCGACGTGAAGTGGGTGCTGCTGCGCGAATACCAGAAGCACCGCGTCTGCACCTTGCTCGACCCGACCGCGGACCCGCTCGGCAAGGGCTTCCACATCATCCAGGGAATGATCGCGATCGGCTCCGGCGGCCTGTCGGGCAAGGGCTTCATGAACGGCACGCAGACGCACCTGGAGTTCATCCCCGAGCGCACGACCGACTTCATCTTCGCGGCCTTCTCCGAGGAGTTCGGCCTGTTCGGCGTGCTGGTGCTGGTGGCCGCCTTCGTGTTCCTGATCGCGCGCGGCCTGGTGATCGCCGCGGAGGCGCCGATGCTGTTCTCGCGGCTGATCGCCGGCGCGATCACGCTCGGCTTCTTCACCTACGCGATGGTCAACATGGGCATGGTCGCCGGCATCCTGCCGGTGGTCGGCGTGCCCTTGCCCTTCGTGAGCTACGGCGGCACCGCGATGGTCACGCTGGGTCTCGGGCTCGGGATCCTGATGTCCGTGGCCAAGAGCCGCAGGCCGCCGGGCGCCTGACTACTTCGGCGCCGCGCGCGCCACGTCACTGCCGCCCCGCAGCGTGCGGCCGTGCTTCGCGAGGAACACCCGCTCCACGTCGAAGCTGCTCTTGACGCCGACGTCCGCGAGGTGCCGGTGCTGCCAGTCGCGTGCCGCGATGCGGCCCAGCGTGTGCAGCTGCTCGAGGAAGGCGCGGTCGGTGTTCATCTTGCTGTTGGCGCCCAGCGGCGTCAGGCCCGCGTCGTCCGCGATCATGTGCAGCCGCAGGTCCTTGTAGCGGCCGGCGTCGAGCTTGCCCTCGCGCACCAGGCGCGAGACGAAGGCGATCGCGCGCATCTCGGCGATCAGACTGGCGTTGAAGGTGATCTCGCTGATGCGGTCGAGGATGTCCTCGGCGCGCCGGGGCGTGCCTTCGCGCTTGAGCGGATTGATGCGCACCAGCAGGATGTCGAGCGCCTCGGTCTGGTAGATCAGCGGGTAGATCGCCGGGTTGCCGGTGTAGCCGCCGTCCCAGTACGGCTCGCCGTCGATCTCCACCGCCTGGAAGGTCATCGGCAGGCAGGCCGAGGCGAGCAGCACGTCGATCGACAGCTCGCGGCCGGTGAACACGCGCGCCTGGCCGGTGGTGACGCTGGTGGCGGCGATGAACAACGGCAACCCGCCCTTGCGCAGCGCCTCCTCGTCGATGTGGCGCCGGGCCACGTCGCGCAGCGGATTGAGGTTCAGGGGGTTGAACTCGTAGGGACTGAAGGCGCGGAAGAAGCTGGAGAACCACCTGTAGCTGGGCAGGTCGTCGATGCCGAAGCCGCCCGGGCTCGGGGCGCCGTTCGAGCCGCGGCTGAAGGGCGCGAAGATCTGGCCCTCGCGGCTCACGTCGTGCCAGAAGGCCGCGAGCGCATCGCGTGCGGCCGGCGCGCCGCCGTTCGCCAGGCCGGTCGCCAGCACCGCGGCGTTCAGCGCGCCGGCGCTGGTGCCGGAGACGGCGCCGATCTCCAGCGCGTCGTCCTCGAGCAGCCGGTCAAGCACGCCCCAGGTGAAGGCGCCGTGCGAGCCGCCGCCCTGCAGCGCGAGATCGACGCGGCCGGGCCGCTTCGGCGGGCGCGGCGCAGGCCGTGACGCCGGGGTGGTCGGGTGCGGCCCGTGCGGCGCGTGCGCCGGCTTGCGGCGCAGCATGTTCATCAGCCGCTGTCGCATCGTGGCCATCGTGGACTCCGGGTTTTCACCGAGTCTACGGGCCCTTCTCGTTCAACCGTCGGCCACCGCGCTCGTCGGCTCCTCGGCCGGCCAGGCCGGGAAATGCAGCGTGAAGCGCGCGCCCGGCCCATGGCCGTGCGGCGCATCGACCGGGCCGTCGCGCGCGTCGTCGAGCGTCAGGCTGGCGCGGTGGCGCCGGGCGATCTCGGCGACGATCGCCAAGCCGAGCCCCGAGCCGTCGACGCCGGTGCCAAGCGCGCGGTAGAACGGCTGGAACACCAGCTCGCGCTCGGGCGCCGGGATGCCGGGGCCGGAATCCTCGACCTGCAGCACGACGACCTGGCCGAAGGGGTCGCCGCGCACCCGCACCGTGACCGTGCCGCCGCGCGGCGAGTAGTGCAACGCGTTGTCGACCAGGTTGCGGATCAGCTCGCCGAGCAGCACCGCGTGGCCGGCGACGACGCAAGCCGCGGCCTCGGGCTCGCCGATCGCGGCGGGCCCGCCCGGCGGCTGCTCGAAGCCGAGGTCGATGCGGCCGTCGAGCGCGCGCGGCACGAAGTCCTGCACCGTCTCCATCGCGAGCGCCGCCAGATCGACGCGATCGAGCCGCAGCGCGGCGCCGCGGTCCTCGGCGCGCGCCATCGCGAGCAGCTGGTTGACGGTGTGCGCGGCGCGCTGGCTCGAGCGGGCGATCTGCTGCAGCGTGCGCTTCAGCGATTCGGGGCCGGCCTCGCCGAGGTCGATCTCGCGTTGGGCGATCTCGGCCTGCGTGCGCAAGCCGGACAGCGGCGTCTTCAGCTGGTGCGCCGCGTCGGCGAGGAAGCGGCGCTGGGTCGCGAACGAACGGTCGAGGCGGCCGAGCAGGTCGTTGATCGCGCGCACCAGCGGCGAGACCTCCTCGGGCGCATCGCGCTCGTCGATCGGGCTCAGGTCGTCGCTGTCGCGCTGGCGGATGCGCCGCTGCAGTTCGTCGAGCGGCGCGATGCCGCGCGCGAGCGCGAACCAGACCAGCAGCACCGCCACCGGCAGGATCACGAACTGCGGAAGGATCACGCCCTTGATGATCTCGGTGGCGAGCTGCGAGCGCTTGTCGAGCGTCTCGGCGACCTGCACCAGCACCGGCGCCGTGGCCGGCGGCACGGCGGGCGCGGCTGGCGACGCCCGCGCCGCGGGCGCCGACGCCGCCGGCACGGCCCACAGGTAGGCGACGCGCACAGGGCGGTCGCGCATCTCGTCGTCGCGAAAGCGCAGTTCGCCGGCAGGCGCGGCGGGCTCGTCGATCGGCGGCGTCGGCAGCGTCGCCTCGCCGCCGATCGGCTCGCCGCGGCTGCCGAGCACCTGGAACCAGATGTCGTCGGCATCGCCGGTGCGCAGCAGCCGGTCGGGCGCGGCCGGCGCCTCGAAGGCTGCGCGGCCCTCGGCCAGCACCACCTGCTGCGCCAGCGAGCGCGCGATGTCGCCCAGCGCACGGTCGTAAGGCCGGTTCGCGATGTTCTGCGCGACCAGCCAGGTCAGCGCGACGCTCATCGGCCACAGCAGCAGCAGCGGCGCGAGCATCCAGTCGAGGATCTCGCCGAACAGCGAGCGCTGGCCGCGCGACATGGGAACCGCCCGCCCGCCGGCTCCGTCGGTCGATGCCCCCGGGAGATGCGGGCCGGCCGGGTCGGGCGACAAGGGGGCGCCTGCATGGCCTTCGCCCGGCGCTCGGCCCGCGTCCATTCAGCTCGCGATCTTCTCGAGGCAGTAGCCGAGCCCGCGCACGGTGGCGATGCGCACCGGCCCCTGCTCGATCTTCTTGCGCAGCCGGTGGATGTAGACCTCGATCGCGTTGTTGCTGACCTCGTCGCCCCATTCGCACAGCCGTTCGACCAGCTGCTCCTTGCTCACCAGCCGGCCGGCGCGCTGCAGCAGCACTTCCAGCAGCGACAGCTCGCGCGACGACAGCTCCACCAGCTGGTCGTTCAGGTACGCCACGCGGCCGGTGGCGTCGAACGCGAGCGGGCCGTGGTGGATGACGTTCGAAGCGCTACCCAGCCCACGGCGCGTCAACGCGCGCACCCGCGCTTCCAGCTCGGCCAGCGCGAAGGGCTTGGCCATGTAGTCGTCGGCGCCGAGATCCAGTCCCTTGACGCGCTGCTCGACGCTGTCGGCCGCGGTGAGGATCAGCACCGGCGTCGCGTTGCCGCGCGCGCGCAGCTTGCGCAGCACCTCCAGGCCGTGCAGCTTGGGAAGGCCCAGGTCGAGGATCACCAGATCGAAGGCGTGGTCGGCGAGCGCCGCGTCGGCCTCGCTGCCGCTGGCCACCGCGTCGACCGCGTAGCCGCCGCGGCGCAGCGTGCGCAGCAGGCCGTCGGCGAGCACTTGGTCGTCTTCGGCGATCAGGATGCGCATCGGCTCGTTGCTTTCATGGTCGGCCAAAAACTACTGTACAAATCCCCAGCCTTGCTCGATGATCGCGGTCACTCACGGAGGCCATCATGGACACGAACGTCAAAGCGCTCAATACGGAAAAGGCCAAGGCTCTGCAAGCCGCGCTGGCCCAGATCGAGAAGCAGTTCGGCAAGGGCACCGTGATGCGCCTCGGCGAAGGCGAGGTGATCGAGGACATCCAGGTCGTCTCCACCGGCTCGCTCGGATTGGACATCGCGCTCGGCGTCGGCGGCCTGCCGCGCGGGCGGGTCGTCGAAATCTACGGTCCCGAGTCCAGCGGCAAGACAACGCTCACGCTGCAGGTCATCGCCGAGATGCAGAAGATCGGCGGCACCTGCGCCTTCATCGACGCCGAGCACGCGCTCGACATCCAGTACGCCCAGAAGCTCGGCGTCAACCTGCAGGAGCTGCTGATCTCGCAGCCCGACACCGGCGAGCAGGCGCTGGAGATCGTCGATGCGCTGGTGCGCTCGGGCTCGGTCGATCTGGTCGTGATCGACTCGGTCGCGGCGCTCACGCCCAAGGCCGAGCTCGAAGGCGAGATGGGCGACTCGCTGCCCGGCCTGCAGGCGCGGCTGATGAGCCAGGCCCTGCGCAAGCTCACCGCGACGATCAAGAAGACCAACTGCATGGTCGTCTTCATCAACCAGATCCGCATGAAGATCGGCGTGATGTTCGGCTCGCCCGAAACCACCACCGGCGGCAACGCGCTGAAGTTCTACGCCTCGGTGCGGCTGGACATCCGCCGCATCGGCAGCATCAAGAAGGGCGAGGAAGTCATCGGCAACGAGACCAAGGTCAAGGTCGTCAAGAACAAGGTCAGCCCGCCGTTCAAGGTCGCCGAGTTCGACATCCTGTTCGGCGAAGGCGTGTCGCGCGAAGGCGAGATCGTGGACATGGGCGTTGAGGCCAAGATCGTCGAGAAGTCCGGCGCCTGGTACGCCTACAACGGCGAAAAAATCGGCCAGGGCAAGGACAACGCCCGCGAGTTCCTGCGCGAGAACCCCGACATCGCCCACGAGATCGAGAACAAGGTGCGCGAGTCGCTGGGCGTCGCGCTGCTGCCGGCGATCGAGGTCGAAGTGCCGGCGGCGGCCAAGCAGGGCAAGAAGGCAGCCGGCGGGGCCCAGTGACAGCGAAGGAACGGCGCCGCGAGCACCTCAGCGCGAGCGGCGGCGCAAGTTCGGCGCGATGCAAGACCCGAAGTCAACTGAAGCACGCTTGAAGGCCAAGGCCCTGGCCTGCGTCGCGCAACGCGAGCACAGCCGTGTCGAGCTGCGCACGAAACTGTTCGCCTACCTCGACCGGCAGCGACGCGCTGCAGAGGCCGCCGGCGCCGAGACGCCCGCCGCAGCCGACGAGGCCGGCGGCGATCGCGAAGCGGGCGTCGAGGCGCTGCTGGACTGGCTTGTCGAGCGCGACCTGCTGAGCACCGAACGCTTCGTCGAAGGCCGCGTGCGGGCCCGCGCGGCGCGCTTCGGGTCGCGGCGGGTGCAGCAGGAGCTGGCCCGCCATGGCGTCGCGCTCGATGCACAAGCCGAACGCCAGTTGCGCCAGAGCGAGCCGGCACGCGCCCATGCGCTGTGGGCGCGGCGCTTCGGCACTGTCGCCGCCGAGCCGGCGCAGCGCGCCAAGCAAATGCGCTTTCTGCTTGCACGCGGCTTCGATGCCGAGCTGGCGCGGCGCGTCGTCGCGGGCACGGCGACCGTCGACGGCGAGGACCACGAGACGCTCTGAACGCCTTGCGTCGAGCTGCGCTTCGCACGCTTGGCGGCCGCAGGGTCAAGAACGAAGTTCAAGCGGCGTCTGACGCAACGACGCAGCGGCGTGCGATGGCGTGCGGCCCTACAGCCCGAGCATCAGCCGCAGGTTCTGCACCGCGGCACCGGAGGCGCCCTTGCCGAGGTTGTCGAGCCGAGCGACCAGCAGCGCATGCCCGCGCGCGACATTGCCGAAGACGCGCAGCTCGAGTCGGTTGCTGTCGTTCAGCGCCTCGGGCTCCAGCGTCGCCGTGCCTTCGGTCGACGGCACGCTGACGAACTCGCTGCCGGCGTAGTGGGCCGCCAACGCCGAGTGCAGGTCGGCCGGCGCCGGCCGACCGGGCAGCAGATCAAGATGCAGCGCGATCTGCACCAGCATCCCCTGGCGGAAGTTGCCCACGCTCGGCACGAAGATCGGCCGGCGCGCGAGCCGGCCATAGCGCTGCAGCTCGGGCAGGTGCTTGTGCTCGAGCGCAAGGCCGTACAGCTCGAACGCCGGCGCGCGCTTGTCGGGATCGACGGCTTCGTAGGCCTCGACCATCGAGCGCCCGCCGCCCGAATAGCCGCTGACCGCATGCACCGCGAGCGGGTAGTCGGCCGGCAGCAGGCCGGCATCCACCAGCGGCCGCACGAGCGCGATGCCGCCGGTCGGGTAGCAGCCCGGATTCGCGACACGACGGGACCCGGCGATCGCCGCGTCCTGCCCTGGCGTCAGCTCGGCGAAGCCGTAGACCCAGCCGTCGGCGACGCGGTGCGCGGTGCTCGCGTCGACGATCCTCGGCCCGCCGCCCGGCAGGGCATCCGCCAGCGCGACGGTCTCGCGCGCCGCGTCGTCGTGCAGGCACAGGACCGCGAGGTCGGCCTGCGCCAGCAGCTCCCGTTTCGCGCCCGGATCCTTGCGCCGCGCGGGGTCGATGCTGATCAGCTCGATGCCGGCCAAGCCGGCCAGCCGATCGCGGATGCCGAGGCCGGTGGTGCCCGCCTCGCCGTCGATGAAGATGCGCGCGCGTGCCATGCCGGGTCGTCCTCCGCAGTCGTTGCGGCGCAGCATGCCATAGCGGCGCATCGGCACGATCGAGCAGAATCCGCCCCCGGGCCGAAGCCGCCCCGCCGCGCCTGGCGCCTCGCCGGGCATCGCTTCCCGCCATCGAGAACCACCATGAAGATCCACGAATACCAGGGCAAGGAAATCCTGCGCCAGCACGCCGTGCCGGTGCCACGCGGCTATCCCGCGTTCACCGTGCAGGAGGCCGTCGAGGCGGCACAGAAGCTCGGCGGCCCTGTGTGGGTGGTCAAGGCGCAGATCCACGCGGGCGGCCGCGGCAAGGGCGGTGGCGTGAAGATCGCGAAGAGCCTCGACGAAGTGAAGACGCTCGCCGGGCAGATCCTCGGCATGCAGTTGAAGACGCACCAGACGGGCCCTGAAGGCCAGAAGGTGCGCCGCCTGCTGATCGAGGAAGGCGCGGACATCAAGAAGGAGTACTACGTCGCCGCCGTCACCGACCGTGCGACGCAGAAGGTCGCGATCATGGCCTCCAGCGAAGGCGGCATGGACATCGAAGAGGTCGCGCATGCCACGCCGGAGAAGATCATCAAGGTCTTCGTCGATCCGGCCGCGGGCCTGACCGACGCGCAAGGTCAGCAGCTCGCCGACGGCATCGGCGTGCCGGCCGCGAGCCGGGCCCAGGCGATCGACGTGTTCAAGAAGCTCTACGGCTGCTACATGGCGACCGACTCGAGCCTCGCCGAGATCAACCCGCTGATCCTCGAGGGCGGCGGCGGCATCCGGGCGCTGGACGCGAAGTTCAACTTCGACAGCAACGCCCTCTTCCGCCATCCCGAGATCACCGCCTACCGCGATCTGGACGAGGAGGATCCAGCCGAGATCGAAGCGAGCAAGTTCGACCTCGCCTACATCCAGCTCGACGGCAATATCGGCTGCCTCGTCAACGGCGCCGGCCTTGCGATGGCGACGATGGACACGATCAAGCTGTTCGGCGGCGAGCCGGCGAACTTCCTCGACGTGGGCGGCGGCGCGACCGCCGAGAAGGTCACCGAGGCCTTCAAGATCATGTTGAAGAACCCCAAGGTGAAGGCGATCCTCGTCAACATCTTCGGCGGGATCATGCGCTGCGACACCATCGCCGAAGGCGTGATCGCCGCGTGCAAGGCGGTCAACCTGCAGGTGCCGCTGGTCGTGCGGATGAAGGGCACGAACGAGGACCTCGGCAAGAAGATGCTGGCCGATTCAGGCCTGCCGATCATCAGCGCCGACTCGATGGCCGAGGCCGCGCAGAAGGTCATGGCCGCACTGAAGTGACCCACCCCCGTTGCGGCTTCGCCGCTCCCGTTCGAGCAAGCGACGCCGGCGGCCCGGCCGAGTCGGATCCGCGGCATGCGCTGGCGAACGACCCGAGCGACATTTCGAGGACACGAGCATGAGCATCCTGATCGACAAGAACACCCGCGTCATCACGCAAGGCATCACCGGCAAGACTGGCCAGTTCCACACCCGCGGCTGCCGCGACTACGCGAACGGCAAGGCCTGCTTCGTCGCCGGCGTGAACCCGAAGAAGGCCGGCGAGGACTTCGAGGGCATCCCGATCCACGCAAGCGTCAAGGAGGCCAAGGCCCAGACCGGCGCAACCGTCAGCGTGATCTACGTGCCACCGGCCGGCGCGGCGGCCGCCATCTGGGAAGCGGTCGAGGCCGAGCTCGATCTCGCGATCTGCATCACCGAAGGCATCCCGGTGAAGGACATGCTGGAGGTGCGCAACAAGATGAAGGCCAAGGAGGCGGCCGGCGGCAAGAAGACCTTGCTGCTCGGGCCCAACTGCCCGGGGCTCATCACGCCCGAGGAGATCAAGATCGGGATCATGCCGGGGCACATCCATCGCAAGGGGCGCATCGGCGTGGTCTCGCGCTCGGGCACGCTGACCTACGAAGCGGTCGCGCAACTCACCGACCTGGGCCTGGGTCAATCGAGCGCGGTGGGCATCGGCGGCGACCCGATCAACGGCCTCAAGCACATCGACGTGATGCGCATGTTCAACGACGATCCCGACACCGACGCGGTGATCATGATCGGCGAGATCGGCGGCCCGGACGAAGCCGAGGCCGCACGCTGGTGCAAGGCCAACATGAAGAAGCCGATCGTCGGCTTCATCGCCGGCGTCACCGCGCCGCCCGGCAAGCGCATGGGCCATGCTGGCGCGCTGATCTCCGGCGGCGCCGACACCGCCGACGCCAAGCTCGCGATCATGGAAGAGTGCGGTTTCACCGTCACGCGCAACCCGTCCGAGATGGGCAAGCTGCTCAAGAGCCTGCTCTGACGTTTCCGCACCTGCCAACGAGACCAGAGGATCCGCATGGAAGCGTTCATGACCCCCGAGTTCTGGGTCGCGGTCGGACAGATCATCCTGATCGACATCGTGCTGGGCGGCGACAACGCCGTCGTCATCGCACTGGCCTGCCGGGGCCTTCCGCCAGCGCAGCGCACACAAGGAATCATCTGGGGCACCGCTGGTGCGATCGTGCTGCGGGTGATCCTGATCTTCTTCGCGCTGACGCTGCTGGCGATTCCCTACCTGAAGATCGTCGGCGCGCTGCTGCTGGTGTGGATCGGCGTCAAGCTGCTCGCGCCCGACCATCAGGACGAGCACAGCAACATCGCGAGCAGTGACAAGCTCTGGGCCGCGGTGAAGACGGTGATCGTGGCCGACCTCGTGATGAGCATCGACAACGTGATCGCGATCGCGGGTGCGGCGGAAAGCGCGGGCGGCGACCACAAGATGCCGCTGGTGATCTTCGGCCTGCTGGTGAGCATTCCGATCATCGTCTGGGGCAGCCAGCTGGTGCTCAAGCTGATGGACCGCTACCCCATCATCATCGTGGTCGGCGGCATGCTGCTCGGCTGGATCGCGGGAACGATGGCGGTCACCGACCCGGCGGTCGTGCCGCTGCTCGCGGGCGTGCAGGAAGAAGTGGGCTGGCTCAAGTACGCGGCCGGAGCGCTCGGCGCGGTGCTGGTCTACGTGATCGGCAAGGCGGTGGTGCGGCGCAAGGCGCCGCCACTGCCGCCGGGCGTCTGAAAACCGAGAGTTACTGCCGCCGCGCGCCGGCCGGCAGCCGAAGGTCGCGTGCTACCTTCGGCGGATGCTCGATGCCGCTTCGCCGACGACCCTGTGGATCGTGCTGGTCGTCGGCGTCGCGGTGGTCGCCGGCCTGGTGCTGATGCGCCGCGCCGGCGCGGCCGGACCGCATGAACGGCGCGGCGGCAAGCTGCTAAAGACCGATTTCGCGAGCACCCAGCAGAACGCCGCGGTCGACACGGTGCTCGACCCGCGCGTGGCCGAGCCGCAGCGGCGCATCGGCCACTACGTGATCGAGCGCGACATCGGCCGCGGCGCGATGGGCATGGTGCTGCTGTGCCGCGACGAGCGCACCGGCGAGGCGGTCGCGGTCAAGACGATGGCGCTCGGCCGCGAGTTCCACGGCGACGCGCTCGAGGAAGCACGCGAGCGCTTCTTCCGCGAAGCCGAGATGGCCGGCCGGCTGCGGCACCCCGACATCGTCGCGATCCGCGAGGCCGGTGAAGACGGCGGTACCGCCTACATCGCGATGGAGCTGCTTTCCGGGCGCGACCTCAGCGAGTTCGCGCAGCCGACCCGGCTGCTGCCGACGCCGGTGGTGCTGGGCATCGTCGCGCGCGTCGCGCTGGCGCTGGCGCATGCGCACCGGCAGGGCGTGACGCACCGCGACATCAAGCCGGCGAACATCATGGTCGAGCTGATCAGCGGCATGGTGAAGGTCACCGACTTCGGCATCGCGCGAATCATCGACTCGACGCAGACCCGCACCGGCCTCGTGCTCGGCACGCCGAGCTTCATGTCGCCCGAGCAGATGGCCGGCGAGCGCGTCGACGGTCGCAGCGACCTGTACGCGCTCGGCGTCACGCTGTTCCAGCTGCTGACCGGCCAGCTACCCCACAAGGCCGAGTCGATGGCCGAGCTGCTGCACTCGATCGCCAACGACGCCGCGCCGGACATCCGCACGCTGCGGCCCGAGCTGCCCGAAGCGCTCGCCAACGTCGTCGCGATCGCGCTGGAGAAGCACCCGGACCGCCGCTATGCCGACGGCGACAGCTTTGCCAGCGACCTGCAGGCCGTCGTCGCGCAGATGAAGGCGCCTGCCGCTTCGGCAGGCGGAGCCGGGCAGAATCCGGCGCCCCAGTCGCAGCGTGCCTAGCGCCGCGCACAGCAGCCCCACATCCTCAGCTTCGATGTCTACCGCGCCCGGCCTGCACTTCGAGTTCGCGAGCGCGACCGACACCGGCCGTGCCCGGTCGAACAACGAGGATTCGGTGATCGTCGACGCCAACGCCGCGCTGGCGGTGCTGGCCGACGGCATGGGCGGCTACAACGCCGGCGAGGTGGCCAGCGGCATGGTGACGAGCTTCATCAAGGCCGAGCTCGGCCGCTGGCTCGCCGAAGCCAGCGCGCAGGCGACCGACAGCGACGTGCGCCGCGCGATGGACATCTGCGTGGACAACGCCAACCGGGCGATCTTCAACGCGGCCAACTCGAACCCGCAGTACGCGGGCATGGGCACGACGCTGGTGGTCGCGGTGCTGCGCGACACGCGCCTGCTGCTCGGTCACATCGGCGACTCGCGCTGCTACCGCTGGCGCGCCGGCGAGCTGGTGCAGATCACACGCGATCACTCGCTGCTGCAGGAGCAAATCGACGCCGGGCTCATCACGCCCGAGCAGGCGGCGGTGTCGAACCACAAGAACCTGGTGACGCGCGCGGTGGGCGTCGAGGACACCGTGTTGCTCGAAACGCACCTGCACGAAGTGCAGCCCGGCGACTGGCTGCTGATGTGTTCGGACGGTCTGTCCGACATGGTCGACGACCCACGCATCGCCTCGGTGCTTGCAAGCAGCGAATCGCTGCAAGATGCCGCACAGGCGCTGGTCCAGACGGCCAACGAGGCGGGCGGCCGCGACAACATTTCCGTTATTCTCGCCAGCGCCGAGGGCCCTGCGCCGCCCTCGCGCGCCTGGTGGCCATTCAGGCGCTGAAGCCGCGGTCTGCAGGCAAAGGCAGAGCGGCTGCGCAGGCGGCGAACAAGAACAGGGCGGGAGCGCCGCGCCAAGCATCCAAGATCAGAACGCACGGGGTCAGGCATGGGCAAGCTGGTGGTTTCGCTCGACGGTGTCGTCATCAAGGAAGTGCAGCTGACCAAGGACAAGACCACCTTGGGCCGCCGCCCCTACAACGACATCGTGATCGACAACCTCGCCGTCAGCGGCGAGCATGCGGTGCTGCAGATGGTCGGCCAAGACGTCTTCATCGAAGACCTCAACAGCACCAACGGCACCTACATCAACGGCAAGGCCGTCAAGAAGCAGCTGCTGCAGAACAACGACACCGTCGAGATCGGCAAGTACAAGATCAAGTACCACTCGGTCGAAAGCTCGGATTACGAGAAGACGATGGTGATCAAGCCCTCGCCGGTGGCCAACACGCAGCCGGGCGCGGTCAATTCGGGCTTCGGTGCGTTCTCGGCCGGCCCAAGCGTGGCGGCCATCAAGGTGCTCAACGGCGCCGCGGTCGGCCGCGAGGTGCCGCTCACGAAGGTCGTCACCACCGTCGGCAAGCCCGGCGTGCAGGTCGCCTCGATCACCAAGCGCCCCGGCGGCTATGTCTTCGCGCACGTTGAAGGCGCGAGCCGGCCGATGGTCAACGGCGGCTCGGTCGGTGCCGAGCCGGTGCATCTGAAGAACGGCGACGTGATCGAGCTCGCCGGCACGCAGATGCAGTTCGTCCAGAGTTAGCCCACCCCCCGTTGCGCCTTCGGCGCTCCCCCTCAAGAGGGCGCCGCTGGCGGACCGGCGGAGCCGGATCCGCGGCGGCCCTGGAAGGGGATGTGTCCCGCGTGTCACCTTTCGCGGCATCGCCGCCGCTGACGGCCACCGTCACATTGCGGCCATCGCCGGTGTGAGGCATCGCACGATCCGTCGGTTGCTCGGGTTTGTGCTGCTCGGCACCATCGCCAGGTGACAGCCTTCACTCCCAGCGCGCGGGCGCCGCGATGAGCGCGGTGCGCATCCAAGTCCTCGGCTGCTCCGGCTCGATCGCCGCCGGCAGCCGCACCACCGCGTTCCTGCTCGACGAGCGCGTGCTGATCGACGCCGGCACCGGCGTCGGCGACCTTTCGCTCGAAGCGATGCTGCGCGTCGACGACATCCTGCTGTCCCACTCGCACCTCGACCATGTGCTCGCGATCCCGCTGCTCGCCGACAGCGTGATGAAGCTGCGCTTCGCGCAAGGCCCGCGCGGTCCAATCCGCATCCACGCGCTGCCCGAGACGCTCGACGCGCTGCGCCAGCACGTCTTCAACAACGCGATCTGGCCCGACTTCACGAAGATCCCCAGTCCGGCGCGACCGATCCTGAGCCTGCACCCGATCGAGGTCGGCCAGACCCTCGCCTTTGGCGTGGGCGACGACCGCCGTGAAGTGGAAGTCCTGCCCGCGCAACACACCGTGCCGGCCTGCGGCTTCGGCATCGCCACCGACACCGGCTGGTGGGTCTACAGCGGCGACACCGGCCCGAACGCGGCGCTGTGGCCGCTGCTGCGTGGCCGGCGCATCGCGCACCTGATCATCGAGACGGCCTTCGGCGACGACGAGCGCTGGCTCGCGGACCTCTCCGGCCACCTCGCGCCGAGCAGTCTGGCGGCCGAACTGGCCCAGCTCGATGGCAGCGTGCCGGTGCACATCACGCATCCCAAGCCGGGCGAGGTGGCGGCGGTGGTGGCGCAGATCCGGGCGATCGACACGGCGCATCGGGTCGAGCCGTTGGTGAAGGGGATGGTGTTCGAGCTGTAGTCGGCCGACGGCCTCCCAAGGCAGCGACGAAAAGCGTCAACTCGATGCCACGGTCGGCTCCCTGGACAAAAACCGTCGCTCGAATCGCCTTCACGCCCGCGAAAAGAGGGCGTTTCGCACACGAAAAGACCTGCGGCACGCTGGCATGGACGCTGCTAAGTACAGAGCACGAGAGTTCCTCGTTTGCGTCATCAACCCACCGCTCCAGGAGAGCCCGACATGCGTAGCTTGAAGAAGACAGCCCAGAAGGGCTTCACCCTGATCGAACTGATGATCGTCGTGGCGATCATCGGCATCCTGGCGGCGGTGGCGTTGCCGGCGTATCAGGACTACCTGATTCGTGCACGCGTCTCCGAAGGTCTTGCCATGGCAGCTTCTGCAAAGGCAGCGATCGCCGAAAACGCAGCGAATGCCGAACCCTTCAATAGTGGCTGGACTGCACCGTCAGCCACCAACAACGTAACTAGCATTGCGATTGCCCAAGCCACGGGAGTGATCACGATTACTTACACCGCGAGAGTCGGTGCAGCTGGTGCGAACGTTGTTACGCTTGTCCCGGAATCTCCTGCTGGAACGGCTTTGGTTGGTACGGCAACCGCCAGTACGCCTCCGACTGGCGGTGCAATCACTTGGACGTGCAACACCGCTACGACGACGGTTCCCGACAGGCTTCTTCCTGCGAATTGCCGCTAAGCAGCAGCAGTTATGAGGAGAGAGCGCTTCGGCGCTCTCTTTCTTTTGGTGCTTTCTTATCAGTTCAAATCTGCGGCTTGACGGTGCTCAAGACCTAATTGACTTTGCGCAGCACCCGTGCCGCATGAGTGACCGCCGCGTTATTGCGTGGGCCGCGCCCCTTGCCATCTTTATCCCTCTGGTGGCCGTTTCCTCGACTGTCGTCGATGCCGTGCTGCTTAACCAAGCGTCTGCCGTCGTGCTGTGCGGCGCGGTGTCTTGCGCGGTGATGCTCCTCTCGCTTCGGTCATCGCAGCCATCACGAAGCCCAAAGCAGCACTTCCACCTCCTCTGGAGTTGCGGCGCCGCACTGGCCATCGGCGGCGCTTGCGTTGCAACGAGCCGCCGGCGGGCGGATGCTTGGCCCGTCGAACTCGGCGTGCTTGCAGCCTCGGCCGCGGTATTGACCGTCGCCTGCGCGATGGCGTCCCGCGAGCGCTGCCCGATTGATGCCGCGCACCCATCGGCGCATGCGGGGTTGTGGTTCGCGTGGGGCTGGTGGGTGGCCGGCGTGCTGTGCGCGGTCATCGCCGCGGTGCAGTACTTCGCGCCGGCTTGGAGTGCCGTCTTCCTCGACGCCGGGTTGCTGGCATACAGCACTGCGCCAGGCCGAGCCGTCGGCAATATGCGCCAGCCCAACCACCTCGCGACCGCTCTGGTCTGCGCGATGGTCTGGACCGCGTGGCTTCGGCACATTCGGCGCCTTTCCGCCGCAGCCTGCGGGGCATCGATCGTCGCGACCGTCTTCGCCGTGAGCCTCAGCGCCTCCCGCACCGGCGCTCTTTCGCTCGGCATGCTGCTGCTGTGGGCGTTAGTCGACCGCCGCCTGCCGCGCAGCGCCCGCTGGCTGCTCGCGCTGACGCCGCTGATCTACCTCGCCTGCTGGCTCGGCCTCGCTGAATGGGCCGCTTGGGCGCAGACCCAGTACTACGGCGCTGACCGCCTCCAGTCCGGGAGCGACCCGAGCAGCTCGCGCTTCGCGATCTGGAAAAACGCGATCACGCTTCTCGCGCAACACCCCTGGACCGGCGTCGGCTGGGGCCACTTCAACTTCGCCTGGACCTTCACGCCTTTTCCCGACCGCCCGACTGCGTTCTTTGACCACACGCACAACCTGCCGCTGCAACTGGCCGTCGAGATCGGTCTGCCCGCGACGGTGTTGGTGCTCGGCTTGTTCGCTTGGTCGATGTGGCAGGCGCGCGGTGCATGGAGCGGTGACCGGGCCGACCCGAACCGCGAGCAGTCGCCCGCGCGCGCCGCCTTGGTAATGCTCGTCGTGCTCGGCGTGCACAGCCTGCTCGAGTACCCGCTGTGGTACGCCTACTTCCTGTTGCCGGCCGCGTGGGCGCTCGGGCTCTTCATCGGCTCGGCGCCGGTGCCTGCCGGTGCGAAGCCGATGAGCGCGACGGCGCAGCGCTGGACCGCGCGCCTGCTCGCCCTTGCCGGCGTCGCGATGATTGCCGGCGCGCTCTACGCGCTGTGGGACCACCGCCGCATCGAGCGCATCTTCGAAGCAAACGCCGGCGACGCGCCGCTGGCCGAGCGCATCGCCGACGGCCGGCGCAGCAAGCTTTTCGGTCATCACGCCGATTACGCCGCGGTGACCAACGAGCCGAAAGACATGAACCTCGCGAGCTTTCGCAGGCCGCTGCTGCAACTCGTCGATACGCGCCTGCTGATCGCCTACATCGAAGCGCTGAAGGCCACTGGCGAGGACAGGAAGGCGCTCTACGCCGCGCAGCGCCTTCGCGAGTTCCAGCGCGCCGATGCGCAGGCCTACTTCAGGGATTGCGACTCGCCGACGCCGCCGTTCCAGTGCGAGCGCGCGCCGGTCACCGGGCTGACGTGGCGGGACATGATCCCGCCGGCTGCTACGAACGACTCAGGGCGCTGAGGTCCAGTCGCCCGACTTCCCGCCGCGCTTCTCCAGCAGCCGCACGCCCTCGATCACCATGCCGCGATCGACGGCCTTGCACATGTCGTAGATCGTCAGCAGTCCCACCTGCACGGCCGTCAGCGCTTCCATCTCGACGCCGGTCGGTCCCAGCGTCTCGGCGGTCACGCGGCAGGCAATGCGCACGCCGGCCGCATCCACCTCGAAGGCCGCCGAGACGCGCGTCAGCGGCAGCGGATGGCACAGCGGGATCAGCTCGGCGGTTCTCTTTGCCGCCTGAATCGCCGCGATACGCGCGATGCCGATCACGTCGCCCTTCTTCGCATCGCCGCGCTCGATCAGCGCGAGCGTCGCCGGCTGCATGCGGATCCAGCCTTCGGCGACCGCGACGCGATGCGTCGCGGCCTTGGCCGAGACGTCGACCATGTGCGCCTGACCCTGCGCGTCGAAATGCGTGAGCGCCGCAGCGCTGGCCGGCGGGGTGGTGAAGTCGTCGTCAACCATCGGCGCAACATCGGGAAACAGGGCACGGGCATCATAGTTCGCAGCTCTTCGGGCTTCGTGATCGAGCCGTCGCGCCGGGCTCGACGGCGCCATGGTGAACTCCCGCGCGCCCCGTCGATCAGCCCGGACTGCCGCCATGGAACAGACCCTGCCGCCCCAGCCTCCCGCGCCGCCTGCATTTGCGCGATTCGATCTGCGCTCGCAAGCGCGCGCCGCCGGCCTTCATCTTGGCTTGAGCTTGCTGGTCGCCGCTCTTGCTGCGATGCTGGTCTTCTTGCTCTGGTACCCGATGCCGTTTCGCGAGATCTCGGGCGGGCGCGAGCTGTTCTTCATCGTGGTGGCGGTCGACGTGATCGTCGGTCCGCTGATCACCTTCGCGGTCTTCAACCGTCGCAAGCCGCGCAGCGAGCTGCGGCGCGACGTGGCGATCGTCGCGTTGCTGCAGCTCGCGGCACTCGGCTACGGGCTCCACACGGTCTACATCGCACGGCCGGTCGCGGTGGTGCTCGAGGTCGATCGGCTGCGCGTCGTCACGCAGGCCGATCTGGAAGGGCAGGATCTGGGCCAGGCGCTGCCCGAGTGGCAGTCGATGCCGTGGCACGGCGTGCGCGTCGCCGCCGCCCGGCGCGCGCGTGGCGACGAGACGGTCGACGTCGTCCAGCAGGCGCTCGCCGGCCGCGACATCGGCCAGCGCCCCGACTTCTGGCGCCCTTCGGCCGAGGCCCCGGCCGCGATCGAGCAGGCGGCGAAGCCCCTGGCGGAACTGCAGAAGCGCCATCCCGAATCCGCAGCGCGGATCGACGAAGCCGTGCGCGCCAGCGGCGTGCCGGCCGATCGGCTCAAGTTCCTGCCGCTGCTCGCCCGCGCGACCGACTGGTCCGCGCTCATCGAAGCCACAACCGGCCGCATCGTCGGCCACGTCCACGTCGATGGCTTCTAGCCGCACGCTTCGCCGCCTCGCCCTTGCCTCGGGCCTCGTACTCGCCGCGCAGGCGACGGGGCCGGCCTGGGCGCAAGCCGCGCGCCCGGAGAACCGCAACAACCTGCCCGCGCTCGGCGACACCGCCAGCGAAGACGTCTCGGTCGCCAACGAGCGCCGCATCGGCGACCGGATCATGCGCGACATCCGCCGCGATCCGGACTACCTCGACGACCCGATCCTGCTCGAGTACATGCAGACGATGTGGGCCGAGCTGCTGCGCTCGGCGCGCGCCAGCGGCCAGATCCCGCCCGAGCTCGACGAGCGCTTCGCGTGGGAGCTGTTCCTCGTGCGCGACCGCACCGTCAACGCCTTCGCACTGCCCGGCGGCTACACCGGCATCCACCTCGGGCTGATCGCGATGACCGCGTCGCCCGACGAGCTGGCGTCGGTGGTCGCGCACGAGCTGTCGCACATCACGCAGCGGCACATCGCACGCAGCGTGGGTGCGAGCAAGACGACCTCGCTGGTCGGCATCGCCGGGCTGATCCTCGGCGTGCTGGCCGCGAGCCGCAGCCCGGATGCGGCGCAGGCCTTGATCGTCGGCGGCCAGGCAGCCGCGGTGCAGGGCCAGCTGAACTATTCGCGCGACGCGGAGCGCGAGGCCGATCGCGTCGGCTTCAGCGTGCTGACGGGCGCCGGCTATGCGCCCGCCGGCATGCCGGCGATGTTCGAGAAGCTGCTGCAGGCCTCGCGCCTGAACGACAGCCAGAACTACCCCTACCTGCGCAGCCACCCGCTGACCACAGAGCGCATCGGCGACGCCCGCTCGCGCCTGGGCGTCGGCCTGTTCACCGCGCCGCCGCGGCCGGTGGTCCATGCGCTGATGCAGGCGCGCGCCCGCGTGCTGATGGACCCGCGCGACGCCGCGCTGCAGCGCGCGCAGGACTACGACGCACAGGCCGCGCTCGCCGCCGGCGCGAGCACGACCGACCGCCTCGCCGCGCTCTACGCGAGCGCGCTGGCCTCGGTGCTGCGACGCGACGGTGCGCGCGCCGAGAAGGCGCTGGCCAGCGCCCGCGCGCTCGAGCTTGCCGACGCGTCCGCCGCGCGCGAGCTCGATGCGCTGGCGCTGCAGGCGGCGCTGGCGCGCGGCGACGGCGCACGCAGCGAAGCGCTGCTCGCAAAACTGGCCGCGCAGCCGGCCGAGCCGGTGGCCGCCGGCACGCCTGCGCGCGGCGCCGAGGCGCCGCCGGCGTCGGTGGTCGCGCGGCCGCTGCTGCTCGCGCGTGCGCAGCGCGCTCTGCTGCCCGACGGTGCCGCACAGCAGCGCGCAACCGCCGAACGGCTCCAGACCTGGGTCGCCGAACACCCGATGGACGCGACCGCCTGGGGCCTGCTCGCCTCGCTGTGGGAGGCCCAGTCGCAGCCGCTGCGCGCGGCCCGTGCGGCCGCCGAGCAGCGCTATGCGCGCGGCGACGTCAGCGGTGCGGTCGAGCGGCTGCGCGCGGCGCAGCGCGGCACCCGGGCGGCCAGCGGGCCGGACTTCATCGAAGCCTCGGTGATCGAGGCGCGGCTGAAGGACCTGGAGACGCAGCGCCGCATCTTCGCGAGGGAAGAACGCGGCGAGCCCTGATGCCGCGCGGCGCACCGCGCCGAGCCCGGCGGGTCGTCAGTCCTTGCGCTCGAACACCGCTTCGAGCGCCGCGTCGATCACCAGCCCGCAGACGCTGTAGATCAGCGAGCCGATCAGCGCGGCGCCGAAGCCGCGCACCGCGAAGCCCTCGAGCACGTGCGCGGCGCCGTAGAACATCGCCGCGTTGATCACGAACAGGAACAGCCCCAGCGTGATCAGCGTGACCGGCAGCGTCAGCAGCACCAGCACCGGCCGCAGGATCGCGTTGAACAGGCCCAGCACCAGGGCCGCCCACATCGCCGCGGTGAAGCTCTTCACCTCGACGCCCGGGTAGAGGTGCGCCACCAGCAGCAGCGCCGCGGCCAGCAGCAGCCAGCGAACGAGGGTCTTGAACATGGGCCGGGACGATAGCGGTTCGGCGCGGCGCGCGACCGCAGGCCGTGGGCCGCGCGCCACAAGCCGCGGGCGATCAGACGACCGACAGCCGCACTTCGATGTTGCCGCGCGTGGCGTTCGAGTAGGGGCACACGCCATGCGCCGCCTGCACCAGCGCCTCGGCGTCGGCCTTCGCCATGCCGGGGATGCTGACCGCGAGATCGACCTCGATGCCGAAGCCCTGCGGGATCTGGCCGATGCCGACCTTGCCGGTGATGCTGGTGTCGGCCGGCAGGCTGATCTTCTTCTGGCCGGCGACGAACTTCATTGCGCCGAGGAAGCAGGCCGAGTAGCCGGCCGCGAACAGCTGTTCGGGGTTGGTGCCGACCGCGCCGTTGCCGCCGAGCTCCTTCGGCGTCGTGAGCTTCACGTCGAGCACGCCGTCGGAGGACTTCGCACTGCCTTCGCGGCCGCCGGTCGCGGTGGCCTGTGCGCGGTAGAGCACCTTGTCGATCGTGTTCATGGTCGGGGTCCTTTCGAAGCTTGGGGTGAACCCGCAGCGGCGGCCGCGGGGGCAGGAGGCGTCGGGCGCGAAGGGCGCGCGAACGCCTTCCGCGCTGCGCAGTGTGCCCAGCCGCGCCCGGCGGCACGCCCGGCACGCCGATTGACCGCGCCACCGGGTCGCCGAATCACGCGGGTGCTGGACAAAACGCTCACGATTTGATCGCACACAAGAGGATTGGGTACTTTTGATCTGCCCGGACCCTGTCGCGCGAACGCCGACGAATGCGCGTTTTCCATGGAGAAACAGCTTCTCAATGAGGCAGGTGCGCAGTAGCATGCGCGTCGCAGGGTTTATCGAGAGAACGAAGGTCCACGCGGCCTTTGCCCGCAGCCCGGCACATCAACAACTCTTGATGGAGAAATTCAACATGGCAACTGCGAAGAAGGCGCCGGCCAAGAAGGCCGCTGCGAAGAAGGTCCCGGCGGCCAAGAAGGCGCCGGCGAAGAAGGCCCCGGCGGCGAAGAAGGCCGCCCCGGCCAAGGCCGCGAAGAAGGCCGTGCCCGCCAAGAAGGCGGCGGCCAAGAAGGCGCCGGCGAAGAAGCGCACGCCGAACGCGGCGTTCATGAAGGCGCTGACCCCGAGCGCCGCGCTGGCCGCGATCGTCGGCGACAAGCCGCTGCCGCGCACCGACGTGACCAAGAAGGTCTGGGAGTACATCAAGAAGAACAAGCTGCAGGACGCGGTGCAGAAGCGCGTCATCGTCGCGGACGCCAAGCTGAAGGAAATCTTCGGCAAGGCCAAGGCCGACATGTTCGAGATGACCAAGCTGGTCAACGCCCACCTGAAGTGAGGCGGCGCGGCGCTGCACTTGCAGCGCCGGCCTCGACCCCCGAAGCCCGGCTTTCGCCGGGCTTTCTTTTTTGGGTTTCGCCGGCTTGCTCTTTCAGGGCGCCGCGCCTCGGGCGCCCGGTGCCAGCAGCGCGTCCAGCTTCGCGAGCACCTGCGCCACGTCGATCGGCTTGGTCCAGTAGTCGTCGAACCCGGCCCGGTGCGCGGCGGCCACCTGCTCGGCCATCGCGTCGGCCGACAAAGCGATGCAGCGCAGCGCGCGCGTGCCCGCGTCGCTGCGCAGCCGGTCGATCAGCGCGAGCCCGCTCATGTCGGGCAGGTTGATGTCGATCAGCATCAGGTCGGGCGGCCGCTCGTGCGCGATGCGCAGCGCGGTCGCGCCGTCGCCCGCGATCTGCAGCTCCCATTCGGGCCGGCTGCGGATCAGCTCCTGGAACAGCAGCTGGTTCAGCGCCTCGTCCTCGACGTAGACGATGCGGCGCGGCGCCGTCGTCGCGCCGTCGGCCGTGGCGGCCGGTGCCGGCGCCGCGGGCGCCGCCGGTGCCGGCGGCGCCGCCGCCTCGGCTCGCCGCAGCACCACGGTGAAGGTCGAGCCGCGGCCGGGCCGGCTCGCGACCTCGATGCGCCCGCCCATCGCCTCGACGAGCTGGCGCGAGATGAACAGGCCCAGCCCCACGCCGTCGATCTGCCGCTTCTCCGCCCCCAGCCGCTCGAAGGGCTGGAACAGCTTGGCCTGCTGCGGCGCGTCGAGCCCCTGCCCGTGGTCGATCACCGCGACGCGCGTCTCGGCGCCCGCATGCTCGACGCGCACCAGCACGCGAGCCAGCGGCTCGCTGAACTTGATCGCGTTGGTCAGCAGGTTCATCAGCACCTGCTCGAGCCGGCGCGGCTCGCCGAGCACCGTGCCGGGCGCCGTCCCGGCGGCGCGCTCGACCGTCACCCGGTGCTGCTCGGCCAGCGGCTGCACCAGGCCCAGCGCCGAGTCGAGCGCGGCATCGAGCGCCACCGGCTGCTCGCGCCCCTGCGGCTCGTTGCCGTCGTGGCGGCTGATCTCCAGCACGTCGTTGATCAAGCCCAGCAGGTGCGTGCCCGCGTGCCGCATGCTCGCCAGGCGCTGGGCCTGGCGGCCGGCGAGCGGCTGCTCACGGTCGATCGCCATCAGCTGCGCGAAGCCCAGGATGCCGTTCAGCGGCGTGCGCAGTTCGTGGCTCAGGCGCGAGAGGAACTCGCTCTTCGCGCGGCTTGCGCGCTCGGCGTCGAGCCGCGCGCGTTCGAGCTGCTCGGCGGTCTGCTGCTCGTGCACGTCGCGGCAGGTGCCGACCAGCCCGTCGACGCGGCCCTCGGCATCGTGCGAGGCGCGCACGACGAACTCGAGCCAGCGCAGCGTGCCGTCGGGCCGGTGGATGCGGTAGCGGCCCTCGTGCACGCCGTCCTCCGCCAGCACCGTGCGCACGCCGGCCGCGGCGGTCTCGCGATCGGCCGGCACGATCTGCGCGAGCCAGGCCTCGAGCGTGAAGCCATGCGGCTGCGCCGCGAAGCCGTGGTTCGCCAGCGCCTGCGCGTCGAGCTGCACGATGCGGTCGGCCAGCTTCGCCTGCGCGAGGCCGATGCGCGCGGCGCCGGCCGCGAGCTGCCACTGCGCCTCCATGCGCCGGTGCGCGGCCTCGGCTTCCTTGCGCGGCGTGATGTCGGCGCTGAAGCCGTGCCACAGCACGCCGCCGTCGGCCAGGCGCTCCGGCGTCGCGAAGGTCTCGAGCCAGCGCACGCGGCCGTCCTCGCGCACGATCCGGTACTCGAGCACCAGCCGCGTCAGCGCGCGTGCCGACTGCGCGATGCCCTGCTCGAAGACCTCGCGGTCGTCGGGGTGCAGCAAGCGGTCGGGCAGCGAAGGATCGCTGCCGGTGCCGCCGGGCGGTGCGTCGCTGCCGAGCACCTCGCGCGCGCGCTCGCTCATGTACGGGTAGCTGCTGCGCCCGTCGGGGTGCCACTGGTACTGGAAGACGATGCCCGGCACCTGCGACGCGAGCTTGGCCAGCCGCTCGTCGCGCTCGCGCTCGCGACCGACGGCGCGCACTTGGGCGGTCACGTCACGGATCGTGCCGCGGTAGCCGGCGAAGCGGCCGTCGGCGTCGAAGAACGGCACCGCACTGCGCGACAGCAGGACCTCGCCGCGCGGCGAGGCCTTCGCGCCGAGCACGCGGGCGAAGGCGCCGTGGCGGTCCAGCACCGCACGAAAGCGCTGCGGCGGGCGCAGCGGCTCCCCGTCGCGGTCGAGGATCGCAAAGTCGCTGATGCGCCGGCCGACCATCTCGGCCGAGCTCATGCCGGTGCGCGCCTCGAAGCTTTCCGAAAGCCACACGTAGCGGTGCTCGGTGTCGCTCTCCCACATCCAGTCGCCGCCGGCGCGGCCGAAGTCGAGCAGCCGCTGGTGGTCGCGCTCGGCCGCGTGCAGCCGGTGGCGCGACAGCAGCAGCCCGGCCGCCGCCTGCGCCAGCTGGGCCAGCAGCTCGCGGTCGCGCGCGTCGAGCCGGTGCGGCTGCCAGCCGCTCACGCACAGCGTGCCGACGCGCTGGCGCAGCACCTCCAGCGGCTGGCCGGCGTAGAAGCGCATCTGCGGCTGGCCGGCGACCATCGGGTGCTCGCGCGTGCGGGGGTCGGCCGAGAGGTCCTCGATCTCCAGCAGGCCCGGCGCGCGGATCGCGAGGTCGCAGAACGAATGCCGGCGCTCGGTGTGCCTCGCCTTGACGCCGACCTGCGCCTTGAACCAGAGCCGCTCGGCATCGACCAGGCTCACCAGCGCCACCGGGCAGCCGAGCACGCGCGAAGCGCTCGCGACCAGCGCGTCGAAGGCCGGCTCGGGGTCGGTGTCGAGGACGCCGAGCTGCTGCAGCAGCGCGAGGCGTTCGCCTTCTTCGTCGTCGTGCATCTCCCCGCTGCCCATGCACCCGCCTTCCTGCGTCGGCGCCGCCTCGCGCCGGTCGCGCGATTCTGCTGCGCGGTGCCGGGGCGCCAGCCCCTAGGTCGACGGGCCCGGGGCGGCCCGGGCGCGCAGGCGCCGCTCGAGGAAATCGAGCCGGTCCTGGCCCCAGAAGATCTCGGCGGCGCCGCCGTCGCCGCGCTGCTCGTCGATCACGACATAGCTCGGCGCGCCGAACACGCCGGCGTCGATGGCCGCCTGCGAATCGGCCTCGTAGCGCTCCTGCACCGCCTGGGTGTGCGAGGCCGCGAGCCGTTCGGCCGGCAGCTCGCGCTCGGCCAACGCAGCGGCGAGCACCGCCTCGTCGGCGATGTTCAGGTCCTTCACCCAGACCGCGCGCAGCAGCGTGTCGGCCAGCGCCATCGCGGCGTCGCAGCCGTCGTGCCGGTCGACCGCGATGATGAGCCGGGCCGCATCGTCGGGGTTCACCGGGAAGTACTTCGGCTGCAGGTTCAGCGGCGCGTGCAGCCATGCGCTGAAGCGCGCGAGCTCGACCAGCCGGTACGCCTGCCGCTGCGGCGCGCGCTTGGCCAGCGGCAGCCCGCCGGAGACCGGGAACACCTGGCCCAGGTCGACCGGCAGCACCCGGATCGGCACGCCCGACTTGCGGGCGATGTCCCAGAAGCGCAGGTGGCCGAGGTAGGTCCAGGGCGAATGGGGCGCGAAGTAGTAGTCGATCCGCTGGGCCATCGGCGGCTCCTGAAAGCGTGGGGCCGGCGCAGTCTAGGGGCCTGCCGGGCGCCTTCGTGCTCGGCGCGACCGATGGCCCCTGCGGCCGCGCCGCCTTGCCGCGCCGGCCGCGCCGCGGGTCAGCGTGGCCCGTTCAGCGCCGCTTGACGTAGCGCGGCTGCAGCATCTGCTCGAGCACGTAGCCGGACAGCTCGGCCAGCGCCTTCGCGACCGGCCCCGCCGGCAGGCGCCGCGCGACGACGCTGACCAGGTCGAAGCGGTGCCGCAGCCCTTCGAGCTCGATGGGCGAGGGCCAGCGCACCATCACGCGGTCGATCGCGCTGCGGCAGTCGGCCACGGTCTTGCCGTCGACCGGCGCGCGCAGCGTCAGCGCGTACAGGTGGCGCGCGCCGAGCAGCTCGACCAGCGTCGCGCCGCTGGCGAAATCGCTCAGGTCGTCGGCCGCGGCGAGCGCGCTGCCGAGCCGGTCGGCCTCGTCGAGCCACCACCGCGCGTCGCGCCGGCCGGGGCTGCCGAGCGCGGGCGCGTCCGGGTGCAGCAGGCGCGCGAGGCCCACGGTGATCAGCGCGCTCGCCAGCGCGTGCGCGCAGCGCACCAGCTCGTCGCCTTCGCAGTGCTTGTCGGCGTAGCTGCGCGCGAAGGTGGCGGCGCAGGCGTAGAGCGCGTCGCGCACGGCGAGCGTCTCGGCCGCCCGGGTGTCGATCGCCGCGGGCAGCGCGGCGATGTCAACGGTCACGTCGCGCAGCCGCTCCTCGGCCTGCTGGCAGCGGCGCTCGGAGGCGGCGGTCGGCTCGTCGTCCGGCGTGCCGTCGAGCGGCCAGGCGGCGGTGGGGTCGGCGCCGATGCCTTCGAGCAGCCCGAGCAGCCGCTGCGCCGCACGGCGGCCGTCTTCCGAGCCTTCGCGGGCGAGCGAGTTCGCGAGCGCATCGAGCTGGCCGATCTGCACCCGCGAATACGCGGTGCGCGCGCCGCGCTGGAAGAACTCCGCCGCCTGCTTGTGGTCGCCCAGCTCGCGGTAGGCGGTGCCGAGCGCGGCCCGCACGCGCGAATCGGCGAGCCATGCCTTGCGGCCCGGGTCGTTGGCGAGCGCGGTCTGCAACTCGCGCAGCTGGTCGAACAGCTCGGCCGGCGGCTTGTCGCCGGCGACCGCTTCGACCTGCAGCACGCGCGCGGCCAGCTCGCCCGCGCTCATGCAGCGCTCGGCGCCGCGCAGGCGCGAACTGCCGAACGACACCTCCGCGTCGGCCGTGTCGTGCAGCAGGCGCCACTGCGGGTCGCCGTAGCACTGGTAGGCGCCCCAGGTGTTGCAGCGCGCGCCGTGGCGCGCGTGCACCTGGGCGCGCGCGGCCTTCACCGCTTCGCCGAAGGGCAGGCCGTCGCAGCCGCCCTTGCTGCCGAGCAGCCCGGCGTAGAGCTCACAGGCGAAGTCGAGCGCCGCGGTGTCGTCCACCTGCCAGCCGGCGGCCACCACCGCCTTGGTGCCCATCGCGATGAAGCGCTGGGCCAGGCTCGCGGCCAGCGCGGCCTGGCGTTTCGCGCGCTGCCCGGCCGCGCGGCCGCCGCGCGGGCCGGCGTGCGCCGCGTCGCCGTCGCGGCCGGAGTAGCAAGCGTTGATGAAGACGAACTCCGGCGCCGGGCTCATCTGCTCGACGTCGGCGGCGCCGAGCAGCTCCTGGTGGCTCAGCACCAGGCCGGTCTTGCGCAGGGTCCTGGCGTCTTTGTCGTGGCCGCTGGCGTCGCCGATGCGGCGGATGAACTGCTCGACCACGCCGTGCCCGCACAGGTGCAGCAGCCGGCAGGGCCGCTCGAGCAGCGCGACGCGCACCTTCTCGAAACCCAGCTCGGGCGTCGCCTCGTCGCCCGGCACGCCGCCGATCAGCGCGACGGTGCTCCAGGGCCGGCCGTCCTCGCGCAGCAGCCGGCTCACCGCCTCGGCCTCGGCGCGCGCGCCAGGCAGGTCGGCGAAGCGCAGGGGTTCGCCGCGCTCGTCGGTCCAGCCGGCGGTCGAGGGCGCGCCGACCACCAGCGCGTTCCAGCCCGAGACCGGCTGCGGCAGCCGGCGGAAGTCCTCGCTCTTGCGCTGGCGCACCATGCCGGCGTGCACGACGAAGGGCCGCGGCACCTCGCCGTCGGCCGCGTTGGCGAGCGGCGGGCTCAACAGCTCCCAGGGGTAGGCGGCCGTCTCGTCGTCGACGACCAGCACCGTGTTGTCGAGGTTCGCGAGCCGGCTCTTCAGGTCGTTGGGCAGCAGCAGCTGGAACAGCACGCTGCCCAGGCGCGGATCGGTCGCGCGGGTCAGCGCGTCGCCGGCCTCGGCGCGGTCGTCGCTGATGCGGTCCATGAAGCGGCGCAGGCTCGCGACGTCGGCATGCACCTGCGTCGATTCGACGCGCGCGCGCTCGCCGATCAGCGCGAAGGCGAGGCCGCCGGCCTCGTCCTGCTCGACGACCAGCCGCTGCCAGGTGCCGTTGCTGCCGCGCTGCTTGTAGCCGCTCATCGCGCCCTCGCGAACCTCGAGCACGCCGCGCGGCCAGACGTAGCGCTCCGCCCACTCGTTGCGTTCGAGCAGGCGCCGGGCCTCGTAGGCGGCGTCGAGCGCGGTGGCCTCGTCGATCTCCACCAGCTCCAGCTCTCGGATGCGCACGCTGCGGCCGACGCCGGCCCCGTCGCCCATCTGTGCCATCAGCCTCGCGGCCGACCACACGCCGTAGAGCAGGCCGGCGAGGCTGTCGCGGATCGTCATCACCTGGATCTGCGTGCCGATCAGCACCGAGGACAGGCACAGCTCGACGGGCCCGTCGCCCGGCGGCGCATACGGGTCGCGGTGGACGTGCTCGAAGGCGTAGCGCAGCACGCCGCGCGTCACCGTCTCGGCCAGCACCGCGGGCGTGAGTTCGCCGATCGCGCCCAGGCCGAGCATCACCGCGCCGGGGTAGGACGGCTTCGCCGCCGAGTGGTTGTTGGGCCGCAGGTAGTGGCCGGTGCGCGCCGCGCCCTCGAACAGCTTCAGGCTCAGCAGCCGCGTCAGCTGGCCGTCGAGCTTTTCGTCGACCCGCCTGGCCGCGCCCGCGGGCCGTTCGTTCAGGTGGTGGCCGATCAGCAGCGGATGGCGCGCGTAGTCGAGCCCGCCGTGCACCACGCGCAGCTCGATCGGCTCGGTGCGCGCGGCGAGCGCTGCCGCGCCGGCGCCGCCGTGCAGCAGCAGCTCAGCGAGTTCGGCGTCGCTGGTCGGCAGCAGTGCCGGGCGCGGCGCCGGCACGAGCGGGCGCAGCTCGACCGGCCGGCCGTCGTCGGCCCGCCCGCGCCGCGCCTCGGGCTGCTGCGGCAGGCGGCGCGTGCTGCCCTTGAGCAGCAGTTCGAAGTAGGCCTCGAAGCTTTCGGTGTGGTCGGCGAGCGTGCCGTGTTCGCAGGGCGCGTACCAGGTGCGCTCGGGCGCGAGCCGCGAGGTCCAGGGCACGGTGCCGTCGCCCTCCGGGCTGGTCATGAACTCGATCGCCGGCGCGTGGTTCAAGCCGATCTCGGCGAAGGCGGCGTTCCAGCCGCCGCCCGCGGAGCCGGCCGGGCGCATCTGCACCACCGTCTCGCCGCGGCCGGCGACGTAGAAGGCGTGCGGGTCGGCGCACAGCTCGTCGAAGGACCGCCGGAACGCGGCGCTCGCGACGTAGCCGCGCGCGCCGGCCAGCACCGCCGCGGCCGGCAGCACCGCGTTCGGGTCGCTGCGCTGCACCTGCTTCCACGCGGCGTCCTGGAACAGGTCGTCGAAGGCCGCGTCGGCGTCCTGGGGCAGCATTTCCATCAGCCCCGGAAAGCCCGCGCCGTAGCGCGACAAGTCCTTCGGCGACAACTTGCGCGCGAGCGTGCCGAGCACCTGCGACAGCCCGTGCTGGCCCAGCAGCAGCTGCGCCGGCGCGTACGAGCCGCGGTTCGGCGTGCCCAGCTGCACGAGGCGGCTGCCGCGCGGCTTCAGCGCGCGCCAGAGCTCGCGGCCGGCCGCGTCGATGTAGAGCGCATGGCGCGCGACGAGCCCGCCCATCGAATGCGCGATCACGTGCAGCGGCAGGTTGCGGTCCTTCAAGGCGCCGTCGATCGCGGCCAGCCGCGCGGCGAGCTCCTTGCCGCTCGCGGCGATCGGCCGGCGCCAGTCGAAGGGAACCGCGATCACGTTGAAGGCCTGCTGCGCACGTTCGAGCAGCCGCCGGTAGCTCACCGCGAGCAGGCCGGTGGCGGCGAGCCGCGCGTCCTGCTCGCCCTGGAGCTCGAGGTGTTCCAGGCCGCCGTCCAGCATCGAGCCGAGCGAAAGCCACACCGCGTCGCCGTTCGCGGCCGAGAGTTCGCTGCCCATGATCCCGGCCAGCACCACCAGCACCGGCTTGTTCGCCTGGCTCGGTGCCGCGCATTGCGCGAGCCAGGCGGGGAAGTCGGGGCGGTTCAGGCGGTCGTTCTTCAGCGCCTGGAAGGCGCCGCGCTTGGCGCGCTCGGCCGGGCTGCCGCGGGTCTGGCGTTCGTCGTCGGCGATCGGGCGGAAGGCCTCGTCGCGCCGTTCGAGCGCCGCGCGCAAGGCGCCGCGCGAGCTGCTGCCGGCGGCGAAGTAGCCGAAGTGGCTGACCGCCGCGCTCTCGACGCGCAGGCTCAAGCCGGGCGTGCTGCGCGCGAGGCCGCCGAACATCGAGCGCGTGTGCACCACGTAGTCGTGGTCGTGCCAGCCGTAGAACACGTCGGCCACCAGCGTCAGCAGCCCCGACAGCCCGCTCGCCTGCGCATCGCCGGCCACCACCCGCAGGCGGTCGGTGGGCTTGGCTTGGCAGTGCGCGAGCGCCAGGGTCAGCGGCGAGCCGGGCATCATCGCTTCGAGCCCCGGCAGCGTCTTCGCGTCGGCGCGCGCCGCGACCAGCGAGCGCACCAGCTTCGCGAAGCGCTCGTAGATCACCGCGCCGATGCCGCCGACCGCGAGGCCGACGGCGCGCAGCATCAGCGAGAAGAACAGGTCGGTGCGGCCGTCGGCCAGCAGCGTGCCGCGCGCCGGGCAGGCCACGCGCACGAAGCAGCCGGCGGCCAGCGGCGTGCCGGCCCGCGCGAGCGCGTCGAACAGCGGCTCGATGCGGGACGCATCCGGATGGCCCGCCGCCCCGCCCTGGCCGGCCGGCGTGCCGAGCTCGAAGTGCGCCGCGAAACGCGCCCGCTCGTCGGTACCGACCACCGCGGTGCGCAGCGCGAACAGCTCGCCAACCAGCCCGCCGCGCGAATGCGAGACCACGTCGATGCGCCGCGGCGTCTTCGCACTCGCCGGCAGCGCGGCGAGCAGCGCCTCGACGAGCCCGATCACGTTGTCGACCGGACTCAGCGTCAGCGTGCGGTGCTCCCAGCCGAGGATCAGGTGGCTCGCGTCGAGCGCGGCCCAGTCGGTGGGCCAGGGCGCGCCGTCCTCGCGCTCGCACAGCTTGCCGAAGCTGCCGGCGGTGCTCGACGCGGTGCCGTGCAGCAACAGCAGCACCGGGCGCGCGTCGTCCTGTGCGAGCGGCTGCGCGAGCGGCTGCCAGCGGCCGTCGAGCCAGCGCAGCAGCAGGCCGCCGCGCTCGCCGAGCGCATCGTCGAGCACCGAGTTTTCGAAGGCGGCGCAGAGCTTGGCCGCGACCGGCAGCGCCCGGGTGTCGGTCGAGTCGACGCCGAACCAGCGGCGCGCGGTCTGGCGGAAGGTCTCGGCGACGTCGAACAGCCGGTCGAGCGTCGTCGGCTCGGTCAGCTCGCTGACCGTGTAGCGGTCGACCGCCGCGCCGCCGCCGCTGCCCGCGCGCGTGCGCACGCCACCGCGCAGCGGCGCCAGCTCGAACGGCAGCTCGATGCGCGACAGGTCCGGCGCGGGGCCGCCGCGCTTCGGTGCCGGCGGCGGCGCGACGTGCTCGCGCACGAAGTCGGCCGGCGTCGTGACGAGGACCGAGCCGTCGGCGAAGCGCACCTCGAGCACCGCGCCTTTTCTCGCGAGCAGCGCGGTGTCGATCGAGCCGCTGCCGGAGCCGCGCGTGCCGCCTTGGACGCGGGCCGTCTCGCGCAGGTGGGTGGCGGCCCAGGTGTCGAAGGCGTTCGGGTCGAAGGCCGGCGGCGGGGCGGCGGGGCCTGCGGCGTCAGGGGCGAGGCCGGCAGCGTCCTGGCGCGGCGATGAAACGGCACGGGCGCGGCGGCGGGTGGGCATCGCGGTCTCCTGCGCACCGGGGCGCGTCGTTGTTGTGGGCGCGGGTGTAGGGCGCCGACCGACGAGCGTCAATCCTGTGCAGTCCGGCCGGCTCCTTCGCACAGGGGACGCCGGCGGCTCGCCGAGACGGCGCGCGCCGCAACCGCTTCTGGGTCGAGCGTGTCGCGACGCCGGCGCGGTCGGCCGGCTCGCGCCGAAGGGCCGTCGACCGCGCCGGCAACCGCCGTCACTCGTCGAGCAAGGGCCGCAGGTACCGCCCCGTGTAGCTCGCCTCGCTCGCCGCCACGTCCTCCGGCGTCCCGCTCGCCACCACCTGCCCGCCGCCGGCCCCGCCCTCGGGCCCCATGTCGATCAGCCAGTCCGCCGTCTTGATGACGTCGAGGTTGTGCTCGATCACGACCACCGTGTTGCCCGCGTCGCGCAGCTGATGCAACACCTTGAGCAGCAGCGCGATGTCGGCGAAGTGCAGGCCGGTGGTCGGCTCGTCGAGGATGTAGAGCGTGCGGCCGGTGTCGCGCTTGCTCAGTTCGAGCGCGAGCTTCACGCGCTGCGCCTCGCCGCCCGAGAGCGTCGTCGCGCTCTGGCCCAGCGTGATGTAGCCGAGGCCCACGTCGAGCAGCGTGTGCAGCTTGCGCTCGATCGAGGGCACCGCGCCGAAGAAGGCGTGCGCGTCCTCGACGGTGAGCCGCAGCACCTCGTCGATGTTCTTGCCCTTGTAGAGGATCTCCAGCGTCTCGCGGTTGTAGCGGGCGCCCTTGCAGACGTCGCAGGGCACGTACACGTCGGGCAGGAAGTGCATCTCGACCTTCAGCACGCCGTCGCCCTCGCAGGCCTCGCAGCGGCCGCCGCCGGCCGCGGCGCCGACGTTGAAGCTGAAGCGGCCCGGGCCGTAGCCGCGCTCGCGCGCGGCGGGCACCTCGGCGAACAGCTCGCGGATCGGCGTGAAGAGGCCCGTGTAGGTCGCCGGGTTCGAGCGCGGCGTGCGGCCGATCGGGCTCTGGTCGACGTTGATGACCTTGTCGAAGTGCTCGATGCCGTCGATCTCGTCGAACGGCGCGGCATCCAGGTGGCTCTGGTACAGCTTCTTGGCCACCGCGGCGTAGAGCGTGTCGTTGACCAGCGTGCTCTTGCCGGAGCCCGAGACGCCGGTCACGCAGGTGAACAGGCCGACCGGCACCTCGACCGTCACGCCCTTGAGGTTGTTGCCGCGCGCGTTCGTGATGCGCAGCGCGGTGATGCGCCCGCGCGCCGCCCATGCGATCTGCCCCGGCGTGGGCTCCTTCTTCGACTTGCGCGCCGGGAACCCGGCCGGATCCTCGGGCGCGGCCGGGAGCGCCTCTTCGCGCCGCCACGGCGTGCGCCGCTTCGGCACCGCGATGCGCAGCAGGCGGCCGAGGTACTGGCCGGTCAGCGATTCCGGCTCGGCGCAGATCGCGTCCACGTCGCCCTCGGCGATCACGCGGCCGCCGTGCACGCCGGCGCCCGGGCCGAGGTCCACCACGTGATCGGCCGCGCGGATCATGTCCTCGTCGTGCTCGACGACGAGCACGCTGTTGCCGAGGTCGCGCAGGTGCTTGAGCGTGCCGATCAGGCGGTCGTTGTCGCGCTGGTGCAGGCCGATGCTGGGCTCGTCGAGCACGTACATCACGCCGGTCAGGCCCGAGCCGATCTGCGAGGCGAGCCGGATGCGCTGCGCCTCGCCGCCGCTCAGGGTGTCGGCGCTGCGGTCGAGGCTCAGGTAGTCGAGGCCCACGTCGTTCAGGAACTTGAGCCGAGAGCCGATCTCGCGCAGCACCTTGTCGGCGATCTCGGCCTTCGCGCCTTGCAGGTGCAGGCCGGTGACGATCGCCTGCGCCTCGCGCAGCGTCGCGCGCGAGACCTCGTAGATCGGCCGCGCCACGCCGGTCTCGGCATCGACCAGCAGCACCCAGCGCGCCTCGCGCCGCAGCCGCGTGCCTTCGCAATCGGGGCAGGGCTTGCTCGCCTGGTAGCGCGAGAGGTCCTCGCGCACGGCGGCCGAGTCGGTCTCGGCGAGCCGGCGCTCGAAGTTCGGGATCACGCCTTCGAAGGCATGCCAGCGCTTGGTCCTGCGCGGCTTGCCGCCGGCCGTCTGCGTCGTGTGGACGAAGGCGATCTCGGTGTCGCCCGAGCCGTAGAGCACAAGCTGCTGCTGCTCGGGCGTCAGCTGCTCGAACGGCGTGTCGGTCGCGAAGCCGTAGTGCGCGGCCACCGCCTCGAGCATCGAATGCGTGTAGGCGTTGCGGCGGTCCCAGCCCTTGATCGCGCCGCTCGCGAGGCTCAACGAAGGAAAGCCGACGACGCGCTGCGGGTCGATCACCGTGACCTCGCCGAGGCCGTCGCACGACGGGCAGGCGCCGACCGGCGAGTTGAACGAGAACAGCCGCGGCTCGAGCTCGGCCAGCGAGTAGTTGCACACGGGGCAGGCGAAGCGCGCGCTGAAGAGATGCTCGCGGCCGGGGCCGTCGTCGGCCTGCTCCCAGGCGATCGCGCGGCCGTCGGCGAAGCGCAGCGCGGCTTCGAAGCTCTCGGCGAGGCGCTGCGTCATCTCGGGCCGCACGCGCAGGCGGTCGATGACGATGTCGATGTCGTGCTTGTCGTTCTTCTTGAGCCTGGGCAGCTCGGCGTACTCGTGCACCTGGCCGTCGACGCGGAAACGCACGTAGCCGCGCGCCTGCATGTCCTCGAACAGCTCGAGGTGCTCGCCTTTGCGCTCGCGCAGCACCGGCGCGAGGATCATCAGCCGCGTCTCGGGGGGCAGGGCGAGGACCGAGTCCACCATCTGGCTGACGCTCTGCGCACGCAGCGCGAGCCGGTGCTCCGGGCAGTAAGGCGTGCCGGCGCGCGCGTAGAGCAGGCGCAGGTAGTCGTGGATCTCGGTGACGGTGCCGACGGTGGAGCGCGGGTTGTGGCTGGTGGCCTTCTGCTCGATGCTGATCGCCGGGCTCAGGCCCTCGATCACGTCGACGTCGGGCTTGTCCATCAACTGCAGGAACTGCCGCGCGTAGGCCGAGAGGCTTTCGACGTAGCGGCGCTGGCCCTCGGCATACAGCGTGTCGAACGCGAGGCTCGACTTGCCCGAGCCCGACAGCCCGGTGATCACCACCAGCGCATGGCGCGGGATGTCGAGGTCGATGTTCTTCAGGTTGTGCGTGCGCGCGCCGCGGATGCGGATCGCGTCCGCGCCCAGCTTCGCGACGCGCGGCAGGACGGCGCCCGGCCGGGCTGCGGGCCCCGGCTCGCCGCCGCGCGGGAGCGCGGGGTTCGCGGCGCCCGACCCGGTCGGCTCGGCAGGCGGCGGTGCGGTCGAGGGCAGGGGCAGCGTCGAGGACATCGGGGGCTCGCCCCGGGGTGCCCGAGGCAAACGGCGATTATGCGAGCCGACCCTCGCGCGGCCTGTCCCCACCGGCGCGCGTGGAGCCGGCAACACGGCCCGCGGGCCGACCCGGTCGGCGGGGCGGCGCGTCGCGTCGTTAAGCTTCGACCATGCCCGTCCGCCGCCTGCTGCTCGCGTTGCTCGCCCCGCTGCCGATCCTGGCCTCCTGCGGCGGCGGCGTCTCCATCGGCATCGGCTGCTGCGACGACGACGACCCGCCCTCGGTCGCGCTGGCCGCCTCGACCGACGCGGCTCGCCCCGGCGAGGCGGTCCAGCTCACCACCGCGGTGAGCGACGACTACGGCCTCGACCGCGTCGAGTTCTACCGCCTCGACCCTGGCGGCACCGTCTTCCTCGGCGCCGACGGCCTGTTCCCGTTCAGCTTCTCCACCGCGGTGCCGGCCAACGCGCCGGTCGGCGGCACGCTGCAGTTCTTCGCGCGCGCGGTCGATGGCGCCGACCAGGCGGCCGACAGCCGCGCGGTGGCGGTGACGGTGCTGCCTTGAATCGCCACAACCTGGGAGCCTTGATGCCCGCCCGCCTGCTTGCCGTGCTGATCGCCACCGGCGCGATCGCCCCCAGCGCTTTCGCGCAATCTTTGAAGTGCAGGAACGACTTCAGCCAGCTCGGCGACACCAAGGGCGCGATCCTGCTCAAGTGCGGCGAGCCGGTCGCGAAGGACTCGTTCTGCAAGCCGGCCGACGCCCCGCAGGCGGCCGGCACCGCGCCGGCGCCCTGCGAGACGGTCGACGAGTGGACCTACAAGCCCGGCTACGGCCAGTTCATCACCACGCTGCGTTTCGAGAGCGGCGTGCTGAAGTCGGTGCGCTACGGCGACCGGGTGAAGTGATCCGGCGGGCCGGCCCGGCCCGCTTACTCCGTTGCGGCCGGCGCACGGGCGCCTCCCTCGCCGGCAGCAGGTTTGCGAGGGATGGCGCGCGGCGGCGGCGCGCCTAGAGTGCGCGGCCATGCCGAAAGCCGCCGTTGCCGAGTCCGCGCCCGAGCCGCCGTCCGCGCCCGCCGTCGAAGGCTTCGCCAGCCTCGCGGCGGCCGAAGCCGCGCTGATCGCCGAACGCCGCCGGCGCGCCGGCATCGAGGCCGACGAGCCGGTCGTCGGCCTCGCGCTTTCGGGCGGCGGCGTGCGCAGCGCGACCTATTCGCTCGGCCTGTTGCGCGGGCTGGCACAGCGCGGCCACCTGCCGCGCTTCGACTACCTGTCCAGCGTCTCCGGCGGCGGCTACACCGCGGCGATGCTGGGCCGGCTCGCGATCGCGGCGGGCGGCATCGGCGCGGCGCAGGCCGAACTCGCGAACCCGCGCTCGGCCGCGCTCGGCTGGCTGCGCCGCAACGGCCGCTACCTCACGCCGGCCGGCGCGCGCGACGTCGGCATCGCGATCGTCACCTACCTGCGCGCCTTCCTGGCGATCCACGGCGAGTTCATCGCGGTCGCGGTGCCGTTCGCGCTGCTGGTGATCGCGCCGCACCTGTGGCAGGTGAGCACCCGCGCGCCGTTCTCGGCCGCGGCCTGGCAGCCCTGGTTCACGCTGTGGTGGCCGTTGGCGGCGCTGTTGGTCGCCGGCGCGGCGCCGGGGCTGATGGCCGGCTACTGGGTCGCGCGCGACACCGGCGACCCCGGCGCGCGCCACGTGCTGCCGCCATGGCGCGACGTGGTGTTCGTCGTGCTGCTGCTGGTGGCGCTGGGCGCGATCTGGGTCGGTACGCGCCCGCCGATGCCCAGCCTCGGCGCGCGCCTGACCTCGCCGGCGCTGGTGCTGGTGGCGCTCACCTCGTCGGCCATCGGCCTCGCGGCCTCGCAGCTGTGGCTCGCCGCGACCGGGCTGACGCGCTCGCTCGCGGTCGCGCGGGTGCGCCACCTGTGCACCTTCGCGCTGCGCGCGGTCGGCCTCGCCGGCCTCGCCGCCTTCGCCTTCGGCGCGCTCGACCTGGTGAGCTGGTGGCTGCTGGCCGAGATGCAGGCGGGCGAGCGCTGGATCTGGGGCGGCGTCGGCGTCGGCGGCGTGGTGATCGTCGTGCTGCGCACGCTGGCGCAGCCGCTGCTCGCGCTGTCGCAGCGCGCGCAGCAGAACGCCGGCCGGCGCCGAGCGTGGGGGCCGTGGGCGCTGAACCTGGCCGGCATCGTCGGGCTCGTCGCGCTGCTCGCGGCCTGGCTGATGGCGACGCAGTGGTTCGTGTTCGCGCCGGCGCCGATCGACGCGGTGAAGGACTTCCCGCCGCTGCTGCGCGCGCTGCTGCTGGCCGCGCTGTGCGCGCTGTGGACGCTGCTGACCGCCGGCAACGCGCCGATGGCGAACGCCTCGTCGCTGCACAGCTTCTACCGGGCGCGGCTGACGCGCGCCTACCTCGCGATCGGCAACCCGAAACGCGCGCTCGTCCCGCAGTCAAGCGAGCCGGCGCCGGACGCGGCCGACGCGAAGAAGGCGGCCAGCGTCACCGCGGTCGTCAACGGCGACGACGTCGGCCTCGCGAACTACGCGCCCGAGTCGGTCGGCGCGCCGATCCACCTCATCAACGCCTGCCTCAACCAGACCCGCGACGACGCCAGCGGCCTCTACAACGCCGACCGCAAGGGCCTGCTGGTGACGGCGTCGCGGCGCGGCTTCGAGGTCGGCCCGCGCCGCTGGGTGCCGATGAGCGCCGGCGCCGATGCCGGCACGCTCGGGCGCTGGACCGCGGTGTCGGGCGCCGCCGCGGCGCCGGGCGCGGGCTCCTACACCTCGCGCGGCTGGGCGCTGCTGCTGTACTTCCTGGGCGTGCGCCTGGGCTACTGGATGGCCGCGCCCGACGCGGCCGACGGCGTGCTGCGCGCGCCGCTTTCCGGCTGGCGCCGCGCGATCTGGGGCCTGGCGGTCAAGCCGGCGATGCTGTGGAGCGAAGGCACCGCCACCTTCTTCGGCACCGCGCGGCCCTGGTGGTACCTGTCGGACGGGGGCCACTTCGACAACACCGGCATCTGGCCGCTGCTGAAGCGCCGCGTCGACTTCGTCGTCGCCGCCGACGCGAGCGCCGATGCGCTCTACGAATTCGGCGACCTCGAGAACCTGGTGCGCAAGGCCCGCATCGACTTCGGCTGCGAGATCGCGTTCTATACGGCCGACGAGGCATGCGCGCTGCTCGGCGTGCGCACCGACGGCATCACCGTGCTCTCGCCCGAGGACATGGCGAACAACCACTCGGCGCGCGGCGTGCTGCTCGCGCGGGTGCGCTACGCGGCCGACGGCGACCTGCCGGCCAAGGACGGCACGCTGCTGATCGTCAAGCCCAACCTGCACGACGCGCTCGACGTCGACCTGCTCGCCTACGCGCAGCGCCACCCCGCCTTCCCGCACGAGAGCACCGGCGACCAGAGCTTCGACGAGGCGCAGTGGGACGGCTACCAGCGCCTCGGCGAAGACGTGGGCCGCCGCTTCGACGGCCTGTGGCTTGCGCAGCTGCCCGGCTGGCGGCGCGTGCGCGGCGCGCAGGCGGCCGGCCTGTCGCGCGGCGCGAGCGGGCTGCTGCCGCATCCGCTGAAGGTCGGCGCGCGCCTGAAGGCCGTCGCAATGCCGAGCAGCGACGAACGGCGCGCCGGCGACGGCGTGCCGCTGTGGCGCCGCGCGCCGAAGACGGCGGCGATCGGCGCGACCGTCGGCCTCACGGTTTCGGGCACGCTGGGCTTGTCGCTGTGGCAGGCCCTCGACCAGATGCAGAAGACCGGCGACAACGAACGCAAGGAAGTCCAGGCGCTGGTGCAGCGCGTCGAGGCCGCGTTCAAGGACTACGACCCGGCCTGCCCGCGCGTCGATCCGACCGCGGTGACGCCCTTCCTCGTGCTCAACGCGGTGAAGGACCGGCAGCGCCTGAGCGCGATCGAGGACGACAGCATCCGCCGCATCACCGGCCGCGTGCTGCAGGCCTGCCCGCTGGTGCAGGCCGCGGCGATGCAACGCGGTGGCGCGTCGGCACCGCCGGCCGCGGTACCCGCGATGCCGCTCGCCGCGCAGGCGGTGCAGCAGAGCAACAGCTTCAAGGGCGCACCGCGCTGCGTGCCCGCGAACGAGGCGCAGGCCGCGAGCCATCTCCAGCTGTGCAACGTGCTCGACGTGCGCGGCGGCAGCACCGACGCGCTGAGCTACTGGTTCCCGGTGGTCGCGCCGGGCAAGAGCTTCGCCGGCTGGATCGAGGCCTGGCTCGACGCCGCGCGAGAGACGCCCGAGCCGCGCCGCTGCGGCGCCCACGAACCGCTGCGCGACGCGGTGCGCCGCGCCTGCGCAAGCGCCGAAGCGGCGGGCCCGTCGCCCGACCCCGGCGCCGCGGCGCTCGACTGCGCTTCGAGCCCGGGCGCCCCCGAGGCACGCCAGGGCGCCTTCGAGCCGCCGCGCGCCGAGGCCGCGCCCGACCCCGGCTGCCGCCGCGCTGCGGGGCTGCTGACGCTGCGCACGCTGGTGCTCGACGACGCCTCGCGCCGCGACGCGAACCGCATGCTCGACGACCTGCAGGCGCCCGGCGAAATCTTCATCGCCGCGCCGGTGCAGGACGTGGTGCAGTTCGCCGCGCTGCGCCAGACGCGCGCGCCGGTGCCCTGGCCGCAACCGACGCTGATCGTCCACCGCAGCGGCGATGCGGACGACGCCCGCTGCGCGCAGGTGCTCTCGGCCTACCTCGCCTGCCGCATCCCGCAAGCCGACGGCCGGCCCAGCAAGCCCTGGGTGCGCGAGCTGCCGCCCTCGGGGCGCGAGCGGCCGCGGGTGATTGAGTTGTGGTTGCCGGCGCAGTGAGGGCAGCTTGTTTTGCGCCGGGCCTCCATCGCGCAGGCGTTTTCAACGCATGCTCGTCGATGAAGACGAGCGACGCAGCCGAGCCCGCATTGCTGGCTTCGCGTCGGCCGGTTTCAACCCACGCTCGTCGATGAAGACGAGCGACGCCACCGGCGGCTTGGGTGAAGTCGTTCGCGCACCCGTTTCAACCCACGCTCGTCGATGAAAACGAGCGACGCCGGTCACGTCCGCAGGCTTGGGCGGTTTCAACCTACGCTCATCGATGAAGACGAGCGACGCCCGACAACGTGCCCCACGTCGTGCCCAGGTACTCGTTTCATCCCACGCTCGTCGATGAAGACGAGCGACGCAAGCTGTCGTTGACCGTTGGGACTCGCCCGACTGGTTTCAATCCACGCTCGTCGATGAAGACGAGCGACGCCTTGAGGCTCGCGAGGCCGCACCCGGGGTGAAGGAGTTTCAACCCACGCTCGTCGATGAAGACGAGCGACGCGCTCGACGGCCTTGTATCGAGCCTTCATGCGTCGGTTTCAACCCACGCTCGTCGATGAAGACGAGCGACGCGCAGGCGCATGACGGTGTACGTCTGCATTCCGCCGTTTCAACCCACGCTCGTCGATGAAGACGAGCGACGCACCCGAACCACCTGCCGCAGGTCACGTACATCGTGTTTCAACCCACGCTCGTCGATGAAGACGAGCGACGCAGGCCGCCAACGGAAAGATGCTCCGCGTCTACGAGTTTCAACCCCCGCTCGTCGATGAAGACGAGCGACGCCTACCACGACGACGACGACGAGTGAGCCGGATGTCGTTTCAACCCACGCTCGTCGATGAAGACGAGCGACGCGAGGCCGCCGATGCCATA
>NZ_DASTPW010000023.1:0-13367 GCF_035762065.1 Methylibium sp.
AGGTTGCCGAAGCCGTGCCACTTGGCGGTGCGGGCCTCGCCCTTGATGATCCAGTCGTCGACCCGCCCGATGCCCTCCTCGGCCAGCTTGTCCGGGCCCCAGACCTTGAACCACCAGTCCTTGCCGTATTCCTGGTCGACCTTGCGCATGGCCCGGCGGAAGTCCAGCGCCTCCATGATGCTTTCCTCCACCAGGGCGGTGCCGCCGGGCGGCTCCATCATGGCGGCCGCCACGTCGCAGCTGGCGATGATCGAGTACTGCGGGCTGGTCGAGGTGTGCATCAGGAACGCCTCGTTGAACAGGTGGCGGTCCAGCTTGTTGTTCTTGGCGTCCTGCACCAGCACGTGGCTGGCCTGGCTGATGCCGGCCAGCAGCTTGTGGATGGACTGGGTGGCGTAGACCAGCGACTTCTCGGGCCGCGCCCGCTTCTTGCCCATGGCGTGGAAGGCGCCGTAGAACGGGTGGAAGCAGGCGTGCGGCAGCCAGGCCTCGTCGAAGTGCAGCGCGTCGACGTAGCCGTCGAGCATGCCCTTGATGGTTTCGGTGTTGTACAGGACGCCGTCGTAGGTCGATTGCGTCAGCGTCATGATCCGCGGCTTGACCTGGTCCGGATCGACCCCGGCCAGCAGCGGGTTGGCGCGGATCTTGGCCTTGATGGCCTCCGGCGTGAACTCGCTCTGCGGGATCGGGCCGATGATGCCGAAGTGGTTGCGGGTGGGCCGCAGGAACACGGGAATCGCCCCGGTCATGATGATCGAGTGCAGGATCGACTTGTGGCAGTTGCGGTCGACCACGACGATGTCGCCGGGACCCACGGTCGAATGCCAGACCATCTTGTTCGAGGTCGAGGTGCCGTTGGTGACGAAGTAGCAGTGGTCGGCGTTGAAGATGCGTGCGGCGTTGCGCTCGCTGGCTGCAACAGGACCGGTGTGGTCGAGGAGTTGCCCGAGCTCGTCGACGGCGTTGCACACGTCGGCGCGCAGCATGTTCTCGCCGAAGAACTGGTGGAACATCTGGCCCACGGGGCTCTTGAGGAACGCCACGCCGCCGGAGTGCCCCGGGCAGTGCCAGGAGTAGCTGCCGTCGTTCGCGTAGTGCACGAGAGCGCGGAAGAACGGCGGAGCGAGGCTGTCGAGGTAGGTGCGCGCCTCGCGCAGGATGTAGCGCGCGACGAACTCCGGCGTGTCCTCGTACATGTGGATGAAGCCGTGCAGCTCGCGCAGCACGTCGTTCGGCAGGTGCTGCGAGGTGCGCGTCTCGCCGTACAGGTAGATCGGAATCTCCAGGTTCTTGCGGCGGATCTCGCGGATGAACTGGCGCAGGTTCACCACCGCCGGCGCGAGCTCGGGCCCTTCGGTGACGAACTCGTTGTCGTCGATCGACAGGATGAAGGCGCTCGCGCGGCTTTGCTGCTGCGCGAACTGGCTCAGGTCGCCATAGCTGGTGACGCCGAGGATCTCCATACCCTCCTTCTGGATCGCATCGGCGAGCGCGCGGATGCCCAGGCCCGAGGTGTTCTCGGAGCGGAAGTCCTCGTCGATGATGACGATCGGGAAACGAAAACGCAGCATCGCGGGGCCCTTCGCCGGCTCGGCTCCGTGCATGCACCGCAGCGCCGGATGCCGAAAAAATGAGCGTGCAGTTTAGGGTGCGCGTCCGTCGCAACGATGAAGTGACGGCCCTGCCCGCCACTTAAGATCCCCCGGCGTTCGACGGCCGCCGAGGCCGCACTCGAGGAGGATGCGACGATGAGCTGGAGCCCCGCGGTACTGTGGTGGATCGCAGCCGGCGTGCTGGTCGCCGTCGAGCTCGCCACCGGCAGCTTCTACCTGCTGATGCTCGCGCTCGGCGCCGCGGCCGCCGCGCTGGGAGCGCATGCCGGGCTCGGCGGGTCCGCGCAGCTGGTCGCCGCGGCGCTGGTCGGCGGCGGTGCGGTCGTCGCCTGGCACCGGCTGCACCGCGATCGCGGCGACAGGGTGTCGACCGCCGCGAACCGCGATCTCAACCTCGACATCGGCGAGCGCGTGCACGTCGTCGAATGGCGGCCCGACGGCAGCACGACCGTCGAGCACCGCGGCTCGCGCTGGGCCGCCCGCTATGCCGGCGCCGACGCGCCTGCGCCGGGCGAGCACGTCATCCAGGCCATCGAAGGCAGCCGGCTTCTGCTGGCCTGTTGACGCTTCCCCACTCCGTCCGAGGCTTCATGGAAATCATCGCGCTGGTTCTTCTGGTCGTCGCCGTGGTCTTCGTCGCGCAAGCGATCAAGATCGTGCCGCAGCAGCACGCCTGGGTCGTCGAAAGGCTCGGCAAGTACGACCGCACGCTGACGCCCGGCCTGAGCTTCGTCACGCCCTTCGTCGAGCGCGTCGCCTACAAGCACGTGCTCAAGGAAGTGCCGCTCGACGTGCCGAGCCAGATCTGCATCACCAAGGACAACACCCAGCTCACCGTCGACGGCATCCTGTACTTCCAGGTCACGGACCCGATGCGCGCGAGCTACGGCTCGTCGAACTACATCATTGCGATCACGCAGCTCGCGCAGACCACGCTGCGCAGCGTGATCGGCAAGATGGAGCTCGACAAGACCTTCGAGGAACGCCAGTCGATCAACGCCGAGGTCGTGCGCGAGATCGACGCGGCCGCGCTCAACTGGGGCGTGAAGGTGCTGCGCTACGAGATCAAGGACCTGACGCCGCCGGCGGCGATCCTGCATTCGATGCAGCAGCAGAGCACCGCCGAGCGCGAGAAGCGCGCGTTGATCGCCGCCAGCGAAGGCCGCCGCCAGGAGCAGATCAACATCGCCACCGGCGAACGCGAGGCCTTCATCGCGCGTTCCGAAGGCGAGAAGCAGGCCGAGATCAACAAGGCGCTCGGCGAAGCCGCCGCCATCTCGGCGGTGGCCGAAGCGACCGCCGGCGCGATCCGTCAGATCGCCGCCGCGATCCGCGAGCCCGGCGGCGAGCAGGCGGTGCAGCTGAAGGTGGCCGAGCGCGCGGTCGACGCCTTCGGCCAGCTCGCGCAGAAGAACAACACGCTGATCGTGCCGGGCAACATGAGCGAGGTCTCTGCGCTGATCGGCACCGCGATGACGCTGATGAAGCGCAGCGGCGCGCCCGGCGGAGCCTGAGGCGCGCGCTCAACGCGCGCCGGTCGCGATCTCCACGAAGCTGCGTTCGTGCCAGCGCACCCGCAGCGGCCGGCCGCCGGCGTCTTCGGCGAGCGTCTCGGAGTTCACGTCCTTGCCGCTGCCGTGGTTGATCTGGCGGTCGGGCCGCTTGTTGATGCCCACCACCAGCACCAGCCGGCTGCCGGCCGCAAGCTTGCGGGCGGTGACGCGCTCGGCGGTGAAGGCGACGGTCTGCCGTTCGCCGGCACGCAGCAGCCGTCGGTAGGTGCGATGGCCGGCGTAGCTGGCACGCAAATCGTAGGGCTCGAACAGCAGCAGGAAGTCGCCACCGGCGGTCTGCTCGTAGAGCGATACGTTCAGGTCGAGGTCCTGTCGTGAGGGCGTGATGTCGAGGCTTGCGCGCAGGCGGCCGTCGATCTCGGTGTCGGCCGCGAGCGGCTCGCCGACGAAGGCGATCGCGTTGCGGCGGTTGAGCTGCTTCGAGCGCAGCGCGTCGGGCCCTGGCGTCTGCGCGTCGCGCCGGTCGGCCAGGTCCACCGAAAGTCGCGCCCTGCCCGGGCCGGCCGGCACGGACGGCGACAGCCGGTGCGGCCCGTCGCGGCGGCTCGCGTCAAGGTAAAGCCGCAGCAGCGGGCGCGCCGGCGCCTCGAGCGCCGGCTGGTGGCGCCAGCGGTCCGCGCCCATCACCTGCAGGTTGACGCGGTCCTGCAGCAGCGCCGGTTTGCGCGCGCCCTTCAGCACGTGGTCGAGCCACTGGTAGCGCAGGCCGGGCAGGTCGACACGCGCGCTCGCGTCGAGCGTGTAGCCGCGCAGCGCCGGCGCGGTGCCCAGGCGGATCGACTCAGCATCCCAGGGGCCGACCAGCAGCGTCGTGTCGGCCTGCGGCCGGTGGCGGCGGTGTTCCTCGTGGAAGTAGAGCGCGCCGGCCTCGGCACCGTAGTAGCCGGCGATGCCGAGCACCGGGATGTCGATCTGCGCGAACTGCTTCGGCGACGGCAGGAACTTGCGCCAGTAGCGGTCGTGGCTCGGATGGGTGAGCCAGGTGCGGACCAGCCTGCTGCGCTTGCCGAGCAGCGCGCGGTCGATGTCCCAGTAGGCGCTGCCGCGGCGGTACCAGCGCGCGTTCAGCGCCGGCCAGGGCTTGTCGGCCTGGGCGCCGTCGTCGGCGCTCTCGCCGCTCGCGTGCTTCTCTGCCCAGCGGACCATCTCGTTGCGGAAGATCTGCCCGCCGACCGGGAAGTCGATGCCCGGGGCCATCGGCGCGATCGTCGCGATCGCCTTCAGCGCCGCCGGCCTGCGGCGCGCCGCGGCCCAGGCGGCGTAGCCCGAGTAGCCGTCGCCAAGCATCGCGACCCGGCCGTCGCTCCACGGCTGGCGTGCGATCCAGTCGATCACCGCGGCGGCGTCCTCGCCGTCGTGCACGAAGGGCCAGGCGGCGCCGCGGCCGTCGGCCGTGCGGCCGCGCACGTAGGCGGTGACGCCGACGTAGCCCTTGGTCGCGCTGCGCCGCGCGTCGTCCTCGGCCGGGTCGAGCGTGAAGCGCAGCAGCGTGGGCAGCGCGATCGCCGCGTCGGTCGCGCGACCCGGGCGCACCACGCTCGCATGGATGACCGCGCCGCGCACGGGGATCGTCACCTCGGTCTGTGCGAGGTAGCGACGCGCGTTCTCCGCCGCCACCAGCGGCGGCAGCAGCGCCGCGTAGCTGCGGCGCGATTCGTACGCGAGCCAGTCGCGCACCAGCGCCACCGCGTCGGCCTGCGGCAGGCTGCCGCGGCCGCGCCAGCGCTCGAAGGCCTGCCGCACCGGCTCGCGGAACTGGGCGGGCGGCGCTTCGAGCCGCGCGATCACGGCGGTGGCCTGCGCGTTGTCGAGCGGCGGGATCAGCTCCTGGAAGGCACGCGCGAAGGCGGCGGCGAAGCCGAGCCGCTCGTTCCCTTCGAGCGTGCGGGCACGCGCGTACAGGCCGTCGAGCACCGCGCGCTCGACGACCGCGTCGAAGGGCTTGCCCTGATGCCGGCTGCGCAGCGACTTGCTGCTGTCGAAGGCCGCGGCATGGGCGCCGCTGACGAGCTGCAGCGCGGTCAGGCTGGCGAGGTAGGCGTCGGGGTCGGCGTCCTGGTAGACCGGCACGATCCGCTGCGCGAGGTCGCGCATCACGCCCGCGGCGGCGACGTCGTCCGGGTCGCGCGGCGGCTGGAAGCCGAAGTCGAGCGCGCGCACCCACGCCGGCAAGGCGAGCAGCCCCAGCAGCAAGCCGCGACGCAGGCGCCCGCTCATCGCGGCGGCTCCCCGGCATCCGGCGCCTTCACCAGATGCACCACCTGCGTGAACAGTCGGCCGTGCGCCTCGCCGGCCGAGCCGATGTGCACGATGCCCGTCGACGCGAGCGGACCTTCGAGCACCTCCATCAGGCGCTCGAGGGTGTCGTCGTCGAAGGCGCCGAAGGCCTCGTCCATCACGAGCCACGGCGGGCTCTGCAGCACGACCCGCGCGAAGCCGAACAGCAGCTGCTCGTCGATGCTGAGCTCGCGCTCCCAGTGGCCGGTCCTCTCGAGCAGCGGCGCGAGGCGCTGCAGGCCGACGCTCGCGAGCGCCGCGAGCATCGCCTCCTTGGTGTGGCCGGCCGGCTCGATCGCGTAGCACAGCGCTTCGGCCAGCGTGCCGCGCGGCAGGTAAGGCGTGCCGCGCGGCATGAAATGGATCGTCTCGCCCGCCGGCCGGCGCACCGTGCCCGAGCCCCAGGGCCACAGGCCGGCGACCGCGCGGAACAGCAGCGTCTTTTCGGTGCCGGGCGTGCCGAGGATCAGCAGCCGCTCGCCGGCGCGCAGCTTCACGCCGGCGACGTCGAGCCGGTCGTGGCCGCTCCAGGCGCGCACTTCGAGCGCTTCGATCGCGAACGTGCCCGGCTCGGCCTCGGCATAGACGATGCGGCTGCCCTGCTGGCCCGCTTCGAGGTCCGAGGCCAGCACCTGCCGCAGGCCGGCCACGCGCAACAGGGTCGCGCGCCAATCGGCGATCAGGCTGAAGTTGTCGACGAACCAGCGCAGCGACGACTGCGCCTGCGTGAATGCGGCGGCCGCCATCATCAAGCCGCCGAACGACACCTTGCCCGAGAAGTACAGCGGCGCGGCCACGAGCGTCGGCGCGATCAGCGTCACCCAGCCGAAGCCGGCGGTGACCCAGGTCAGGTTGGTCAGGCCCAGCACCACGCGACCGGTCGCGTCCAGCACCTCGCCGAGGTGCGAGGCGACGCGGCGCTTCTCGTCGCCTTCGCCGCCGGCCAGCGAGATGCCGTCGAGGTGCTCGTTGATGCGCGTCAGGGAGAAGCGCAGCTCGCCTTCGCGCTGGTAGCGCTCGGCGTTGCGCGCGATCAGGCTGCGGCCGACCCAGTAGCTGATCAGCGAGCCGAGCACCGCGTAGACGATCGCGGCCCACAGCATGAAGCCGGGGATCGCGCGGTCCTGGCCGTCGATGAAGATGGTGAAGTCCTTCGAGATCACCCACAGCACGCCGGCGAAGCTCGCGAACAGCAGCGCCGCCTGCAGCAGGCCGATGCCGAGATCGGCCGAGAGGTCGCACAGCTTCAAGGTGTCGTCGTGCATCCGCTGGTCGGGATGCGCGCCCATCGGGCCGCTGCCGGCGAGCCAGAAGGCGCGGCGCGGCTGCAGCCACAGGCCGACGAGGTCGGTGACCAGCGCTTCGCGCAGGCGCAGCTTGAGGGTCTCGCCGAGCCAGCGCTGCGCGACGTTGAGCACCAGCAGCACGCCGGCGATCACCGCGAACACGCCGATCTGGAACACGAAGTCGCGCAGGTCGCGGCGCGAGATCGCGTCGTAGAACGGCTGGTTCCAGCTGTTCAGCCGGATCTGCGCATAGGCCGTCAAGGCGATCACGGCGAAGATGCCGCCGGCCAGCAAGGCCAGCTTCTTTGCCACCGCCGACGCACGCACCGCGCGCAGCAGTTCGCGCACCTGATGAACGACGCCGGTCTTCACGACCGGCGCGTTGCGGTGCGGCGCGGCTGCGGTCATCGGCGGCGTGGCACGGCTGCCGCGCGGCGCGCGTGCACGCAGGAGACGAAGGCGGCGTAGCTCCAGGCCAGGTGCTTGGCGGAGGTCTGCGCGCCGGTGGTCTGGTCGAACTGCTCCGACAGGTCGCCGCCGGCCGGCGTGTAGGCGCGAACGGTTTCGAGGTAGGCGTCGCCGCGGTCGAACCAGCCGTGCGATGCACTGCCGCCGAGCGCCGCGGCGCGGAAGCAGAACTCGGCTGCGCCGAGCGTCGAGAAGTAATAGGCCCCGCCGGAGAAATAGACGTCGCCGGCGTAGCGGCCCATCGCCGGACCGCGGCCCGCCGGGCGGCCGTGGTTGATCGGGTAGGCCGCGTCGAACAGCGCTTCGAGCCGGGCGAGCGTGGCTTGCATGCACGGGTCGGCCACGCCGTGTTCTGGCGCGCTGCCGTGCGTGTGGATGGCCGAGAGGATCACCGCGATGTCGAGTGCCTTCGCGCTCGGCGGCTCGCCCACCAGGCCACGCGATCGGTAGTGGGCCGCCTCGCCCTCCTCGGTGCGGAAGCCGTCGAGCATCGCGAACACGCGCTGCGATGCATCGCGGCAAGGCCGTGCTTGCGCCGCATCGCCGCGGCCTTCGAGCCACGCGGCGCCTTCGGCCAGCGCCGCCGCCGCGACGCGCAGCGTGTAGTAGTGGTGGCCGCTTTCTTCTTCCCAGATGTCGAACGACGGCTCGCGCCACCGGCGCAGCGTGAAGCCGAGGTCGAAGCGGATCAGCGTGGCGACTTCATCGAGCAGCGCCGCGTCGAGCCGCACGCTGTTCGCCCAGCGCAGCATCGCGAGCGCGCGCAGCGGCGCGCCGTCGTGCTGCGGGCGCGCCCAGCGCGAGACGTCGAGCGTGCCGTCGGGGTTGACGCGCGTCTCGGCGGCGACTGCGTCGCCATGGGCGCGGGCGAGGTCGTCGTCGTCGCGCAGGTATTGCAGGAAGTCGGGCGCGACGCGGGCGCGGCGGTCACGCACCGCCGCGTCGACGCGGCCGTCGAGCCCGTTCAGCGCGAGGCTGAAACGGGTGAAGTCGCGCAGGTGCCGTAGCGCTTCGTCCCCGACGCGGCCTTCGAGGTGCAGCAGCCGCAGCGCATCGACCACCACCGCCGAGTCGCGGAACCAGTGGAAGAAGTAGTCGGGGTCGGGCTTCCAGTCGGCCAGCACCGGCGAGGCGACGATCGCGCCGGCGATCGGCCGCACCGTCTGCCCGAAGCCGGGCCGCTGCTTGACGATCGCCACCGGCGAGATGCTTCTCAGCATCTGCCGCGCCGAGTGCTCGAGCTGGCGTTCGAGCCAGGCCTCGAAGCCGGCACGTTCGCGCACGTCCGTCACGACGCCGAAGCCGCAAGGTGCGGGCTGCGAAAGCCCAGCACGTTCAAGCCCGCTTGCACCTCGGGCGCGCTCATGAACAGCCTCCACAGCAGGCCGCTGCGGTGGTTTTCCATCATCACGACGATCGGGCCCTGATCGATCGCGAGGAAGGTCGGCGCATACCAGCCGCGCCCCTCGCAGAAGGCATCGACGAAGCCGTACTCCTTCCACAGCTGCGTGCCGTGTGCGGTGAGCAGGTGCCGCAGCACCTGCATCACCTCGGCCGGCGCGTAGGGCAGGCTCGCCAGCGCGGCGGTCGGGGAGATGGTGCCGTTGTCGGTGTCGGGCGCGTGGGCGAGATAGCCGTCGGGGTCGTCGCTCGCGGTCAGGCCCCAGCAGGCTTCGCCGTAGCCCTTGTGCCCCGCCGCGTTGGCGATGCAGTGCGCGCGGTTGATCTGCACGTGGCGGCGGTTGAGCTCCCAGTAGTCGGCATGCCGGTCCTGCAGTCCGCGCGGATCGATCCCGAGAAACGAGTAGTGCGTGAAGAACAGCGGGCCGCCGTAGGGCATGCCCAGCGGCAGCTCGATGCCGTGGTAGCTGCGGCCGTTCGAGAAGCCGCTGCCGGCCGCGAAGCCGCGGTGATAGACCTCCGGCGCGATCGCATGACGCGGCGCGGCGACCGCGAGCAGGTAGGTGATCAGGCACTCGTTCCAGCCGCGGATCTCGTGGTTCATCGCCCAGCCGTGCGTGGGGCTCCAGTGCCAGTAGAGAACCTCGCGGCCGCCTTGCGTGAACCAGTCCCACTCGACGCCGGCCGACAAGGCGTCGATGTCCGCGCGCAGCTTGCGCGCGACGGGCGTGTCCTCGGCGAAGTACTGGCGCGCGCACAGCAGGCCCATCACGAGGAAGGAGGTCTCGACGAGATCGGCCGCGTCGTCCTTCGCGCTCATCGGGATCGTCGCGCCGGTCGCGCCGTCGATGAAGTGCGGAAAGGCGCCGTGGTAGGTGACGGCGCGCTGCAGCGCATCGAGCATGCGGCGCAACCGCTGCAGCGCCGCCTCGCGGGTGACCCAGCCGCGTTCGGCAGCGACGATCAGCGCCATCACGCCGAAGCCCGAGCCGCCGATCGCGACCTTGTCGCCGTCGGTGTCGCCATCGAGCGTGCGCCGGTCGAGCGCGAGGCCGCTGGCGGCGTCGGCGCCGTCCCAGAAATAGCGGAAGGTCTGGCGCTGCACGGCGTCGACCAAGGCCTCGTCAGGCAATGCCGCCAGCACGCTCGGATCGCGATCGTCCTTCAACACGAGTGGTCTCCTTCGACTCGGCCCCATGCCGCCGATGGTGCCGCGCAGCATGCCATCATGAAATTCACTTGAGTCCACCACGGAGTCTTTCGATGAGCCGCATCGACACCCTCATCGCTCAGATGACGCTGGCCGAGAAGCTCGGCCAGCTGACGATGACCGCCTCCGGCTATGCCGTCACCGGCCCGGTGATCGCCGGCGACTCGACGCAGTCGATCATCGACGGCAGCCTCGGTAACCTGCTCAACATGGTCGGCCCCGGGCCGTCGCACGAGATGCAGCGCCTGGCCGTCGAGCAGTCGCGGCTCGGCATCCCGCTGCTGATCGGCCTGGACATCATCCACGGCCATCGCACGCTGTTCCCGATCCCGCTGGCCGAGGCCGGCCTGTTCGACGACGCGCTGTGGGAGCGCACCGCGCGCGAGGCCGCCCGCGAAGGCGCGGCCGACGGCCTCGCGATGACCTTCGCGCCGATGCTCGACGTCTCGCGCGACCCGCGCTGGGGCCGCACCGCCGAAGGCCCGGGCGAAGACCCGTGGCTCAACACAAGGATCGCGCGCGCCAAGGTGCGTGGCTTCCAGGGCGGCGATCTGTCGTCCGCCGAATCGCTGGCGGCCTGCGCCAAGCACTTTGTCGCCTACAGCCCAGTGAATGCGGGCCGCGACTACGCCGAGGTCGACATTTCCGAGCGCACGCTGCGCGAGGTGCACCTGCCCGGCTTCGCGGCATCGATCGAGGCCGGCGTCGCGACGCTGATGCCTTCGTTCACCGACTTGAACGGCGTGCCGATGACCGCGCACGTGCCGCTGCTGCGCGACTGGCTGCGAGGCGAGATGGGTTTCGACGGCGTGATCGTCAGCGACTACCACGCGATCGCCGAGCTGATGAACCACGGCGTCGCCGCGAACCTCGTCGATGCCGCGGTGCTCGCGCTGAAGGCCGGCGTCGACGTCGACATGATGTCCGACGCCTACCGCAAGGGCCTGCCCGTCGCGCTGGAGCAAGGCCGCGTGACGATGGCCGAGATCGATGCCTGCGTGCGCCGCGTGTTGCGCCTGAAGGAGCGACTGGGCCTGTTCGACGACCCGTACCGACGCGGCGCGACGCCGGAGCCGGCGAGCGTCGTGGCCGAGCGGCACGCGCTCGCGCGGGAGATCGCGGGCAAGTCGATCGTGCTTCTGAAGAACGAGCATGACGCGCTGCCGCTGCCACCCACCGCGAAGAAGCTGTGCGTCATCGGCCCGCTGGCCGACGCGCACACCGAGATGAAGGGCCCGTGGTGGGGGGCCGGCGAGCACGAGCCGGCGGTCAGCGTGCTCGCGGGTCTGCGTGCCGCGCTGCCGCGGGCGGAAATCCGCCACGCGGACGGCGTCGCGATCGACGGCGACGACGCGAGCGGCATCGAGGCCGCCGTCGCGCTGTGCGACGGCGCCGATGCGGTCGTGCTTTGCCTCGGCGAGCGCGCGACGATGAGCGGCGAGGCCGCGAGTCGCGCCACGCCTGCGCTGCCCGGCCGGCAACAGGCGCTCGCCGACGCGGCGACGACCCGCGCACGCGCGCTCGGCATCCCGGTCGTCGCGGTGCTGTTCTCGGGCCGGCCGCTGGTGGTGCCGCGCCTCGCCGAGCAGGCCGATGCGCTGCTGGCCGCGTGGTTCCTCGGCTGCGAAGCGGGCCATGCCGTCGCCGACGTGCTGACGGGCCGCATCTCGCCGAGCGGGCGCACGCCGATGAGCTGGCCGCGCGCGGTCGGCCAGGTGCCGATCTTCTTCGGCCAGCGCCCGAGCGGCCGGCCGATGAACCCGGCCGACTACTTCACCAGCAAGTACCACGACGTCGAGAACACACCGCTGTACCCCTTCGGCCATGGGCTGGGCTACGGGCGCTTCGCCTACGACGAGTTGCAGGTCGAGCCGCAGCGGCTGGGCGAGTCCGACACGCTCGAGGTCCGCGTCGCGCTGCGCAACGTCGGCGCGCGCGCGGCCGAAGAAACCGTCTTCCTCTTCGTGCGCGACAAGGTCGCGCAGGTCACGCGGCCGCTCCTCGAGTTGAAGGGCTACGCGAAGCTGAGCCTGCAGCCGGGCGAGGCCGGCACGGTGACGCTGGAGCTGCCGGCGACCGAGCTGCGCTACCTGGGACCTGACCTGCAGCCGCTGTACGAAGCGGGCGAGGTCGAGATCCTCGTCGGTGCAAGTGCCGAGCTCGGCGGGCTGCTGCGGCAGACGATCGAACTGATCTGGGACGTCGGAGACGCGAGAGGAGTGGCGGAGAGAGCGGGATTCGAACCCGCGGAGGGCTGTTAACCCTCACACGCTTTCCAGGCGTGCGACTTAAACCGCTCATCCATCTCTCCGCGGCGCGCTAGTGTAGTGGCGGCCTTTCGGCTTCGCGGCGCGCGGGCGACGCCGTACCGGCATGAAAAAGGGCGCCTTGCAGGCGCCCTTTGAGGCAGACGGCGCTTCAGCGAAGAAACGCCGTTCGCCGGCGGCTCAGCGCACCACTGCGATCTGGTCGCGCTTGCCGCCCTTGTAGGTGTAGAGCGTCAGCGCGCCGTTCTTCACGTCGCCCTTCGCGTCGAAGCCGATGGTGCCGGTCACGCCCTTGTAGCCGTCGGTCTTGGCAAGCACCGGCAGGTACTTGGCCGGGTCGGCAGAGCCGGCCTTGACCATCGCCGCGACCATCACGCCGACCGCGTCGTAGACGTAGGGTGCATAGACCTGCACGTCGGTGTTGAACTTCTTCTTGTAGTCGGCGTAGAACTTGTCCATGCCGGTCTTCTGCGCACCTTCGACGCCACCGGCTTCGGCGCAGACCACCTGGCCGTCGGCCATCGCGCCGCCGGCCAGCGACGGCAGGCCGGCCGAGCAAATGCCGTCACCGCCCATGAACTTGGCCTCGATGCCGAGCTGCTTCATCTGGCGAATCATCGGGCCGGCCACCGCGTCCATGCCGCCGAAGAAGACGACGTCGGGCTTCTTGGCCTTGATCGCGGTCAGGATGGCGGTGAAGTCGGTGGACTTGTCGGTGGTGAACTGGCTTTCGGCGATGGAACCGCCCGAAGCCTTCACGGCCTTGGCGAACTCTTCGGCGACGCCCTGGCCATAGGCCGTGCGGTCGTCGATGACGGCGATCGACTTGCCTTTCAGTTCCTTGACCGCATAGCGGCCCAGCGTGCCGCCCAGATGCACGTCGTCGGCCACCACGCGAAAGGTGGTCTTGTAGCCGTTGCGGGTGTACTTGGGGTTGGTCGCCGACGGCGAGATCTGCGGGATGCCCGCGTCGCTGTAGATCTTCGACGCGGGAATCGAGGTGCCCGAGTTCAGGTGGCCGACCACGCCGTTGACGTTCTGGTCCACCAGCTTCTGCGCGACCGCGGTGCCCTGCTTGGGATCGCCCGCGTCGTCCTCAGGCACGAGTTCGAGCTTGACCTTCTTGCCGCCGATCGTCACGCCCTTGGCATTGAGTTCGTCGATCGCCATGCGAGCGCCGTTCTCGTTGTCCTTGCCCAGGTGGGCGATCTGCCCGCTGGTGGGGCCGACATGACCGATCCTGACGACGTCCTGCGCCATCGCGGTGCCGC
>NZ_DASTPW010000024.1:0-13483 GCF_035762065.1 Methylibium sp.
CGAGGAGCAGGATGCTGGCGAAGTCGGCAGGCCTGGGCGCGATGGTCGCGGAGTATCGAAGCGAAGCGGTGACGGCGCCGCACCAAGAGAAAAGCCGCCTTGCGGCGGCTCGGGTTCTGGCGGAGTGAGAGGGATTCGAACCCTCGATGCGGCTCTACACCGCATACTCCCTTAGCAGGGGAGCACCTTCGGCCTCTCGGTCACGTTTCCTGCGCAGGCGGGATTATGCCCCAAGGGCCTGCTCTGCAGGCCACTCGGATGGGCCAGTCGTCAGGCCCTCAGGCGGCGGCCTGGTCCAGGTCGAACGCGCGGTGCAGGGCGCGGACGGCCAGTTCCATGTACTTCTCGTCGATGACGACGGAGGTCTTGATCTCGCTGGTGGAGATCATCTGGATGTTGATGCCTTCCTCCGACAGCGCGCGGAACATCTTGCTGGCGATGCCCACGTGGCTGCGCATGCCGATGCCCACGATGCTGACCTTGCAGATGCGGGTGTCGCCCTCGATGCGGTCGGTGCCCAGCGCGGGCAGCACCTTGGCCTTGAGCAGGTCGACCGTGCGCGCGTAGTCGTTGCGGTGCACGGTGAAGCTGAAGTCGGTGCGGCCGTCCTTGGAGAGGTTCTGGATGATGACGTCCACCTCGATGTTGGCGTCGGCCACCGCGCCCAGGATGTTGAAGGCGATGCCCGGCTTGTCGGGCACGCCCAGGATCGACACCTTCGCCTCGTCGCGGTTGAAGGCGATGCCGGACACGACGGCTTGTTCCATTTGTTCGTCTTCCTCAAAAGTAATCAGGGTGCCGGACTTGGCCTCTTCCTCGATCGGGATGTCCCAGGGGGTGAAGCTGGAGAGCACGCGCAGCGGCACGCGGTACTTGCCCGCGAACTCCACCGAGCGGATCTGCAGCACCTTCGAACCGAGGCTCGCCATCTCCAGCATCTCTTCGAAGCTGATGACGTCGAGCCGCTTGGCCTCGGGCACGACGCGCGGGTCGGTGGTGTAGACGCCGTCGACATCCGTGTAGATCAGGCACTCGGCCGCCTTCATCGCGGCCGCGACCGCCACCGCCGAGGTGTCCGAGCCGCCACGCCCGAGCGTCGTGACATGCCCTTGCGCGTCGATGCCCTGGAAGCCCGTGATGACGACCACCTTGCCGGCCGCGAGATCGGCGCGCACGCGCGCATCGTCGATGCTTTCGATGCGCGCCTTGGTGTAGGCGCTGTCGGTCTTGATGGGCACCTGCCAGCCGGTGTAGCTGACCGACTCGACGCCCTCGGCCTTCAATGCGATCGCCAGCAGGCCGACCGAGACCTGCTCGCCGGTCGAGGCGATCATGTCCAGTTCGCGCGCGAGCGCGGCGCTGTGCGAGGCGGGCGAAAGTTCTTTCGCCAGGCCGAGCAGGCGGTTCGTCTCGCCGCTCATCGCCGAAGGAACGACCACCATCTGGTGGCCGGCGCGCGCCCATTTGGCAACGCGCTTGGCAACGTTGCGGATGCGCTCGACAGAGCCCATCGACGTGCCGCCGTACTTGTGAACGATCAGGGTCATGGTGTGCGCGGGTGCTCGGTTGCCCGCTTCGGCGTTCCGCTGCGGCAGGCTGCCGCGCGAGGGCGCGAATTCTAAGTCGCTGCCGCCCGGATCGGCGGCGCACCAGCTCAGCGCGAACTGCGGCTCGCCGGGCTCGGCGAGCGCTCGCGCGTCGATGCCGAGGCCCGGCACGAAGAGCAGCGCGCCGTCGTTCGCGTCGAAGAGCAAGGGCGTGTCGCGCTGCCAAGCCGCAAGGCCTGCCGTCTGGAACTGCTTCTTCAAGCTGCGCGGCGGGCCGCTGCGATGCGCCTGGAACCGTTCGCCGCCGGCGCGCGGGCGCCACTCGCCGTTCGCGAGCCGAGCCAGGGCGATGCCGCCTTCGCGCACGCGCTTCACCTCGAGCGTGCCGCGTCCGCCGGCCACCGGATAGGCGCCGGCCGCGGCGATCGAGATGGGCTCGCGCGCCGCGACCGCAGGCGACGGCGCGAGCGCGACGACCCGCAGCTCGCCTCGGTAGCGCCGCAACGCGACGTGCTCGCCGACCGGCCACCCGGCCGGCGCCCTGCTCGCACGCAGTTCGCGCATCAGCCGGTCGAGCAGGCTCGTCGCCGGTCCCTGGCCCGTTCGCAGCCTCAGCCAAGCCGCGAGCGCAAGCCGCCGGCGCGGCTCGGACAGCGCGAGCCAGCCTTCGAGCCCAAGCCGCTCGCCGGCCTGGAGTCGCGTCAGGTCCTCGAGCGCGATCTCGTCGAGCACGGCCTTCGCTTCGCCGGCACGCCGGCTCGCGTCGACCAGCGCCGCTTCCGCGACCGGGAAAGCCGCGACGAGCGCAGGCATCACCGCGGCGCGCAACCGGTTGCGATCGAAGCGCGCATCGTCGTTGCTCGCATCGTCGATGTGGCCGATGCGATGCCGGCGCACGTAGGCCTCGATCGCTTCGCGGGGCCGGTCGAGCCAGGGCCGCGCCCAGGTGATGCCCTCACGGCTCGCCTGCCGCGGCATCGCCGCTAGGCCGGCCGGGCCGGCAGCGCGCAAGGCCTGCAGCAGGAAGGTCTCGGCCTGATCGCGCCGGTGATGCGCCAGCAGCACCAGGTCGACGCCGATCGCGCGCGCCATCCCCGCCAGCGCCCGGTAGCGCTCGCGGCGCGCCCAGGCTTCGACACTGTCGCCGCGCCGCGGCTGCGTGGCGAGGCGGGTCGCGCTCAGCGCCACGCGCCATCGCCGGCAGCTGGACTCGACGTGCGCCTGCCATGCGTCGGCCTCGGGGTGCAGGCCATGGTGCACATGCAGCGCGTGAATTTCGAGCTGGAGCGAACGCGCGGCATGCAAGCTCGCATGCAGGAGCGCCATCGAATCGCGCCCGCCGCTGACGGCGACCGCGAAGGCGGCCGTGCGGCCCGAGCGCTCAGCGCTCCTTCGTGTCGTTGAAGCGGCCGTAGCTCTTCAGCCGTTCGTAGCGCGCGGCAAGCAACTCGCGGGGCTTGAGGTCCACGACCTGCCGCAGCGCGTCGTTCAATGCGCGCTTCAGGTAGACGGCCATTTGCGCCGGGTCGCGGTGCGCGCCGCCGACCGGCTCGTTGACGATCTTGTCGACGAGACCGAGCGCCTTCAGCCGATGCGCGGTGATGCCCATCGCCTCGGCCGCATCGCTCGCGCGCTCGGCCGTCTTCCACAGGATCGACGCGCATCCCTCGGGCGAGATCACCGAATAGACCGAGTACTGCAGCATCAGCGTCTGGTCGCCGACGCCGATCGCCAGCGCACCGCCCGAGCCGCCCTCGCCGATGATGGTCACGATGATCGGCACCTCGAGCTGGGCCATCGCGAAGATGTTGTGGCCGATCGCCTCCGACTGGCCGCGCTCCTCGGCACCGATGCCGGGATAGGCGCCCGGCGTGTCGACGAAGGTGAAGACCGGCAGGCCGAACTTCTCCGCCAGGCGCATCAGCCGCAGCGCCTTGCGGTACCCCTCCGGCCGGCTCATGCCGAAGTTGCGCAACGCGCGCTCCTTCGTGTCGCGGCCCTTCTGGTGGCCGAGCACCAGGCAGGCCTGGCCGTTGAAGCGGGCGAGGCCGCCGACGATGCTCTGGTCGTCGGCGAAGGCGCGGTCGCCGTGCAGCTCCTGGAAGTCGGTGAAGACGCTCTTCACATAGTCGAGCGTGTAGGGCCGCTGCGGGTGGCGCGCGATCTGCGTCACCTGCCAGGGGCCGAGGCTGGCGTAGATCTCCTTGGTGAGCTGCTGGCTCTTCACCGAGAGGCGGTCGATCTCCTCGGAGATGTCGACGGCCGATTCGCTTTGCACGTAGCGCAGCTCGTCGATCTTGGTTTCGAGCTCGGCGATCGGCTGCTCGAACTCGAGGAAGTGTTTTTTGCTCATCCCGACGGTGTTGTTCGTGCGCTTGGAGCGGGCGGCGATTGTGGCGCAGCGCGCTCAGTACGCGACCGGCAGCGGATCCAGGCTGCGCCAGACGTACCAGGTCGCCACCGAGCGGTAGGGCGCCCAGGCGTCGCCAACCTCGCGCGCCTCGTTGCGGGTGACCGGCTCGCCGCTGAAGTAGTTGACGCTGATGCCCTTGATCAGCCCCAGGTCGTCGAGCGGCAGCACGTCGGGGCGCATCAGGTGAAAGATCAGGAACATCTCGGCCGTCCATCGGCCGATGCCGCGGATCGCGACGAGCTCTTCGATGATCGAGTCGTCGTCCATGCCGCCCCAGCGGCGCACGCGCACGTTGCCTCCCTGGCCGAAGTGTTCGGCCAGGTCCCGCAGGTACTCGACCTTGCGCAGCGAAAGGCCGGCCGCGCGCATCTGCGCAGCGTCGAGCTTGAGCACCTCGGCCGGCTTGATCGGCTGCTCCGGCCCGCCGAGCAGCGCCGCGAAGCGCTTCCAGACCGACTGCGCCGCGGCCACCGAGATCTGCTGGCCGACGATCGAGCGCGCCAGCGTCGTGAAGGCATCGCCGTGGCATTCGAGCCGGGCCTCGCCGAACTTCGGGATCAGCTTGCGCATCACCCGGTCTCGCTTCGCGAGGTGCTTGCAGGCGTCGTCCCAGTAGCTGGGCGTGACGAGCTCGGGCGCGCGCACGGACATGGAGAAGCTCGCTCGAAGCCGCGGGCTCAGGCCCGCACCCAGGTCGTGCCGGACGGTCCGTCCTTCAGCACGATGCCTTGTGCCGCGAGGGCGTCGCGGATGCGATCGGATTCGGCGAAATCCTTGGCGCGCCGCGCGATCAGCCGGGCCTCGATCTGCCGGCCGATCTGCGCCTCGTCGAGCGCGGCGCCGGCCTGCAGGTAGGTGCGGGCGCGCTGGCCGAGCAGCCCGAGCGTGCCGGCGAGCGCGCGCAGCTGGCCCGCGGCCTTCGCATCGCGGCCGCGGTTGACCTCGCCCGCCAGGTCGAACAAGACGGCGACCGCGATCGGCGTGTTCAGGTCGTCGTCCATCGCGGCCTTGAAGCGCGCGGCGTGCGGCTCCTGCCAATCGACCGCCGGGATCGGCGCGTCGTCGAGCCCGTCGATCGCGGTGTAGAGCCGGCGCAGCCCGGCGCGCGCGTCGTCGAGGCCGGCGTCGCTGAAATTGAAGGGGCTGCGGTAGTGCACGCGCTGCATGAAGAAGCGGATCGTCTCGCCGTCGTAGCGCTCGAGCACCTCGCGCACGGTGAAGAAGTTGCCGAGGCTCTTCGACATCTTCTCGTCGTCGACGTTGAGGAAGCCGTTGTGGACCCAGAAGCGCACGAAGCTCCGGTCGCTGCCGTGATGGAAAGCGCCGTCGCTTTGCGCGAGTTCGTTCTCGTGGTGAGGGAACTGCAGGTCCATGCCGCCGCCATGAATGTCGAACTGCGCGCCGAAGTGGGCGTGGCTCATCGCCGAGCATTCGATGTGCCAGCCGGGGCGGCCGGCACCGAAGGGCGACGGGTACTTGGCGTCGTCGGGCTCGTCGGCCTTCGCGGCCTTCCACAGCACGAAGTCGAGCGGATCTTCCTTGCCTTCCAGCACCGCGACGCGTTCGCCGGCGCGCAGTGCGTCGATGCTCTTGCCCGAGAGCCGGCCGTAGCCCGGGAACTTGCGCACCGCGAAGTTCACGTCGCCGCTGCTCGCCTGGTAGGCGAGTCCATGGCGCTGCAGCGTCTCGATGATGCCGACCATGCCGGCGACGTGCTCCGTCGCGCGCGGCTCGTGGTCAGGGCGCGCTATGCCGAGCGCGTCGAAGTCCTGATGCATCGCCGCCGTCATCTCGTCGGTGAGCTGGCGGATCGGGATGCCACGCTCGAACGCGCGCTTGATGATCTTGTCGTCGATGTCGGTGATGTTGCGCACGTAGGTCACGCGCCAGCCGCTGGTGCGCAGCCAGCGCACGAGCGTGTCGAAGACGATGTTCATGCGCGCGTGTCCGACATGGCACAAGTCGTACACCGTGATGCCGCACACGTACATGCGCACGTGGTCGGGTTCGATCGAAACGAACGGCTCGGTGGCCCGAGTCAAGGTGTTGTGCAGGCGCAGGCTCATCGGAGGCGAAGGGTTCGAGGCCTGTGCATCAAGTCTTCATCAGGCTTCGGCGATGCATCGTGCCCCCGGCAGAGGGGCCGCAGTATAGCGATCGACCCTCTTGATTTCGAGGGCGCGCAGGGGTCTCGCGAGCGCATGGACAATGCGCGCCGACGCTGCCTCCGCAGCATCCGAACGAACGAGGAGACCGCATGCTGATCGCCCTGCGCCGCGCCGTTTTCGCCGCTCTCGCGGCGGCCGTCTTGACGCCCCTGCCCGCGCTCGCGCAGAAGGTGCGGCTGGCGACCACCGCCGGCGACATCGTCGTCCAGCTCGACGCCGCGAAGGCGCCCAAAACCACCGCCAACTTCGTCACCTACGTCAAGAGCGGGCACTACGCGGGCACCGTGTTCCACCGCGTGATCGACGGCTTCATGATCCAGGGCGGTGGCATGGACGCCACGATGAGCGAGAAGAAGACCAACGCGCCGATCGCGCTCGAGACGCAAGGCGGCCTGAAGAACGAGCGCGGCACGATTGCGATGGCGCGCACCGGCGATCCCGACTCGGCGACCGCGCAGTTCTTCATCAATCTCGTCGACAACGCCCGGCTCGACTCGCGCGGCCCGGGCACCGGCTATGCCGTGTTCGGCAAGGTCGTCGAAGGCATGGACGTGGTCGACAAGATCCGCGCCGTGCCCACCGGCAACAAGGGCATGCACCAGAACGTGCCGCTCGAGCCGATCACCATCAAGAAAGCCAGCTTGGAGAAATGAAGATGAGCAAGACCATCGAACTGCAGACCAGCCACGGAACGATCCGCGCCGAGCTCGACGACGCCAAGGCGCCGGTGACCGTCGAGAATTTTCTTTCCTATGCGAAGGCCGGCCACTACGACGGCACGATCTTCCACCGCGTGATCCCCGGCTTCATGGTCCAGGGCGGCGGCTTCGAGACCGGCATGAAGCAGAAGCCGACCAACGCGCCGATCGCCAACGAAGCCAACAACGGACTGAAGAACAAGAAGTACACGCTGGCGATGGCACGCACCAGCGCGCCGCACTCGGCGACCGCGCAGTTCTTCATCAACGCGACCGACAACAGCTTCCTCGACTTCAAGAGCGAGAGCCCGCAGGGCTGGGGCTATGCGGTGTTCGGGCAGGTGGTGTCCGGCACCGAGGTCGTCGATGCGATCGAGCGCGTGAAGACGGCGAGCAAGGCCGGCCATGGCGACGTGCCGGTCGAGGACGTGGTGATCCACAAGGTCGTCGAAGTCTGAGCCTCGAGCCGGCGATGACGACCCCTTCGCCCGCCGGCCCCCCTGCGCTGCCGCAGTTCTACGAATTCGACGCGCCGCGCAGCTGGCGCGCGATCGATCTCGTCTCCGACCTGCACCTCGAAGCAAGCCGGCCGCGCACCCTCGACGCCTTCGCGGCGCACCTGCGCACCACGCCGGCCGACGCGGTCTTCATCCTCGGCGACCTGTTCGAGGCCTGGATCGGCGACGACGCGCGCTTCGAGGGTTTCGAGCAGCAGGTGCTGCAGCTGCTGCAGGAAGCCAGCGCCCGCCTGAGCCTTGCCTTCATGGCGGGCAACCGCGACTTCCTCGTCGGCACCGCGATGCTGCGCGATGCCGGCATCGCCGCGCTGCCCGACCCGACGGTGCTGCGCGCCTTCGGCGAGCGCGTGCTGCTCACGCATGGCGACGCGCTGTGCCTGTCCGACGTGGCGTATCAGCGCTTCCGCGCGATGGTCCGCTCGCCGGCCTGGTGCGCCGAGGCGCTCGCGCGCCCGCTCGCCGAACGGCGCGCCTATGCACAGCAGATGCGCAGCGCGAGCGCTGAAACGCAGCGACTGCAGCGACCCGAGCAGTGGGCCGACGTCGATGCGAGCGCGGCGGTGCGCTGGATGCACGAGGCGGCGGCGCCGGTGCTGGTCCACGGCCACACGCATCGCCCAGGCGGCCAGGATCTCGCGCCCGGCTACCGGCGCGAAGTGCTGAGCGACTGGGAGCTCGACGTCGCCGACGCCGCTCCGCGCGCCGAGGTGATCCGCCTGAGCCTGCGCGGGCTCGAACGGCTCGCACCCAGCGGCCTCGCCGCCGCGCCGTGATCCGCCGCTGGTGGCGCGCGCGCCGTGAACGGCGCGTGCTCGAACAGCGGCCGATTCCGGACGCGCTGTGGCGGGCGACCGTCGCCGCCCACCCCTTCCTCGCTGCACTCTCGCCCGACGAAGCTGGGCGGCTTCACGCGCTCGCGACGCTGTTCCTCGCCGACAAGGAGTTCTCGGCGGCCGGCGGGCTCGAGATCACCGACGCGATGGCGGTGAGCATCGCCGCACAGGCCTGCCTGCCGGTCCTCGAGCTCGGGCTCGACCTGTACCGCGGGTTCGTCGGCATCGTCGTGCATCCGGACGAGGTCGTCGCGCGGCGCAGTCACGCCGACGAGATCGGCGTCGTGCACGAGTACGACGAGCCGCTGGTCGGCGAGGCGGTGGAGGGCGGGCCGGTGATGCTGTCGTGGCGCGACGTCGCCGAAGCCGGCGCGAGCGCCGAGCAGGGCTACAACGTCGTGATTCACGAGTTCTGCCACGTGATCGACATGGCCGACGGAGCCGCCGACGGCGTGCCACCGTTGCGCGACGCCGCGGCGCACAGGCACTGGCGGCTGGTCGTCGAAGCCGGTCACGAGCGTCTGTGCCGGCAGATCGGCGGTGGGCAGTCGCCGTTCCTCGACCCCTACGGTGCCGAGTCGGTCGAGGAGTTCTTTCCGGTCGCGGCGGAAGCCTTCTTCGTCGCGCCCCGCGCGTTGCGCGACGAGCAGCCGCAGCTGTACGAGCTGTTCGTCGGCTACTTCGGTCAGGACCCGGCCGCCCGCATCGCGCGCCCTTGAGGCCGTGCCGCCTTCGGGCGGGCGAACCTCCGTTCGCTGGGGTGTCGGCCGGCCAAGGGCCGGGCGCCGAAGCTCGTCGCTCCGACCAAGCGAAGGAGCCCGAACATGCACCGCCCTGCCCCGAATACCAAGACCGTGCTGAAGACGCTGGCGGCGGTCGTCGCGCCGCGCGCCCGTTCGACGACGCACGACAGCGTCTTCATCGTCGGTGACCTGGTGCTGCGGCCCGGCCACGGCGTCCTCGCCCGCAACGCGTCAGCGACCGCTGCCGCGCCGCGACACGACTGAAAAACGAGGGGAGCCGAAGCTCCCCTCGGTCGCCGCGCGAGGCCTTGTCAGTCGGCCGTCGCCGGCTCGGCCTTGGGCTTGTCGCTCTTCTTGTTCGGCGTGATGTCGAGCACCGGCTTGCCTTCGGCATCGACGTCGACCGCGAGCCGGCCGCCATCGACCAGCTGGCCGAACAGCAGCTCGTCGGCCAGCGCGCGCCGGATCGTGTCCTGGATCAGCCGCTGCATCGGCCGCGCGCCCATCAGCGGATCGAAACCCTTCTTCGCGAGGTGCTTGCGCAGGGCATCGCTGAAGGTGACATCGACCTTCTTCTCGGCGAGCTGCGTCTCCAGCTGCAGCAGGAACTTGTCGACCACGCGCAGGATGATCTCTTCGTCGATCGCCCGGAAGCTGACGATCGCATCGAGCCGGTTGCGGAACTCGGGCGTGAACAGGCGCTTGATGTCGCCCATCTCGTCGCCGCTCTCGCGGGTGTTGGTGAAGCCGATCACCGCCTTGTTCATCGTCTCGGCGCCCGCGTTGGTCGTCATGATGATGATGACGTTGCGGAAGTCGGCCTTGCGCCCGTTGTTGTCGGTCAGCGTGCCGTGGTCCATCACCTGCAGCAGCACGTTGAAGACGTCCGGGTGGGCCTTCTCGATCTCATCGAGCAGCAGCACCGCGTGCGGCTTCTTCGTCACCGCCTCGGTCAGCAGGCCGCCCTGGTCGAAGCCCACGTAGCCAGGAGGCGCGCCGATCAGGCGGCTGACCGTGTGGCGCTCCATGTACTCGGACATGTCGAAGCGGATCAGCTCGATGCCGAGGATGAACGCGAGTTGCTTGGCCGCTTCGGTCTTGCCGACGCCCGTCGGGCCGCTGAAGAGAAAGCTGCCGATCGGCTTGTCGGGCTTGCCAAGGCCGGAACGCGCCATCTTGATCGCCGAGGCCAGGGCATCGAGCGCCGGGTCCTGGCCGAAGACAACGCTCTTGAGGTCGCGGTCGAGGTTCTTCAGCTTGCTGCGGTCGTCGTTGCTGACGCTCGCGGGCGGGATGCGCGCGATCTTGGCGACGATCTCTTCCACCTCGGCGCGGTTGATCGTCTTCTTCTGCTTGCTCTTCGGCAGGATGCGCTGCGCCGCGCCGGCTTCGTCGATCACGTCGATCGCCTTGTCGGGCAGGTGCCGGTCGTTGATGAACTTGGCCGACAGCTCGGCCGCCGCTTGCAGCGCACCGAGCGCGTACTTCACGCTGTGGTGCTCTTCGAAGCGCGACTTGAGGCCCTTGAGGATCTCGATCGTCTGCTCGACGGACGGCTCGACGACGTCGACCTTCTGGAAGCGACGCGACAGCGCCGCATCCTTCTCGAAAATGCCGCGGTATTCGGTGAAGGTGGTCGCGCCGATGCACTTGAGCTGGCCGGAGCCGAGCGCGGGCTTGAGCAGGTTGCTCGCATCCAGCGTGCCGCCCGACGCGGCGCCGGCACCGATCAGGGTATGGATTTCGTCGATGAACAGGACCGCGTTGGGCTGATCTTTCAACGCCTTCAACACCGCCTTCAGGCGTTGCTCGAAATCGCCGCGGTACTTCGTGCCCGCCAGCAACGCGCCCATGTCGAGCGAATACACGGTCGCGTCGAGCAGGATCTCGGGGACGTCGCCTTGCGTGATCCGCCAAGCCAGGCCTTCGGCAATCGCCGTCTTGCCGACACCTGCTTCGCCGACCAGCAGCGGGTTGTTCTTGCGCCGGCGGCACAGCACCTGGATGACGCGCTCGACTTCATGCTCGCGGCCGATCAGCGGGTCGATCTTGCCGTCGCGCGCGAGCTGGTTGAGGTTCTGCGTGTACTGGTCGAGCGGCGAGCCTTTGCCTTCGGTCGCGTCTTCCTTCTCGCCTTCGCCGCCGTTGCCTTCGGAGCCCTTCGCAGGCTCCGGCGGCTCGCTTTTCTTGATGCCGTGGGCAATGAAGTTGACGACGTCGAGCCGCGTCACCCCCTGCTGGTGCAGGTAGTACACGGCGTGCGAGTCCTTCTCGCCGAAGATGGCCACCAGCACGTTCGCGCCGGTCACCTCCTTCTTCCCCGAGCCGGTCGACTGCACATGCATGATCGCGCGCTGGATCACGCGCTGGAAACCGAGCGTCGGTTGCGTATCGACCTCGTCGGTTCCGCCGACGGTCGGCGTGTTCTCCTTGATGAACTGCGTCAGGCTCTTGCGCAGGTCGTCGACATTCGCGGAGCAAGCCTTCAGCACCTCCGCGGCCGAAGGGTTGTCGAGCAAGGCAAGCAGCAGGTGCTCGACCGTGATGAATTCATGGCGCTGCTGTCGGGCTTCGACGAACGCCATGTGCAGGCTGACTTCCAACTCTTGCGCAATCATGCGGCCTCCATGGTGCATTGCAGGGGATGGCCCGAGCGCTTGGCCGCTGCGAGCACGGTCTCGACCTTCGTCGAGGCCACATCCTTGGTGTAGACGCCGCACACGCCCCGACCCTCGTGGTGGATCTTCAGCATGATCTGCGTCGCGGTTTCGTGGTCGCGCTGGAAAAACTCCTGCAGGACCATCACGACGAACTCCATCGGCGTGTAGTCGTCGTTCAAGAGCACCACTTGGTAGAGCTTCGGCGGCTCGACACGTTGCGCCTTGCGCTCGACGACGACCGAACCCGCACCGTCGTCGGGTCGGGTGACCGGACGCTGTGGCGCCGGCGCTTTCGGTGTCTCGTCAGGCATGACGGCAAGTTTATCGATCGCTGTTCGCAGAGTCGGTCAAGAGGGCGAAGGACGTGTCGTTCGAGCGAGAAAGGGTGCCCGAGTTCGGGCGTTCGACACAGGGCCTTGCGACTTCCATGCCGGCCAATATGGCATCTGAGGCGGCAAAGACAAGCCCCGGCTCAGGGTCGCTGGCAATCCCTTGTCGATGACCCCTAAGCCGAGTGGCGCACGTTGCCTTGACAGCCCCGGGGCTCGTTTCTGAAAATCCTTGACCTGTCACCAGGGAGACAAAAGCATGACCGCAGGCACAGTCAAGTGGTTCAACGATGCCAAGGGCTTCGGATTCATCGAACCCGACGGCGGCGGCGAGGACGTCTTCGCCCATTTCTCCGCGATCCAGATGGACGGCTTTCGTACGTTGAAGCAGGGCAGCCGGGTGAGCTTTGAACTGGTGCAGGGGCCGAAGGGCAAGCTGGCGCAGAACATCGCGGCGCTCGACGGCGCCGCCCGCGCGCGTCAAAACGAAGCCGCTCAGGTAGAAACCGCCGAACCTGGTTCCCACTGACGCCGCACAGGGACGCCGAGCGCCCACCAACGTTGCAGGTCGGGCAACCCGATGGGGCCGATCTCGCCGTCGGCCGGCGGTTGCCAGTCGGCGCGTTCGTGCAGCCCAGGCCCGGCGGCGATTGCGCCCGGGATCTCGGCAGCGGCGAAGTAGCTGCTCCAGGTGATGACGAAGGGGCAGCCCGCCTGGCGCGCAGCCTCCGCTCCGGCCGGCGAATCCTCGATCGCCAGCACCTCGTCGGCACGCAGCGCCAGCCTATCGAGCGCGAGCCGGTAGGCCTCGGGATCGGGCTTCTTGCGCGCGACGTCGTCGCCGCAGACCACCACCGCGAAGCGATCGGCCCAGCCCGGGCCCCAGGCCGCCTCGAGCAGGGCCTCGACGTTGCCGCGGCCGCTGGTCGTGACGATCCCCATTGCGATGCCCTGCGCAGGGCCGGCTTCCATCACCTCGCGCACGCCCGGGCGCAGCGGCACCTGCCCTGCCCGCACCCGCCGGGCGTAGTCGCGGTTCTTGTGCTCGTGCAGGCGCCGCGCCAGCGCCTCGCGCTCCGCCGCGGCAGGCGGCGCGTCCGAGCGACTCGCCATGTCGTGCAGCAGGCGCTCGCGGCCGCCGGTCACTGCGAGCAACTCGCCGTAGCGCGTTTCATCCCAGCGCCACCCGAGGCCGCAGGCTTCGAAGGCGGCGTTGAAGGCGACGCGGTGGCCGTCGCGTTCGGTTTCCGCCAGCGTGCCGTCGACGTCCCAGAGAAGCGCGCGCAAGCCGCCCATGCACCTCAGGCCCGCCGCGCCCCGGAGATGCCGAGCACGTGGTCGGCGACCTCGGCCAGCGATTCGAACAGCCTGTCAGGCTTGGAATCAGCGACCGGCGTACCCGCGTTGTAGCCGTAAGGCACCGCCCAGGCTGCGACACCGGCGTTCCGCGCGGCGGCGACGTCAATCGACGAGTCGCCGACATGCGCCGTGCCCTCCAGGCTCGCGTCGAGCGCCTGCGCGACATGCCGCAGCACGCGGCCATCCGGCTTCTTGTACGGCAGGGTATCGCCGCC
>NZ_DASTPW010000025.1:0-33191 GCF_035762065.1 Methylibium sp.
CCTCGAGGTAGTGGGTCGTGAGCAGCACGCTGTGTCCCTGCCGGTTCAGGCGGGCGATGAACTGCCAGAGCGTCTGGCGCAGTTCCACGTCGACGCCGGCGGTCGGCTCGTCCAGCACGATGACGGGTGGCCGGTGCACGAGCGCCTGCGCGACCAGCACGCGCCGCTTCATGCCGCCCGAGAGCTGGCGCATGTTCGCGTCGGCCTTGCTCACGAGGCCCAGGTTCGAGAGCAGCTCGTCGATCCAGGCGTCGTTGGCCTTCGCGTCCACCCGCGCGCCGAAATAGCCGCTCTGGATGCGCAGCGTCTCGCGCACGCTGAAGAAGGGGTCGAACACCAGCTCCTGCGGCACGACGCCGACCGCGCGGCGCGCCTGGGCGTAGTCGGCCACCACGTCGTGGCCCTGCACGGTGACACGCCCGCTCGTGGCGCGCGTGAGGCCCGCGAGGACGCTGATCAGCGTCGTCTTGCCCGCGCCGTTGGGCCCGAGCAGGCCGAAGAAGTCGCCGGGCTCGATGTCGAAGCTCACCCCGTCGAGCGCCTTCAGCGCGCCGCCCCCTCCGCGCCGGGCGGGATAGGTCTTGCAGACGGCTTCGAAGCGGACGGCGGGCATGGGGCGGCGGATTGTAGGAAGCCGAGCCGCGCCGCGCAGCGCCGGGCAAGCTCGCGTGGGTGGGCGCGGAAGCCGGTGCTAGATTGACCCGAACCCCACCGCCGGACCCGCCGCTGCGCCATGAGCTCCCGCTCCGTCAAGAAGGCGCCACGCCGCACTGCCGAGCGCATCCTCGAGACGACGCTGGCGCTGTTCAACCGGCACGGCGAGCCCAACGTCAGCACCACGCTGATCTCGGCGGAGCTGGGCATCAGCCCCGGCAACCTCTACTACCACTACCCGGCCAAGGACGAGCTGATCAACAGCCTGTTCGACCGCTACGAGGCCAGCCTCGGCGAGCTGCTGCGCGCCGCCGACGACGTGCGCCACGTCGAGGACGCCTGGCTGTTCTTCCACATGCTGTTCGAGCTGCTCTGGTCCTACCGCTTCCTTTACCGCGACCTCAACGACCTGCTCAGCAAGAACCGCCGGCTCGAGACGCACTTCCAGTTCGTGCTGAAGAACAAGCGCGCCGCGGTGCGTGCGGTGCTCGACGGCCTGGCCCGTGCGCGCGCCTTCGCTGGCGATGACGACAGCGCCGCCGCGCCGGCGCGGCTCAACGCCTATACCGCCGAGACGGTGTCGACGGCGATGGTCGTCGTGCTCACCTACTGGCTCAGCTACGAGTACGTGCGCGACCCGCGCCGCGCGCTCGAACCTGAAAGCGCCAACCGCGCGCTGCTGCGCGGTGCGCAGCACGTGCTGGGGCTGCTGCTGCCGTACCTCGAAGCCTCGCAGCGCGAGCATCTGCTGGGCCTCGTCGATCGCTACGGCGAAGCCGCCTGAGACTTTGCTTTCACCACGACGACAGGAGACGCCATGGCCGCCAAGTGGACCGCTTTCCCCTACGACGACACCGACTACGCCCTCGACGCCGCCGCGCTGAAGAAGCGCTGGACGCGGCTGCATGCCGGCGACGCCGAGCCCTGGCCAAAGGACGCCGCCGTCGTCGAGGCGTGGGCGCTGTTCCATGCGGGCGAGTTCAAGAAGGCGGTCGATGCGGGCCTGAAGGCCGGCGGCGACGGCCTCACCGTCGCGAACAAGGCGCAGGCGATCTATGCGAACTATCTGGAGAAAAGCGAGAAGGCGAAGCTCGAACTCTTCCTGGAAGTCGCGCAGCGCGCCGAGGCGCAGGCCGCCGCCGAGCCGACGAACCCCAACGCGCACTACCTGATGGCCTATGCACTGGGCCGCTACAGCCAGGGCATCAGCGTCGCGAAGGCGCTGGCGCAGGGCCTGGGCGGCAAGGTCAAGGGCGCGCTGGAAACCGCGATCCGGCTCGCGCCGAAGCACGCCGATGCGCACATCGCGCTCGGCGCCTTCCACGCCGAGGTGATCGACAAGGTCGGCAAGCTGCTCGGCAAGACGCAGGGCGCCGACGCCGCGACCGGCCTGAAGATGTTCCAGACCGCGCTGAAGCTGAACCCGGCCAGCGCGATCGCGCGCGTGGAGTACGCGAACGGCCTGGTGATGCTCGAAGGCGACAAGAAGATGAAGGAGGCCGAGCGGCTCTACGCCGAGGCGGCCGCCTGCGAGCCGGCCGACGCGATGGAGCGGCTCGACGTCGAGATGGCGAAGGCCGAGCTCGAGGACTGAAGCTCAGAGCCCGAGGCAGTTGCCGAGCCGGTAGAACAGCGTCGTGCGGTCGATTTCCTGGCCGGTCGGCTTCAGGCCCTCGAAGCTCAGCATCGCGAAGCCCTGGGCTACCGCCAGCTCAAAGGCGGGCCGGTAGCGCTCGCGCTGCGAATCGTCGAGCAGCACGACGCCGCGTTCGCTCAGGCAGCGGAACGCCTGCTCGACGCAATGCACGCGGTCGCGGCCGTCGACCACCACCACGTCGAAGCGACGCCCGGTGCGCAGGATGGTGCGGCAGTAGTCGCCGTCGATGTCCTGCGGCTGCTCGATCAGCTCGACGTTGGCGGCCAGCGTCGGCCGCAGTTGCGCGACCCAGCCCGGGTCGTACTCGACCGAGACCACGCTGCGCACCCGCTCGGCGTAGAAGCCGGTCGAGAAGCCGCTGCCGTACTCGAAGAGGTCGAGCTCGCCGTGCAGCCGCTCCTGCAGGAAGCGCACGACCGAGTAGTTCATCCAGGGCAGCGGGTTGCCGTGGGCGTCGACCGGCCGCTGCTCGGCCAGGCTGCGCAGCCAGCCGGTCTGGTGCAGGTAGGAGCTCTCGTCGTCGACCAGCACGCGGAGCACGCGGCGGTACAGCGCAAGCTTCGGGAAGGCCCGCTTGAGCAGCGGGCGCAGACCCGCGGGTCGGGACATCGGCATGGGCAGGGGCAGGGTCGTCATGCCGGCGCGCGAGGCAAGCCGCGCTCCCGCACGCGCCGCTAGCCGTCGTCGCCCCAGGGCAGCATCAGCACCGCGACGAGTAACTTTTCGAACTCGGGCTCGAAACCGGCGATGACGGCCCTCGGGTCCGGGCACAGCCCGGCGTCGGTGATCAGGCCGAACTGCACGCCACCGCCGTAGCTCAGGATCGACAACCCCATGCCGATGTCGCCCGACTGCGGCACCCAGAACATGGTCTGCTTGAGCGTCGCGCCGCAGAACGCCAGCGGCGTCGCCGGCCCCGGCACGTTGGTCATCACCGCGGTGGCCTTCTTCGCGAACAGGTTCAGCAGCGCGTGCTGCACCGGCTTGATCAGCAGCCCGGCGATCGCGAGCACGCCGAAGGCCAGCATCGGCTGGTAGCTGCCCTTCAGCTCGTTCATCCGCCGCTTGACCGCGTAGACGCGCTCGACCGGGTTCGCGATGCCGATCGGCAGCACCAGCGGCACCAGGCCGAAGCGGTTGCCGAGCTTCCAGGCCTGATCGAGGGGGCGCAGGTTGACCGGCACCATCGCGCGGATCTCCTGGCCGGTCACGTCGTCGCCGCGCCCGCGCAGGTAGGCACCGATCGCGCCGGCCGCGCAGCCGAGCAGCACGTCGTTGATCGAGCAGCCGAGCGCCTTGCCGACGACGCGCACGCGATCGAGCGCGATCGGCTCGCACCAGGCGACGCGCTTGCTGCCGAGCGGCTTGCCCTTGAAGCGCGTCGGCGAGTCGTCCGGCATCAAGGCGAGCGCGGCCACGTCCTTGACCACCTGCGCGCCGGCGAGCGCCATGTCGATCGAGCCGAACAGCTCCTGCGGCGGCTTGGCCAGCATCTCGATCGACTTGCTCACGCCCTGGCCCGAAAGGCCGATCGCCTTGATCGCTGCGGTGCTGATCGCTTCGAGCAGCGTGTCGGCGAGCCCCTCGCCTTCTTCGGCCTCGGCCTTCGCGCGGCGCTTGCGCGCGGGCGGCGGCTTGCCGCCGTCGGTGATCGACAGCATCACCGAGATGAGCGCGATGCCGTCGGCGATGCAGTGGTGGATGCGGGCGACCAGCGCGCTGCCGGGCCGGCCGTCGGCGCCTGGGTAGTCCTCGATCAAATGCATCTGCCACAGCGGGCGGTGCGGGTCGAGCGGCGTGGCGGCGAGCTCGGCGACGCGGGCTTCGAGGGCCTCGCGCCGCGCGAGCCGGCCGTCCGCCGGCAGCGTTTCGCGCACGACGTGGCGGGCGATGTCGAACCCGGCGTCGGCGACCCAGCTCGCGCCCATCGCATCCTCGACCACCTTCTGCTTGAAGCGCCGGTAGGCGAGCAGCCGCTCTTCGATGCGCGCGCACAGCGTCGCGTGATCGACGCCGGGTTCGAGCAGCCACACGCCGATGATCATCATCAGGTTCTGCGGCGTGTCCATGCGCAGCCAGGCGGTGTCCACCCGCGACATGCGCTCGGTGCCGGCCGGCAGGGTCGCGACGGTGGCGCCCGGCGAGGCGCCCGGCGCGGGCGGCGCGTCGGGCGATTCAAGGGTCGTCGGCAGGCTGGACATCATGGAGATCACCGAGGCGTCATGGCGGTTGGCGGGCGACCTTGCTCGCTAAGATCGACAGCGTCAATCGGAGCTTCACCAGCACCCGCGTCCCCTCACCGCAACAGGAGTCCCCATGGCCGATGTGAACACCGCCTTCGAGCATGCCGTCGCCGAGTCGAAGAACCTGCCGGAGAAGCCCGACAACATGACGCTGCTGAAGATCTACGCGCTCTACAAGCAGGCCACCACCGGCGACGTCGACGGCAAGCGGCCGGGCTTCACCGACATGGTCGGCCGCGCGAAGTGGGATGCCTGGAACGAGCTGAAGGGAACCGACGGCGAGACCGCCAAGCAGCAGTACATCGACCTGATCGAGAGCCTGAAATAGGGCCACCCCGTTGCGGCTTCGCCGCTCCCCTCGAGGGGCGCCGCTGGCGGACCGGCAGAGCCGGATCCGCGGCGGCTGCGCGAAGGGAATGAGACCCGCCGGCCTCAGCGCTTCTTGAGCGCCGTCGTCTTCGCCGCCGCCTTCTTCGTGACCGCCTTCTTCGCCGGCTTCGCGGCGCCCTTCGCGAGGATCGCGTCGAGGTTCTTCTCGATCTCGGACTCGATCTGGCCCTTGAAGGCGCCGAGCAGCAGGCCGAGCTTGGCGTCGAGCTCGAAGGTGTCGGCCGTGATGCGCAGCGTGCCCTTGACGCCGCTGCGCACGAAGTGCACCAGGTCTTCGGTGTCGCCCTCCTCGACCGTGCATTCCATCGCGAGCTTCTGCTCGACGTCTTCGGCCCATTGCCACGCGACTTCGCGGGCGCGCTTCAAGCCGAAGGCGTGGGGGCGGACGATGTGGATGTCGGGCATGGCGATGGTTCAGGGCTGCGTGGCGTGCAGGGGGGCGAGCGCGTCCAGTGTGGCCTTGCGTTCGGCGCGCGGCAAGGCGGCGAGGCGGCGCACTTCGGCGTAGAAGCGCGCGAAGTCGGCGCCTTCGCGCGCGAAGAGCGCCTCGAAGGCCGGCACGCCGTCGTTGTAGGCGCCCTGCATCGCGAGGCTCGCGTTGTTCGCGCGCGCGAACCAGCCGTCGTAGCCGGCGTAGCCCTGCCAGGGGCCTTGCTTCAGGCGTTCGTGCTCGGCGCGCAGCCCGTCGAAAACCGCCGCCTTCGCTTCGCGCTTGGCGGCATCGCCGGCCGTGCCGGCGTAGATCGCCTCGAGCTGCCGGCGCGCCGCGAGCGTGATGCGGCGGAAGTCCTGCCGCCGTGCATCGAAGCGTGCGTACTCGTCGCGCGCCGCCGCGCTCGCCCGGGTCGCGAGCCAGCGGCTGCCGCCCAGGCGCTCGACCGCGGTCGCGAAGCTTTCGTTGAACGAGGTGTCGTCCTCGGCATAGGCGACCTGGTGCGCGAGCTCATGGAAGATCATCCGCGCGAGCTCGCCTTCGGGGTAGCGGATGAAGGTGTTGAGCAGCGGGTCGGCGAAGAAGTCGAAGGGCAGCTTGCCGAGCGTCGAGTACGCCGGCACGCCGTAGACCGCGGCCTCGAGCCCGGCGGCGCGCAGCTCGCCGGCGTGCGCATCGGCCTCGGCACGGTCGAAATAGCCGCGGTAGCCGACGCAGCCCACGACCGGGAAGCACCAGGTCTTCAGTTGCAGCGACAACTCCGGCGCAGCGACCACGTTCCACACGACCGCGCTGCGGCCCAGGTCGGCGTAGCGGCGGTAGCTGGCGTTGTCGGGCAAGGCGAGCTCGTCGATCGCGAACTCGCGCATGCGCTGGGTGAGTTCGAGGCGCGCGCGCAGCTCGGGCGGCGTCGAGGCGTCGGCGAGCCAGGCGTCCACCGGCCGCGCCGCGCCCATCACGCCGAGGTGGCCGCCGATCGACTGCGCGTAGTACGCGAGGCTCGCGCAGCCGCTGGCGCATGCCGCGAACAGCAGCAGCACCGACAAGCCCGCCCTTCGGTGCATCACGCGCTCAAGCGAGCGGCCGCGGCGAATCCGGCTCTGCCCGGCCCGCAGCGGCATTCCCGCTGGACGGAGCGGCGAAGCTGGATCGGGGCTGGGCCTCGACCTCGACGAGGCAGTCGTAGAACGAGGGCGCCCGGCCGATGTCGGTGAGCCGCTGATGCGTCAGCTCGTTGACGTTGCGGCCGTCGAGCCCGAGCTTGCGCCACCAGATGCCCAGGCCGTTGACGACGCCCGGCCGCGCGCGCGTGGTGACGACCGCGCGGCTGACGAGGCTGCCACGGTCGTTGAAGGCGCGCACCCGCACGCCGTCGTCGATGCCGCGTGCCGCGGCGTCGTCGGGGTGGATCTCGATCACCGGCTCGCCTTCGATGTCGCGCAGGCTCTTCACGTTGACGAAGCTCGAGTTGAGGAAGTTGCGCGCGGGCGGCGAGATCATCGCGAGCGGAAAGCGCGCGGCGAGTTCCGGCGTGCTTTGCGGCGATTCGTGGTTCGGCACGAAGTCGGGCAGGCCGAAGCCGGGCGCGTCGATGCGGCAACGCCCGCTGGGCGTCGGGAAGCCGCCGTCGGCGAAGGGTGCATCGGGGATCGGCAGCGGCGCCCAGCCCCGCGCGCGCAGGGCGTCGAAGTCGATCGCGTCGCCGTAGGCCTGGCGTGCGAGCGCCTCGTCGTCGTCCGAGAAGCAGCGCTCGACGTAGCCCATGCGCGCGGCCAGGCGCCGGAAGATCTCGGCGTTCGGCAGCGCCTCGCCGAGCGGCGCGATCGCCGGTTCGTTGAACACCACCGAGGTGTGGCCGTAGGCGAAGTGGATGTCCAGGTGCTCCAGCTGGGTGGTCGCCGGCAGCACGATGTCGGCGAAGTCCGCGGTGTCGGTCAGGAAGTGCTCGAGCACCACGGTGAACAAGTCCTCGCGCGCGAAGCCGCGCACCACCTTGCCCGACTCCGGCGCGATCGCCACCGGATTGCTGTTGTAGACGACCAGCGCCTCGATCCTCGGCCCAAAGGCCGGCGACGCCTCGCGCAGCAGGTCGTCGCCGATGGTCGCCATGTTGATCGTGCGAGGCTGGCGCCCGGCGAGCAGTTCCGGCCGCTCGAGCGCCGCGCGCTGCACCGGGAACCAGCCGCTGGCCGACAACAGCAGGCCGCCCGCGCGATGCCGCCAGGCGCCGACGAGGCATGGCAGCGTCGCGATCAGCCGCGTCGCGTTGCCGCCGCCCTTCACCCGCTGCATGCCGTAGTTCAGGCGGATCGCGGCCGGCTTCGCCGTCGCGTAGTCGCGCGCCAGAGAGCGGATCTGCGCGGCATCGAGCCCGCAGACCTCGGCCGCGCGCTCGGGCGGCCAGCCGAGCGCCTTCTCGCGCAGCGCCGGCCAGCCTTCGGTGTGGCGCTCGATGTAGTCGTGATCGAGCGCGTCCGCGGCGATCAGCTCGTGCATCAGCGCGAGCGCGAGCGCGCCGTCGGTGCCGGGGCGCAGCTGCAGGTGCTCGTGGCACTTGTCGGCCGTCTCGGTGCGGCGCGGGTCGATGCACACCAGCTTCGCGCCGGCGCGCTTGGCCACCTGCGCGTAGGTCCAGAAGTGCAGGTTCGAGGCGATGCTGTTGCTGCCCCAGATCAGGATCAGCCGGCTCTCAGCGAAGTGCTCGACGTGCATGCCGACTTTCTTGCCATAGCTCGCCGCGAGCGCCTCGCCGCCGGCGGTGGAGCAGATCGTGCGATCGAGCCGCGAGGCGCCGAGCTTGTTGAAGAAGCGCGCGGCCATGCCTTCGCCTTGCACCAGCCCCATCGTGCCGGCGTAGCTGTAGGGCACGATCGCCTGCGGATCGCGCGCGGCGATCGCCGCGAGCCGCGACGCGATCGCATCCAGCGCCTCGTCCCAGCCGATGCGCTCGAAGCGGCCCGCGCCCTTGGCGCCGACGCGCCGGAGCGGATGCAGCACCCGCTCGGCGTGGTAGGTCCGCTCGGTGTAGCGCGAGACCTTGGTGCACAGCGCGCCGTGGGTCGTCGGATGCTCCGGGTCGCCTTGCACCTTGGTCGCGCGGCCGTCCTCCACGGTGATGCGCAGGGCGCAGGTGTCGGGGCAGTCGTGCGGGCAGGCGCCGCGCACCGTGCGCGCCGAAGGAAGCACGGCCGGTGCGGAAGCGACGAACTTCTGGCTCATATGAAATCCTCGACACGATCGCCGGCCGCATCCTGCCGCGACCCCGCCATGGAGTGTGCTGCGTCCCTAAGCTGGGCGCGTCGTGGGAAGCGAGGTGGCCGCCATGCAGCGCCGTCAATTCATGCGCCGTGTCGCTCGGGGTGCAGGCATCACCGCCGCATCGATCGCGCGGCCGCTGTTCGCGCAGGCCGACAAGCGCTTGCTGCTCGGGCAGTCGTGCGCCCTCACCGGGCCGGCCGGCGAGCTGGGCACGCAGTTCCAGCGCGGCGCGCGCCTCTACTTCGACCGGCTCAACCAGCGCGGCGGGTTCGGCGGCCGCACGATCGAGCTGCGCACCGTCGACGACGGCTACGAGCCCGACCGCTGCCAGGAAAACACCGACAAGCTGCTGCGCGCCGATGTCTTCGCGCTGTTCGGCTACGTCGGCACGCCCACCGGCCTGGCCGCGCTGCCGCTCGCCAGCGCCGCGCGTGTGCCCTTCTTCGCACCCTTCACCGGCGCGCAGGCGCTGCGCGATCCGTTCAACCGCTATGCCTTCCACGTGCGCGCTTCGTACTTCGACGAGACCGCCCGCATCGTCAACCAGCTGACCACGCTGGGCACCCGCAGGATCGCCGTCTTCCACCAGAACGACAGCTACGGCAAGGCGGGCCTCGAAGGCGTCAGCCGCGCGCTGAAGCCGAACGGCCTCGCGCCGATCGCGACCGCGACGGTCGAGCGCAATGCGGTCGAGGTCGCCGAGGCAGTGAAGACGCTGCTCGCGGCGGGGCCCGAGGCGATCGTGCAGATCAGTGCCTACAAGAGCTGCGCCGCCTTCATCCGTGCCGCGCGCGCCGCGGGCTACACGCGCAGCTTCTACAACGTCAGCTTCGTCGGCACGCAGGCGCTGAGCCGGGAGCTGGGCGCGGAGGCGCACGGCGTGATCGTGAGCCAGGTGATGCCGTATCCCTTCACGCCGGCCTCGGCGCTGGCGGCCGAGTACCTCGGCGCGGGCCAGGGCGTCACCGGCTTCGAACCGAACTACAGCAGCATCGAGGGCTATGTCGCGGCGAAGGTGTTCGCCGAAGGCCTCAAGCGCGCGAGCGGCGCCGGCCGCGAAGACCTGGTCAACGGCCTGGAGACGCTGCGCGATCACGACCTCGGCGGCTTCTTCGTGGACTTCAATCCGCGCAAGCACACGGGCTCGAGCTTCGCCGAGATGACGCTGCTCGACCGCGAGGGCCGCGTGCGCCGCTGACCGCACCGCCCGAAGCGCGGCGCTAGCATCGACGCCACCGGAAGCGTCGATGTCGGAGGCCCGCATGCAGTTGATCGAATCCATCCTTGCCGACAGCGCGGCGGTCGCCGCGATCCGCCGCGACCTGCACGCCCATCCCGAGCTGTGCTTCCAGGAGCAGCGCACCGCCGACGTGATCGCCAAGGCGCTCACCGACTGGGGCATCCCGATCCACCGCGGCCTGGGCACGACCGGTGTCGTGGGCATCGTGAAGAACGGCAGCTCCACGCGCGCGGTGGGCCTGCGCGCCGACATCGACGCGCTGCCGATCACCGAGCACAACAGCTTCGCGCACGCGAGCCGGCATGCCGGAAAGATGCACGCCTGCGGCCACGACGGCCACACCGCGATGCTGCTCGCCGCGGCCAAGCACCTCGCGAAGCACCGCCGCTTCGACGGCACCGTCTACCTCGTCTTCCAGCCGGCCGAGGAAGGCGGCGGCGGCGCGCGCGAAATGATCAAGGACGGCCTCTTCGAGCGCTTCCCGATGGAGGCGATGTTCGGCGCGCACAACTGGCCGGGGCTCGCGGTCGGCCAGTTCGCGGTGAAGGACGGCCCCTGCTTCGCGAGCAGCAACGAGTTCCGCATCGTGCTGCGCGGCAAGGGCGCGCATGCCGCGATGCCGCATCTGGGCATCGACCCGGTGCCGCTGGCCTGCCAGCTGGTGCAGGGCTTCCAGACGATCGTCACCCGCAACAAGCGACCGATCGACACCGGCGTGATCTCGGTGACGATGATCCACGCCGGCGAGGCCACCAACGTCGTGCCCGACGCCTGCGAGCTGCGCGGCACGGTGCGCACCTTCACGACCGAGGTGCTCGACCTGATCGAGCAGCGCATGAAGGCGATGACCGAGGCGACCTGCACGGCCTTCGGCGCGGCCTGCGAGTTCGAGTTCCGCCGCAACTATCCGCCGACGATCAACCACCCCGCCGAGACCGCGTTCGCACGCCGCGTGATGGCCGAGGTGGTCGGCGCCGAGAACGTCGTCGAGTTCGAGCCGACGATGGGTGCGGAGGATTTCAGCTACTTCCTGCAGAAGCTGCCCGGCTGCTACTTCGTGATCGGCAACGGTGACGGCGCGCACCGCGACGGCGGCCACGGCCTGGGGCCCTGCATGCTGCACAACCCGAGCTACGACTTCAACGACGAGCTGATCCCGCTGGGCGCGACGCTGTGGGTGCGCATCGCCGAGCGCTGGCTCGAAGGCTAGCCGCCGGCGGCCCGCATCGGCTTCGCGGCGACCCACATCGCTTCGCTGCGCGCGCGCCGCAGCGTGCCGGTGCGGATTCAATCGCTTCGACCCCCATCACCCGCCTGGAGTCAACATGCCACTTCCTCTTGTCGGCGCGCTCGGCGCCACGGTCGCCCGCGCCGCAGCGCAGGCGCTGACGCGTCCGGCCGTTCAGCAACTGGCGCAGCAGGGGCTGCCGAAGGTCATGGACTTCGCGGCGCAGAAGCTGGGGCAAGCCCCGACGCCGCGAACGGCCGACGAGACGGGCGAGGCCCCTGGCAGCCCGCGAAGCCTGGCCGGCGGCAAGGACATCGCAGGTACCGTGCTCGGCAGCATGCTCAATGCAACCGGCATCGGCGAGCGCTTGAAGGGCAGCGCGCCGAGCCCCTGGGGCAAAACGCCCAAGAACGGCGAATGAGCTCTGCGGGTGCAGCGCCCACCCGCGGGCGCTAGCCGCGCAGGCGCTGCATCAGGCCCGCGGTCGAGCCGTCGAGCCCGGTCGCGTCGCCCGAAGCGAAGCGCGGCAGCAGCGCGTTGCACAGGCTCTTGCCCAGCTCCACGCCCCACTGGTCGAAGCTGTTGATGCCCCACACCGCGCCGGCGGTGAAGACCCGGTGCTCATGCAGCGCGATCAGCGCGCCGAAGGACGCGGGGTCAAGCCGTTCGAGCACCAGCGTCGTGCTCGGCCGGTTGCCGGGAAAGCTGCGGTGGCGGGCGAGCACCTCGGCATCGATGCCGGGCGCCGCCGTCGGCACCCTCTCGCCGCGCGCCTCGGCGGCCGTCTTGCCGAGCATCAGCGCCTGAGACTGTGCGAGGCAGTTGGCGAGCAGCTTGACGTGCTGGTCTTCGAGCGCGGCGCGCAAGCCGGCGTCCAGCCGCGGTGACAGCAGCTCGTGGCTGGTGCGGCGCACGGCGATGAAGTCGACCGGCACCACGTCGGTCCCCTGGTGGAGCATCTGGAAGTAGGCGTGCTGACCGTTGCTGCCCGGCTCGCCCCAGACGACCGCGGAGGTCGCATAGGGCAGCGCCTCGCCGTCCAGATCGACCCGCTTGCCGTTGCTCTCCATCTCCAGCTGCTGCAAGAAGGCCGGCAGCCGCGCGAGGCCCTGGTGGTAAGGCGCGACGCTGCGCGTGGGCAGCCGGTGGAAGTTACGCAGCCACACGTCGGTAAGGCCGAGCAGCACCGGCAGGTTGCGCTCCAGCGGCGTGTCGCGGAAGTGCCGGTCCATCGCCCACGCGCCGGCCAGCAGTTCGCGAAAACGCGCGCTGCCGATCGAGATCGCGATCGGCAGCCCGATCGCCGACCACAGCGAATAGCGCCCGCCGACCCAGTCCCAGAAGCCGAAGCTGGTCTCGATGCCGAAGGCGCCCGCGGCCGCGACGTTGGTGGTGAGCGCGACGAAGTGGCGCGCGACGTCGGTGCCGCCGCCCGCTTCGAACCACAGCTTCGCGGCGAGCGCATTGGCCATCGTCTCCTGCGTCGTGAAGGTCTTCGACGCGACGATGAACAGCGTGCGCCGCGGATCCAGTCGCGGCAACAGCGCCGCGATGTCGTGGCCGTCGACGTTGGCGACGAAGTGCAGCGCGAGGGCCGGGGCGCCGTAGGCCGCGAGCGCCGGCACCGCGAGGCGCGGGCCGAGGTCGGAGCCGCCGATGCCGATGTGGACGATGTCCGTGATGCCGCTGGCGGCCGTGTCGCGCACGCGGTCGGCGAAGGCGAGCATCGCCTCGAGCGTCGCCTGCACCGCGTCGCCGTGCGGCAGGGCGCCGGCGGGCGCCCGCAGCGCGGCGTGCAGCACCTGCCGGCCTTCGGTAGCGTTGATCGGCGCGCCGGAGAACATCGCGTCGCGTCGCGCCTCGAGGCCGACTTCCCGCGCGAGTTGCAGCAGCAGCGCGAGCGTCGGCGCATCGAGCCACTGCTTGGACAGGTCCGCGAAGACATGCGGCGCTTCGAACGACAGCCGCTCGAAACGCCCGGGTTCCTGCGCGAAGGCGGTGCGCAGGTCGAAGCCGGCACCGGCGGCCGCGTGATGGCGGGCGAGCGCGGCCCAGGCCGGCGTGCGGTCGGCGCGCGTGGCGGCCCGCATCATCAAAGCGCCTCGATCATCTGGTCGAGCCGGGCGGCGTCGGCGGCGAAGGCGCGGATGCCTTCGGCCAGCTTCTCGGTGGCCATCGCGTCTTCGTTGAGCGCGTGGCGAAAGCTCGGCTCGCGGTAGCTGAGCGCCTTGGCATCGCAGCCGCGCGCTTCGCTCGCGTCGAGCGCGCGCACCAGCGGCGCTTCGCTGGCCTGCAATTGCGCGAGCAGCTCCGGCGCGATCGTCAGGAGGTCGCAGCCGGCCAGCGCGGTGATTTGGCCGAGGTTGCGGAAGCTCGCGCCCATCACCTCGGTCGCGATGCCGAACTTCTTGTAGTAGCGCCAGATCTGCGCGACCGACTGCACACCGGGGTCGTTCGCGCCCGAATGGGCAGCCTCGTCCCAGCCGGCGCCCGCCGCCTTCTTGTGCCAATCGTAGATGCGCCCGACGAAGGGTGAGATCAGCTTCACGCCCGCCTCGGCGCAGGCCACCGCCTGGCAGAACGCGAACAGCAGCGTCAGGTTGCAGTGGATGCCCTGACGCTCGAGCGCCTTCGCGGCCTGGATGCCTTCCCAGGTCGCGGCGATCTTGATCAGCACCCGCTCGCGATCGACGCCGGCCGACTCGTACAGCGCGACGATGTGCTGCGCGCGCGCGATGGTCGCGGCGGTGTCGAAACTCAGCCGCGCATCGACCTCGGTCGAGACGCGCCCCGGCACCACCGCGAGGATCTCGCGGCCGAAGCGCACCAGCACCTGGTCGACGATCGCCTCGAGCGTCTCGCCGCGGTGCGCGGCCACCACCTCGGCGAGCAGCGGCGCGTACTCCGCCTGCTTGACGGCCTTGAGGATCAGCGACGGGTTGGTCGTCGCGTCGCGCGGCGTGTACTGGGCGAGTTGCCGAAAGTCGCCGGTGTCGGCGACGACCGTGGTCATCGCCTTGAGTTGTTCGAGCTGATTCCTGGCCATGCCTTTCCCCCTCAACAGGCCGGCCTGCCAGGTGCGTGCAGGCGTCGTACCGGCCACATCACGCCGACTGAGAAGCCGGCGCGAGCAATTCGTCGATCCCGTACAGCCGTGCCAGCTCGGCCAGCTTGTCGGGGACCGCGCGCAACTCGAAGCTTTTGCCCCAGGCCTCGGCGAGCCGTCGGCATTCGAGCAGCACCGCCAGCGCGCTCGAATCGAAGCGCTGCAGCTGCGAGCCGTCGACGATCAGAAGCGCATCCGCCTCCGATTCGAGCGTGGTCTTCAGCAAGCGCATCGCGTCGCGCGCCTCGCGCAGCGTCAGGCTTTCGGGCAGCAGCAGCATGGCGCTTCGTCCTTCGCCGCGCGGATCAGCTCTTGCCGGCCGCGGTCTTGTTGCGCTCGGCGAGCTTGGCGATCAGGCCGTCGATGCCGTTCGACGAGATCTCCTGCGCGAAGCTGTTGCGGTAGTTCTCGACCAGCCATACGCCCAGCACGTTGACGTCGTAGATCTTCCAGCCGGTGGGCTGCTTTTCGAGCCGGTAGTCGAGCTGCACCGGCTCGCCGCTGCCGCGAATCTCGGTGCGCACGACGACTTCGCTGTCGTCCGGCTTGGCGCGCAGAGGCTTCAACTCGATCGTCTGGTCCTTCACCTGCGTCAGCGCGCCGGCATAGGTGCGCACCAGCAGCGTCTTGAACTCGGCCTGCAGCTTCTGCTGCTGCTCCGGCGAGGCCTGGCGCCAGTAGCGGCCTACCGCGGCGGCCGTCATGCGCGTGAAGTTCACGTGCGGCAGCACCTTCTCGTCGACCAGCGCCATGATCCTCTTCAGGTCGCCGGCCTGGATCGCCTTGTCGGACTTGACGGTGCCGATCACCTCGTTGGAGATCTGCTTGACCAGGGCGTCCGGTGCCGTCGCCTGGGCGGCCGCCGGGCCGGCGATCGTGGCGGCGAGCAGGGCCGCGCCGAAGGCACGGGCGAGGAATGAGCGCTTGTTCATGAAGTCCTTTCGTCATCGGGCCGCGGCCCGCGATCCGTTTCGAGCCGCTGCCCCGGGCCGAGTTCAGCGCGGCCTTGCAGGTGCTTGCAAAGCCGGCGGCGAAGCGATCACTTGCCTTCACCGGGTGCCGAGGCCCCCGGAGGCGCCGAAGCCGCAGGCGCGGGCGCCGAGGCCGCAGCGTCGGGCGCGGGCGCGCCGGCTTCCGGCAGGTCGTAGCGCTCGTTCGAGCCCTCCGGCGGTTCGCCGTCGTAGACCTGGCTGCGCCGGCGCTGCAGGTAGGCGTCGCGCACGAAGCTGTACTTGTCGAGCGCGATGTCGTCGAGCATGCCGGTCGCGCCGAGCAGGCGCGCCCGGGTGTTGAGCACGCGCACGCCGGTCAGCGTGTTGCGCGTGGCCACGCTCTGCGCGACCTGGTCGGGCGAGGCCTGGATGTCCAGCGGCAGCGCCGCGGCGTCGCGCAGCGACGAAGGCCCGAGCACGGGCAGCACCAGGTAGGCGCCGGCCGGCAGGCCCCAGATCCCGAGCGTCTGGCCGAAATCTTCGTAGTGCGGCTCGAGGCCGAACTCGGTGGCCCAGTCCAGCACGCCGCCCAGGCCCAGCACCGTGTTGGTGGTGAAGCGCATCAGGTCGTTGGCGCTGTCGCCGGGGCGGCCTTGCAGCAGCAGGTTGATCGCCGACCAGCCGTCCTTCAGGTTGTTGAAGAAGTTGTCGATGCCGATGCGCGCAAGGCGCGGGACGATGTCGCGGTACACGCGCGCGGCCGGGGCGATCGCGTACTCGTCGACCGTCTCGTTGAACGCGAAGACCTGCCGGTTCATCGGCTCGAGCGGATCGGGCTTCTCCACGGTGGCGCAGCCGCCGACGAGCAGCGCCGCGGCGAGCGCGGCCGCGGCGAGCGGCGCACGGGCGGGTCGTGGGCGGCGCCTCACTTCCTGGCTCCGGCGCCGTCGTTGGCGTTGGAGGAATCGGCGGCCTTGCTGTAGAGGAACTGGCTGATCAGGTTTTCGAGCACCACGGCCGATTGCGTCATCGTCACCTTGTCGCCGGCGGCGAGCGGCTTGTTGTCGGCGCCGGGCTCGAGGCCGAGGTATTGCTCGCCGAGCAGGCCCGAGGTGAGGATCTTCATCGAGCTGTCCTTCGGGAAGACGAAGCGCTTCTCCAGTTCGACGTCGACGCGGGCCTGGTAGGTATCGGGGTCGAAGCCGATGGAGGCGACCCGGCCCACGACGACGCCGGCGCTCTTCACCGGCGCGCGCACCTTCAGGCCGCCGATGTTGTCGAAGCGCGCCGACACCGCGTAGGTGTCGTCGAAGTTCAGGCTCAGCAGGTTGCCGGCCTTCAGCGCGAGGAACAGCAGCGCGGCGGCACCGGCCATCACGAAGAGGCCGACCCAGAGGTCGTTCTTGGTTCTTTGCATAGGTCCTTCTCCGTTCAGATGGAGAACATCAGGGCGGTCAGCACGAAATCGAGCGCGAGCACGGCGAGCGAGGCGACCACGACCGTGCGGGTGGTGGCGCGCGAGACGCCCTCCGGCGTGGGCTGGCAGGCGTAGCCCTGCAGCAGCGCGACGAAGGTGACGGTCAGGCCGAAGACGAAGCTCTTGACGACGCCGTTGCCGACGTCCTTCCAGACGTCGACGCCGCCTTGCATCTGCGACCAGAAGCCGCCCGCGTCGATGCCGATCATGAGCACGCCGACGATGTAGCCGCCGATGATGCCGACGGCACTGAACACGGCCGCGAGCAAGGGCATCGCGATCACGCCGCCCCAGAAGCGCGGGGCGAGCACGCGCTGCACCGGGTCCACCGCCATCATCTCCATCGCGGTCAGTTGCTCGCCGGCCTTCATCAGGCCGATCTCGGCGGTGAGCGAGGTGCCGGCGCGGCCGGCGAACAGCAGCGCGGTGACGACCGGTCCCAGCTCGCGCACCAGCGACAGCGCCACCAGCAGGCCAAGCGCCTCCGACGAGCCGTAGCGCTGCAGCGTGTAGTAGCCCTGCAGCCCGAGCACGAAGCCGACGAAGAGCCCGGAGACGGTGATGATCGCGAGCGAATGGTTGCCAAGGAAGTGCACCTGATCGACGATCAGCCGCCCGCGCGCGAACGCCGGGCCGAGGCTTGCGAGCATGCGGCCGAAGAGCCGCGCGCCGGCGCCCAGCTCGGCCAGCTTCAGGCGGGTGGCGTAGCCGACGTCGCTCGGATTCCACCAGCTCATCGCGCGCCCGCCCCCCGGCGCACAGCGAAGTCGTCGGCCACCTCGGCCGCCGGGTAGTGGAAGCGGACGGGGCCGTCAGGCTCGGCATCGACGAACTGGCGCACCAGCGGATCGTCGCTGGCCTGCATCTGGGCCGGCGTGCCCTGCGCGACGACGCCGCCGTTGGCGATGAAGACGACGTGGTCGGCGATCAGGAAGGTTTCTTCCACGTCGTGCGAGACGACGATGCTCGTGATGCCCAGCGAGGTGTTGAGCTCCTTGATCAGCCGCGCGGCGACGCCCATCGAAATGGGGTCGAGCCCGGCGAACGGCTCGTCGTAGAGCATCAGTTCCGGATCGAGCGCGATCGCGCGGGCAAGCGCGACGCGCCGGGCCATGCCGCCCGAGATCTCGCTCGGCATCAGCTCGCGCGCGCCGCGCAGCCCGACCGCGTTGAGCTTCATCAGCACGAGGTCGTGGATCATCGTCTCGGGCAGGCCCGAGTGCTCGCGCAGCGGGAAGGCGACGTTGTCGTAGACCGAGAGGTCGGTGAACAGCGCGCCGAACTGGAACAGCATGCCCATGCGGCGCCGCGCGCCGTAGAGGGCTTCGCGCCCGAGGGTCGCGATGTCGATCCCGTCGAAGAAGACCTGGCCGCTCATCGCGTCGAGCTGGCGGCCGATCAAGCGCAGCACCGTGGTCTTGCCGCCGCCCGAGGTGCCCATCAGCGCGACCACGCTGCCGCGCGGCACGACCAGGTCGACATCGCGCAGGATCACGCGCTCGCCGTAGCCGCAGGTCACGTTGCGGAGTTCGACGAGGGGGGCGGCAGGCGGGCTGATCGAGCCCTCGGCCACCGCGGCAGTGGGGTGGGGTTCGGAGTCCAAAGCGGGGGCGCCGTCGGCGCGCTTGAGGCGGCGGGATGATAGGGGAGGCTTCGGTGGCCTCCGCGCCCGCACCGCGAAGTCCGGCAGCCGCCGCGGATCCGGCTTTGCCGGCCGCCAGCGGCGCCCCCTGGAGAAAGCGGCGAAGCCGCGACGAGGGGAGTGGGCGGCTCTAACGCGGCAAGTCGCTCGACCCCATCAGGAACTCGTCCACGGCCCGGGCCGCCTGCCGGCCTTCGCGGATCGCCCAGACGACGAGCGACTGCCCGCGGCGCATGTCGCCGGCGGCGAAGACCTTCGGCACCTGGGTCGCGTAGCCGCCGACCGGCTCGGTGCTCGCCTTCGCGTTGCCACGCGTGTCCTTGTCCACCCCGAAGGCTTCGAGCACGGTCGCCACCGGATTGACGAAGCCCATCGCCAGCAGCACCAGGTCGGCCTTCAGCACCTGTTCGCTGCCGGGCACTTCGGTCATCCGGCCGCCCTGCCATTCGAGACGGACCGTCTTCAGCGCGGCTACGCGGCCCTTGTCCTTGCCTTCGCCGGCGATGAATTCCTTGGTCGCGATCGCGAACTCGCGTTCGCAGCCTTCCTCGTGGCTGGAGCTGGTGCGCAGCTTGATCGGCCAGTACGGCCAGGTCAGCGACTTGTCCTCCTGCTCGGGGGGCTGCGGCAGCAGCTCGAACTGGGTGACGCTCGCGGCGCCATGGCGGTTGCTGGTGCCCACGCAGTCGCTGCCGGTGTCGCCGCCGCCGATCACGATGACGTGCTTGCCGTCGGCACGCAGCTGGCTCTTCAGCTTGTCGCCGGCATTGAGCTTGTTCTGCTGCGGCAGGAACTCCATCGCGAAGTGCACGCCGTCCAACTCGCGTCCCGGGACGGGAAGGTCGCGGCTCTGCTCGGACCCGCCGGCGAGCAGCACGGCGTCGAAGTCCTTGCCCAGCTGCTCGGCGGAGACGGACTCCTTCGCCCAGTTCGTCACCTTCGAGCCCTCGGGCAGCTTGCCGACCAGCACCCCGGTGCGGAAGACCACGCCCTCGGCCTGCATCTGCACCACTCGGCGATCGATGTGCGACTTCTCCATCTTGAAGTCGGGGATGCCGTAGCGCAGCAAGCCGCCGATGCGATCGTTTTTCTCGAACACCGTCACGTCATGGCCGGCACGTGCGAGCTGCTGCGCCGCGGCCAGTCCGGCCGGGCCGGAGCCGACGACCGCGACCTTGCGCCCGGTCCTGAACCTTGCCGGCCGCGGCTGCACCCAGCCTTCGGCCCAGGCGCGGTCGATGATCGCGTGCTCGATCGACTTGATGCCCACCGGCGCGTCGTTCACGTTCAGCGTGCAGGCCGCCTCGCAGGGCGCGGGGCAGATGCGGCCGGTGAACTCGGGGAAGTTGTTGGTCGAGTCGAGCACCGCCCAGGCGTTCTTCCAGTCGCCGCGGTAAACGAGATCGTTGAAGTCCGGAATGATGTTGTTGACCGGGCAGCCCGAGTTGCAGAACGGGATGCCGCAGTCCATGCAGCGCGCGCCTTGCACGCGCGCCTCGTCCTCGGCGAGCGCGATGACGAATTCCTTGTGGTGCCTGAGCCGCTCGGCGACGGGCGCGTAGCCCTCTTCGAGGCGGTCGAATTCGAGGAAGCCGGTGACTTTGCCCATCGCGGTGCTCTCCTTGTCCTGCGTGACGCTTCGGCTCAGGCCTTCGCGCGGCTGGGCCTCTTCTCGGCGCCCTTCGCCTTCGCGATCGTCTCGGTCGTCTCGCGCTTCGCGCCCATCTCGACCAGCGCGCGCTTGTATTCGTTCGGGAAGACCTTGACGAAGCGGCCGCGCGCCTGCGCCCAGTGGTCGAGCACCTCGCGTGCGCGCAGGCTGCCGGTCCATTTGTGGTGGTCCTCGATCAGCTTGCGCAGCAGCAGCTCGTCGGCGACGCCGCGATGGAAGGTCTGCGCGTCCTGCGTCGAGCGCTGCTCGTCGGCGGGCAGCACGCGCTCGAGCGCGACCATCGCGGTGTTGCAGCGGCTCGCGAAGCTGCCGTCCTCGTCGTAGACGTAGGCGACGCCGCCCGACATGCCGGCCGCGAAGTTGCGCCCCGTCTTGCCGAGCACGACGACGGTGCCGCCGGTCATGTATTCGCAGCCGTGGTCGCCGGTGCCTTCGACGACCGCCGTCGCGCCCGACAGCCGCACCGCGAAGCGCTCGCCCGCAACGCCGCGGAAGAAGGCCTCGCCGCTGGTCGCGCCGTAGAGCACCGTGTTGCCGACGATGATGTTCTGCGTCGCGTCGCCGCGGAACTCGATGCTCGGCCGCACGACGACGCGCCCGCCGGAGAGGCCCTTGCCGGTGTAGTCGTTCGCGTCGCCGATCAGGTACAGCGTGATGCCTTGCGCCAGGAAGGCGCCGAAGCTCTGGCCGCCTGTTCCTTCGAGCTGCATGAAGATCGTGTGGTCGGGCAGGCCCTCGGGGCGATGACGGATCAGCTCGCCCGACAGCATCGCGCCGACGGTGCGGTTGACGTTGCGCACCTCGTCGATGAACTGCACTTTCTCTGCGCGCTCGATCGCCGGCCTGCACTTCTCGATCAGCTTCACGTCGAGCGCGCGTGCGAGGCCGTGATCCTGCTCGTCGATCTGCCGGCGCGGCACCTCGGGGCCGACCTGCGGTTGGTGGAAGACGCGGCTGAAGTCCAGGCCCCTGGCCTTCCAGTGCGCGATGCCCTTCTTCGTGTCGAGCAGGTCGGCGCGGCCGATCAGTTCGTCGAAGCTGCGGATGCCGAGCTGCGCCATGATCTGGCGCGCCTCTTCGGCGACGAAGAAGAAGAAGTTGACGACGTGCTCGGGCTTGCCCGCGAACTTGCGGCGCAACACCGGGTCCTGCGTCGCGACGCCGACCGGGCAGGTGTTGAGGTGGCACTTCCTCATCATGATGCAGCCCTCGACGACCAGCGGCGCGGTCGCGAAGCCGAACTCGTCGGCGCCGAGCAGCGCGCCGATCACCACGTCGCGGCCGGTCTTCATCTGGCCGTCGGCCTGCACGCGGATGCGACCGCGCAGGCCGTTGAGCACCAGCGTCTGCTGCGTCTCGGCCAAGCCCAGTTCCCAGGGCGTGCCGGCGTGCTTGATGCTCGACCACGGCGAGGCGCCGGTGCCGCCGTCGTGGCCGGCGATCACCACGTGGTCGCTCTTCGCCTTCGCGACGCCGGCGGCGATCGTGCCGACGCCGGCCTCGCTCACCAGCTTCACGCTGACCGAAGCGCGCGGGTTCGCGTTCTTCAGGTCGTGGATCAGCTGCGCGAGGTCCTCGATCGAATAGATGTCGTGATGCGGCGGCGGGCTGATGAGGCCCACCCCCGGCACCGAGTAGCGCAGGAAGCCGATGTAGTCGCTGACCTTGCCGCCCGGCAGCTGGCCGCCCTCGCCGGGCTTGGCGCCCTGGGCCATCTTGATCTGGATCTGGTCGGCGCTGACCAGGTACTCGGTCGTCACGCCGAAGCGGCCCGACGCCACCTGCTTGATCTTGGAGCGAAGACTGTCACCGTCCTTCAACACGTAGTCGGACTCGATGACCTTCGCGCCGATCACGTCGGACACCTTCGTGCCGGCGGTGATCGCGATGCCCTTCAACTCGTTGCGGTAGCGCGCCGGGTCCTCGCCGCCTTCGCCGGTATTGGACTTGCCGCCGATGCGGTTCATCGCGATCGCGAGCGTCGAGTGCGCCTCGGTGCTGATCGAGCCGAGCGACATCGCGCCGGTCGCGAAGCGCTTGACGATCTCGGCCGCCGGCTCGACCTCGTCGAGAGGGATCGCCTTGGCGGGATCGACCTTGAACTCGAACAGGCCGCGCAGCGTCATGTGGCGGCGGCTCTGGTCGTTGATCAGCTGAGCGTATTCCTTGTAGGTCTCGAAGCGGTTCGCGCGGGTGCTGTGCTGCAGCTTGGCGATCGCGTCGGGCGTCCACATGTGCTCTTCGCCGCGCACGCGCCAGGCGTATTCGCCGCCGGCGTCGAGCATGGTGGCGAGCACCGGGTCGTCGCCGAAGGCGGCCTTGTGGGTGCGCACCGCCTCTTCCGCGACCTCGAACACGCCGATGCCGCCGACTTGCGAGGCGGTGCCGCGAAAGTACTGATCGACCAGCGGCTTGGACAAACCAATCGCCTCGAAGAGCTGCGCGCCGCAGTACGACATGTAGGTGCTGACGCCCATCTTCGACATGATCTTGGACAGGCCCTTGCCGATCGCCTTGACGTAGTTGGCGATCGCCTTCTCGGCCGACAGCTCGCCCGGCAGCTGCACATGCAGCGAGGCCAGCGTTTCCATCGCGAGGTACGGATGCACCGCCTCGGCGCCGTAGCCGGCGAGCACCGCGAAGTGATGCACCTCGCGCGCCGAGCCGGTTTCCACGACCAGGCCCGCCGTCGTGCGCAAACCCTCGCGCACCAGGTGCTGGTGCACGGCGGACAGTGCGAGCAGCGCAGGGATCGCGACCTGCTCGCGGCTCACGCGACGGTCCGTGATGATCAGGATGTTGTGGCCGTCGCGGATCGCGTCGACCGCCTGCGCGCACAGCGACGCGAGCCGTGCCTCGACGCCTTCGGCGCCCCAGGCCAGCGGGTAGACGATGTCGAGCTCGTAGGGCTTGAACTTGCCCGACGTGGGCTTCTCGATGCCGCGCAGCCGCGCCATGTCCTCGAAGTCGAGGACCGGTTGCGACACTTCCAGCCGCATTGGCGGGTTCACCGCGTTGATGTCGAGCAGGTTCGGCTTCGGCCCGATGAAGCTCACGAGCGACATCACGATCGCCTCGCGGATCGGATCGATCGGCGGGTTCGTGACCTGCGCGAACATCTGCTTGAAGTAGTTGGGCAGCGGCTTGTTCTTGTCCGACAGCACCGCGAGCGGCGAGTCGTTGCCCATCGAGCCGATGCCTTCTTCGCCGGCCTGCGCCATCGGGCTCATCAGGAACTTCAGGTCTTCCTGCGTGTAGCCGAAGGCCTGCTGGCGGTCGAGCAGTGCGGTGTCGCTTGCCGGCGCGGTCACGGCCGCCGCGATGGGGACGGCGTCGAGCTTGATGCGCACGTTCTCGATCCACTGACGGTAGGGCTTGGCCGAAGCGAACTGGTTCTTCAGCTCTTCGTCGTCGACGATGCGGCCCTGCTCGAAGTCGATCAGGAACATCTTGCCGGGCTGCAGCCGCCACTTCTTGACGATGCGGTTCTCGGCGATCGGCAGGACGCCGGATTCGGACGCCATCACGACGAGGTCGTCGTCGGTGACGATGTAGCGCGCGGGGCGCAGCCCGTTGCGGTCGAGCGTGGCGCCGATCTGCTTGCCGTCGGTGAACACCATCGCCGCCGGCCCGTCCCAGGGCTCGAGCATGGCGGCGTGGTACTCATAGAAAGCGCGCCGGCGCTCGTCCATCGTCGTGTGCTGCTCCCAGGCCTCGGGGATCATCATCATCGCGGCGTGGGCGAGCGGGTAACCGGCCATCGTCAGCAGCTCGAGCGCGTTGTCGAAGGTGGCGGTGTCGCTCTGGCCTTCGAAGCTGATCGGGTAGAGCTTGTTCAGGTCCTCGCCGAGCACCGGCGACTTCATCACGCCCTGACGCGCGCGCATCCAGTTGAAGTTGCCCTTGACGGTGTTGATCTCACCGTTGTGCGCAACCATCCGGTACGGGTGCGCGAGCGGCCATTCCGGGAAGGTGTTGGTCGAGAAGCGCTGGTGCACCAGCGCGAAGGCGGACGCAACGCGCTCGTCCGAGAGGTCCTTGTAGTAGGTGCCGACCTGGTCGGCCAGCAGCAGCCCTTTGTAGATGACGGTGCGGCAGCTCATGCTGGGCACGTAGTACTCGTGGCTGTGCGTGAGCTTCAGCTTCTGGATCGCGCTCGATGCCGTCTTGCGGATCACGTAGAGCTTGCGTTCGAGCGCGTCCGGCACGATCACGTCGGTGCCGCGGCCGATGAAGATCTGGCGGATCACCGGCTCCTTGGCGCGCACCGTCGGCGACATCGGCATGTCGCGATCGACCGGCACGTCGCGCCAGCCGAGCAGCACCTGGCCTTCGGCGCGTACCGCGCGTTCGAGCGCCTGCTCGCAGGCCAGCCGCGACGCATGCTCCTTCGGAAGAAAGATCATGCCGACGCCGTATTCGCCGGGCGGCGGCAACTCGATGCCCTGGGCCGCCATGTCGGCCCGATAAGACTCGTCGGGGATCTGGATCAGGATGCCCGCGCCGTCGCCCATCAGCTTGTCGGCACCGACGGCGCCGCGATGGTCGAGGTTGGCCAGGATCTTCAAGCCCTGCGCGACGATCGGGTGGCTGCGGCGCCCCTTGATGTGGGCGACAAAGCCGACGCCGCAGGCATCGTGCTCCTGTGAGGCGGCATAGAGGCCGTCGCGGGCAGCGCTCAACAGAGCGGTTCGGCGGGCAAGCGGCGAAGGCATGGCGACTCCTGGCGATGGCGCGGAGCCGCGAGGCTACTGCGATGCAGCAAGGCTGACAAACGGATTAATCGGGGTCGGGTTCACATCAAACGGTCGACATCTATGCCATCAGAATTTTGGGGACAGTTTGCTTGACGCTGCGGGTGGGCGTCCAGGCGCTCGCGGCGCGACCGCACGGGCTGGCTGCGGCAAAAAAGTGCGGAGGAAGCTTGCGTCACCCAGGAACCAGCCACCGCGCAGGGCCGATTCGATCTTGTCGGCGTCGGCGGGGTCCGCAGGCGCGTGCAGCCACTGCCGGTAGACCAGTTCGCGCTCGAACGGTGTATTGCCCAGCGCCCAGTAGGCCGGCGGATCGGCGAGCCAGCCGGCCACCGCCGTGCCGGTGTGATGTGGCTCGCTGCTTTGCATGACCGCCGAGACATGCGCCGGCGCTTGAGTCGCCGACCGTCGCGCCCGACTTTCGACCCAGCGCATGCAGCGCAGCATCCAGGCCTGCGGCTCGACCGCTGCCGTCCGGTAGCGGCCGGCCCACAGGCTGCCATGCCGGGCGTGGCGGCGATTGAACGCGGCCGCATGCCGACGCGCGATGCTCTGCATGAAGCGGCCGAGCGCCAGTGGCTGGGGCGGCGAAACGAGCAGGTCGAGGCCGGCGTCGTCGAAGGCAAAGGCGTGCACCGCGACGCCATGCTCCTGGGCCGACGCGCGCAGCCGCAACAGCAAGGCCTCGCGATCGGCGTCGTCGTGGGCGAGCGTCTGCTCGTGCTGGACCTGCAGGCTTACGACGTGCGGAAGGCCGGCGATCACGAGGCGGGGCAGTCGGGCCATGGCGCAGAAACGAAAAGGGGCACCGGAAGGTGCCCCCAGTGTGCCGGCGAGCAGCCGGCTTTCGGATGGGTCAGAAGCGGTGGCGGACGCCGACCATGACCGAGTTGCGCTTGGTCGCGCCATTGGCGATCGCGCTGGCCAACGTGGCCGCGCCCGTGGCGCCCGGGGCGAAGGTGCCGTTCAGCACGGCGCCGTCCTTCAGCTTGACGTAGTCGTGCACGATGTAGACCTCGGTGCGCTTCGAGAACGCGTAGTCCGCGAGGATCGAGTACGCATCCAACTTGCCCGCACCCAATTCAGCGCCGGCCGGGCTGGTCGCGGTCTGCTTGCCGATGTAGTACTGCGCCCCGACCAGAAACGCCGGCGTGATGTTGAAGGTGGCGCCGAAGGTGTGCAGATCGCGATCGGTCAGGCCGGCCGCGGCGAACGGATTCGTCGACACCGGCACGGTGAGGGCGGTGCCCAGCGTGGCAGCGCTGATCGCGGCGGCACCGATGCCGGCGTCGAACTTGTTCTTGCCGTAGGAGTAGTTCAAGTACAGCGGGCCCGAGGTGAAGGCCACGCCGGCCTGCAAGGCCTCGGCTTCGAGGCCGCCGGCCGTCTCGCTCTTGATGTAGCCGCCGCCGAAGCCGACCGGCCCGATCAGGTAGCGCGCCGCTGCGCCCATCGACTTCAGCGTCGCCGGGTCGCCTTCGCTCGCGCTGACTTGCGCCTCGGCGATCAGGCCACCGAGTGCCAGCACGTACTTGACCATGTTGGCGTTGCGCGATCCAAGGCCGGCCGCGCCGCCCGCCCCCTGCAGCGACAGCTCGGGTTTGAAGGTCTCGATGTACGGCGAGAACTTGTACGGCGCGTACGTGGTGCTCATGATGTCGAACAGCACGTTGTACTGACGACCCAGAAGCACGCGACCGAAGCTGCTCGACTGCAGGCCAACCCAGGCCTGCGACCACTGGACGCCGTTCTGCTGCGCGCCGTCGTCGGCGGTGAAGCGGTTCTCGAGATTGGCGATTGCCCGCAGACCGCCCCCCAGATCCTCATCGACACGGATGCCCCAGCGGCTTTGGGACATGCCGCCGCCAACCATGCGGGTGATGTCGTCCTTGCCGACGCCTTCGTTGTCGGACCATCTCACCGCCGCGTCCACGATGCCGTAGAGCGTCACGCTGCTGGCTTGAGCCTGCGCGCCGCCGACCATGGCCATCAGCGCTGCCGCCGCGATCAGGGACTTGTTCATCGAGATGTCTCCTTGGTTATCTGTCGATCGGTCGTCATTCGAAGAAGCGGACCATCCGGCCCACTGCGCAACAGCGCACTGCGGCGTGTCAGCCAAAGCAATATATCGAGGCGCTCCAAGCTGCAACACCGGGTCAACGCCGGTTTGTTGCGGCGTTTGAACATCACTGGGGAAAGCGAGGCTCGCTCGTCGCGCGCGAGACAGCACCCGACGCGAGCGGCTCCAGGAACGCTCAGTCGCAGCGCGCCTCGAGCACGGCCTCGACCTGCGCATCGTCCACGCCACGAACGACGGCGTGGCCGAGACGGTCGATCAGCACGAAGCGGATTGCGCCGCCTTCGGCCTTCTTGTCGACGCGCATCAACTGGAGGTAGCGCCCGGCGCCGAGCGCGGGGCCGCGAACCGGCAGGCCGGCGCGATCGATCAGGCGCACGATGCGATCGGCGTCGCTTGCCGGCAGCAGGCCAACTGCGGCCGACAGGTCGGCCGCCATCGCCATGCCGCAGGCGACCGCCTCGCCGTGCAGCCATTCGCCGAAGCCGAGGCCGGCCTCGATCGCATGCGCGAAGGTGTGACCGAAGTTGAGGATGGCGCGAAGTCCGGCTTCGCGCTCGTCCTGGCCGACGACGGCGGCCTTGATCTCGCAGCTGCGCCGCACCGCGTGGCGCAGCGCCTCGACGTCGCGGGCCAGCAGTCGTTCGATCGACGATTCGATCCAGCCGAGGAACGGCGCGTCGGCGATCGGCCCGTACTTGATCACTTCGGCCAGGCCGGCGCGGTATTCGCGCTCCGGCAACGTGCGCAAGGTGTCCAGATCCGCGATCACCCGCAGCGGCTGGTGGAACGCCCCGATCATGTTCTTGCCGCGCGGGTGGTTGATGCCCGTCTTGCCGCCGACTGACGAATCGACCTGTGCCAGCAACGTGGTCGGCACCTGCACGAAGTCGATGCCGCGCATGTAGCAGGCGGCGGCGAAGCCGGTGATGTCGCCAATCACACCGCCACCCAGGGCGTAGAGGATGGTCTTGCGGTCGGCGCCGAGAGAGAGGAGTTCGTCGAAGACGAGGTTGAGGGTGGGCCAGGTTTTGTGGCTTTCGCCGTCGGGCAGACGAATCGTGTGGATGCGGCCGTGGCGCCGACCGAGGCACTGCACCAACTCAGCGGCATAGAGCGGAGCGACGGTAGTGTTTGTCACGACGACCGCCAGCGCGGCATCACGCACGCCCTCGAAGGCTCGGGGCTGATCCAGCAAGCCGATGCCAAGAACAATGTCGTAGCTGCGGGAGCCGAGGCCGACGGTGAAGGACTCCACGACGATGATGGCCGCAGCGCGGGTTGGTGGAAGAGCGTGTCAGTCTAGCCCTGCTGCGTTGCGCAGCCGGTCGCCGCGCATGACGGATTAAAGGTACCCGGACGACTGGAGCTCAACCACGATTTTTTCGACCAGCGCCTTCGCAGTCGGCCGCCCGGTCTCCAGCAAGAAGCGAGAGATCTGCCGGTACAGCGGATCGCGTTCGAAATACATCTTGCTCAGCACCGCATGCGGATCGGCCGTCTGCAGAAGCGGCCGTTTTGTGTCGCACCGCAGCCTCCGATAAAGCTCGTCGGGCGAAGCATGCAGATAGACGACGACTGCGCTGCGCGCGAGCACCTGACGATTCGCTTCGCGGAGCACCGCTCCGCCGCCGGTGGCCAGCACCATGGGGCCCGGCCGCGCACAGAGGTCTGCGATGACGGCTTGCTCGATATATCGGAAGCGGGCTTCGCCTTCGCGCTCAAAAAAACTAAGGATCGATTCGTTAAGGCGATGCTCGATTACAGCATCCGCATCGGCGAACGCGATGCCCAGACGCTTGGCGAGTTGCCTGCCGACCGAGGACTTTCCAGCCCCCGGCATACCGACGAGGGCGATCTGTGCAGGCCCTTTAAGATCACTCAGCAGAACCAGAGTCCTAGAGCGGCACCTCGACAGAACTCTCTCTGCCTGCAAAAGCGGCTTTCACGATAACCGATCCGCCGCTGCACCCGGCTCCTATCGCGTTAAGAAAGTGAGCCGTTGGGCCCACCGCAGTGCTGAAGACGGCTGGCGGGCTGATCGTGACGGTGCAGTTGGCTGGCGCGCCTTCGACAGTCACCGCCGTACCCGTCGGTGCTGCAGTCGGTCGCGACACTCCGCGAGTACCCAACGAAAAATCGGTCGAGACGATGGCGAACGGCCGCCCTTCAAGATCTCGCGCTGCGGTGACAGTAAAAAAGTTTCGAGGGTCGGACACAGGCAAAACAACACTGCCTCTGATGAGCGTGCGTCCCCATACGCCATCGCACGTGCTGGCGGCTGAACTTGGCTCGGTCCCTAAGTCGAAGCCCGACGAATTGGATGCGAGAAAGCCGAAGCTCGAAGCCGTAAAGCTGCCGGCCGCCGTGCCGACGTTCACACCACACGCGACAGAACCGAGCCCTGGTGCAGATGTGACTGTCCCTCCGACGCTGAGTTCATCGATGACCGATTCGTAGGACCCGTTCGAGTTGTCATCACGAAAGATTCGTCCGGCATCGTAAAAAGGCTCGCCAGCGTCGTAGGCACCATTGCCATTGACGTCAATGTAGGCCTCCTGCCCTTCCAGCCAAGCTAGCACGGTGACTAATCCATCTTGAGGCCGCAGGTTTTGCGTGGCAAAGGTGACGCTGCAGGCAGAGATGGTGGTAGTGCCCTGAATCACACCCGTCAGCGCACAGGACGTTTGAATCTGCCCTCCTTCAGTCGAAAACTGAACAGGGGTGCCATTGGGCACCGGATTGCCCGCCGTATCGGTCACGCGCGCTGTGACGGTCGTCGTATCACCATCAGCGCCCCAGTTCAAAGCGTACTTCTCTACAGAGAGCGACATCGACCGTTGGCTTGGAACACCGGAGCTCACCGTCGAAATGCCTCCGCCAGCGGCGCCGCCGCCGCCGCCCGTGCTACCCGACGCTGCCGTCGGGGGAGCTGACGCGGCCGTGCCCGCGGTGGGCACGAACAGCGAGTCGCCACCGCCGCCGCCACACGCGGACAACGCTGCCGCCACAATCAGCGCATTGACGCGCGTGAAAGTCACTGTCATGTTCTTCATTCCCGCTTCCATTCGCCTCACCGCATCGACGCGCTCGAACGGTCCATCACGACCTTCGGCGTCAAGAACACCAGCAGTTCTGTCTTGTTGGCGGTCCGCGTCTTGGTCCTGAAAAGCGCACCCAAAACCGGAACATCGCCGAGCAACGGCACCTTGGTCACGTCTTCCTGTTCCGTCTGCTCGAAGATGCCGCCAATGACGACCGTGCCGCCGTTGTCGACCAACACCTGCGTTTTGACATGCTTCGTGTTGATCAGGATGCCAGCAGCCGTTGTGGCGCCAGGGCTGTCCTTATTCACATCGACGTCGAGGATGATGTTCCCTTCAGGCGTGATCTGCGGCGTCACTTCTAGCTTCAACGTCGCTTTCCGGAATTGAATCGCTGTCGCTCCGCTCGATGTAGCGGTCTGATAAGGAATCTCAGTGCCTTGCTCGATCAGCGCCTTCACCTGATCGGCGGTGATCACACGCGGGCTCGAGACGACCTTGCCCTTGCCATCGGCCTCCAACGCAGAAATCTCTAGATTCAGAAAACGGTTTGCCGTAGAACTGAAAAGGGAGACTGCGAACGTTGCAGCGTCATAGCCGTTCTGACCAATCGACGGCAAGTTGACGAAATAGCTGTTTGGCGTGCCGTTGGCGGTGGTGACGCCTTGGTTGTTGGTTGCTCCCGGCTGCGAAGTCGTCGAGCCAACACCGTAGTAGCTGCCGGCCAACGCCGCGCGGTTGCTGCCGCCAAGGCTGAACCCCGGCACACCACCTTGCTGCGCGCGCAAATCCGAAGCGCCGAACTTGATACCAAGCGAACGCCCGAAGGTGTCCGTCGCCTCGACGATCCGCGCCTCGATCAGCACCTGCCGTACCGGGATGTCGATGCGCGCGATGATCTGCGCGACCTCCTCAAGCTTCGAAGGCGTGTCGCTGATGAACAGCTGGTTGGTGCGGCTCTCGTACACCACGCTGCCACGGTTTGACAGGATCCGCGAGTTGTTGGCGCCGCCAGAACCGCCGCCACCCCCGCCGCCGCCCTGGCCCGCTTGTTGGCCGGTAAGTCCCTTGGCGATCTCTTCCGCCTTGACGTAGTTGAGCTGGAAGGCCTGCGTCCGCAACGGCTCCAGCGATGCGATCTGCGCCTTCGCTTCGAGTTCGAGCTTTTCCTTCGTCGCGATCTCGTCCTTCGGCGCGATCCACAGCACGTTGCCGTTCTTGCGCACGCCGAGGCCCTTCGCCTGCAAGATGATGTCGAGCGCCTGATCCCAGGGCACATCTTTCAGCCGCAGGGTGACGTTGCCGGTCACGGTGTCGCTGGTGACGACGTTGAAGTTCGTGAAGTCGGCGATGACCTGCAGCAGCGCGCGCACTTCGATGCTCTGGAAGTTGAGCGACAGCTTCTCGCCCGAATAGCCCGGTCCCTGCGTCAGCTTGTTCGGATCGACCTTCTGCGGCCGGACCTCGAGCACGAATTGGTTGTCGGTCTGGTAGGCGCTGTGCTCCCACACGCCCGTCGGCTCGACGACCATGCGGACCTTGTCGCCACTCTGCACCGTCGAGACGGTGCGCACCGGCGTGCCAAAGTCAGTGACATCGAGCCGACGACGCAGCGATTCCGGAAGATTGGTCTTCAGGAACTCGACAACGAGGCTCTGGCCTTGCTGGCGGATGTCGACACCGACTTGGTTGCTCGGCAGATCGACGACGACGCGCCCCGCGCCGTCCTGGCCGCGACGGAAGTCGACGTTGCGCAGCACCTGCGGCGCTTGATTGAGGCTGTCGGCGAAGCGCTGCGGCGGCGTGCTGCTGACGCCCGAAGGCGTGGCCGCCGAAGGAGTCGCGGCCGGCGTGGCGACCGGCGCCGCGGCGACGTTCGCCGAAGTCTGCAGCGTCAGCACCAGTGCCTTGCCATCGAGGCTGGCCGTGTAGTTGCCCGGCGTCTTCAGATTCAGCACGAGCCGCGTGCGGTCACCGGCCTGCGCGACGCTGATCGAACGCAGGTTGCCCTGGTTCATCTCCAAGTTGCTGCGGCCCATCGCGTTGCTTACGCCGGGGAGGTCGATCGCAATGCGCGGCGGCGTCTGCACCGCGAAGCCCGCGGGCACGGCCGACAACGCGTCGCTCATCTCGATGCGCACCACGTCCGCGGCGCCTTGCTGCTGGCTGTTGATCGACTGGATTGCGTTCTGCGCCCAGGCGCTCGCCGCGGCGAGGCACATCGAAAGCGCGACGGCCGGCGCTCGCCACTGGTTCATGGTCATCGTCCCCCAAGCGTTCTTCATCGCGTCTTCTCCTGCAGCTGCAGGGTCGAAGGACGCTCGATCCATTCACCCGCCGCGTCCTGAACCACCTCGCGCAAGCCGATCTCGGTCTCGGTGATCTTGGTGATCTTTCCGTAGTTCTGACCGAGGTAGTCGCCCACCTTCACCTGATAGAGCAGGTTGTCCACCTTCAACAGGGCGGACTGCGAGCCGCGCCGCGCGACGCTGCCCACCATGCTCATCGAATCAAGCGGATAGGCCTCGAGCGGCTGCTTGCGGCGGTTCATCTCGCCGGCCAGCAGTGAATTCGGCTGGCGCTGCTCCTGCTTGAGCGCGACGGCCAACTTCTGGTTGCTGAACGGATCGATCGCACGCGCCTGTTCGTAGGGCTGCGGGTCGAAACGCTTCGGCGGCGACAGCGGCGCGACGTTCGGTTTGACCTCCCGGCGTTGCTGATCCATCCAGCCCTGCAGTTCTTCCTGCTCGCCACCGCAGGCGGCGAGCATCACGGGCAGCGCGCAGGTCGCCGCAGCGACGCGCACGAAACGGGAGACCGAAGGCCTCGTCATGGCTTGGCCCCTCCCGGCTTGGCGGCGGCATCCCTGGCCTTGCGCTGCGACTCGACTTCGGCCGGATCCAGATAGCGATAAGTGCGCGCAGTGGCGTCCATGCTGAGGCTGCCGGTGCCTGCACTGGCCGCCGCGCCGGTGGCGGCCTGCCCCGGCTGCGCCCCGGCGGCGCCGATCGTCAAGTTGTGCAGCGTGACGATGCGCGAGAGGTTCGCCACGTCGGCAGCGAACGCCCCGATGTCGTGGTAGCGGCCGGTGACCTTGATCGAAATCGGCAACTCCGCGTAGTAGTCCTTCACCGCGACCTGCCCTGGGCGGAACAGCTCGAACTGCAGGCCACGGCCGAGGCCGGCCTGGTTGATGTCGGACAGCAGCGCATCCATCTCGGCCTTGCCGGGAAGCTGCTTCTCGAGCTGGGTCACGTACTCCTCGACCTGCACCTTCTGCTTGCGCAGCTCGGGCAGGTTGACCGCCTGAGCCAGCTTGCCCCGGTAGTCGGTCTTGAGGGCCGGCTCGCGGTTGCGCTCGCGCTCGAGCTCGTCGGTGGCGTC
>NZ_DASTPW010000026.1:0-8519 GCF_035762065.1 Methylibium sp.
CCTGCTGCGCGCCGCAGGATAGCCTGCCTCGGCGCGACGGCCGTCGTATCGCGCTGTCCGACCCCGCGTTCGGAGCATTCCCAGCGACGCGGCGGCATCGCCCGATGGCGCCGGCGCGCGCACCGCGCGACCATGCCGCCACTGTCGCGATCGCCGCCCCCGAGGACACCCGCATGATCGATTTCGCCCAGCTCGACGACCTCGCCCGCCGCCTCAGCGCGCTCGTGCCGCCCGGCCTGCGCGAAGGCCGCGACGAACTGCAGGAGAACTTCAAGGCCGTGCTGCGCGGCGGGCTCGGCAAGCTCGACCTGGTCACGCGCGAGGAGTTCGACGTGCAGCGCGCGGTGCTGCTGCGCACGCGCGAGAAGGTTGAGCAGCTCCAGCGCACGCTGGCCGAACTCGAAGCGCAGCTCGACGCACCGCGCCACTAGGCGCCCGCCATGAACCTGGCGCTCGTGCACGGACGTGCGCGCGCCGGGGTGCACGCCCCCGCAGTGCGGGTGGAAGTGCATCTCGCCGGCGGCCTTCCGCGGATGTCGATCGTCGGCCTGCCCGCGGCCGCGGTGCGCGAGGCGAAGGACCGCGTGCGCGCGGCGATCACCTGTGCGCAGTTCGAGTTTCCCGCACGCGTCATCACCGTCAACCTCGCGCCGGCGGACCTGCCCAAGGACGGCGGACGCTTCGACCTGCCGATCGCGCTCGGCATCCTCGCGGCCAGCGGGCAGCTTGACGCCGGCCTACTCGCCGGGCATGAATTCGCCGGCGAGCTTTCCTTGGCCGGCGATCTGCGGCCAGTGCGCGGTGCGCTCGCGATGGCGCTGGCGGGTCAGCGCGGCGCCAGCAGCCGGCGCGTCGTGCTGCCGGCCGCAAGCGCGAGCGAGGCGGCCCTGGCCGACGGGCTGCCGCCGTTGGCCGCGCGGCATCTGCTCGACGTCGTCGCGGCGCTGCACGCGAATGCCGAGGCGCGCATCGAGCTGCCGGTCGCTCGCGCCCCGGCCGCGTCGGGCGCCGTCGTGCGGCCGGAGCTGCGCGACGTCAAGGGCCAGCCGGCCGCCAAGCGCGCGCTTGAAGTCGCGGCGGCCGGCGGGCACAGCCTGCTGCTGGTCGGCCCGCCCGGCACCGGCAAGTCGATGCTCGCGCACCGCTTCGCCGGGCTGCTGCCGCCGATGTCACAGGCGCAGGCGCTCGAATCGGCCGCGGTGCTCAGCCTCGCCGGCCACTTCGACGCGAGCCGCTGGCGCGAGCGCATCGTGCGCGCGCCGCACCACAGCGCCTCGTCGGTCGCGCTCGTGGGCGGCGGCTCACCGCCGCGGCCGGGCGAGATCTCGCTGGCGCACCACGGCGTGCTCTTCCTCGACGAATGGCCCGAGTTCCCGCGCGCCGCCCTCGAAGCGCTGCGCGAGCCGCTCGAGACCGGCCGGATCACGATCAGCCGCGCGGCGCGACAGGCCGAGTTCCCCGCGCGCTTCGTGCTCGTCGCGGCGATGAACCCCTGCCCCTGCGGCCACGCCGGCTCGCCGCTGCGCAGCTGCCGCTGCACGCCCGAGGCGGTGCTGCGCTACCAGTCGCGGCTGAGCGGGCCGCTGCTCGATCGCGTCGACCTGCAGGTGGAGGTGCCGGCCGTCGCACCCGAGGCGCTGGCCGCGCTGCCCGACGGCGAGCCGAGCGCCACGGTCGCCGCGCGCACCGCGCTCGCCGCGCAACGGCAGCAAGCGCGGCAGGGCTGCCTCAACGCCGAGCTCGACGGCCAGGCGATCGATGCGCACGTGCAGGCCGAACCGGCCGCACAGGCGCTGCTCCAGTCGGCGGCACAACGGCTGGGCTGGTCGGCGCGCGGCCAGCATCGGCTGCTGCGCGTGGCGCGCACGATCGCCGACCTGGCCGGCGCGGCGCGCGTATCGGCGGCGCACATGGCGGAGGCGGTGCAGTACCGCCGCGTGCTCGTCGGGCGCTAGAACGACCGCCCGGTTGAGGCTTCGCCGCTCCCGGCAAGGGCGCCGCTGGCGGCCCGGCGAAGCCGGATCCGCGGCAGCCGCAGGCCCAGCACGCGGTCACACCGGGCGCAGCTGCGTGCCGTCGAGCTTGAAGCGCGCGCCGACCGCCGGCGCCTGCGCCTGCTGCACCGTGCGCAGCGTGCCGTCGTCCATGCGCAGCTTGACGCTGTAGACGGTCTTTGCCTTGACCTGCTTCTCGACTTCGTGGCCGGCGAAACCGCCACCGACCGCGCCGACCACGGTCATCGCCTTGCGGCCGTTGCCGCTGCCGAACTGGTTGCCGACCACGCCGCCGATCACGCCGCCCGCGACCGCACCGATGCCGCTGCCCTCGCCCTTGACCTTCACCGCCTGCACCGATTCGACGACGCCGCAGTTTGTGCAGATCGGCGAAGGCGGCGCTTCGTCGCGCGGCGTCGCTTCGGCCTGCGCGCGCGCACGCGGCGCCGGCGGTGTCTCGGCCTTCGCGAGCTTCGATTCGGGCAGATCGAGCGGCGCGGCCGGCGCGGTGGCCGCGGCCGGCGGCGCCACGGACGCCGGCGCGCGCTGCGCCTGGGTGAGCGCAGCGGCGATGCCCGCGGCCGTCAGCGCCACCGCGCCGCCGGCCATCCAGATCCACTTCGGGGCCGCGCCGGCGGCGGGCTGCGGGGACTTCTCGTCGAGGCTGGCTTCCATGGTGTCGAGCTCCTTTTGGGTTGTCGGCAAAAACGGACGAGCGCGCGCCGTCGCCGACGCGCGCTCACAAACTGAAAAACTCAGGCGAAGAAGCCGAGGTCGCGCTGGAAGTTCCGCAGGTTCGGGAACACCAGATCGAGGTTCGCGTCGCTGACGCCGAACCACTTGCCGAGCGTGCCGCCGATCTGGTCGACCGAGACCTGCGGCAGGAAGCTGCCCGAGCCGACCTCGTCGTCATGGTTCAGGCCGACCTGCGGGAAGCGGCCGTAGATCTCCTTGCCGCGCACCGCGCCACCCATCACGAAGTGGTGGGCGCCCCAGCCGTGGTCGGTGCCGTCGCCGTTGCTGGTGAAAGTGCGGCCGAAGTCGCTGCCGGTGAACAGCGTCACCTCGTTGCGGCGCGCGCCGAGCAGGCGGTCGAACTCGCCGAGTGCGTGCGAGAGGCGCGCCATCAGATCGGAGTGGCTGCGGTTCTCGTTGTCGTGGGTGTCGAAGCCGCCCATGCTGACGAAGAAGATCTGTCGCGTGGCGCCGAGCGAGCTGCTCGCGCTGATGATTCGCGCGACGGTGCGCAGCTGCTGCGCGAGGCCGTTGTTCGCGGTCGCGCGCGTGACCGGGTTGTTGTAGGGCGTGACCTGCGGCACCGCCGCGTCGGTCGGCGCGTACGCGGCCTGGAAGGCGCCGCGCGCATCGACCGAGCGCTTGGTGATCGCGTTGTATTCCTTCGCGAACAGGTGCGAGTTGTCGGCGGTGATCAGGTTCTGCAGCGCAGTGCCCGCGGCGGCCGAGCCGAACAAGTTGGCGTCGACGCCGGGCAGTCCGCGGATGGACGTCGCGCCACCGCTGCCGACTTGGTACTGGAACACCGTGTTGCCGGCCATGAAGACCGCGTTGCCCGAGGCGGAGATGTTGGTGAAGATCGCCTGCGTGTTGCTCGACGCGACCAGGTCGCCGAGCTTGCCGCCCCAGCCGACCTTCGCGCCTTCCGGCGCCATCGCCTGCCAGGTCGATTGCTGGTCGTTGTGCGAAAACAGCTTGGCGGGCTTGCGCGAGGCGTTCGAACGGTAGGCCGCCTTGTTCGCGATCGGCTCGATCAGCGGGCCCGCGTTCGCGATCACGCCGAGCCGGCCCGCGGTGAACAGCGTCTGCGCCTCGACCATCGTCGGATGCAGCGCATAGGTGCGGGTGTTGTTCGGCGCGGCGAACGCGGTGAAGTTGGGCACGATCGGCAGCACGCCGCCGATGTAGTCGAGCAGCCCGGTGCCGGCCGCGGTGTTCGGCGCGGTGCCGACCGCGCGCAGCGCGATCGGGTCGGGCGCGGTCGAGCGCGTCGTGGTGTAGGCCGTCCACGAAGCCGCGTCGGTGGGCAGCACCATGTTGGCCGAGTCGTTGCCGCCATAGAGGAACAGGCAGACGATGGCCTTGTAGCCGCCGGCCGCCTGAGCCGCGGCCGCGTTCATCATCGATAGGTTCAGCGCGAACGGCGCGCCGGCGGCGCCGACGGTGCCGCCGATCAGCGACGCACGGCGCAGGAATTCGCGACGGGATGCGTTGATGCTCATGGCGCGGCTCACTTCAGGACGAGAAAGTCCGGCGACGCCAGCGTCAGGAACACCGCGATGTAGACGCGGTCGTTTCTGGCGTTGTCGATCGCCGTCTGGTTGGTCACGGTGCCGGTGCTGTTGGTCGTCGGCACGGGGATGGCGCGCGAGGCGACCGCGTTGGTGATCGCCGTCTTCGTCGCATCGCTCATCTGGCCGGCGGCGAGCAGCAGGTTCACGCGATCGACCAGCGCGGCCGGCGTTTCGGCCAGTGCCTGCTCGGCCGCGTAGTTCTGGCGCACGTAGCGGCCGGCCGAGGTGTTGATCGGCACCCAGTTGCGCATCGTGTTCAGGTAGCCGGCGACCGACACCTCGTGGGCGATCTGCAGCTCGGGCGCGACGAGGCCGGCGGTCGCGATCGTCGTGTTCGGCGGTGCATAGCCGGGCCGGTAGAAGTTGAAGACCGAAGGCGCGCGCATCGGCGTCTGGCCCAGGCTCGTGGCCGGATCGTCGGTGACGCCGATGCCGCGGAAGCGCCCGTCGGCATCGACGCTCGTCGCCTTGAACGCGCGCAGCCACGCCGCGAGGCGCAGCACCGGCTCGCGCAGCTTGCCCGTGCTGGTGCTCGCGGCATCGAGATTGCGCGCCTCGGTGTCGAGCAGCACCGCGCGGATGACCGCCTTCATGTCGCCGCGCGCGCTGCCGCCGCTGCCACCGCCCGTGCCGGCGAAGGCCGCCGAGCAACGCGACACATAGGCCGGCGACGGATTGCTCGTCACCAGCCGCTGGATCAGCTGCTTGCAGAAGAAGGGGCCGACATTCGCGTGGTTGAACAGGCGGTCGAGCGCCTTCGTCAGGTCGCCTTCCGGATCCGGGCTCGCGCCTTGCGGCGCGATCGTCATGCCAAGGAAGCTCTTTTCGGACGTCGAGTGGAAGTCGGTGTTCGCGACGTACTTGTTGTACGCCTGCATCGGTTGCCAGTCGCGATCGGGGTTCGCGTTGCCGCCGAAGAAGCGGCTGCTGGTGCGGTCGGTCGTGCCGGGGCCGGCGTACCAGCTCCAGCCGGTGAACACCTTTGCGAGGCCCTGCACGTCGGCGGTGGTGTAGGTCTCGATCGGCGCGGCACCGGCGAGCCGCTGCGTGCCGTCGGGGTTCAGCTCGAACAGGCCGATCGAGAACAGCTGCATCACCTCGCGCGCGTAGTTCTCGTCGGGCACGCGCGTCGCGGTCTCCTTCTGGTTGCCGCGATGCGACAGGTACAGGCCCATCATCGGATGCAGGCTCACGTCGTTCAGCAGTTCGCGGAAGTTGCCGAAGGCGTTCTTGCCGAGCATGTCGTAGTAGCTCGCGACACCGCGCGGGTAATTCGCGACGTTGCCGTCGTTGAACGAGATCACGAAGATCTGCGAGAGCGCGAACGTCACCCGCTGGCGCAGCTGGTCGGGCCCGGTGGCCGCCTGCTTCCACCAGGATTCGAGGAAGTCGTTCTGGTCGGCGTCGCCTTCGTTCGCGGCGGCGCGCTGCGCGTCGCGCGTGTCCATCGCCGCCTTGTGCGAAACCTGCGGCTGGTTGAACTGCGCATCGATCCAGGCGCGCGTGCCGTACTGCGCGACGGCGTCGATCTCGCTTTCGGTGGGCCCCATCGACGCCTGCGCGAGGAAGCGTGCCGCTTCCGGCTTCGTCGTCGGCTGGGCCGACTGGGTGGTGGCGATGTCCGCGCTGTCGGTCGCGGCGTCCTTGTTGCCGCCGCAGGCCGCCAGCACGGCGGCCGTCAGCACGGCGGCCGCCCATCGCGCCGTGCGCGTCGTGGCGATCCTCGGGCCGCCGTCTCCTCGAATGCCTTCGTTGTTCACCGCTGCCCCCGTCCTGCCTTCTGGGAGCGCGATGACATCACGCAGCCTGCTTGCACGCTTCGGCGCAGTTGCGAGCGATGTAAGGAGCGGCAACGCGACCCTCTGTTCGAGGGGCCGCGCCGTCGCGCGCGCGATGCGCGGCGTGACGAAAGTCGCGCCGCGCGCTCAGCTCAGTGTGGCGAGCGCGCGTCGCGCGGCGTCGAAGTCCTGGCCGCTGCGGTGCGCCCAGTCGCGCAGCTGGTCCTCGCCGAGCGCGCCGACGTTGAAGTAGGCCGCCTGCGGATGCGCGAGGTAGAAGCCGCTGACGCTCGCGGCCGGCGTCATCGCCAGGCTCTCGGTCAGGCCCATCCCGGCCTCGTCGGCGTGCAGCACGCGGAACAGCTCGCGCTTGACCGTGTGATCCGGGCAGGCCGGGTAGCCGGGCGCCGGGCGGATGCCGCGGTACTGCTCGGCGATCAGCTGCTCCGCGGTGAGCGACTCGTCCGGCGCATAGCCCCAGAACTCGGTGCGCACGCGCTGGTGCAGGCGCTCGGCGAAGGCTTCGGCGAGCCGGTCGGCCAGCGCCTTCAACATGATCGCGGAGTAGTCGTCGAAGTCGGCGAGGAACTGCGCCTCCTTCTTGTCGACGCCGAGCCCGGCGGTCACCGCGAAGGCACCGACGTGGTCGGGCTTGACGCCCTTCGGCGCGACGTAGTCGGCGAGGCAGCGGTTCGGCCGCTTCACCCCGTCGACGACCGGCCGCTCGCTCTGCATGCGCAGCCCGCGCCAGGTCATCAGCACCTCGGTGCGCGACTCGTCGGTGTAGAGCTCGATGTCGTCGTCGCCGACCGTGTTCGCCGGCCACAGCCCGACGATGCCGTGCGCCTGCAGCCAGCGGCCCTCGATGAGCCGCTGCAGCATGCGCTTGCCGTCGCTGAAGACGCGCTGGGCCTCGCTGCCGACGATCTCGTCACGCAGGATCTCCGGGAAGCGGCCCGCGAGATCCCAGGTCTGGAAGAACGGGCCCCAGTCGATGCTCGCGGCGAGCTCGGCGAGGTCGTAGTTCCTGAACACGCGGCGTCCGATGAACTTCGGCGGGGTCGGCGTGAAGGCCGCCCAGTCGATCGGCGTCTTGTTCGCGCGCGCCTGCTCCAGCGTGACCAGCGGCGTGGCCTTCTTGTTCGCGTGCTGGGCGCGCACCTTGTCGTAGTCGGCGCGCAGCTCGTCGAGGTACTTGGCCGCACGCTCGTCGGACAGCAGGTCGCTGCACACGCCGACGCTCCTCGACGCATCGGGCACGTAGACCACCGGCCCTTCGTACTTCGGCGCGATCTTCACCGCGGTGTGCACGCGCGAACAGGTCGCGCCGCCGATCAGCAGCGGGATCTTCTTCATGCGGAAGTAGTCGTCGCGCTGCATCTCCGCGGCGACGTGCTGCATTTCCTCGAGGCTCGGCGTGATGAGCCCCGACAGCCCGATCAGGTCCGCCCCCTCGACCTTCGCCTTCGCGAGGATGTCCTGGCACGGGACCATCACGCCCATGTTGACGACCTCGAAGTTGTTGCACTGGAGCACGACGGTGACGATGTTCTTGCCGATGTCATGCACGTCGCCCTTCACGGTCGCGATGACGATCTTGCCCTTCGGCTTCGCCTCGCCGCCGGCATCGATCAGGAGCTTCTTCTCTTCCTCGATGTAGGGCAGCAGGTGGGCGACCGCCTGCTTCATCACGCGTGCGCTCTTGACCACCTGCGGCAGGAACATCTTGCCGGCGCCGAACAGGTCGCCGACCACGTTCATGCCCGTCATCAACGGGCCTTCGATCACGTGCAGCGGCCGCCCGCCTTGCGCGCGGATCGCCTGCCACGCCTCTTCGGTGTCCTCGGTGATGAAGTCGGTGATGCCGTGCACGAGGGCATGCGAAAGGCGTGCGTTCACGTCGTTCGCGCGCCACGCGAGGCGGGCCGAGTCGTCCTTGCCGGCGCTCTTCGCGCGGTCGGCGATCTCGATCAGGCGCTCGCCGGAATCCTTGCGCCGATTGAGCACGACGTCCTCGACGCGCTCGCGCAGCTCGGGGTCGAGGTCGTCGTACACGCCGACCATGCCGGCGTTGACGATGCCCATGTCCATGCCGGCCTGGATCGCGTGGTACAGGAAGACGGTATGGATCGCCTCGCGCACCGGATCGTTGCCGCGGAACGAGAAGGAAAGGTTCGACACGCCGCCCGAGACCTTTGCCCCGGGCAGGTTGTCCCGGATCCAGCGCACCGGGCAGGTTCTGCTTGATCCAGCGGGTGGCCTCGATGAAGTCGACGCCGTAGTTGGCGTGCTCGTCGAGCCCCGTCGCGATCGCGAACACGTTGGGGTCGAAGATGATGTCTTCCGGCGGGAAGTCGAGCTGGTCCACCAGCAGACGGTACGCGCGTTCGCAGATGCGGATCTTGCGCTCGAACGTGTCGGCCTGGCCGGTCTCGTCG
>NZ_DASTPW010000027.1:0-65597 GCF_035762065.1 Methylibium sp.
CTCGCGCCACAGCGGCACGACCACGCCGATCGCGCGCAGCGCCCATGCCGGCGCCGCGGGCCGCTGCTGGCGGGCGCGATCGGTCAGACCACGTTGACGTCGATCCTGCGCGGCTGCGCGTGGGCCGCCTTCGGGATGCGCAGCTTCAGCACGCCGTGCTGGCTCTCGGCGCTGATCTTCGAAGCGTCGAGCTCCTTGCTCAGCGTGAAGCTGCGGCGAAAGCGCGGCAGCTCCAGCTCGAGGTGGCTCGGCTTCAGCTCGGCCGGCATCGCGATGCGGACTTCGCCTTCGATGGTCAGCGTGTCGGCCTCGACACGCACCTGCACCGCGTCCTTCGGCACGCCGGGCAGGTCGGCGACGAGCGTGATGCCCGATGCGTCCTCGATCACGTCGACCGGCGGGCGCATCGCGGCCGTCTGCTCCTGAGCGGCGGTCTGCGGCGTGCTCGGGTGCGCGGGCACCGTGGCGTTGCGGGTGGCAAGAGCTTCACTCATGTCGAACTCCTTGATTCCTCGGGACTAGCGTCGTTGGGGCGGGCGGCGCGGGCGTCAATGCACCTCGATGCGCCGCGGCTGCGCGGCTTCCTGGCGGGCGATGCTGATGTGCAGCACGCCGTCGCGGTAGTCGGCCTTGACGTTCGACGCATCGACGTCGTCGGGCAGGCTCACCACGCGGCGGAAGCGGCCGGCGAAGCGCTCGTCGATGTGGACGCTGCGCCGGGCCTCGTCCTGCGAACCCGCGGCCGGGCGCTCGACGCTGCGCTCGCCGGCGATGGTGAGCACGCCGCGGTCGATCTGCAGGTCAATCTTGCCGGGGTCGAGCCCGGGCGCGAAGACCACCAGCTCGACCGAGCGCGGGGTCGTGCCGAGGTTGAGTGCGGGAAAGCCGCGGGTGCCGCCGCGGATGCTGGGCATCGCGCCGAGCGCCTGCTGGATGTCGCTTTGCAGGCGGTCGAGTTCACGGAACACGTCGCGGTCGAAGAAGGATCGGTAGAGCATGGCAACTCCTGACGAAGGTCGGTGTTTCGAACCCGGCGGATCGCGTGGCGCCGGAGCCTCATGCCGCAGGAGATAGGCGCCGCGCGGTGCGTTTCAAGAGCCTTGAAATCCGCGCCGGCGCTCGCATCGTCAGCGGGTTCGAGGCGGTGGCGTCGCCCCCGCGCCCCGTCGCGCGTGCCGGCTTCAGCCGGTCTCCAACGACGCGACGATCGCGTCGAAAAGCTCGCGCTCGTCGTCCCACGCCAGCAGCGTGAGCTGCAGCTCGAGCCCCGGCTGCGACCAGCTCGCGCGATGCCTGTGCACGCTGCGCGCGCCGGCGCGGCCGAGCTCGTGCGCGCCGCGCGCGGGCCGGGTCGCCGGCGCTTGCGCCGAAGGCCGGCTCTCCAGCAGCAGGTGCGGCAGCGTGAACCAGCGCTGGTGCGGCACCCGCTGCCACGCCGCGCGCACCGTCCATGCGCTGTCGGCGCCGGCGGCGCGGGCGCGTTCGCCGGCTTCGACGATCTCGGCACGCGGGATCGGTATCCAGTCGCTCGGCAGGTCGAGCCCGAGCCGCAGGCCGTCGTCGTCCACCCGCTGCCGCGCGGCCCGGGCCGCGGGCGCGCAGGCGAGGGCGAGCAGGGCCGCCAGCGCGTCGCGGCGACGCGGATCGCAAGGCAGGCGGCGTGGGCTCATCGCGGCCGATGATGCCGCGGCGGCGTGTGCCACGGACGGACCCGGCGGCGCGGCCCTACAGCCCAAGTTCGCTCAAGCCCGGGTGATCGTCGGGCCGCCGGCCGAGCGGCCACAAGAACTTGCGCTCGGCCTGCCGGATCGGCTGGTCGTTGATGCTCGCGTGGCGGTGCGTCATCAGCCCCGCCGCGTCGAAGCGCCAGTTCTCGTTGCCGTGGCTGCGGTACCAGTGGCCCGAGTCGTCGTGCCATTCGTAGGCGAAGCGCACCGCGATCACGTCGCCCGCGGTGCACCACAGCTCCTTGATGAGGCGGTAGTCGAGTTCGCGCGCCCACTTGCGCGCGAGGAAGGCGCGCACCGCCTCGCGCCCGACCGGAAACTCGGCGCGGTTGCGCCAGCGCGTGTCCTCGGTGTAGACGCGCACGCACACGTCGGGGTCGCGCGTGTTCCAGGCGTCCTCCGCACCGCGCACCTTCTTGGTCGCCGACTCCACCGCGAACGGCGGCACGGGCGGTCGAGCTTCGGTCATCACCATCTCCCGCAGCACGGACATCGCGTCGCCGCGAGGCGATGCATCCCAGCGGCCCCGCCGTTGAGCGGAGGCGGCTCAACGAGCCGCGTTCGCTCGAACGGCGCCGCAGACGGTCAGTACGTCTTGTAGGGGAGGAACTTGCCGCTCATCGTGATGCTGACCCGGTCGCCCTTCGGATCCGCCTCGCGCTGCAGGTCCATCCTGAAGTCGATCGCGCTCATGATCCCGTCGCCGAACTCCTCGTGGATCAGTTCCTTGAAGGTCGTGCCGTAGACGCTCACGAGCTCGTAGAAGCGATAAATCAGAGGATCGGTCGGCACGCTGGTCGGAAGGCTCCCCTTGTAGGGCACGACCATCAGCCACTTCCTCTCGTCGTCGGAGAGCCCGAAGAGCTCCGACACCACGCCGGCCTGCTCCGCGGTGAGCGTCATCTGGCCCAGGCAGGCGGCCGTCGTCCACTCCTTGCTCTGGCCGACCTTCGCGGCGATGTCGGACCACTTCAGGCCCCGGGCGACCTTGGTCGCGATGATCTTTTCGGTGACGTCGAGTCGGCTCATCAGGTGCTCCTTCAAGGGTGGGGTCGCGTCAGGCGACGCGATGCAGGTTGGGCGTGACGGTCGGCACGGGCTGCGCGGGCTCGGCGGGCACGAGCCCCGGCTCGACCACCGGCGGATGCGCCGGGCCCTTGCCGTGCGCGAGGGCCTTCGAGCGCGCGACGAGGAAGTCGACCAGGTGGTTGCGGATGCGGTAGTACTGCGGGTCGTGGTGCAGCGTGGCGCGCTGGCGCGCTTGTTCGCCGGAGCGCGGCATCGTGTTGCGCACGATCTCCGCGACGCGCGCGCGCGGGCCGTTGCTCATCAGCAGGATCTTGTCGGCCAGCAGGATCGCTTCGTCGACGTCGTGCGTGATCATGAAGACGGTCTGCTGCGTCTCGGCGCAGATGCGCAGCAGCTCGTCCTGGATGGTTCCGCGCGTCAGCGCGTCGAGCGCGCCGAAGGGCTCGTCGAGCAGCAGCATCTTCGGCTCGATCGCGAAGGCCCGCGCGATGCCGACCCGCTGCTTCATGCCGCCGGAAAGCGCCTGCGGCTTCTTGTCGATCGCGGCGCTCAGGCCGACCATCGCCACGTATTTCTCGACGTGCGCATCGACCTGCGCGCCGTTCCAGTCGGGCCACTTGCTGCGCACCGCGAACGCGATGTTGCGGCGCACGGTGAGCCAGGGCATCAGCGCATGGCCCTGGAACACCACGCCGCGCTCCAGGCTCGGGCCGGCCACTTCGCGCCGGTCCATGAACACGTGGCCGGCGCTTTGCTGCTCCAGCCCGGCGAGCACGTTGAGGATCGTCGTCTTGCCGCAGCCGCTGTGGCCGACGATGCACACGAACTCGCCCTTCGCGATGCCGAAGTTGACCTCGTCGAACACCGGCTCGGCGCAGCCGGGGTAGGTCTTCGCCAGGCCCTCGACCGCAAGGAAGTCAGTCGGCATACGTCACCGCCTTCTGCGCGCGCGCGAACGCCGCGTCGAGCAGCATGCCCACGATGCCGATCACGCCGATCGCGAAGATCACGTTGGTCAGCGAGAGGTTGTTCCACTCGTTCCAGACGAAGTAGCCGATGCCGGTGCCGCCGACCAGCATCTCGGCCGCGACGATCACGAGCCACGCGATCCCCATGCTGATGCGCATGCCCGTCAGGATGGTCGGCGCGGCCGCCGGCAGGATCACCTCGAACGCGCGCCGAAGCGGCCGCACCTCGAGCGTCTTCGCGACGTTCAGCCATTCCCGGCGCACGCTCGCGACGCCGAAGGCGGTGTTGATCAGCATCGGCCAGACCGAGCAGATGAAGATCACGAACACGCCGCTGATCGACGAGTCCTTGATCGTGTAGAGCGCGAGCGGCATCCAGGCCAGCGGCGAGATCGGCTTCAGCACCTGGATGAACGGGTCGAGCGCGCGGTGCAGCAGCGGGCTCATGCCGATGGCGAAGCCGAGCGGGATCGCGACCGCCATCGCGAGCAGGTAGCCGGCCGCCACGCGCGCGAGCGAGGCGCCGAGCTGCAGGCCGATGCCCTTGTCGTTCGGGCCGTTGTCGTAGAACGGCTGGGACAGGTTGGCGACGAAGGCGCTGCCGACCTGCGCCGGCGACGGGAAGCCGTCGCTCTTGCGCGTGCCGGCCGTTTCGCCGCCGTCGGCCGCGGGCACCGGCTTGCCCATCAGTTTCAGGTATTCGATCTGCTCGGCGGTCAGCGGCGCGGCGGCGGCCACGGGCGCCGCCGATCGCGGAAGCGTCGCGAGCTGCCAGGCGGCGAGCAGCACGAAGAGCAGCAGCGCCGAGACGAGCGCGGCCTTCATGTCGAGCGACTTCATCGCGGGCTCAGGCGGCGCTGCGGCTGATCGCGAAGCTCTTCGCGTACTCGTCGGCCTTCGCCGGGTCGAACTCGCGGCCCATCACCTTGAATTTCGGATAGCCAGCGCTCGCCGCCGGCGCCCTCTGGCCGAGCTCGCCCATGAACTTGCGCGCGTCGGTCAGCAGGAACACCTGCTCGGCGATCTGCCGGTAATCCACGTCGCCCTTCACGTAGCCCCAGCGCTTCATCTGCGTGAGCATCCACACGGCCATGCTCTGCCAGGGCACCGGGTCGAAGTCGGCGCGCGCGGGGACGTTCTTCACGCCGCCCAGGCCATCGGCGAACTTGCCGGTCAGCACCTGCGCGACCACGGTCTCGGGCTGGTTCAGGTAGGCGGTGGGTGAGATCACCTTCGCGATCAGCTCGCGGTTGGCCGGGTCGCGCGCCATCCGCGCGGCCGTCAGCACCGAGCGGTACAGCGCCGCGAAGGTGTTCGGGTTCTGCTGGATGAAGGCCTCGCTCACGCCGAAGGCGCAGCAGGGGTGGCCGTCCCAGATCTCTTTGCTCAGCAGGTGGATGAAGCCGACCTCGTCGTAGACCGCGCGCTGGTTGAAGGGGTCCGGCCCGAGGAAGCCGTCGATGTTGCCGGCGCGCAGGTTCGCAACCATCTCCGGCGGCGGCGTCACCCGGATCTGCACGTCGGTGTCGGGGTTGATGCCGTGCTCCGCCAGGTAGTAGCGCAGCAGGAAGTTGTGCATCGAGTACTCGAAGGGCACCGCAAACTTGAAGCCCTTCCAGCCCTTCGGATCGCGCCGCTCCTTGTGCTTGGCCGCCAGCGTGATCGCCTGGCCGTTGACGTTCTGGATCGTCGCGACCCGCATCGGCGTCTGCGTCGAGCCCAGGCCCATGCTGATCGCCAGCGGCATCGGGCTCAGGAAATGGGAGGCGTCGTGCTCCTTGTTGATCATCTTGTCGCGGATCAGCGCCCATCCGGCGGTCTTGTTGAGCTGGACGTTGAGGCCTTCCTTTTTGTAGAAGCCCAGCGGGTCCGCCATGATCAAAGGCGTCGCGCAGGTGATCGCGATGAAGCCGAGCTTCAGGTCCTTCTTCTCGAGCGGCTTCTTCTCCTGCGCGATCGCCTCGAGCGCGGAAAGCGGCAGCAGCGAAGCGATCGCCGCGCGCGCGGTGTTCGCGCCGACGGCCTTCATGAAGGCCCGCCGCAGCGGCTCCTGCGGGAACAGCGCCTTGACCAGCGAAGCCTCGATGAAGCCGCGCGAGGCCTCCTCGGTGCTCGCATGCTGCGAAGGCGGATGGTCGGCGCCGCAGGCGCACCTCAACATCAGCGGGCGGTCGGCGTCGTAAGGGTTCGAGCTCATCGCGTGCTCCTCGGGCGTGCTGCCGCAGTCTCGGCAGCGCCCGGGCGCGGCGCCATCCCGGCGCCTGCGATTCCCATGTAGGGCTGGCCCTACAGCCGCCGCGGCCCGGCGGCACGCGCAGCCTCGGCGAGGCCGCGCGCCGCCACGGAGCGGCAGGGCGGACCGCGGCTCGCAGGCCGCGGCCGCGTCACTTGTCGGTGCTGGCGACCGCCTGCTTCAACGTCGACGCGCTCTTCAGGTGGTGCTCGAGTTGCGGCAGCGTCTTGCGCGCGAAGGCCTTCACGTCCGGGTCGCTCGCTTCGGCCGCGGCCTTGCGGAACAGCTTGATCGTGTCCTCGTGCGCGGTGACGCCGACGATCTCGGCGTACTGGCGGTCGAAGCGCTCGCCTTTCATCGCGGCGAGCAGCTTGATCTTGGCCTGCTGCGCGAGCGACGGCTCGCCAGGCAGCGCCACGCCCTTCTTCTCGGCCAGCGTCTTGAGCTCGTCGCCGACCTTCGAGTGGTCGCTGCTCATCTGCTTGGCGAAGGCCTTCACCTTTTCGCTGCTGGCGCTCTTCAGGGCCAGGCCGCTGGCTTCGATCTCGGTGCGGTTCGCATGGTCGGCCTCCTTCATGAAGTCGGCGTCGGCGCGGGCCAGCGTTTGCGCGAAGGCGGTGGTGGACGCCAGCAGCGAGGCGGCGAGCAGCAGCTTGAGCAGGGGGTGGCGGTTCATGAGGTTCTCCATGCGGGGGGTGGTGCGCGGGTCGCCGGAGCCGAAGCGACAGCGAGCGTGCCGTGGCCCCCGTACCGGCAGGCATCGTGCCGGGCACCGGCGGGCGCTCGCCGGGCACGTGCAATGGCGCCGCGTCGCGCCGGGACGGCCCGCGACGTTTCCGGCTACAGCGGCTGCAGTTCCTGCCGCACCGCGTAGAGCGCGAGCTCGACGTCGTTGCGCGCGCCGGTCTTCTCCAGGATGCGCGCGCGGTAGGTGCTGATCGTGTTCGACGCCAGCGACAGCTGCTCGGCGATCTCGCCGACGCTGCGGCCGGCGGCCAGCAGGCGCAGCACCTGGTATTCGCGGTGCGACAGGCGCTCGTGCGGCGCCGCTTCGTCGCCCGCCTTGCCGAGCGCCTTGACGCTGAGGGCGCCGGCCAGCTGCTCGGCGACCACCGGCGTGATGAACAGACCGCCGGCGGCGACCTTGCGGATCGCCGCGCTCATCTGCTCGCTGTCCGCGCTCTTGTTCAGGTAGCCGGCCGCGCCGAGCTTGAGGCAGCGCACCGCGTACTGCTTGTCCGGGAAGGTGCTGAGCATCAGCACTGCAAGCTTCGGGAACTCGCCCTTCAGCTGCTTGAGCACGTCGAGCCCGTCGCGCTGCGGCATCGCGATGTCCATCAGCACCACGTCGATCGGCGTCTTCTGCGCATGCAGCGCGCGCACCAGCCGCACCGCCTCGGCGCCGCGGTCGGCCTCGGCCGCGACGGCGATGCCTTCGCCGCCGGCGGCACTGGCGCCGTCGTTGGCGTCCGCCAGCATCTGCCGGAGGCCCTGGCGCACGATCTGGTGGTCGTCGCAGACGAGCACGCGGATCACGCGACACCCCCGCGGCCGGCGGCGGCCGGTGCCATCGAGGCCGCGCGCGCGAGCGCCGCGACGCGCGCCGCGGTGATCGCGCTGCCCCCGTCCGCGCCGCCTTCGGGCAGCGGCATCACGAGCCGCACGACGGTGCCCTGCTGCGGCGCCGTCTCGATCGTGATGCGCCCGCCGAAGTGGGCCGCGCGCTCGCGCATGCCGAGCACGCCGTAACTCTTCGGGTGCATCAGCGCCTCGCGGGCGGCGCCGATGCCGTCGTCGCGCACTTCCAGGTGCAGCACGCCGCGCGGCGGGCCTTCGACGTAGAGCCGGATCCACACCGAGCGCGCCTGCGCGTGCCGCGCCACGTTCGACAGCATCTCCTGGAAGATGCGGAACACCGCGATGGCCCAGCGCTCGCCGCCTTCGCCGCCGTGCGCCGCGCTCGGCGGCTCGACACCGGTGGCGACGTGGAACTGCACGTCGGCGCGCAGCTCGCTCGCCTCCACGAACTCCTGCGCCTGCCATTCGAGCGCGGCCCACAGGCCTTGATGGTCGAGGATGCTCGGCCGCAGGTCGGTGATGATCCGGCCGAGGTTGCCGACCGCGCGATCGATCGTGCTTCCCATGCCGTGGCACTTGCATTGCAGGTCCGTGCGCCCGTCGAGCCGCTTGCCGAGCCAGCCGACGTCCATCTTCAAGGCCACGAGCAGCGAGCCGAGCTCGTCGTGGATCTCGCGCGCGATGCGGGTGCGCTCGGTCTCGCGCACCGACTCGGAGTACGCCGCCAGTTCGCGCAGCTGGGCGAGCGCGCCGGAGAGCTCGGCGGTGCGCGCGGCGACGCGGCGTTCGAGCTCCTCGTTGCTCTGCGTCAGCTGCGCGTTCATCCGCTTGAGCAGCAGCTCGGTCTGCTTGCGCCGCGAGATGTCGACGAAGCTCGCGACCGCGCCGATCGTCACCGGCCCCTCGGGCGTGGCCTCGACGATCGGGTGCGACGAGTACTCGGCCGCGAACGAGCTGCCGTCCTTGCGCCACAGCACCTCGTCGTCGATGCGGCAGGGCCGGCCTTCGCGGAAGGCCGCGAATATCGGGCACTCGGCTTCGGGGTACGGCCGGCCGTCGGGGTGCGAGTGGTGGATCAGCTCGTGCATGTTCCGCTGCAGCACCTCCTCGGCGCGGTAGCCGAGCATCTGCGCGCCGGCGCGGTTGACGAAGATGCAGCGGCCCTGCATGTCCACGCCGAACAGGCCCTCGCCGGTCGATTCGATCAGCAGCGCGCTGCGCTCCTTCCACAGCCCCTGCAGGCTCGCGGCGGCGAGACCGGCGTCGAACGGCGCAGGGATCGGAGGAGCCGGCTCGGTGGACATGGGTTCGGCGCGAAGACAGCCGGCTTGCGTGCAACGACCGTGCCGGCAAGGCCCGCCCACCGGCGACGCCCGCACCGGCGCGCACCCGCGCCCGCATGCACCGCCGCCGCGCGGCACGCGCGGCACCGCCCGACTTTGGTGACATTGCTGCAGCGCGAGAGCACCGCGAGCGAGAGCGCGGGACGGCGCTTCGCTCAGGGCGCGCTGACGCGCATCTGCAGCAGCGAGCGCGACTGCGTGCGCGATTCGCTGCGATAGACCGTGCCGCTGTCGCTGCGCTGCGCGCTTTGCTCGGTGCCTGCGACGGTGACCCACTCGCCCAGCGGCAGCTGCAGCGTGGTCAGCAGCCCGGCGGTCTCGGTGCTGCCTTCGGGCAGCGGCCTGCCGTCGAGGCCGTAGCGCGAACCGCTGCCGCCGCCGGCCATCGCGCTGGCTTCGCTGCGGATCTCCACCGTGACCGGCGCCACGCCGCCCGGCCAGCGCGGCCGCACGGCCACGCGCCGGCCCACGTCGACCAGGCCGGTCGTCCCGACCACGCCCTGGCCCTGCGGCGTCCACACCGGCGCGTACCAGGTCACGGGCTGGCTCACGCCGGTCGAGAGCAAGCCCTGGCCGCCGTTGAGCACGCGCAGCATCTGCGTGCTGTCGGCGCCGCGGGTCTGGCTCGTCGAGCCGATGGTCACGTCGGCGCGCGGGCGGACCTCGCCGTTGGGGCCGATCGTCACGCTGCCGGAGCGGATGCCGCCCACGTTGCCGTCGCCCGACGATCCGTCGGTCTGGCGCAGCTCGACCAGCAGGTTGCGCTGCGGCAGCCGTTCGCCGCCGCCGGGCGGCTGCTGCGCGAACGCGGCCGACGCAAGGCCGGCGAGGCATGCGGCGACCACGCCGCGCGACGATCGAAAGAGACGCATCGCCACAGCTTAAGCGCGCGCCGCGGCTTCGACACGGCTCAGCGGCCGAGCACCCCGCGCACCGCCGCGACGAGGCTCGGCTGCAGCGGGCCGCCACGCAGGCGCCCGCTCAGCTCGAGCTGCACGCCGATGCGCCGGCGGCCGCGGTTGCAGATGTTGTGCGGATCGAGCGCCTGGAAGCGCAGGCCGTCGGTGACGGCCTCGATGCCGGCTTCGCGCAGCGCACCGGCGAGCTCGGCCTTCAAGGCGTCGTCGAGCCCGCCGACGATCACGCCCGGGTCCGGCTCGACGGGCTGCGCGTTGTAGCCGTGGATCGTCACGATGCGGTCGCAGCGCGCGACGAGCGCGAGCGCCTCGGGCTCGTCGAAGCGGTGGCTGGTGAGGTGCAGCCGCGCGTGGTTGTCCGCGGTCAGCCGGCCTTCGAACAGGTAGAGGTTGAAGTCCTCGCCGGCGATCGCCCGGGCGACGGCCGAGGTGGCGCGTTCGATGCCGCCGCCGTGCGGCGCCACGATCGCCACCGTGGAGGCGTGCAGCGGCCGGACGAGGATCTCGTAGTCGCTGCCGCGCCGAAAGCGCGCGGCGATGTCGGCGAAGCTGCGCGGCTCGGCCATCGGCGCGCCGTGCTCGCGTCGGGCCGTGGCGCTCAGGCGCCGGCCGTCAAGCCCGCCGCGTGCGCCTGCTGGTCCGCGTGGTAGCTGCTGCGCACCATCGCGCCGACGGCGGCATGGCTGAAGCCCATCGCCTGCGCTTCGCGCTCGAACATCGCGAAGGTGTCCGGATGCACGTAGCGCCGCACCGGCAGGTGGTGGCCGCTGGGCGCGAGGTACTGGCCGAGTGTGAGCATGTCGATGCCGTGCGCGCGCATGTCGCGCATCACCGTGAGGATCTCCTCGTCGGTCTCGCCGAGGCCGAGCATCAGGCCGCTCTTGGTCGGCACCGTCGGGTGCAGGGCCTTGAACTTCTTCAGCAGGTTCAGGCTGAAGGCGTAGTCGCTGCCCGGGCGCGCTTCCTTGTACAGGCGCGGCACGGTCTCGAGGTTGTGGTTCATCACGTCGGGCGGCGCGGCCTTGAGGATTTCGAGCGCGCGATCGTCGCGGCCGCGGAAGTCGGGCACCAGCACCTCGATCTGCGTCGCAGGCGACAGCGCGCGCGTCTGGCGGATGCACTCGACGAAGTGGGCGGCGCCGCCGTCGCGCAGGTCGTCGCGGTCGACGCTGGTGATCACCACGTACTTGAGCTTCAGCGCCGCGATCGTCTTGGCGAGGTTCGCCGGCTCGTCGGCATCGAGCGGGTCGGGACGGCCGTGGCCCACGTCGCAGAACGGGCAGCGGCGGGTGCACTTGTCGCCCATGATCATGAAGGTGGCCGTGCCCTTGCCGAAGCACTCGCCGATGTTCGGGCACGAGGCTTCCTCGCACACCGTGTGCAGCTTGTGCTCGCGCAGGATCTGCTTGATCTCGTAGAAGCGGGTGCTCGGGCTGCCGGCCTTGACCCGGATCCAGTCGGGCTTCTTCAGCACCTCGCCGGCGGGGATCACCTTGATCGGGATGCGCGAGGTCTTGGCCTGCGACTTCTGCTTGGCGGAGGCGTCGTAGGGCGCGGCGAGGGGCGTGTCAGCGGCCATCGGGGTCGGTCTTTCGGGGAGCGAGTTGCGCTTGCAGCCGGGCGGCCAGCACGCTGGCCACGTCGGCCTCACTCGCGGCAACGCCGATTGTCCGCAAATCCACCGTCGCGAGGCCGGCGTAGCCGCAGGGGTTGATGCGCGCGAAGGGGCTCAGGTCCATCGCGACGTTCAGCGCGACGCCGTGGTACGCGCGGTGCCGGCTGACCTTGATGCCGAGCGCGGCGACCTTGCCCAGGCCGCGCCAGGGGTCGCGCGGGTCGGCGGGGCCGACGAGCGCCGCGTGGTCGAACGGGTCGTCGAGGCGCAGGTAGATGCCCGGCGCGCCGGCGACGCGATGGCCGGTGACGCCGAAGTGGGCCAGCGTGCGCAGCACCGCCGCCTCGAGCCGGAACACGTACTCCTTGACGTGGAGGCCGAGCCGCTGGAGATCGACCAGTGGATAGGCGACCACCTGTCCGGGCCCGTGGTAAGTGACCTGGCCGCCACGGTTGCTCTGCACGACGGGGATGCCGCCGGCCTCGTGCGGATCGAAGTGCACATGCTCGGCGCGCCCGGCGATGCCCTGCGTGAAAACGGGTTCGTGCTCGCAGAGCCAGAGCTCGTCGGGCGTGCCGGCATCGCGCGCCTCGGTGAAGGCGCGCATCGCGGCGAAGGTGGGCTCGTAGGGGACGAGGCCGAGCGACCGGATCTGCATCGAACCCGCCGCGCGGTGACTACAAGACCACCTTCACCATCGGGTGCGAGCTCAGCGCGCGGTACAGCTCGTCGAGCTGCCCGCGGCTGGTGGCGGTGACGGTCAGCGTCAGGCCGAGGTAGTTGCCGGCCTTGCTGGGGCGCCGTTCGATCGTCGCAGGGTCGAACGCCGGGTCGAAGCGCCGGGCGACCTCGACCACCGCCGCCTCGAAGCCCTCGGCCTGCGCGCCCATCACCTTGATCGGAAAGGCGCTCGGGTAGTCGATCAGGCTCGCGCGCTCGAGCGGCGTGCCGTCCTCGGGGATCGCGTCCGTGCTCATCGTCAGATGGATTGTTCGAGCTTGGCCCGCTGGTAGGCCTCGTGCAGCCGCGCATACACCGGCCCGGGCTTGCCGCGCAGCGCGCCGTGGCCGACCTCCTCGCCGTCGATGCGGGTGACCGGCAGCACCTCCTTGGTCGCCGAGCTGAGCAGCACCTCGTCGGCCGTGCGCACCTCGTCTTCGGTGATCGGCCGCAGGCTGTAGGGGATGCCGATGTCCTCGCACAGCTCGCGCAGCAGCTCGAAGCGGATGCCTTCCAGCACGTGTTCGCTCTTCGGCGCCCCGAGCAGCGCGCCTTCCTTGACGATCCACACGTTCGACGCCGCGGCCTCGGTGAGGTGGCCGTCGCGGAACATGATGGTTTCGGCCGCGCCGTGGTCGGCTGAGAGCTGGCGCGCGAGCACCGCGCCGAGCAGGCTCACCGCCTTGATGTCGCCGCGTTCCCAGCGGAAGTCGCGCGCGGTGACACAGGCGACGCCGGCGTGGCGCTGCTCGGGCGTGGCCGGCTTCATCGGCGTCGCGGTGACGAACACGGTGGGCTGAGGATGCGCGGGCATCACGTGGTCGCGCGGCGCGACGCCGCGGGTGATCTGAAGGTAGACGAGCTGGTCGTCGGCGCCGCTTTGCGCATGCTGCGCGGCGACCAGCTTGCGGATGATCTCGAGCCATTGCTCGCGCTGCAGGGGCTGGGGCACGCGCACCTTCGCCAGGCTGCGCTCGAGCCGGGCGAGGTGCTCGTCGAAGCGGAACAGCCGCCGCGCGTAGACCGGCACGACCTCGTAGACGCCGTCGCCGAAGATGAAGCCGCGGTCGAGCACGCTGACCTTCGCCTCGCCGAGCCGGCTGTACTCGCCGTTCAGGAAGCACAGCGTGTCGGCGGTGGCCGCAGGCAGCGCCGCGGGGGTCAGCGTGTTCATCGGCGGCCTCACTTGATCCACAAGCGCAGCGAGTCCCAGGCGCGGCCGAGCAGGCCGGCCTGCTCGACGTTCTCCAGCACCGTCAGCGGCAGCTCGGCGACGGCGGCATTGCCGGCGCTGAGCTTGATCGTGCCGACCACCTGGCCCTTGGCGAGCGGCGCGACCAGCGGGTCGGTGCGGGTGATCTCGGTCTTGAGCTTGTCGCCCTCGCCGCGCGGCACCGAGGCCATCACCGCCTGCGCGCTGCCGAGCTTGGCGGTGCGCGACTTGCCCTTCCAGACCTCGGGGGTCGCGACCGCCTGGTTGGCCTCGTAGAGCTTGACCGCGTCGAAGGCGGTGTAGCCCCAGTTCAGCAGCTTCTGGCTTTCGGCCGCGCGGCCTTCCATCGACGCGGCGCCGAGCACCACCGTCAGCAGCCGGCGCTCGCCGTTCGGGAAGCTGCGCTTGGCGGTGGTGACGAGGCAGTAGCCGGCGGCGTCGGTGTAGCCGGTCTTCAGGCCGTCGACCGTCGGGTCGCGGTAGAGCAGCAGGTTGCGGTTGGGCTGCTTGATCTTGTTGAAGGTGAACTCGCGGATCGAGTAGTACGGCAGGTACTCGGGGAAGTCGCGGATCAGCCGGGTCGCGATCACGCCGATCTCGCGCGCGGTGCTGGTGTGGCCGGGCGCGGTCAGGCCTTCGGGGTTCTTGAACGAGGTGGCCTTCAGGCCGAAAGCCTGCGCCTGGCGGTTCATCGCGGCGACGAACTGTTCGACGCTGCCGGAGACGCCTTCGGCGAGCACCACCGTCGCGTCGTTGCCGCTCTGAACGATGACGCCCTTGAGCAGGTCGTCGACCTTCACCTGGCTGCCCAGCGGCAGGAAGCTGCGCGACGCGCCGGTCATGCCGGTGCGCCAGGCGCGTTCGCTGACGGGCAGCGTCTGGTCGAGCGTCAGCTTCTTCTCCTTCAGCGCCTGGAACACGAGGTAGGCGGTCATCAGCTTGGTCAGCGACGCGGGCTCGACCGGCAGGTCGGGCTCGCGCGCGGCCAGCGTCTGGCCGGTCGTCACGTCGAAGACGAGGTAGGAGCGCGCCGCCACCTCGGGCGGCTGCGGGGCCTGGGCGTGCGCGAGCGTGGCGGCCGTCGTCACGGCGAGGGCGAGGATCGAAGCGAGCAGTCGGTTCATCGGGATGGGAAAGATCGTTCGGGCGCGGCGATGGACAAGCCGGCCGCGCGAAGGTTCGCAACAAAGAGGCAAGCGGTGCTCAGCCGGCCAGCGGCTGGCTCCAGGCGCGCAGCAACAGCGTTTTGAGCAGCGCGAGCTTGCCGTGGAAGAAGTGGCCGCTCGACGGCAGCACGGTGACGGGCAGATCCTGCGCGGCGGCCCAGGCGAGCGTCGCGGCGCAGGGCACGACTTCGTCGTCGCTGCCGTGGACGACGAAGGTTTCCGCGCGCAGGGCTTCGGGCAGGTCGGGCACCGTCTGCTTCTGCGTCGAAGGCGCGACGAGCGCGAGCCGCTGCGCCGGCGCCGCGCCGGCGAGCCGCTGCGCGACCGAGGCCGCGACGAAACCGCCGAACGAGAACCCGGCCAGCACCAGCGGCAGATCCGCGCCGCGCTGCGCGGCGACGACCGCCAGCGCATCGTCGATCTCGCCGCGGCCGGCGTCCCAGCTGCCTTCCGATCGGCCGACGCCGCGGAAGTTGAAGCGCAGGCTGCGCCAGCCGTTCTGCAAGCCGGCCCGGGCGATCGTCTGCACGACCTTGTTGTCCAGCGTGCCGCCGTGCTGCGGATGCGGATGGCACACGACCAGCACGGCGCTCGGCGTGGCGGCGGGCTCGTCGAGTGCCGCCTCGATCGCGCCGGCCGGACCGGAAAGCTGCAGGTGCTGCGTCTGCGCGTTCATGCGCTCAGCGGCCGATGTCGGGCGGCAGCACCAGTCGCTCGACCACCTCGCCGCGCACCAGGTGCGACTCGACGATCTCGTCGACGTCGTGCTTGTCCACGAAGGTGTACCAGGTGCCCTCCGGGTAGACCACCGCGACCGGCCCGCCGGCGCAGCGGTCGAGGCAGCCGGCCTTGTTGACGCGCAGCTTGCCGGGGCCCATCAGGCCGAGCTGCTTCGCGCGCTTCTTGCAGTGGGCGAAGCCGCCTTCGGCGTCGTGGTCGGCGCAGGCGGCTTCGCCGTCGCGCTGGTTGAGGCAGAAGAAGATGTGGCGCTCGTAATAGCTCATGCGCGCGATTGTCTCAGGCGGTCCTTCGCATCAGGCGAGCAAGCAGGTAGGCGAGCGCGGCCCAGGGCCACACCCAGCCGACCCATTGCGCGACGCCGTGGAAGCGGATGAAGCGGCCCTGCTCCCAGGCCTGCAGGCTCGCGGCGAAGTAGCTGTCGGCGGGCGCATGGTGGACAACCGCCAGCATCGCCGTGGTGGCCATCAGCGCCAGCGCCGCCGCGCTGCGCGCGGGCAACCACGCGCACAGCACCGCGATGCCGGCGGCCAGGCCCACGGCCGGCAGCACCGGCGGCGTCAGCCAGGCGAAGGCGTGATCGGGGCCGAAGTTCAACGCGGTCGAGAGCGTGGCCGCGCCGAGCCCGAGCGCCAGCGCGCCGGCCACCAGCACGATGCGCCGGCCGCCCGGCGGCGCCATGCTGTAGGCCAGCAGGCTCGGCGCCAGCAGGCCGGCGGCGATGCCGAGCAGCTCGACGCCGGGCGCCAGCGGGGTCGCGTCGAGCGGCGGCGGGCGCAGCCAGCCGTCCCACGCGGTGCCTTCGAGCGCCGCGTCGGCGAGCACGCGCAGCCGGCCCAGCACCTGCCCGAGTCCGAACGGCAACGGCGGCGGGAACAGCAGCCCGATCGGCCATAGCAGCAGCAGCGCGATGCCGGCGGCGCTGGGCCGGTCGAGCCAGCGCTCGCGCCAGCGCTGCCAGCCCTCCAGGCCGCCGGCCGCGTGGATCGCCAGCGAAACCGAGGCGCCGAGCGCCGCGCCGGCCGTGTTCAGCGCCCAGTCGATGATCGACGGCACCCGCAGCGGCAGCAGGTGCTGCAGCGTCTCCAGCACGTGGCTCAGCGCGGCGCCGAAGGCCAGCGCGGTCGCGACCGCCGCCCAGCGCCTGCGCCCGCCGCGCAGCATGCCGGCGCACACCAGCGCGCCCAGCGGCATGTAGGCCAGCACGTTGCCGAACAGATCGAAGCGGCCGACCCCGCGCGGCTGCGGGATCGGCAGCCGCAGCCACTCGACCGGCACCGCTTCGGGCCACTGCCAGCCGGAAAAGGGGTGCAGGCTCGCGTAGACGATCAGCCCGACCCATGCCCAGGCCAGCGGCCAGGCCGAGCTGCGGTGGCGCGTGGCGGCGGCCACGGCGGGTCAGAAAGGCTTGACGACGACCAGCACCACGATCGCCGTGAACAGCAGCACCGAGGTCTCGTTGAACAGCCGGAACCAGCGGTGCGAGTGCGGCGTCGCGCCCTGCTCGAAGGCGCGCAGCAGCCGCCCGCACCACAGGTGGTAGCCGAAGGCCGCCACCACCAGTGCCAGCTTCGCGTGCATCCAGCCGGCACCGCGGCCGATGCCCCAGCCGAGCCACAGCCACACCCCGAGCAGCACCGCGATGCCGAGCAGCCCGTGCGTGAAGCGGTTGAGCTTGCGCGCCATGAGCAGCAGGCGCGCGCGTTCGGCCGGGCTGTCGGGCGGCACGAGCGCGAGGTTCACGAAGATCCGCGGTAGGTAGAACAGGCCCGCGAAACCGCTCGCGACGAAGACGATGTGGAAAGCTTTGACCCAGAGCATCGGCCGATTATCTGGACCGGCATGACAGCGCCCCGGAGCCGTTGCAACGAGGCTCGTGTCGCCGCGCGACGTCGAGCCTTGCGGCGGCGGCCCGAAAGAAAAAAGCCCCGGCGTGACGCCGGGGCCGCAAAGCCTGTTCGCTGTCACGCGGCAGGCTCCTGCTCAGGGAGGAAAAGCAGGGGACGACAGCCTTGCGGCATATCATCCGCCGGCGAGTCTAGCAGCGGCTTTTCGCTGCCACCGACACCCCGGTGACGCGCCCGAACCCGAGCTTCCCCTCCTGACGCTTCGCCGGCCCGCACCGCGCGCAGACCGCGAGGGCAGGCGGATCGGCGCAGCCCGCCGCCTACGAAAGAAGGTCCGCCCGTGAGCCAGGCCCGCCACTTCGCCCAGCGCTTTCCCGCCACCCGTGCGCGCCGCCTGCGCCGCGACGCCTACACCCGCGACCTGGTGCGCGAGCACCGGCTGAGCCCGGCCGATCTGATCCTGCCGGTCTTCGTGCTCGACGGCCGCGACCAGGCGCACCACGTCGCCTCGATGCCCGGCGTGCAGCGCCTGAGCCTCGACCGGCTGCTGCCGGTGGCCGAAGCCTGCGTGAAGGAGCGCGTGCCGGTGATCGCGCTGTTTCCGGTGATTGACGCGGCGAAGAAGTCCGAGGACGGCCGCGAGGCGACCAACCCCGAAGGCCTCGTGCCCACCGTCGTGCGCGAACTGAAGAGGCGCTTTCCCGAACTCGGCGTGCTGACCGACGTGGCGCTCGACCCCTTCACCTCGCACGGCCAGGACGGCCTGCTCGACGCCACCGGCTACATCCTCAACGACGAGACGGTCGCGGTGCTCACCGCGCAGGCGCTGGTGCAGGCCGAGGCCGGCGTGGACATCGTCGCACCCAGCGACATGATGGACGGGCGCATCGGCGCGATCCGGCAGGCGCTGGAAGCGCGCCGCTTCATCCACACGCGGATCATGGCCTACAGCGCCAAGTACGCGAGCGCCTTCTACGGCCCGTTCCGCGACGCGGTCGGCTCCGCCGGCAACCTCGGCCGCGCCGACAAGAAGGTCTATCAGATGGATCCGGGCAACGGCGACGAAGCGCTGCGCGAGGTGGCGATGGACATCGCCGAAGGCGCCGACATGGTGATGGTCAAGCCCGGCATGCCCTACCTCGACATCGTCCGGCGCGTGAAGGACGAGTTCCGCATGCCGACCTTCGCCTACCAGGTCAGCGGCGAGTACGCGATGCTGAAGGCCGCCGCCGCGAACGGCTGGCTCGACGGCGACGCCGTGATGATGGAGTCGCTGCTCGCGTTCAAGCGGGCCGGAGCCGACGGCGTGCTGAGCTATTTCGCGCTCGAGGCGGCGCGCAGGCTCAACGCGGGCTCATGAAGGTCTTCCACGTCCAGGCCGACCAGTTCACCCAGCTCGACGGCCTGCCCGAACGCCTGCCGGCCACCGGCTACCTCTGGGTCGGCAGCGCGCGGCGCGAGTTCGAGGTCGGCGCGGCCCAGGTGCAGGCCGCGCTGCAGCGCTGGACGGGTGGGCAGCTCGTCGATCTGCATGTGGCCGACCTGCTCAACAACCAGCTGCCCTCGCACTTCGACTACACCTCGTGGTACGACCTGATGGTGTTCCGGCGCCTCGCTGCGGGCAGCGGCAGCGGCAAGCTCTTCGTCGACGACGAGCACGGCACGCTGCTCGGCGCCAAGCGGGCGCTCGAGGCGATCGACACCAGCCCGGTCGGCTTCGCGATCTTCGACCGCGTGCTGCTGACCATCCACCCGACCGACTGCCAGGTGCGCGACCACTTCGCGCAGCGCCTGCTGGCCGCCACGCAGGGCCACGAGGCGCGCAGCGTCGGCGTGCGGCTGCCCACAAGCCCGGCCGATCTGATGCTGCGCATGGTCAACCACATGGTCGACAGCTACCTCGAGCTGCGCCGCCTGCTGACGCGCCAGCTCGGCCATCTGCAGCAGGAGCTGTTCCGCCCCGGCGGGCGCTTTCGCGACTGGCAGACGCTGCTCGACGCGCGCAACGCGCTGCACATGCTGGAGGACACCTGCGAGGACCAGCGCAGCGCGATCGTCGAGTGGATCGACGCGCTCGACGAGTGGCCCGACGAAGGCGACAAGGCCGCGCGCCGCGAGCGCGAGCTGCTGCGCGTGCGGTCGCGCGACGTGCTCGAGCACATCGAGCGCGTGCTGAGCCACGTGCGCCGGCTCGAGAACTCAGCCGAGAGCGCGGTGCAGATGCACTTCTCGGCGCAGAGCCACCGCATGAACGACATCATGCGCACGCTGACGGTGATCACCGCGGTGTTCATGCCGCTGAACCTGATCACCGGCTTCTTCGGCATGAACTTCGACTTCCTGCCCCTGATCCACAGCGGCTCCGGCGTCTGGATCGCCAGCGGCGGCATGCTCGCGGTCGCGGTCGGGCTGGTGGTGTACTTCCGGCGCAAGCGCTACCTCGAGCAGCAGCGCTGAGCGCCTCCCTCATCGACCCGACACGCCACGCACGAGGAGGCGATCCATGAGCTTCACCGCCTGGGACAACCCCATGGGCACCGACGGCTTCGAGTTCATCGAGTACGCCGCGCCCGACCCGGCCGCGATGGGCGCGCTGTTCGAGCGCATGGGCTTCACGCCGATCGCGCGCCACCGCCACAAGGACGTGCTGCTGTACCGGCAGGGCGAGATCAATTTCATCGTCAATGCCGAGCCCGACTCGTTCGCCCAGCGGTTTGCCCGTCTTCACGGGCCGTCGATCTGCGCGATCGCCTTCCGCGTGCAGGACGCGCGCCACGCCTACGAACGCGCGCTGTCGCTCGGCGCCTGGGGCTATGCGGGCGTCGCGGGGCCGGGCGAGCTGAACATCCCGGCGATCAAGGGCATCGGCGATAGCCTCATCTACTTCGTCGATCGCTGGCGCGGCAAGGGCGGCGCGGCGCCGGGCGAGCTGGGCAACATCGGCTTCTACGACGTCGACTTCGAGCCGCTGCGAGCCGGCGCGGAGCTGAACCCGCCCGGCCACGGCCTCACCGCGATCGACCACCTGACGCACAACGTCTACCGCGGCCGCATGGCCGAATGGGCCGAGTTCTACGAGCGGCTGTTCGGCTTTCGCGAGATCCGCTATTTCGACATCGAAGGGCAGGTCACCGGCGTGAAGAGCAAGGCGATGACCAGCCCCTGCGGAAAGATCCGCATCCCGATCAACGAAGAGGGCAACGAGAAGGCCGGCCAGATCCAGGAGTACCTGGAGCGCTACCGCGGCGAAGGCATCCAGCACATCGCGCTGGCCTCGACCGACCTGCCCGCCACCGTCGATGCGCTGCGGACCCAGGGCGTGAAGCTGCTCGACACGGTGGACACCTACTACGAGCTGATCGACAAGCGCATCCCGGGGCACGGCGAGAACGTCGCCGCGCTGCGCGAGCGCAGGATCCTCGTGGACGGCAAGGCCGGCGCCCTGCTGCTGCAGATCTTTTCCGAGAACCAGCTCGGGCCGATCTTCTTCGAGTTCATCCAGCGCAAGGGCGACCAGGGCTTCGGCGAAGGCAACTTCAAGGCGCTGTTCGAAAGCATCGAGCTCGACCAGATGCGCCGCGGCGTGCTCGGCACGCCATGACGACCGCCGAAGCTCGCGACGGCCTCGACCGCGCGGTCAACCAAGGGGTGGCCCCGGTCGTCTACGGCCAGGGCGACCGGGCGCCGCGCGGCGACTACGCCCGCGCCGCGGCCGACTACACCTGCGCCCAGGACTGGGCCGCCTACACCGAGGCCGACCACGACACCTACCGGCGCCTGCACGCGCGCCAGCTGCAGCAGCTGCCGGGGCTGGCCTGCGACGAGTTCATCGCTGCCGTCGACAAGCTCGGCGCGCCGGACCGCATCCCGCGCTTCGAGGCCGTCTCCGAACGGCTCGCAAAGGCGACCGGCTGGCAGATCGTCGGCGTGCCGGGGCTGATCCCCGAGAAAGCCTTCTTCGCGCTGCTGGCCGCGCGCAAGTTCCCGGTCACCGACTGGATCCGCAAGCCCGAGGAGTTCGACTACGTCGTCGAGCCCGACGTCTTCCACGACCTGTTCGGCCACGTGCCGCTGCTGTTCGACCCGGTGTTCGCCGACCACATGCAGGCCTACGGCCTCGGCGGGCTGAAGGCGAGCCGGCTCGGCGCCTGCCCGCTGCTCGCGCGGCTTTACTGGTACACGATCGAGTTCGGCCTGGTGAACTCGCCGCGCGGCGTGCGCGCCTACGGCGCCGGCATCCTGTCGAGCGCCGGCGAGCTGCGCCACGCGGTCGCCGACCCGAGGCCGCAGCGCATCGCGCTTGACGTCGAGCGGGTGATGCGCACGCTCTACCGCATCGATGCCTACCAAGCCAGCTACTTCGTGATCGACAGCTTCCAGCACCTGTTCGACGCGACCGCGCCCGACTTCACGCCGATCTACGCGAAGCTGCAGCAGCTGCCGACGCTGGAAGCCGACGCCGCGCTGCCCGGCGACCGCCGGTTCGCCCCGGCGACCTGAGCCGGCCGGGCCCGAAGCGCCGCCTCGGCCCGGCCCGAGTTTTCCCTTCCCCTGCCGCCTCCCACCCAGGGTGGATGCCCGGGCGGAGGGGTGCCGCCGAGACTCGACCGGATGCACTCCAGTCTTGCCGACCCCCTACCGATGTCGCCCCAGCTGTCCGCCCGATGCGTGCTGGCCGTGCTGGCGGCAAGCTTGCTGGCCAGCGGACTCGGTCTTCTGGCGCTGGGGCCGGTGGCGCTGCGCCCGTCGGCGGCGCCGGCCTGGAGCACTCTGCACAACGGCTCGGCGCTGCTGGTGATCCTGGCGGCCGGCTGGGCGGCGGCGCGCAGCGACCAGCTGCGTCGGCGCCCGTGGCGCCAGGCCTGGCGCAACTTCTTCCGCATCGCCGCGCTCGCCGCGGTGCTCGCGCTGTTCGACGGTGCGGCCGCCACCGAGCTCGGCGGGCGTCTCGCCCGGATGGCGGCCGGCAGCGCCTGCGCGCTGGTGGCGCTGATCTTTCTGGCCGAGCGGCTCGGGCCGCGCTGGATCGCGCCGCGCCCGATGTTGCTGGCGCTGCTGGCCGGCCCGGCGGCGGCGCTGATCGGCTTCGCCGCGCAGGCGCTCCACGGCCAGCCGGACGCGCGCCTGCTGCTCTGGCTCGAGGCGCTGCCCCTGCTGCTGCTGCCGCTGGGCGTCTGGGGGCTGTCGAGCCGGGGCCTCGCCGGCGGCGACTGGCTGCTCGCGCTCGGCGGCTACCTGGCGAGCAAGCTGCTCGCAGGTTTCGACGCCGAGGTGCTGGCCGCGTCGGGCGGGGGGATCGACGGCGCGAGCGCGGCGCGCTGGCTGGTCGCCGGAACGCTCGGCTGGCTCGGCTGGCGGCTGCTCGGCCGTCAGCCGCTGCGCGCGGTGGGCGCCGGCTCGTCGAGCGCGCCGAACACCTCGGCGAACACCTCCGGCTGAAACGCCATCGCCACGTGCGCGGTCGCGCGCAGGTGGTGGGCAACGGCTCCGGGCCAGATGGCGGTGCTCGGCGGCATCACGATGTTGTCGGCATGGCCCCAGAAGCAGCTGCGGCCGGCTGTCTTGCCTTCGGTCTCGCGCGCGAGCAGGCCGCCCAGCCAGTCGCTGCCGCGGCGCATCGCGCGGGCGTTCGGCGTGCGGCTCCAGCGCGCGATCCAGGTGCCCTGGTGCGGCGTGCCGATGGTGACGAAGCGGTGCGCCCGCTGGTCGGAATCGGGCGTCGCGCAGCGCCAGGCGCGCAGCACCAGCCCGCCCATGCTGTGCGCGACGACCACCGGCGCAAGCCCGGTCGCCTGCTGCATCGCCGCGATGGCGGCCTCGAGCGCCGGCACATAGGCCTCGATGTCGGCAAACACCGGCTCGAGGTTCACCGCGACGAAGGGCCGCGCCTCGGCGTGGCAGCGCGCGAGCCACGGGTTCCAGAAGCCGCGATTGCACACGTAGCCGTGGACGAAGACGATGCCGCGCCGCCCGGGCGGCCCGAGGCGGTCGGGCCAGCGGCGCGAGCGAAACGGTTGCTGCCACCAGAACACGCGCGCGGACCAGCCGCATTCGCCGACCCAGGCGCGCAGCAGCTCGAAGCCGGTGGCGGGCGTCGAGGCGTCGCCGCGCCGCACCGCGAGCAGCACCAGGAACTCGAAGCCGAGCACCAGCATCGGCCCGCACAGCACCAGCGCCGCGACCAGCGCACCGAGCCCCGGCCGGCCCAGCGAGGCGCACACCGCGAAGCCGACCGAGGCCCAGAAGACCAGCGCAACCAGCGCCGCGCGCAACAGCTTCGCGAGCATCAGGCGCGGGCGAGCGAAACCGCGGCGCGCGCCGCGCCCGGCCGGACGCCGCCGCGGGCGCGGCGCGCGCGTGACGAAGCCGCGCTCATCCGGCCAGCGCCGGCGGCGTCGCGCCGAGGCCCTTGGCCAGACCGCTCGCGAGCCGGTTGACGATGCCGTAGATCGACAGCTGCGGATTCGCGCCGATGCTGGTCGGGAAGATCGAGCCGTCGTGCACCGAGAGGTTGTCGAGCTGCCAGTGGCGGCCGTCGGGCCGCACCACGCCCTGCTTCGGATCGCCCGCGAGGCCGCAGCCGCCCATCACGTGCGCGCTGACCACGCGCGTCTTCAGCGGGACCATCGGCAGCGCCGCGATCTGCGCCTTCGCCTCGGCCCACGAATGCCAGGGCCGCGCCAGTTCGTGGCCGGTGAGCACGCGGCGCGCGCCGGCGGCGAACTGGATCTCGGCCATCGCGAGCAGCGCGCGGCGGGCCGCGTCCATCACCACCGGCGTCAGCGGGTAGTCGAGCAGCGCCGAGCCGTCGCCGCGCAGCCGCACCTGGCCGCCTTGCGACTGCGGGTGGAAGCCATCGCGCATCAGCGCCAGCAGGCCGTGCAGGTTGGGGAAGGACTGGAGCAGTTGCGACTGCTCGATGCCGTAGCCGGCGATCGTCGTCGAGAAGATCACCGGATGGATCGGCGGCGCTTCGAGCTTGAAGCCGAGCGGCCCGTCGATCGGATCGACGCCGAGGAAGTGGTCGCTGTAGATGGTCTGCGGCGCGCCGGTCCAGCCTTCGACGGGCTGGTCGAACACCGCGGCGCTCAGCACGACCGGATGGAGGAAGGTGCGGGCGCCGAGGCGCTTGAACGGATCCGGCGCGTTCGAGCGCAGCAGCAGCGCCGGCGAATTGATCGCGCCGCCGGCGACGACGTAGTGCTTCGCCACCACGCTGAAGCTCGCGCCGGCTTCGCCGTCGGCACCGAGCGGCGCGCAGTCGAGCCGGTCGATGCGTTCGCCGCTGCGCTCGAAGGCCAGCGCGCGCGTCTCGACGAAGAGGCGCGCCCCGGCATCGAGCGCCGCCGGGATCGTCGTGACCAGCATCGACTGCTTCGCGTTCGTCGGGCAGCCCAGCCCGCACGAGCCGAGGTTCCAGCAGCCCTTGACGTTGCGCGCGATCGCCGCGGCCGAGATGCCGAGCCGGTTGGCGCCGCGCTTGAGCAGATCGTTGTTCTCGTTCGGCGGCGCCAGCCACGGGCCGATGCCCAGGCGCCGCTCGGCCTGCAGGAACCATGGCGACAGCGCGTCGGGCGCGTAGTCGGCCAGGCCGAAGCGCTGCTGCCAGAACGCGAGCGTGTCGTCGGGCGTGCGAAACGAGCTGGTCCAGTTGACCGTGGTCGAGCCGCCGACGCAGCGGCCTTGCAGGATCGTGATGGCCTTGTCGGCCGTCTTGCGGCCGGCGCTTTCCTGGTAGAGCTGCGGATAGGCCTCGCTCTCGAGCTGGCGGAAGTCGCTGCTGGTCTTCAGCGGCCCCTCTTCGATCATCAGCACGTCGAGCCCGGCACGCGCGAGCAGCTCGGCCGTGATGCCCGCGCCCGCGCCGCTGCCGACGATCGCGACATCGCAGCTCACTTTCGACGGCAGCGGCTGCGCTCCGGCGTGCCGGCCGCCGTGGACCTTCCAGCCCCGCGCGAGGCCCTCGCGAAACGGATCGACCTGCGCCATCGCGCTCAGACCGCCACCGGCCCCGGATAGCCGAGCGCCGCCCAGTGCTCTGGCTGCGCGTACCAGGCCGCGTTGTTCAGGTCGCGCAGCGCGTGGTAGGCCTGCTGCTTCAGCGGCTGCTCGGCGAACCGCATGCCGCGCAAGGCCTGGTCGATGGCGACCGTGCTCGCCTGCGGCCAGTCGATCGCGAGGCCGGCCAGCCATCGCCGACCGGGCGCGATCGACAGGATGCCGAGCAGCTGCGCGATCTCGGCGCGCGTGGCGGCGGGGAAGCCGGCGATGGTGAGCGCGAGCCGGTCGAGATGGCGCTCGAGCGCCGCCTCCTGCGCCGGCCCTTCGGGCGGCAGGCTGCCTTCGAGCACCGCGCGCGCGACGGCGCGAAACACCGTGCGGCCGCTCGCGGTCAGCTGCCCGTCGCGCCAGCCGGGCCGCCACAGCCAGGCCGCGCCGCCACCGGCCGCGAGCAGCAGTGCGCCGGCACCGCCGGCGACGAGCCAGCGCCGGCGCGAGGGATCGCGCGGCTCGCTTCGGCTCGACGACAAGCTCTTCATCACGGATCAGTGTTGCATCATTCCCGCGGCCTTCGCCTCGGGCGCCGGCTCTATTCGGGCTTCTCGCAAACCCCCAAGCGGCATCCTTCACGCGCCATGACGACGAGTCCGCGAAGCGCCACGCGCAAGACGCCGGCCGATGCCGCGGCGATCCTGCGCAGCCTCGCGATCGTCGAGGCCGAACGCACCCGGCGCGCCGGCGACGCCCGGCTCGCGGCGCGCGTCCCGCCGGTCAAGGCCTTCCAGCAGGCGCGCTTCGAGGCGACGCATGCCGACCTGCTCCAGAGCGCGCGCTACCGCGACGCCGCGCGCTTCTTCCTCGACGAGCTCTACGGGCCCGAGGACTTCACGCGCCGCGACGCCCAGTTCGCCCGGATCGTGCCGGCGCTGGTGCGGCTGTTCCCGCAGGGCATCGTCGACACGGTCGCGACGCTGGCCGAGCTGCATGCGCTGTCGGAAGAGCTCGACACCGCGATGGCGCTCGCGCTGCCCGCCGACGGCCTCGATGCGGACGGCTACGTCGCCGCGTGGCGCGCGGTCGGCCGCCGCGCGGATCGCGAGCGCCAGATCGCGCTGGTGATGGACGTCGGCCACGCGCTCGACCGCATCACGCGCGCGCCCATGCTGGTCGCGAGCCTGAAGCTGATGCGCGGCCCGGCACGCGCCGCGGGCCTGAGCGAACTGCAGTCCTTCCTCGAACGCGGGCTCGACACCTTTCGCGCGATGGGCGGCGCGGGCGAATTCATGCAGCGCATCGAAGCGCGCGAGCGCACGCTGCTCGACCGGCTGTTCGATGCGGGCGTGGCGCAGGCGACGGTGGCGGCCGGCTTGCCCCAGGGCGGCTAGGGCAATTCCGCTAGCCGCCGACGCCGCGGCGCTCGCAAGATCGACGGCTCGTGATGGAGACGTCGATGGACATGCAGGTTCGCAAACCCTGGCTCGCGCATTACCCGCCCGGCGTGCCGGCCGAGGTGAACGTCGGCGCCTACGGCTCGCTCGTCGACCTCCTCGAAGAGGCCTTCCGCACGCATGCGCAGCGCACCGCGGCCGTCTGCATGGACGCCTCGATCAGCTTCCGGCAGCTCGACGAACTTTCGGCGTCCCTCGGTGCCTGGCTGCAGCACAAGGGGCTCGCACCGGGCGCGCGGGTCGCCTTGATGATGCCGAACCTGCCGCAGTACATGGTCGCGATCGCCGCGGTGCTGCGCGCGGGCTACGCGGTCGTCAACGTCAACCCGCTGTACACGCCGCGCGAGCTGGAGCACCAGCTGAAGGACTCGGGCGCCGAGGCCATCGTGATCCTCGAGAACTTCGCGCACACGCTTGAGGAGGTGATCGCCCGCACGCCGGTGCGGCACGTCGTGCTCGCGTCGATGGGCGACCAGCTCGGCTTCTGGAAGGGCCAGCTCGTCAACTTCGTCGTGCGCCACGTGAAGAAGCTGGTGCCCGAGTTCCGCCTGCCGCTGGACGCCGGCCGCACGGTCACGCGCTTCAACATGGCAATCGCCGAGGGCACGCGGATGACGCTCGCGCGCACGCCGGTCGGCCCCGACGCGGTCGCCTTCCTGCAATACACCGGCGGCACGACCGGCGTGTCCAAGGGCGCGATGCTCCTGCATCGCAACGTCGTCGCGAACCTGCTGCAAAGCGAAGCATGGTTCCGGCCGACGCTCGAAAAGGTGGGCACCGAGCGGCAGCTCACCGTCGTGTGCGCGTTGCCGCTCTATCACATCTTCGCGCTGACGATCTGCTACCTGATGGGCGCGCGCTTCGGCTCGAAGCTGCTGCTGATCCCGAACCCGCGCGACCTGCCCGGCATGGTCAAGGCCTTGGCCAAGCACCGGCTGCACATGTTCCCGGCGGTCAACACGCTGTTCAACGCGCTGATCCAGGACGTCGATTTCCGCCGGCTCGACTTCAGCGAGCTGGTCGTCTCCAACGGCGGCGGCATGGCCTGCCAGCAGTCGACCGCGCAGGCCTGGTTCAAGCTGACCGGCTGCCCGATGGTCGAGGGCTACGGCCTTTCCGAAACCTCGCCGGTGGTCACGAGCAACCGGCTCGACCTCACCGAGTTCAGCGGCACGATCGGCATGCCGATCCCCTCGACCGAAGTCTCGATCCGCGACGACGAAGGCCGCGAGCAGCCGTTCGGCGAGCCCGGCGAGATCTGCATCCGCGGCCCGCAGGTGATGGCCGGCTACTGGCAGCGCCCCGACGAGACGGCGAACGTGATGACCAGCGACGGCTGGTTCAAGAGCGGCGACGTCGGCGTGATGGACGAGCGCGGCTGCATCCGCATCGTCGACCGCAAGAAGGACATGATCCTCGTCAGCGGCTTCAACGTGTACCCGAACGAGATCGAGCAGGTGGTGAACCTTCACCCCGGCGTGCTCGAGTGCGCGGCGGTCGGCGTGGCGGACGCGAAGTCGGGCGAGGCGGTCAAGCTCTTCGTCGTGAAGAAGCCCGACTCGGTGCTCGCCGAGGAAGACCTCGCCGACTACTGCAAGCACAACTTCACCGGCTACAAGCGGCCGAAGTACATCGAGTTCCGCGACGACCTGCCGAAGACCAACGTCGGCAAGATCCTGCGCCGCGAGCTGCGCGGCGCGAAGTAGCGCGCCGCCGGCCTGCGCCGCCGCGGCGCGGCATCGTCCGACACGCCGCGGGCGCGGCGGCCGGTGCGCGCCGCGCGGCGCGTTCGCCAGACTCGGCGGATGAGCCAGCGGCTGTGGGAACTGGACGCCTTGCGCGGGCTGATGCTCGTGCTGATGACCGTCACCCATCTGCCAACGCGCTTTTCCGATCCGCTCGGTCAGCCCTTCGGCTTCGTCTCGGCGGCCGAGGGCTTCGTGATGTTGTCGGGCGTGATGGCCGGGCTGGTCTACACCGCGAAGCATGCGCGCGATCGAAGCCGCGGCGCCGGCGAGGGCAGCGACGGCTTGATGCGCGGCGCATTCCTCAAGCGCGCGCTGAAGCTCTACGCGATCCAGGCCGCGCTGCTGTTGCTGCTGTTCACCGGGGTGGCGCTGCTGGGCGTGGTGAACGACCAGAAAGCGCTGCTCGGGATGATCGACTTCTACCTGCGCGAGCCGCTCACCGCGGTCGCCGCGAGCCTGCTGCTGCTGCACAACCCGCCGCTGATGGACATCCTGCCGATGTACATCGTCTTCATGCTGGTGAGCCCGCTCGTGCTGCTGCACGGGCTGCAGCACGGCTGGCGCGCGATCCTCGGCGCGAGCGTCGCGCTGTGGCTCGGCGCGCAGTTCGGCCTGACGCGCGCGATCCACGAAGCCGTCGTCGCGGCGACCGGTCTGCCGGTGCCCTTCGAGCAGGTCGGCTCCTTCGACCTGCTCGCCTGGCAGTTCCTCTGGCTGATGGGGCTGTGGCTGGGCTCGCAGCAGTCGGCCAAGGACGCGCCGCCCATCACCTTCCCGCCCTGGGCGGTGCGCGTGGCGATCGTCGTCGGGGCGATGGGATTCGTCTGGCGCCACGCGGTCGGCCAGACGCCGTTCGGCGACGACGCGGGCCTCAACATGCTGTTCGACAAGTGGCGCCTCGGGCCGCTGCGCGTGATCGACTTCTTCGCGCTGATGCTGCTGGCGATCCACTTCGCGCCCTGGCTCACGCGCCGGCTGCCGCGCCTGCGCGCGCTGGAGACGCTGGGCGCGGCCTCGCTGCCGGTGTTCGTCGCGCACCTGGTCCTCGCGATGCTGCTGCTGGCGTGGAACGGCGACACGCGCGACCAGCGGCCCTGGGCGGTGGACACCGCACTGCTTGCGGCGTGCTTCGCGGCGCTCTACGGCGTGGCGTGGGTCAGCGGCTGGCTCGACCGGCGCACCGCCGCGCTGCGCGAACGCGGGCGCGAGCGCTGGCGCCAGCGCTCGCAGCCGCTCAGCGATCCGGGTCCGGGGGTGCGGGCTCGGGCGTCGTCGCGCTCGGCGGCGTCAGCGGCCGACCCGAGGTCTCCAGGGCCGCCGCCGCGGCCGGCTCCGCCCGCTCGATCAGATGCCTTGCGATGACGGACTTCCACAGCGCATAGCCCTGCGCGTTCAGGTGCAGCCGGTCGGGCAGGAAGAGCTCCTCGCGCGGGCGGCCGTCGTTGCCCAGCATCGGTGACCAGACGTTGATGTAGTCGAGCCGCGGATCGTTGCGGCAGAACGCCGCGATGCGCGCGTTCGTCTCCTCGGCGCTGCGCATCAGCGCGAGGCGCAGCGGGCTCGGCTTGATCGACACGAAGGCGATGCGCGTGGCCGGAAGTTCCGCGTGCACGCCCTCGACGAAGTCCTCGAAGCTCTTGAACACCTGCTGGGGCGAGCGGCCTTCGGCCAGGTCGTTGTCGCCCGCGTAGACCACCACCACGCGCGGCTTGTAGGGCAGCACCAGGCGGCGCAGATGGTCGGTGGTGTCCTGCAGGCGCGAGCCGCCGAAGCCGCGCTTGACCACCGCGACCGGATCCTCGAACTGCTGCTCCAGGTCGTTCCACAGCCGGATCGACGAGCTGCCGACGAACAGCACGCCGCCGGGCTTCGGGGCGGCGGCGCGATCGGCGGCGTCGAAGGCCTCGAAGCTTTCGCGCCAGCGCGCCGGCAGCGCCGGCTCGGGCCGGCTCGCCTTCGGTTTCGGCTTCGACGCCGGCGCGGCCTGCGGCTGCGCCATCGAGGCGGTCGCGGCGCAGCACAGGCCGGCGGCGATCCAGGCGCGGCTGCGGGCTCGGGCGGGGGTCGGTCGACGCAAGTGGCCTCCTTGGCAGGGCAGGGAAGAAGAAGCGAAGGCGTGGGTTTCTTCGCGGCAAGAACGGTTCCCTGCGCGGGCCGCGTGCGGTGGCCGCGAACAATGGCGCCCCGATCGAGGAGGACTGGACATGTTCAAGAGCCTGCGCGTGCCCGAGAAGCTGTTCGCTTTCGTGATGTGGCTGGTGAGCTTCGTGTTCGCCGGCTTCCTGATCGGGCTGGGCGGCAAGCTCGTCGAAGACCTGCCGCGGCTCGAATCGACGCTCGGCGTCGAGCAGTTCGCCGACGCCGCGGCGCTGAAGGCCGCCCGCGACGAGATGGACGCGCTCGAAAAGCGCCAGCGCGACACCAACGACCGCCGCGCCCAGGCCCAGCTCGCCGCCACCGCCGCCGGCAACGCCTATGAATCGGCGCGCCAGGCCCACGAGAACTGGCTCGCGACCCGCACCGCGACCACCGATCCGAAGCAGGACCCGGAGGTGATCGGCCGCGCGCGCGATCTCGATCGGCTCAAGGCCGCCGAGCGCGAGGCGCAGGAGGGCGTCGAGCGGCTCGACCGGCTCATGCTCGACGCTTCGCAATCGCTGCAGCGCCAGCGCGACGCCGAAGCGGAACTGCTGCGTGCGGCGACGCCGGCCTACGAACGCGCGCTGTTCGTGCAGGAGCTGCGCGTCTTCGGCGCACGGCTCGCGCTCACGTTGCCGCTGCTCGGCATCGCAGGCTGGCTGTGGGCGAAGAAGCGCAGGAGCGACTACTGGCCGCTGGCGCGCGGCTTCGTGATCTTCGCGGCCTTCACCTTCTTCTTCGAGCTGGTGCCCTACCTGCCGAGCTACGGCGGCTACGTGCGCTACGCGGTGGGCATCGCGCTCACCGCGGTCGTCGGCCACTACGTGATCCAGGCGATGCGGCGCTACCTCGCGAAGCGCCAGCAGGTCGCGGCACAGAGCGAAGCCGAACGGCGCCGCTCGCTCGGCTACGAGCAGGCGCTCAAGCAGATGCAGGCCGGCGTGTGCCCGGGCTGCGAACGCGCGATCGTCGGCTCGGCGCCGTCATCGGCCAAAACGGGCGAACTGCCCGCGTCCAACTTCTGCGTGCACTGCGGCCTGAAGCTGTTCGACCGCTGCGGTGCCTGCGCGACGCGGAAGAACGCCTTCTTCCACTACTGCCCGAGCTGTGGGGTGGGCGCGGGCCAGACGGCGCCGGCCTGAGCAGCCGCCGCGCGCACGGCGGCCGGCGGCAAGGCGCGCCCGGCGTGCGGGGCGCAGCAGCCTGCGCTTCGTCGCAGCCGCCCTCAGAACCTCGCCTCGCCCCGCACGCAGGTCACCGCGTGCCCGCCGACCCAAACGTCGTCGCCGAGGCGTTCGACGTGGACCCGGCCCGCCCGCCCAAGCCGCGTGCCCTGGCTCGCGACATAGCGCGGCGGTGCAAGGCCGGCGCCGATCAGCCACTGCGCGAGGCCGGCGTTGAGGCTGCCGGTGACCGGGTCTTCCGGCGAGCCGAGGCCCGGGATGAAGGCGCGCACTTCGAACGCGCACTCGCTGACTTGGGCGTGGGCGCCGACGACGCCGATTTCCAGCGGCCGCATCGCCGCGTAGTCGGGCTCGATCGCCAGCACCGCCTGCGCATCGCGCAGCAGCGCGGCGACCCAGCCCGGCCCGTTGTCGACCCACTGCACGGCGACGAGCTCCGACTCGTCGACGCGCAACCCGCGGGCAACGTGGGCCCGCGTCGCCGCATCAGCTTCGCCGCTGCGCTTGAGCGGTGGTGCGGCGAACGCAAGCCGCTTGCCATCGCGGCGCACCCGCACGAGGCCGACGCCGCATTGCTGGATCACTTCAGCGCCGCGCGGCCGGCCGCCGGCTTCGAGCCAGGCGTGGCAGCTGCCGAGCGTCGGGTGGCCGGCAAACGGCAGCTCGCGGTCGGGCGTGAAGATGCGCACCCGGTAATCGGCGCGGGCGTCGGTCGGCGCCAGCAGGAAGCAGGTCTCGGAGAGGTTGGTCCAGCGCGCGATCGCCTGCATGCGCTGCTCGCTCAGGCCGTCGGCGTCGAAGACGACCGCGAGCGCGTTGCCGAGCAGCACGTGCTCGGTGAACACGTCGACCTGCGCGAAGCGGTGCGCCGTGCCGGGCGTGGCGACGGCCATCACGCGGCCCTCGGCAAGGCGATCGCCTCGTGCAGCACGCGGCCGAGCGCGGCGACGCCTTCCTCGATGCGCGCCGGCGCCAGCGTGACGAAGCTCAGCCGCAGGCAGCGGCGCTCCGCTTCGCCCGGCTCGCCGGCGAAGAAGGGCGCGCCCGGCACGAAGGCGACGCCGGCCTCGACCGCGCGCGGCAGCAGCGCCATCGCATCGAGCCCCGCCGGCAGCCGCAGCCAGAAGAACATGCCGCCGCGCGGCGTCTGCCAGGCGCAGCCGGGCGGCAGGTGGCGCTGCAGCGCCGCGGCCATCGCGTCGCGCTGGGCCGCATAGCGCTGGCGCACCGCGGGCAGGTGGCGCTCGAGCAGGCCGTCCTTCACCGCCTCGAAGGCGATGCGCTGCACGAAGCCCGAGGTGTGCAGGTCGGCCGCCTGCTTGGCCTGCAGCAGCTTCGGCATCAGCGCGCTCGGCGCAACGACGTAGCCGAGCCGCAGGCCCGGCGCGAGGATCTTCGAGAACGAGCCGAGGTAGACGCTGCCTTCGGGCCACAGCGAACTGATCGACGCCGGCGGCGCCGCGTCGAACCACAGTTCGCCGTAGGGGTCGTCCTCGACCAGCGGCAGCCGCGCCGCCTGCGCCGCGCGCACCAGCGCGGCGCGCCGTTCGGCGCCCATCAAGCGGCCGGTCGGGTTCTGGAAGTTGGGCAGCAGGTACGCGAAGCGGGCCGGCTCGGGCGCGTCGGCCAGCGCGGCGATCGCTTCGGGGCGCGGGCCTTCGTCGTCGCCTTCGAGCGCGACGAAACGCGGCTCGGCCGGCGCGAAGGCCTGCAGCGCGCCGAGGTAGCTCGGCGCCTCGACCGCGACCGTGCTGCCCGCGTCGAGCAGCAGCTTGCCGAGCAGGTCGAGCCCCTGCTGCGAGCCGCTGGTGACGAGCACCCGCGCGGCATCGACCTGCAGGCCGCGCGCGCCGAGCCGGGCGGCGATCCATTCGCGCAGCGGCCCGTAGCCCTCGCTCGCCGCGTACTGCAGCGCCTCGCGCGGGGCTTCGCGCAGCACGCGCTCGCTCGCCTCGCGCAGCGCCTCGACCGGGAAGCCGTCGGGCGACGGCAGGCCGCCGGCCATCGACAGCACGCCGGGGCGTTCGGTCAGCTTCAGGATCTCGCGGATCACCGAAGGGTTCATCCGCGCACTGCGTGCGGCCAGGGTCCAGGTCATCGTGCGTCTCCCATCAGGGCAGGTGCGTCGTCGAGGCCGGCTGTCGCCGGCGGCGGAAGGATCCAGTCGATCGCCTGCCGCGCATGCAGCAGCGTGCTGTCGAACGCGGGCAGCGGCAGGTCGGCCGGGTCGAGCAGCAGGCCGATCTCGGTGCAGCCGAGCACCACGCCCTGCGCGCCGGCCGCGGCCAGCCGGTCGATCGCTTCGAGGTAGAAGCGGCGCGATGCGGCGCCGACGACGCCGCGGCACAGCTCCTCGAAGATGACCCGGTGCACCTCGGCGCGGTCGGCCGCGGCGGGTATCAGCGTCTCCAGGCCGTGGTGCCGGCGCAGGTGTTCGCGCAGGAAGGGCTGCTCCATCGTGAAGCGCGTGCCGAGCAGCCCGACCCGCTCGAGCCCGGCTTCGCGCACTGCCGCCCCCACCGCGTCGGCGATGTGCAGCAGCGGCAGGCCGCAGGCCGCCTGCACCTGGGGCGCCAGCTTGTGCATGGTGTTGGTCGCGATCAGCAGGCCTTCGGCGCCGCAGGCCCTCAGGCCGAGCGCCGCCTGCCCGAGCAGCCCGGCGGCCGCGTCCCAGGCGCTGTCGCGCTGCAGCGCGGCGATGCGTTCGAAGTCGAAGCTGTGCACCAGCAGCGGCGCGCTGTGCAGGCCGCCGGCGCGGCGGGCGATGCCTTGGTTGATCGCGCGGTAGTACACGAGCGTCGATTCCCAGCTCATGCCGCCCAGCAGGCCCAGCGTTCTCATCGCGGCTCCTTCGCGGCCACCGGCATGCGCTTGCCAACGAACACCGTCGCGATCACCGCGAGCGCGAAGCCGAGCGTCGCCGCATCCAGCGTTTCACCGAGCAGCGGCACCGCGGCCAGCAGCGTGATGAAGGGTTGCAGCAGCTGCACCTGGCTCACCCGCAGCGTGCCGCCGAGGGCGAGCGCGCGGTACCAGGCGAAGAAGCCGAGCCACATCGAGGCGAGCGACACGTAGGCGAAGCCGAACCACGCGCTTGGCGCGACCGCCGCGAAGTCGACCGGCTGTGCGGCCCAGAGGGCCGCGGGCAGCGTCAAGGGCAGCGCGCCGACCAGCACCCAGCCGATCACCTCCTCCGGCGCGATCGAGCCCGACACCCGCGCGCCGTAGACATAGCCGACCGCCGCGCCCAGCACCGCGATCAGCAGCCAGCCGTCGGCCGGCACCCAGCGCCCGCCGCCTTGCAGCGCCGCGTAGCCGAGCACCAGTGCGCAGCCGAGCAGCGCACACAGCCAGAAGCCCGCCGACGCCCGCTGGCGCAGCACGAAGGCCGCGACCGCCGCGGTCGCGAGCGGCAGCACGCCGGTGACGACCGCGGCATGCACCGCCTGCACCTCGCGCACCGCGAACGCCAGGCACAGCGGCCAGACGACGATGTTCCCGGCCGCGGCCAGCGCCAGCGCGCGCGCGTGCTCGAGCGGCGGGCGCCGCAGCGCGCCGCGCCGCCACAGCCACAGCAGCGCCAGCAGCCCGGCGACCGCGGCGCGCCCGGCGGTCACGAAGGCCGGCGTGAACTGCGGCGCCTCGGCCGGGCCCACCGCGAGCCGCGTCATCGGCGTCGTCAGCGCGAACACCGCGACGCCGACGAAGCCGAGCCACAGGCCGCGGGTTTCGTCGGACCCGTGCGCGAAACGGCGCGAGGTCGAAGGCACGGCGGGCGGTTCCATCGGCCGACTCTAGGGGCCGCACCCATACACTGCCGCCACAGACAGCCGGCGCAAACGCCGATCTGTACTGCCCCGAATCTCGATACACCGCGACGCCCCCGATCCATGCTGACCCGCGCCGCCGGCACCACGCTGACCGAGCAGCTTGCCCAACGCTTCGCCGAGCGCATCCACGCGCGGCTGCTCGCGCCCGGCGCGCGGCTGCCGTCGGTGCGCGACTGCGCGCAGCGCCACGGCGTCAGCCCGCACACGGTGGTCGCCGCCTACGACCAGCTGCTCGCGCAAGGCCTGATCGAGGCGCGCCGCCAGCGCGGCTTCTTCGTGCGCGCGCAGCCGGCGCCGCTTGCGCGCAGCCCGCTCGGCGAGGCGGGCGAGGGCGGGCCGCGGCTGGCCGCGCCGGTCGACGCGACCGCGCTGATCCGCAGCATGTTCCAGGCGCCGGGCAGCCGCGCCGCGCCGGGCTCGGGCACCTTGCCGGCCGACTGGCTCGACCTGCCGCTGCTCGCCGGCGCGCTGCGCCGCGTCGCGCAGGCCGACCGGCTCGCCTCGCACGCGCTCCACTACGGCGACCCGGCCGGCGACGAGCGTCTGCGCCACGCGCTGGTGCCGCGCCTCGCCGACGTCGGCGTGCAGGCCGAGCCGCAGCAGATCGTCACCACGCTGGGCGCGACGCAGGCGCTCGACATCGTCTCGCGCGCGCTGCTCGCACCCGGCGACGCGGTGCTCGTGGACGACCCGGGCTGGGCGGTCGAATTCGCGCGGCTCGCGCGGCTGGGCATGCGGATCCTGCCGGTGCCGCGCGGAGCCGGCGGCGTCGACTTCACGGCGATGCAGCAGCTCGTCGCCGAGCACCGGCCGCGGCTGTACGTCACCACCTCGGTGCTGCACAACCCGACCGGGCATTCGCTGACGCTCGGCCAGGCGCACCGGCTGCTGACGCTCGCGCAGGCGCAGGACTTCCACATCGTCGAGGACGACACCTACGCCTGGCTCGCGGTGCCGCATGCGCCGCGGATGGCCGCGCTCGACGGCCTGCAGCGCACGATCTACATCTCCGGCTTCTCGAAGATCCTGGCGCCGGCCTGGCGCGTCGGCTACGTTGCGGCGCCGAAGGCGCTGGTCGCGCGCATCGTCGACGTGAAGCTGCTGACCTCGCTCACCACCCCGGCGATCACCGAGCAGGCCGTCGCCGCCTGCCTGGAACAGGGCGCGCTGCGCCGCCATGCCGAGCGCGTGCGCGCGCGGCTGGCCACCGCGAGTTCGCGTTGCCTCGCGCTCGCCACCGAGCACGGCTGCACGCCCGCGACGCCGGCGCACGGCCTGTTTGCCTGGATCGAAACCCACACCGACACCGACCGCCTGGCCCAGCTGTTGCTCGACGACGGCTGGCTCACCGCGCCCGGCTCGCTCTTCCACGCGTCGCACCGGCCCAGCGGGCTGATGCGCGTGAATGTCGCGACCTCGCTCGATCCGGCTTTCTGGCGAGCGCTCGCTACCCGGCGGGCCGAGCTGTCGCAACGGCCCAACCTGCGTGTCGCGCCCGAGCCGGAGGCCCCCGCGATCCCGGGGTCGGCTTGATACGCCTCGTCACGACGCACCGATATATTGGTTTTCGACATGAACGAGCCCACCGTCCCGATGGGAATGCCCGAGCTGTGGCGCGTCAGCGCCTTCCGCCGGGCGATGAACGACAGCGCCATCGCCACCGGCGAGAACAACTCGCGCTTCAGCGCGCTGAGCCCTTCGCTGATGGCCGACCTGCAGCGCTTCGAGCACGCGGGCGCCGGCTGCGAAGTGCTGGAGGTGCTGGCCGCCTGCCTGCGCCATGCGCACGACATGGCGCTGCACCTCGACCGCGACGGCCACGTGCTGCCGATCACCGTCTTCCCGCGCGAGCGGCTGTTCCACACGCCGCTGCCGATCGAGACGCTCTACGCCACCCGCTTCGACAGCGTCCAGCTGCTGCAGGTCGAGCGCGCGCTGCTGCACGCGCCCGGCGCGCGCGAGCGCGAGATGAGCGCCGCGCCCGAGCACTGCCATCCGCTTGGCCCGCTGCTGTGGCACATGGCGCTGCATGGCCCGCGCCGCGAGCTGCTGCCCGAGCTCGCCGGCGCCGCGGTCTACCGCGTCGCCTCCGACCTCGACGTGCCGACCGAGCTCAGCGGCGCGCTCGCGGCCTCGGTGATGCGCCTGCGGCAGGAGAAGGTCTCGCTGCGCACGCTCGCGCACTGGCCGGGCATGAGCAGGGAGCGGGGCGCGCGGCTGCTCAACGGGCTGTACCTGCAGGCCGGGCTGATCGTCAGCCGCACGCATCCGTCGGCCAAGCGCGATTCGTGGTTCGCAGCGCTCGGCCGCCGCTGAGCCCGCCTCGGCTCGACGAACCGCTCGACCCGCTGCGCGAGTGCGGTCGTCCACCCGGCCGGTCGTGCCGGCTGGCGCGAGCAGTACCGCATCGATCAGAACAACCTGGACTACAACCCGTTCATGGGCGCCTACAACGCGCAGGAAGAAGGCAGGTGGTGAGTCCCTTCGGCTGAACGTCGCGCCGGGCGGCCAGGATCGCCGTCTGGCCGACCGGCCATGGGGCGGAGCGGCTTCTCACCGGGCGGCGAGCGCTTCCCAGCGCTCCATCGCCGCACGCACCTCGGCGTCGATATGCGTCCAGCGCCGCTGCAAGTCCGCAGCGCCGGCACCGCCGTCGGCGTAGAGCGCCGGATCGGCCAATGCCGTCGTCAGCCGCGCTTGCTCGGCTTCGAGCGCCTCGATGCGCGCCGGCAGCTCGTCGAGCTCGCGCTGTTCCTTGAAGCTGAGCTTGCCGGGCTTGCCCGCGGCCCCAGCCGGCGTGGCGCCGGGGGCGGCCGGCTTCTTCGCCGCGGCCGGCGCTTCGGCGCGTGCCGCGCGCGCGCGTGCCGACTGGATCAGCCAGTCCTCGACCCCGCCTTCGTACTCGCGCCAGCGGCCGTCGCCTTCGAACACCAGGGTGCTGGTCACGACCGCGTCGAGGAAGCGCCGGTCGTGGCTGACGAGGAAGACGGTGCCCGGGTAGTTCGCGAGCAGTTCCTCCAGCAGCTCCAGCGTGTCGATGTCGAGGTCGTTGGTCGGCTCGTCGAGCACCAGCACGTTGGCCGGCTTCGCGAACAGCCGCGCCAGCAGCAGCCGGTTGCGTTCGCCGCCGGAGAGGCTCTTGACCGGCGAGTTCGCGCGCGCCGGTGCGAACAGGAAGTCGCCGAGGTAGCTCATCACGTGCTTCCGAGCGCCGGCCACCTCGACCCATTCGCTGCCGGGGCTGATGGTGTCGGCCAGCGTCGCCTCGAGGTCGAGCGCCTCGCGCATCTGGTCGAAGTAGGCGACGCTGAGCTTGCTGCCGACGCGCGCGGTGCCGGCGTCGGGTGCCAGCTCGCCGAGGATCAGCTTCAGCAGCGTCGTCTTGCCGGCACCGTTCGGGCCGATCAGGCCGAGCTTGTCGCCGCGCAGGACGGTCGCGGAGAAGTCGCGCACGACGCACGTGCTGCCGAAGGACTTCGAGACGCCCTCGAGCTCCGCGACGATCTTGCCGCTGCGCGCGCCGGCATCCACCTCCAGCGCCACGCGCCCGACCCGATCGCGCCGCGCGGCCCGCTCGGCGCGCAGCACGTCGAGCCGCTTGATGCGCGCGACCGCCCGCGTGCGCCGTGCCTCGACGCCCTGGCGGATCCACACCTCCTCCTGCGCGAGCAGCTTGTCCTGGCGCGCGAAGGCGAGCGCCTCGTCGGCCAGTTCGCGCGCCTTCGTCGTCTCGTAGGCGGCGAAGTTGCCGGGGTAGCTGCGCAGCACGCCGCGGTCGAGCTCGACGATGCGCGTCGCGACGGCATCGAGGAAGGCGCGGTCGTGGGTGATCAGCAGCACGCTGCCCTTGAAGTCGCGCAGCAGGCCCTCGAGCCAGCGGATCGCGTCGAGGTCGAGGTGGTTGGTCGGCTCGTCGAGCAGCAGCACCTCGGGCGCGGCGACCAGCGCCTGCGCCAGCGCGATCCGCTTCTTCGTGCCGCCCGAAAGCGCGCCGACCCGCGCGGCACCGTCCAGGGCGAGCCGTTCGAGCGTCTCGGTGACGCGCTGCTCCCAGGTCCAGCCGTCGAGCGCTTCGATGCGCGTCTGGATCGCGTCGAGGTCGTCGGCGGTGTCGTGGCGTTCGAAGCGTTCGCGGAGTTCCTTGACCTCGGCAACGCCGACGCTCACCGCGTCGAACACGGTGGCGTCGGCATCGAGCTGCGGCTCCTGCTCGACCAGCGCGATGCGCGCGCCCTTCTGCACGCGCAGCTCGCCGTCGTCGGGCTTCTCGCGCCCGGCGACGATGCGCAGCAGCGAGGACTTGCCCGTGCCGTTGCGGCCGATCAGGCCGACGCGCTCGCCGGCTTCGAGGGAGAACTCCGCGCCGTCGAGCAGCGCGACGTGGCCGAAGGCGAGGTGGGCGTTTTGCAGCGTGAGCAGGGACATCGACCGATTGTCGCGGCCGGTGCTCGATGCCTTGCCGCCTGCCGAACGCGCGCCCGGCCGTGCGGCGCCTCAGAACTTGGTGAAGTCCGGCTTGCGCTTTTCGAAGAACGCGGCGAAGGCCTCGCGCGCTTCGTCGCCGCGCAGCGCCTTGCCGAAGACCTCGGCCTCGGCGGCGATCTGCGCGGTCAGGGCCTCGCGTGCCGGCCGGCTCATCAGGCGCTTGGTCTCGCGCACCGCGGCCGGCGGCAGCGTGTTGAAGCGCTCGGCCATGCGGCGCGCGTGCGCCACCACCTCGCTGGCCGGCAGCACCGCGTTCGCGAGGCCGAGCTCGACCGCCTCGGCGCCGCTCATCGGGTCGCCGAGCAGCAGCTTCTCGGCGGCCTTGTGCCGGCCCATCAGTTGCGGCACGACCAGGCTGGAGGCGAACTCGGCGACCAGCCCCAGGCTGGTGAAGGGCATCGCGAGCCGCGCGTCGTCGGCGACGTAGACGAGGTCGCAGTGCAGCAGCATCGTGGTGCCGATGCCGATGGCCGCGCCGGTGACCGCGGCGACGACCGGCCGGTCGCATTGCAGCAGCGCCTGCATGAACTTGAACACCGGCGACTCGGTGTTCTGCGCCGGGCGCTGCATGAAGTCCTCGAGGTCGTTGCCCGAGGTGAAGATGCCCGGCTGCCCGGTGATCAGCACCGCGCGCACCTTCGGGTCGAGCTGCGCGTCGAGCAGCGCGTCGCACATCGCCTGGTACATCGCGACCGTGATCGCGTTCTTCTTCTCGGGCCGCGCGATCTCGATCGTCGCGATGCCGTTCAGCGTGGCGGTCCTGATGCTCATGCGGTGCTCCTGGTGATCAAGCGTGGCGGGTCTCGGCGAACTGCGTCCAGTGCGCGGCGAGGTGCATCTGGTGCGCGCGCTGGTAGGCGGGCTTGTCGAGCGCGCCGTAGGCGAAGTGCGGCGCGAGCGTGCCGGTGTGGGCCTCGAAGGCGTCCATCGCGCGCAGCAGCCGCAGCACGGCGGCGTCGGCGGGCAGCGAGGCGTCGAGCGCGGGCGCGCCGGGGATCGGCTCGTCGAGCGGATGCGCCATCGCGCCGCGCGCATCGAACAGCGCATGCGCCGCGGCGCCGAGCGTCGCGACGAACCACGCCGGCTTCATCCGCGGATAACCGGCCAGCGAGCCCTCGATGCTCTGCGCCAGATGCTGCAGCGAGGCGCTCAGGTTCCACGCGCCGCCGCTTTGCCAGCGCGCGCCCGGCCGGGCGAGCGCTGCGACCGCGTTGCGCGCCTCCGCCCAGGTGCCGAAGCCTTCGACGCGGGCCGGGGCGCAGGCGGCGAGCGCCAGCGGGCCGGCGAGCGCGAGCGTCGCGCGCAGGACGTGCCGGCGCGCCGGCAGCGCAGGCTTGGCGGACGGCGTGCTCATGGCGTGGCGGCGGCCGGCGTTTCGAGCCGCCATTCACCCGCCTCGAGCCAGCGCAGCGCGGCCGGCCACAGTGCCGCCGCGTCACGCCGGAAGAAGCCCATGTGGCCGATCCTCGCGAGGCCGGCCTGGGCCGGCGCGAGATGCACGCGCCGCACCGTGGTGGCGACGTAGCGCGCATGCAGGTCATCGACCGCCGGCTGCTGGATCGCCTTGTCGTCGGAGAAGCTCAGCGCCAGCAGCGGGCAGCGCACCGAGGCGAAGCGCTCGCGCATGTCGTAGGCCGGATCGTCGAACCAGTAGCCGCGCCGCCGCAGCCAGCCCGACCACTGCAGCGCCACGCCGCGCGGCAGGTTGCCCACCTTGCGGATCGGCGCGCCCGGGAAGTAGCCGAACAGCCGCGTGTAGAGGGGCATCGCGACGCGCCCGAGCAGCCACAGCTGCCGGCCGCTGCGCGGGTTCAGGCCGGGATAGCCGCTGCCGCTGGCGATCGTGATCGCGCGATCGACGCGCGCGGCGCCGGGCGTCGCCCCCAGCGCCATGCCGCCCAGGCTGTGGCCGACGTACAGCAGCGGCCTTCCGCCGGCGCGCCGGCGCGCCTCGTCGATCGCGACGGAGACGTCCACGCGCAGCCAGGTTTCCATGTCGATGCCGCTGGCGCGCGCCTGCGCGGCACTGCCGGACTCGATGCCGCGGTAGTCGAAGCTCAGCACGTCGTGCCCCTGCGCGGCGAGCCAGCGGCAGAAGCCGGCGTAGAAGGCCTGCGGCGTCGAGAGCGCCGGCGCGACGACGACCACCGCCCGCTCCCGCCCGATGCGCGAGCCCTCGGCCGGGACCTGCGCCTCGAACCAGGTGGCCGACACGGCCGCCGCGCCCTCGATGTCGATGCGGATGGGCTGCATGCGACGCTTCGCGAAGGCAGGCGGCCGGCTCAGACCCGCTCGAAGATCCCCGCCGCGCCCTGGCCCATGCCGACACACATCGTCACCATGCCGTACTTCAGCTGCTTGCGTTGCAGCGCATGGATCACGGTGGCCGAGCGGATCGCGCCGGTCGCGCCGAGCGGGTGGCCGCGTGCGATCGCGCCGCCGAGGGGGTTGACCTTGCTGCGGTCGAGGCCGACGGTGTCGATCACCGCGAGCGCCTGCGCGGCGAAGGCCTCGTTGAGTTCGATCCAGTCCATCTGGTCGAGCGTCAGGCCGGCGAGCTTCAGCGCGGCCGGGATCGCCTCGATCGGGCCGATGCCCATGATCTCCGGCGGCACGCCCTTAATCGCGAAGCTGACGAAGCGCGCCAGCGGCTTCAGGTCGAACTGCTTGAGCGCGCGCTCGGAGACGAGGATCAGCGCGCCGGCGCCGTCGCTCGTCTGCGAGCTGTTGCCCGCGGTGACCGAACCCTTGGCCGCGAACACCGGCTTGAGCTTCGCGAGCCCTTCGAGCGAGGTGTCGCGCCGCGGGCCTTCGTCGACGCTGACGGTGCGGGTGCGCGTGCCGACTTCGCCGGTCGCGAGATCGGGGAAGCGGTCGATCACCTCGATCGGCGTGATCTCCTGGTCGAACTCGCCCGAGTCGATCGCCGCGATCGCGCGCCGATGCGACTCGAGCGCGAAGGCGTCCTGCGCCTCGCGGCTCACCTTCCATTGCGCGGCGACCTTCTCGGCCGTCAGGCCCATGCCGTAGGCGATGCCGACGTTCTCGTCGCGCGCGAACACGGCCGGGTTGAACGAGGGCTTGTTGCCGCCCATCGGCACCATGCTCATCGACTCCGCGCCGGCCGCGATCATCACGTCGGCCTCGCCGACGCGGATGCGGTCCGCGGCCATCTGCACCGCGGAGAGGCCCGACGCGCAGAAGCGATTCACCGTGACCCCGCCGACCGAATGCGGCAGGCCCGCGAGCACGACCGCGGCGCGCGCCATGTTCATGCCCTGCTCGCCCTCGGGGAAGGAGCAGCCGACGATCGCGTCCTCGATCGACTTCGGATCGAGCCCGGGCGTCTGCCTCAGCGCGCTCTGGATCGCGGCGACCAGCAGGTCGTCGGGGCGGGTGTTCTTGAAATAGCCGCGGCCGCTCTTGCCGATGGGCGTGCGGGTGGCGGCGACGATGTAGGCGTCTTGAACTTGCTTGCTCATGTCATCGCTCCGATCAGTTCCGCACGGGCTTGCCGGTCTGCAGCATCCCCATGATTCGCTCCTGCGACTTCGGGTGTTCGAGCAGCGCGCAGAAGTGCTTGCGCTCGATCGCCATCAGGTACTCCTCGCTGACCAGCGAGCCGGCATCGACTTCGCCGCCGCAGATCACTTCGGCGATCAGCGCGGAGATGTGGAAGTCGTGCGCGCTGATGAAGCCGCCGTCGCGCATGTTCGCGAGCTGGCCCTTGATGGTTGCGATGCCGCTGCGGCCGGCCACCGGGAAAGGGCGCTTGAGCGGCGGCCGCCAGCCCGACTCGAACATCGCCCTGGCCTGCTGGGTGGCGACGTGCAGCAGCTCGTCCTTGTGCGCCACGATCACGTCGCCGTCGATCAGGTAGCCGAGCTTGCGGCTTTCGATCGCGCTGGTGCCCACCTTCGCCATCGCCGCGCTGGTGAAGCCCTCGGTCGCGAACTTCAGGATGTCGGCATTCGCGTTGCCGGCGCCGGCCATCTCGGCCGCACGACGCGCGATGTAGGTCAGGCCGCCCGCACCGGGGATCAGCCCGACGCCCACCTCGACGAGGCCGATGTAGCTCTCCATCGCGGCGACGCGGCGCGCGCTGTAGATCGCGAGCTCGCAGCCGCCGCCGAGCGCCATGCCGCGGATCGCGCTGACCACCGGCACGCCTGCATAGCGGATGCGCAGCATCGCGTCCTGCAGCTTCTTCTCTTCCGGCGCGATGCCCTTGGCGCCGCTTGTCATGAACACCGGCATCAGCGCTTCGAGGTTCGCGCCGGCCGAGAAGACGTCGTCGGGCGACCAGATCACCAGGCCCTTGTACTTGTCCTCGGCGATCTCGACGGCCTTGAGCAGGCCTTCGGTCACCGTCGGGCTGATCAGGTGCAGCTTCGCGGTGATCGACGCGATCACGACCTCGCCGTCGAGCGTCCAGACGCGGACCTCTTCGTTCTTGAACAGCTCGGTGCCGGCCTTCAGCGGCTCGAGCTGCGCGGCGCCGAACACCGTCTCGGGGAAGAGCTGCCGTCTGTAGACCTCGAGTCCGCTGCGCGGCACGTAGCTCTTCTTGGCCGGCGACCACGAGCCTTCGGCCGTGTGGACGCCGGTGCGGCCGTCGAACACCCACTCGGGCAGCGGCGCCTTCGAAAGCGCCTTGCCGGCGTCGATGTCGGCCTTGACCCACTCGGCCACCTGCTGCCAGCCGGCGGCCTGCCACAGCTCGAAGGGCCCTTGCTGCACGCCGAAGCCCCAGCGCATCGCGAAGTCGACGTCGCGAGCGGTCTCGGCGATCGCTTCCAGGTGCACCGCGGCGTAGTGGAAGCCGTCGCGCAGGATCGCCCAGAGGAACTGCGCCTGCGGATTGCTCGATTCGCGTAGCAGCTTGAGCCGCTCGGCCGGCGGCTTCTTGAGGATGCGGGCGACGATCTCGTCGGCCTTGGCGCCGGCGGGTACGTAGTCCTTCTTGGCCGGGTCGAGCCGAAGGATGTCCTTGCCGACCTTCTTGAAGAAGCCGGCGCCCGTCTTCTGGCCGAGCGCGCCGGCCTGGATCAGCCCCTCGAGCACCGGCGGCGTCGCGTAGCTCGGGAAGAACGGGTCGTCGGCGAGGTTGTCCTGCAGCGTCTTGATGACGTGCGCCATCGTGTCGAGGCCGACCACGTCCGCGGTGCGGAAGGTGCCGCTGCTGGCGCGGCCGAGCTTCTTGCCGGTGAGGTCGTCGACGACGTCGTAGCCGAGGCCGAAGGTCTCGGCCTCCTTCATCGTCGCCAGCATGCCGGCGATGCCGACGCGGTTGGCGATGAAGTTCGGCGTGTCCTTCGCGCGCACCACGCTCTTGCCGAGGAAGGTGGTGACGAAGCTCTCCAGTTGATCGAGCACCGCCGCCTCGGTGGTGGGCGTGTCGATCAGCTCGACCAGCACCATGTAGCGCGGCGGATTGAAGAAGTGGATGCCGCAGAAGCGCGGCTGGATCGACGGCGGCAGCGCCTCGCTCAACTTCGTGATCGACAGCCCCGAGGTGTTGCTCGCGACGATCGCGCTCGGCGAAACGAAAGGCGCGATCTTCTTGTACAGATCCAGCTTCCAGTCCATGCGCTCGGCGATCGCCTCGATCACCAGGTCGCAGTCCTTCAGCAGGTCGAGGTGCTCTTCGTAGTTCGCAGGCACGATCAGCGCTGCGTCCTCGGCCACGCCCAGCGGGGCGGGCTTGAGCTTCTTGAGGTTGTCGATGGCCTTCAGCGCGATGCCGCTCTTCGGGCCCTCCTTCGCAGCGAGGTCGAACAGCACGACCGGCACGCGAACGTTGACGAGGTGGGCCGCGATCTGCGCGCCCATCACGCCGGCGCCCAGCACGGCCACCTTGCGAACTTGAAAACGACTCATCGATGCACTCCTTGTTCGTCGATCCGCGTCACTCGACGCGGATCCAGGTCTGCGTGCGGCCGAGCAGCGGCGCGCCGACGTAGCCGCGCACCTCGAGCTTCCTGCCGTCGTCCGCGGTGGTCAGGCGCAGCTTGTAGGTCTTGCCGTTGTTCGGGTCGAGGATCTCGCCGCCGTCCCACTGGTTGTCCTTGCCTTCGGTCTTCTTGACGTTCTTGATGATCAGCAGCCCGGCGATCGGCATGTCCTTGCGCTCGCCTTCGCACTGGTCGCACTTCGCGCCGGCCCGGGCCGGATCGAGCAGCTTCTCGATGCGGCCGCTGAAGATGCCGCCCGACTCGCTGATGCGCACCAGCGACTTCTCGGCCTTGGTCTCGTCGTCGATCGTCTTCCACAGGCCGACCGGCGTGGATTGCGCCTGCGCGGCGAACGAGGCCAGCGCGAGCAGCGCGGCGGCGGTGAAGGTCTTCATGCGGCGGCTCCTTCAGAACAGTGCTTCGTCCATCGCCATCAGCGGCGCAAGGCCGGCGCGGCAGCTGCGGATCAGGCCGGCCGTCTCGGGCAGCAGCTTCGCGAAGTAGAAGCGGGCGGTCGCGAGCTTGGCCTTGTAGAACGGATCGCCGCTGTCCTGCTTTTCGAGCGCGATCTTCGCCATGCGCGCGAAGAGGTAGGCGAAGCACAGGTGGCCGACGATGCGCAGGTAGTCGACCGCCGCGGCACCCACCTCGTCGGCATTGCCGAAGGCCTTCATGCCGAGCTCGGTGGTCAGCTTGGTCACCTTGTCGCCGAGCTCGGCGAGCGGGTTGACGAACTCCTGCATCGCCTCGTTCGTGCCTTCCTCCTCGACGAATTCGGCGATGCGCTTGCCGAACTTCTTCAGCTTCGCGCCGTTGTCGCCCAGCACCTTGCGGCCGAGCAGGTCCAGGCTCTGGATGGTGTTCGTGCCCTCGTAGATCATGTTGATGCGCGCGTCGCGCACGTACTGCTCCATGCCCCACTCGTGGATGTAGCCGTGGCCGCCGTAGACCTGCATGCAGGCGCTGGTCGCGAGCCAGCCGTTGTCGGTGAGGAAGGCCTTGATGATCGGCGTGAGCAGCGCCACCTCGTCGGCCGCGGCCTTGCGCACGTCCTCGTCGGCGTGGCTCAGCTCGCGGTCGATCAGCAGCGCGGTGTAGATCGCCAGCGCGCGGCCGCCTTCGGCGTAGGCGCGCGCGGTGAGCAGCATCTTGCGCACGTCGGGGTGGACGATGATCGGATCGGCCGGCTTGTCGGGCGCCTTCGGGCCCGAGAGCGCGCGCATCTGGATGCGGTCCTTCGCATAGGCGACCGCGTTCTGGTAGGCCACCTCGGTCAGCCCAAGCGACTGGTTGCCGACGCCCAGCCGCGCCGCGTTCATCATCACGAACATCGCCGCCAGACCCTTGTGCGGCTGGCCGACGAGGGTGCCCACCGCGCCGTCGAGGCTCAGCTGCGCGGTCGCGTTCCCGTGGATGCCCATCTTGTGCTCGAGGCCGGTGCAGACGATCGGGTTGCGCTTGCCCAGCGTGCCGTCGGCCTTGACGACGAACTTCGGCACGACGAACAGCGAGATGCCCTTCGACCCCGCCGGCGCATCGGGCAGCCGCGCGAGCACGAGGTGGACGATGTTCTCGGTGAAGTCGTGCTCGCCGGCGCTGATGAAGATCTTCTGGCCGGTGAGCCTGTAGCTGCCGTCGGCCTGCGGCTCGGCCTTGGTGCGCAGGAGGCCGAGGTCGGTGCCGCAGTGCGGCTCGGTCAGGCACATGGTGCCGGTCCATGTGCCGCTGACGATCTTCGGCAGGTACATCTGCTGCTGCTCGGGCGTGCCGTGCGCCTTCAGGCATTCGTAGGCGCCGTGCGACAGGCCGGTGTACATGGTCCAGGCCTGGTTCGCGCTGTTGAGCATCTCGAACATGCACTGGTTGATCACCACCGGCAGGCCCTGGCCGCCGTAGGCCGGGTCGCAGCTCAGCGCCGGCCAGCCGCCTTCGACGTACTTCGCATACGCCTCCTTGAAGCCCCTGGGCGTGGTGACGCTGTGGGTCGCCTTGTCGAGCGTGCAGCCCTCGGCATCGCCGGAAAGGTTCAGCGGGAACAGCACCTCGGCGTTGAACTTGCCGCCCTCTTCGAGCACCGCGTTGATCGTGTCGGCATCGACCTCGGCATGCGCGGGCATCTGCTTGAGCTCGTCGGTGGCGTTCAGCAGCTCGTGCAGCACGAACTGCATGTCGCGGATCGGCGGGGTGTAGGTCGGCATGCGGACTCCGTGGGGTGAGACGAAAAGAAGGAAGGCTCAGGCACGCGGCGCCCGGTGCTGCTCGACCACGCGCTCGAAACCGCGCCGCGCGCAGTCGATCGCGCCGGCATGGCGCAGGAAGCGCGCGTCATGGTGCAACGCCAGGATGAGGCCGTGGATCTCGAACAGCATCTGCGTGCGGTCGGTCTCGGCGCGCAGGTGGCCGGCTTCGATCGCCAGGCCGATCGCGCGCTCAAGCGCGTTGCGCCAGGTCTGCACCATCTCGACGAGCGCATCGCGCACCGGTCCGGGCCGGTCGTCGAACTCGACCGCGCCGCTGATGTAGATGCAGCCGGCGTCGATCTCGACCGACACCCGCTTGAGCCAGCGCTCGAACATGTCGGCCAGCCGCGGCAGGCCGCGTGCCTCGCGCATCGCGGGGAAGAAAACCTCGTCCTCGAAGCGCGCGTGGTATTCGCGGATCACCGAGATCTGCAGCTCCTCGCGCGAGCCGAAGTGCGCGAAGACGCCGGACTTGCTCATGCGCGTGACCTCGGCCAGCGCGCCGATCGAAAGCCCTTCGAGGCCGATCTGCGAGGCCAGCCCGAGCGCGGCTTCGAGGATCGCGGCGCGGGTCTGCTGGCCCTTGGCCTGGCCGCCCCGGCGCGCCGGCGCGGTGGCGTCGAACGGGACGGCGGTGACGGTGGAGGCACGGGCTGACACGGCAGAGGTCCTTTGCAGGGAACGCGGTCCGCGGAAGCGAACGACCGTTCTATTTTTGCAGAAGGCGCGGGCGGGAAGACCCCTGTGCAACGTGAGCTTTGTAGGGAAACGAGCCTAGGCCCTGCGCGGGTTAACCCGCGGCGGCCGGCTTCTAGCATCGCCAGCCGTGCCGCCGTCGCGGCGCGAGGAGTGCAGCCATGCGCATCGGCATCGTCGGGCTCGGAGCCGTCGGCGGCTATCTGGCCGCGAAACTGAGTTCGGCCGGGCAACCGGTGGTCGCGCTGTGCCGCGGCGCGACCCTCGCGGCGCTGCGCCGCGACGGGCTGCGGCTCGACGAAGCCGGCGTGCAGCGGCAGGTCGCGCTCGAGGCGAGCGACGACGCGCGCGCGCTCGGCGAACAGGAGCTGGTGATCGTCGCAGTGAAGGCGCAGGCGTTGGCCGCAGCCGCGCTCGACCTGCAGCCGCTGCTCGGTGTGCGCACCGTGGTGCTGACGGCGATGAACGGCGTGCCGTGGTGGCTGCTGAGCGCGCGGGCCGGCGCGCCCGACGAAGCGCCGCTGGCGAGCGTCGATCCCGGCGGTCGCATCGCGCGCGCGCTGCCGCTCGACCGTGTGCTCGGCGCGGTCGTGCACCTGAGCGCCAGCCTCGACGCGCCGGGCCGGGTGCGGCACGGCTTCGGCCGGCGCCTGATCGTCGGCGAGCCGCGCGGCGGTGCGAGCCAGCGTGTCGAGCAGGTGGTGACCTTGCTGCGCGCGGCCGGGCTCGAAGCCGAGGCGAGCGACGACGTGCGCACCGCCATCTGGTTCAAGCTGTGGGGAAACATGACGACCAATCCGATCTCGGCGCTGACGCAGGCGAGCGCCGACCGCATCGTCGCCGACCCTCGCCTGCGCCGCCTGAGCCTGGCCGCGATGGCCGAGGCCGCAGCGATCGGCGAGCGCATCGGCTGCCCGATCGCGCAGAGCGGCGAGGCGCGGCTCGAGGTGACGAAGCAGCTCGGCGCCTTCCGCACCTCGATGCTGCAGGACCTGCAGGCCGGCCGGCGGCTGGAGCTCGACGCGCTGGTTGGCGCGGTCAGCGAGATCGGCGCGCGGGTCGGCGTGCCGACGCCGTGGACGGACGCGCTGCTCGGGCTCGCGAGCCTGCTCGACCGCTCGCGCGCCGAGGCGGCTCAGTCCTGACGGATCGCTTCGACCTGCAGCTTCAGCACGACCCTGTCGGCGACGAACGGCAGCCCGTAGCTCAGGCCGAAGTCGCTGCGCTGGAGCTCGCCTTCGAAGTCCCCGCCGCAGACTTCGCGCTGCAGGCGCGGGTGCAGGTAGCAGCCGAAGCGCCGCGCCGTGAGCGTCAGGCCGCTGCTGACGCCGCGGAAGGTGAACTCGCCGCGCACCGAGCGCAGCGCGTCGCCTTCGAAGGCGAACTGGCGCGCGACGAACCAGGCGGTCGGGTGGGTCGCGACGTCGAGCAGGTCGGCGCCGCGCAGGTGGGTGTCGAACAGCGGGAAGCCGGTGCTGACGCTCCCCACCGGGATCGTCACGCCGAGCTCGCCGCGCCGGGCCTCGCGGTCCAGGCTCGCCGTGCCCTCGACCGGACCGATGCGCCCGCGCATCGTCGAAGTCGCGAAATGTACGATCTCGAACTGCACCCAGCTGTGCGCCGGATCCAGCGTGTAGCGCGCGGGCTCGGCCCGCGCGCCGAAGGCCGCGAGGCCGAGCAGCGCCGCGAGCGTCGCCCGCGCGAGCCGGCCTCGCCGTTGCGTCATTGCTTGATCGCTTCGACCTGAACCAGCAGCTTGATGTTGTCGGGGATGCCCGGCAGGCCGTAGCTCATGCCCCATTGGCTGCGCTGGATGGTGGTTTCGAAGTCGCCGCCGCAGACTTCGCGCTGCAGGCGCGGGTTGTTGTAGCAATTGAAATTGCTCGCCTTCAGCGTGACCGGGCCGGTCTTGCCGAGCAGGGTCAGCGTGCCGCTGACCTCGGCGACCTTGTCGCCGCTGAAGCTGAACTTGTCGCTGACGAACTTGGCGCTCGGCGCCTCGGCCACGTTGAAGAAGTCCTTGCTCTTCAAGTGCGCGTCGAACGGCGCGACGCCGGTGCTGACGGAGGCGGTGTCGATGGTCAGCTCCACCTTGCCGGTCTTGCCGGCGCGGTCGAACTGCACCGTGCCTTCCTTCTTGTCGAAGCGCCCGCGCGCGGTCGAGGTGCCGAAGTGCAGCGCTTCCCAGGTCACGAAGGTGTGCGAGGGATCGATCGCGTAGGTGGCGGTCTGCGCCGAGGCGGCGCCGCTGGCGAGAAGCGCGGCAAGGACGAGCGAAGCTGATTTCATCGAGGGTTACCTTGTCGTGGAAGAAGCTCGGCGACCGAGCGGGTTAAAAAACGCGGGCGCCACGCAGGCGCCATCACAGCGGGGCGATGCCCGTCAGCGTCAGCTTGAACTTGACCTGCACCTCGTTGGCGACCATCGAGGTGTCGGCCCATTCGCCTTCGCCGATCTTGAAATCGTTGCGCTTGATTGCGAAGCTGCCGGTCGCCGTGCTGGTGGTGCCCGTCTGCGCCAGTGCCACCGGCACGACGATGTTCTGCGACACGCCCTTGATCGACAGCTTGCCGGCGACCTCGAACTTGCCGGCGCCGGCCGGCTTGATCGCGCTGGACTCGAAGGTCGCGGTCGGGAACTTCGCGACCGCGAACCAGGGCGCCTTCGGCATCTCGGCGTCGGTGTCCTTGTCGCCGATGGTCGCGCTGGAGGTGTCGATGTTGATGGTGATGGAGCTGGCCTCGGGCTTCTTCGGGTCGAACACGACGTTCGCCGCGAACTTGCGGAACCTGCCCTCGACCGGCACGCCCATCTGCCTGCTGACGAAGCCGATCTCGCTTTGCTCGGGCACCAGCTTCGCGGCGGGGGTCGAGCGAGCAGCCGGCGTCTGCGCCTGAGCGAGCGATGCCGCGAGGCAGAAGGCGGCGACGAACGACCCGGCCCGATTCATCTTCATGCGCAGTTCTCCAGGGTGGCGGCGCGGTGCCGGCCGAGCTTCAGGCCGAGACCCGGCCCGGGCGCATGCGCACGAGCAGGCCATCGCGATCGACGAGGTGATGCTTCAACGCGGCCGCCACGTGCAGCACGATCAGCGCGAGCAAGGTGTACGCGAGGACCGCATGCACCGGCTTGAAGACCTTCGCGAACTCCTTGTCCACCGGCACGAAGTCGGGCAGCGGCAGCACGCCGAACCACACGATCGGGAAGCCCGCCATCGAGCTGTAGGCCCAGCCGGCCAGCGGCACCGCGAAAAACAGCGCGTACATCGCCCAGTGCGTCGCGTGGTAGGCGCGCGTCTGCCAGCCCGGCATCGAGCGTTCGACCGCGGCCGGCAGCGCCGGCGGGCGGTGCGTGAGCCGCCATGCGAGCCGCGCGAGCGACAGCACCAGGATCGTGATGCCGGCCCACTTGTGCCAGTTGTAGAACTTGAGCCGCTCGGGCGAGAACGGCAGGCCGGTCATGTAGTAGCCGAGGCCGAGGCTGCCCAGGATCATCAGCGCGAGCAGCCAGTGCAGCGCGATCGCGGTGCCGCTGTAGCGGGACGGGGTCGAGGCGTTCATCGGGGGAGGTCGGGCCTTGGAAGGCCCGGACTCTAAAGAGTTCGGCGCGGCCTCGCATTCACGGCGTTTGTCGCGACTCTTCAAAATCGGGCGATGAAATTGCAGCACCTCGCCCGACTCCCTGGCCGCCGCCGCGCCCGCCCGCGACGTCGCTTCGACGCTCGCTCCTCGGCCGCGCCACTGCTGTGCGGTGTGCTGCTCGCCCCGTGGGTCGCGAGCGCCGCGACGCTCGCTGCGCCGCCGGCCGACGCAATCTCCGCGCCGCCGGACACGCTCGCCAGCTGCGCCGCCACCAGCGACGACGGCTTGCGCCTGGCCTGCTACGACCGTCTCGCCGGCCGGCCCGCGCCCGCCGCCGCGCCGACGGCTGCCGGTCGCACGCCCGACGTGGTCGCGCTGCCGGCGGCCGACGGACCCAGCGGCACCGGCCTCGCCGCGCCGGCCACGGCGAGGCCCAGCTTCCTGTCGAAGTTCTGGGAGCTCGATGCGGCCGACAAGCGCGGCATCTTCAACTTCACCGGCTACCGGCCCAACTTCGTGCTGCCGGTGCACAGGACGTCGCGGCTGAACCAGGCGCCGTCGAGCCCCACGCGCGGCGTCACCGTGCTCGGCGAGGACTACCAGAACACCGAGGCCAAGTTCCAGCTCTCGTTGCGCACCAAGGTCGCCGAGGACGTCGGGCTGCCCGGTGCCGACCTCTGGTTCGGCTACACCCAGCAGTCGCTCTGGCAGTTCTACAACTCCGAGGGCTCGAAGCCCTTCCGCTCGACCGACTACGAGCCCGAGGCGATGTATGTCGTGCCAGTGCCGGTATCGATCGGCACGCTGCTGCCCTTCGACTGGCGCTGGCGCATGGCCACGCTCGGCCTCGCGCACCAGTCGAACGGCCAGCCCGATCCGCTGTCGCGCAGCTGGAACCGGCTCTACCTCGCCACCGGCTTCGAGCGCGGCGACTGGTCGGTGCAGTGGCGCGTCAACCGGCGCTTTCGCGAAGACCCGACGAGCGACGACAACCCCGACCTCGTCGGCTTCCGCGGCCGCCATGAGCTCCAGCTCGGCTGGACCCGCGGCCACGGCACCGCGGCGCTGCAGTGGCGCACGAACTTCAAGGACTTCAAGCGCGGCTCGTGGCAGCTCGACTGGAGCTACCCGGTGAACGCCGACGACCCGCGCGCGCTGCGCTGGTACCTGCAGCTGTTCAGCGGCTACGGCGAGACGCTGCTCGACTACAACTTCCGCCAGACGAGCCTGGGCGTGGGCCTGTCGCTGTTCGAGTTCTGAGCGAGCCGGCGCGGCCCCGCCTTCAAGCCACGGCGCCCGCCGGTTCGCGCCAGCGCGCACGCAGCGCCGCCCACTTCGGCCGGGCCGCCGCCAAGTGACGGGCCTTCACGTGGCCGTAGCCGCGGATCTCCTCCGGCAGGCTCGCGATCTCGACCGCCAGCCCCAGCCGGCTCGCGTCAAGCTTGGGCAGCAGCTCGTCGATCGCCGCGCGGTATTCGTCGATCAGCGCGCGCTCCTCGCGGCGCTCGGCGCTGCGGCCGAAGGGATCGAAGGCCGTGCCGCGCAGGCCGCGCAGCTTCGCGAGGAGGCCGAAGGCGCCGAGCATCCACGGCCCGAACTCGCGCTTGACCGGCTCGCCGCGCTCGTTCTTCCTCGCGAGTCCCGGCGGCGCGAGGTGGTAGTGCAGCTTCACGTCGCCGTCGAACTGCTCGCACAGCCGCTCGGCGAAGCCGGTGTCGGCATGCAGGCGCGCGACCTCGTACTCGTCCTTGTAGGCCATCAGCTTGAACAGGTAGCGTGCGACGGCCTCGGCGAGCCGCGTCGTGCCGAGCGGCGCTTCAGCCTCGCGCACCTTCGCGACGAAGCTCTCGTAGCGCTGCGCGTAGGCGGCGTTCTGGTAGGCGCTCAGGAACTCGACGCGCCTGGCGACCAGCTCCGCGAGCGCGGGCTTCTTCGCGAAGCGGATCACCTGGGCCGTGGCGGTCAGCGCCTCGATCGCGGCCGGGTCGTGCGCCGCGCGCCGGCCCCACTCGAAGGCCGCCTTGTTGTTGTCGACCTGCACGCCGTTGAGCTCCATCGCGCGAAGCAGCGATGCCTTCGAAAGCGGCACCCAGCCGCGCTGCCAGGCGTAGCCGAGCATCAGCGGGTTGGTGTAGATCGCGTCGCCGAGCAGCGCGGTGGCGAGCCGGTCGGCGTCGAACTTGCCGACGCGGCCCGGCCCGGTGGCGCTCTCGATCACCGCCTCGCAGTTGCCGCCCTTGAACTGCCAGTCGGGGTTCTTCACGAAGGCGGCGGTCGGCGTGCCGTGGGTGTTGAGCGCGACCTGCGTGCGGCCCTCGCGCATCACGGCGAGCGTCTCCTGCTTCGCGCCGACGATCGCATCGCAGGCGATCACGAGGTCGGCCTCGGCCGTGCCGACCTTGGTGCAAAAGATGGCCTCCGGCCGGTTCGCGATCTGGATGTGGCTCCAGGTGGCGCCGCCCTTTTGCGCCAGGCCGCCGGCGTCCTGCGTGACGATGCCCTTGCCTTCGAGGTGCGCGGCCATGCCGAGCAGCTGGCCGATCGTGATGACGCCGGTGCCGCCGACGCCGGCGACCAGGATGCCCCAGGCCCGCTCCTGTGACGGATGGGCGAGCGGCAGGACCGGCTCGGGCAGCGGCGGCAGCGCGAAGGGATCGCGCGCCTTCTCCTTCTTCGGTTTCTTCAGCGTGCCGCCCGTCACCGTGACGAAGCTCGGGCAGAAGCCCTTCACGCAGGAGTAATCCTTGTTGCAGGAGCTCTGGTTGATGCGCCGCTTGCGGCCGAATTCGGTCTCGACCGGCTCGACCGACAGGCAGTTGCTCTGCACCGAGCAATCGCCGCAGCCTTCGCAGACCAGTTCGTTGATCACGACCGTCTTGTCGCCCTGCGCCATCGTGCCGCGCTTGCGGCGGCGGCGCTTCTCGGTCGCGCAGGTCTGGTCGTAGATGAGCGCGGTGGTGCCGGAGATCTCGCGCAGCTCGCGCTGCAGCGCGTCCATCTCGTCGCGGTGGTGGACGGTCACGCCGGTTTCGAGCGCGACGCCCTTGTATTTCTCGGGCTCGTCGCTCACGATCACGAGCTTCCTCACGCCCTCGGCGGTGAGGCTCTTCATGATCTGCAGCACCGAGTGGCCCTCGGGCCTTTCGCCGACCTGCTGGCCGCCGGTCATCGCGACCGCGTCGTTGTAGAGGATCTTGTAGGTGATGTTCACGCCGGCCGCGATCGACTGCCGGATGGCCAGCAGCCCGCTGTGGAAGTAGGTGCCGTCGCCGAGGTTCGCGAAGATGTGCTGCTCGGTCGTGAACGGCGCCTGCCCGACCCAGGGCACGCCTTCGCCGCCCATCTGCGTGAAGGTGCTGGTGCTGCGGTCCATCCACACCACCATGTAGTGGCAGCCGATGCCGGCCACCGCGCGCGAGCCCTCGGGGACCTTCGTGCTCGTGTTGTGCGGGCAGCCCGAGCAGAACCAGGGCGCGCGCTCGCCGGTGTCGACGGTGATCGTCGCGAGCGAGCGTTCCTTCGCGTCGATCAGCGCGAGCCGCGCCTCGACGTGCGCGCGCGTGTCGGCGTCCACGCCGAGCTTCAACAGCCGCTTGCCGATGGCCCTCGCGATGATGGCCGGCGTCAGATCGGCCTGCGCGCGCAGGAGCCAGTTGCCGCTCGGGTTCGGCTGGCTCCATTCGCCGCCGGAAAGGTCGCCCTCCGACTCGTCGAACTTGCCGAGCACGTTGGGCCGCACGTCGGGCCGCCAGCCGTAGAGCTCCTCCTTGAGCTGGTATTCGATGACCTGGCGCTTCTCCTCGATGACCAGGATCTCCTGCAGCCCGGTCGCGAACTCGCGGGTGATCGTCGCCTCCAGCGGCCACACCACGCCCACCTTGTGCAGCCGGATGCCGACGCGGCTGCAGGCGGCGTCGTCGAGGCCGAGGTCGTGCAGCGCCTGGCGCGTGTCGTTGTAGCTTTTGCCCGAGGCGATCAGGCCGAGCCGCGCGTCGGGGCTGTCGATCACGGTGTGGTTCAGCTTGTTCGCGCGCACGTAGGCGAGCGCCGCGTACCACTTGTGGTTCATCAGCCGCGCTTCCTGCTCCAGCGGCGCGTCGGGCCAGCGGATGTGCAGGCCGCCGGCGGGCATCGGGAAGTCCTGCGGCAGGACGATGTCCACGCGGTCGGGGTCGACGCGGATCGACGCCGACGACTCGACGATCTCCTGGATCGTCTTCATGCCCGCCCACACGCCCGAGAAGCGGCTCATCGCGAAGGCGTGCAGGCCGAGGTCGAGGATCTCCTGCACGCTGGCCGGAAAGAACACCGGCAGCCCGCAGGCCTTGAAGATGTGGTCGCTCTGGTGCGCCGCGGTGCTGCTCTTGGCGATGTGGTCGTCGCCGGCGATCGCGATCACGCCGCCGTGCTTCGCGGTGCCGGCCATGTTGGCGTGCTTGAACACGTCCGAGCAGCGGTCGACGCCCGGGCCCTTGCCGTACCAGATGCCGAAGACGCCGTCGAACTTGTTGCGCTCGGGGTAGAGGTCAAGCTGCTGCGTGCCCCAGACGGCGGTTGCGCCCAGTTCCTCGTTGACGCCGGGCTGGAAGACGATGTTGTTGGACGCGAGATGCTTCTTCGCCGCCCACAGCGCCTGGTCGTAAGTGCCGAGCGGGCTGCCGCGGTAGCCGCTGACGAAGCCGGCGGTGTTCAAGCCGCGCGCCGCGTCGCGCTGGCGTTGCAACATCGGCAGGCGCACGAGGGCCTGGACGCCGCTCATGAAGGCCCGCCCGGTCTCGAGGGCGTACTTGTCGTCGAGGGTGACGGTTTCCAGCGCGCGCCGGACGTCGTCCGGCAATGGGGCGTTCATGCAGCGGATCTCCTTGTGGGGTCGTGCCACGGGCGCAGCGCTTGTGACGCCGGCCTGCGGTGCCGGGCCCGGTCGGCCCGGAGCGAAGTTTAGGCAAGGCCCGTTCGCGGCGTTGTCGCGCGGGCGCGGCCGCCGAAGGCTCGGCACGGGGCCGCCGGCAGTGCCCGGCACGCCGTTCGCGGTAGCCTGCCGCCGATCAACCGCTCGCCGTGGAGGCTCTCGATGGATCGTCGTCTGTTTTCGAAACGTGCCGTGCTCGCGGCCGGCGCGCGCGCCGGCGCCGGGGCCGGCCTATGGGTGCTGGCCGCGCAGGCCCGCGCGCTCGATCTCAGCCAGGCCGACGCCAGCGCCGGCCTGAAAGCCGCACTCGAGCGCGGCGCGGCGGCGGCCGTCGGCCTGCTCGGCCGGACCGACGGTTTCCTCGGCAACCCGAAGGTGCGCATCCCGCTGCCCGGCGCGCTGGAGAGCGCGGCCAAGCTGCTGCGCACGCTGGGGCAGGGGCAGCGGGTCGACGAACTCGTCACGGCGATGAACCGCGCCGCGGAATCGGCGGTGCCCGAGGCCAAGCCGCTGCTGAGCAACGCGGTCAGGTCGATGAGCGTCGGCGACGCGAAGAGGATCCTCGCCGGTGGCGACACCTCGGTCACCGACTTCTTCGCCGAGAAGACGCGCTCGCCGCTTTCCACCAGGTTCCTGCCGATCGTCACCAAGGCCACCGAGCGGGTCGCGCTGGCCGAAAAGTACAACGCGGTCGCGAGCAAGGGCGCCGGGCTCGGCCTCGTCAAGAAGGAAGACGCGAACGTCCAGCAGTACGTCACCGGCAAGGCACTCGACGGCCTCTATCTGATGATCGGCGAGGAGGAACAGAAGATCCGCCGCGACCCGGTCGGCACCGGCAGCGCGATCCTGAAGAAGGTCTTCGGCGCCTTGTCTTGAGGCTTGATGCCGGCGGCCGGGCCCTGGAGGCGCGCGGTGAAGCCGCAACCGGGGCGGGCGACCTCAGAGCTGCCGGGAGAGTTCGAAGACCAGCGCCGGCGGGAGCTGGTGGTACAGGCTTTCGCGGCCGACCTTGGCGCGTTCGAGCGCCGGCGGCTCGGCAGCCGTCAGCGGCGGCGACCACGTGTCGGCCTGCTCGACGATCTCGACCAGCCCGATCGCCGGCAGCTCCGCGCGCAGCTCCCTGGCGAACTGCTCGAGCTTCGCGCCGTGCAGCACGCCTTCGTAGACCAGCGCGTGCGGCATCGTTTCGTTGCAGAAGCTGATCGCCTCGTCGACCGAGCCGACGAAGTCGAGCACCAGCCCCATGCGCGCGATCGACTCGCGCACCTCGAGCCGCAGTGCGCGGCGCGCCGACAGCACCAGCACGTGGCTGCCGGCCAGCGGCTTGGAGTTGAGGCTGGAGATGTCGCCGGGGTCGCGCTCGGGTGGCGCGGCGTCGGGCGGGGCGTCGAGATCGGCGGTCTTCGGAAAGCCCAGCAGCAGCGCGGTGCGGCCGGCCTCGTGCTCGCTCGCGACGGCGAGCCCCAGGCTGCCCGCGAGTTCGAGCAGCAGGTGCCGGTTCAGCGACACCGGCCGCTGCATACCGGCCGCCTCGGGCACGGCCGGGCGGCGCGCGTCGGCTTCGTGCACGTGGCAGGCGATGCGGCCGTGGCGCGTCACCGGGTCGCGATCGACCCGCAGCGTCACCCGCTTGCCGCCCAGCTCGACCGCCCAGTCGACCAGGCTGTTGAGCAGGCTGAACAGCAGCGCCGGATCGGCGAGCACCTCGATCGGCCGGCTGCTGTGCTTGACCTCGATGCCGCGCGAGCCGAGCTCGCGCGAGCGCTGCGTCAGCACGTTCTGCAGCGTCGCGGCGAGGTCGAGCTTCTCGTCGGACTGGCGCAGCCGGCGTGCGCCGAAACGCGCGAGCTGCTGGCCGACGATGCCGATGCGCCGGGCCGATTCGATCTCGCCGCGCAGCTCGCGCAGGCTGGCCTGGTCGATGCGGCCGGTGGTCGCGAGCTGCACCACCCGTTCGAGCGCGGCCGACAGCGGCTCGGCGACCTCGCGGCCGACCTGCGCGACGAGCGCGCGCCAGTGCTCGGGCGTCTCGCGCGCATCGTGTCCCGGCTCTTGCGGCGTGTCGCTCATGCCTGCCTTGCCGACGAACCGAGCGCGCCCGCCGCGCGACAGGCGGCGACCTGGGCCTCGCTCCAGCCGAGCCAGTCGGCCAGCACCTCGGCGGCGTGCTGGCCGAGCAGCGGCGGCGCGCGGCGCGTCGCGGCCGGCGTCGCCGACAACTTCAAAGGGCTGGCGACCAGCCGCAGCGCATCGGCGAGCGGATGCTCGAGCGTCTCGACCATGCCGCGGGCGCGCACTTGCGGATCGTCGAAAACCTGCGCAAGGTCGTTGATCGGCCCGCAGGGCACGCCCGCGGCTTCGAGCGCCGCCAGCCAGCCGGCGCGCGGCCGCTCGCGCAGCAGCGCGGCCAGCCGCGGCACCAGCGCCGCGCGGTGGCGCACGCGCCCGGCGTTCTTCGCATAGCGCTCGTCGCGCGCGAGCGCCGGCGCGCCGAGCACTTCGCAGAGCTTCTCGAACTGGCCGTCGTTGCCGACCGCGAGGATGAAGGGCCCGTCGGCCGCCTCGAACACCTGGTAAGGAACGATGTTGCGGTGAGCGTTGCCGGCGCGGCCCGGCACCTCGCCGCTGACAAGGTAGTTCGCGCCGAGGTTCGCGAGCATCGCGACCTGGGTGTCGAGCAGCGCCATGTCGAGGTGCTGGCCCAGGCCGCGGCGAAAGCCGTCGCGGTCGCGGTGGCGCAGCGCGGCGAGGATGCCGACGGTCGCGTACATCCCGGTGAACAGGTCGGCCACCGCGACGCCGACCTTCTGCGGGCCGGCGCCGCCGCTGCCGTCGGCGATCTCGTCGGGCGAGGGCCCGGTGACGCTCATCAGGCCGCCGAGGCCCTGCACTGCGTAGTCGTAGCCGGCGCGGTCGCGGTAGGGCCCGGTCTGGCCGTAGCCGGTGACCGAGCAGTAGACGAGCTGCGGATTCAGTGCGTGCAGGCTCGCGAAGTCGAGGCCATGCCGGGCGAGATCGCCGACCTTGAAGTTCTCGACCAGCACGTCGGCCTCGCGCGCGAGTTGGCGCACCAGTGAGTGGCCCTGCGGATGTGCCAGGTCGATCGTGATCGAGCGCTTGTTGCGGTTGGCGCCGAGGAAGTAGGCGGATTCGGCGCTCTCCGCGCCGAGGCGGTCGCGCAGGAAGGGCGGCCCCCAGCCGCGGGTGTCGTCGCCGGCGCCGGGGCGCTCGACCTTGACCACGTCGGCGCCCAGATCGCCGAGCACCTGGGTGCACCAGGGGCCGGCGAGGACGCGCGAAAGGTCGAGCACCCGAAGGCCTCCAAGCGAGCGCGGCACGGGCGTTTCGCCAGCGTGCGGCGCGGCGGGTTCGGAGACGACCATGCGAACGATTCTGCCGCGCGCCCCTTTCGATAATCGCGCCATGCAAGGGGTTGGCAAGGCCTGGATCGCATGCGTGGCGCTGGCGCTGCTGGGCGCCTGCGCACCGGCGCTCGACTGGCGCGAAGTGCGCACCGAGGGCGGCGTGTTGACCGCCTGGCTGCCGTGCAAGCCGCAGCGCCGCATGCGTGAAGTCGAGCTGGCCGGCTCGAAGGTGTCGATGGAGATGCTCGGCTGCCGCGCGGCCGACAGCACCTGGGGCCTGACCGGTGCCGATGTCGGCGAGCCGGCCCGCGTCGAGCCGGCGCTGGCCGCGCTGCGGCAGGCGCGCAGCGAGAACCTCGGTGCGCCGCCGTCGGCGGTGTCGGACGTCGAGCTCGCCGGGCGCCGCGCGACCCGCCTGCGCATCGCCGGCCACGGGGCGGAGGGGCAGGCGGTCGTCGAGCACAGCCTGATCTTCGCGAGCGGCACGCGCGTCTTCCATCTGGCCGTGATCGGCGCCGAGCCCGGCACCGACGCGCTCGACGCCTTCTTCGGCCAGCTGCGCCTCGCGCGCTGAAAGCCGGCTTCGTGCATGCCCGAGCAGGATCGTCGCGCGCGAATCGTGCTCGAATGAGCGCATGACCGCACTTGTTGTCGTCGCGCACGCGCCGCTGGCTTCGGCGTTGAAGGCCGCGGCGGCGCATGCCTTCCCCGAGGCCGCGGCGCGGCTCGCGACGCTGGATGTGCAGCCGCACGACGCACCCGAGGCGATCGAGCAGCAGCTGCGGCGCCTGCTCGCGGACGCGGCGGCCTACGATCCGCGCCACGAGGCGCTGATCCTCTGCGACGTGTTCGGCGCGACGCCGAGCAACGTCGCGCAGCGGCTGGCCGACGGCTTGCGTGTGAAGGTGGTCACCGGCGTCAACGTGCCGATGCTGTGGCGCGCGCTGAACTACGTGCACGAGCCGCTGGAGACGCTGGCAGCGCGCGCGCTGGCCGGCGCGAATCAGGGCGTGCTCGTCGTCGCGGCGGCGCGCCCGCAGAACCAGAACCCGCTCATCGGAACCCGACCCGGCGATGCCTACGGCTCACGTCAAGATCAGCAATAAGCTGGGGTTGCACGCGCGTGCCTCGGCCAAGCTCACCAAGCTGGCCGGCAGCTACCCCTGCGACATCTTCATGAGCCGTGGCGCGCGCCGCGTGAACGCGAAAAGCATCATGGGCGTGATGATGCTGGCCGCGGGCATGGGCACCGAAGTCGAGATCGAGTGCACCGGCGAGCGCGACGCCGAGGCGCTGGACGCGCTGCTCGCGCTGATCAACGACAAGTTCGGCGAGGGCGAGTAGCCGTCGCGATCAGCCGGCCGCGCCCAGGAAGTGGCGGCGGTACTTCGCCGGCAGGTCGCCGATGCGCATCAGCATCGGCAGGTCGGCGGTGTTGAAGTCCGGGTCCCACGCCGGCGCGCCCAGCACCTTCGCGCCGCAGCGCAGGTAGCCCTTGATGAGCGGCGGGGGCTCCACGTCGAGGTGGCGGTCGAGCTCGTCGATCGGCAGCGGCAGCCGCGGCTCGACGCGCCATTCGATCGGCGCCAGGTGCGTCGCGCTCAACTGGCGCCACAAGCTTGCGGCCACATGGCCGCCGTCGCGCATGCTGATGCTGGCGCAGCCGACCATGGTGTCGAGCTCGTTGCGGACCATGAATTCCGCCAGCGCGCCCCACAGCGCGAGGATCGCGCCGCCCGAGCGGTGCTCCGGGTGCACGCAGGAGCGGCCCAGCTCGACCATGCGCGAGCGCAGCGGCCGCAGCCGGGTCAGGTCGAACTCGGTCTCGCTGTAGAGCCCGCCGATGCGGCGCGCGGCCGCCGGCGTCAGCACCCGATAGGTGCCGATGACGGAGCCCGGCTCGCCGTCGTCGCCGGCCAGGCGAACCAGCAGGTGCTCGCAAAACGGGTCGAACACATCCACGTCGAGTCCGGGCGGCGTGCCGGCCGGCGGCGCGAGGCGCGCGCCCATCTCGTCGGCGAAGACGGCGTACCTCAGGCGCTGCGCCTCGCGAACCTCGCCTTCATCGCGTGCCCAAACCACCTCAAGGCGCGCACGTGCGGCGGCAGCTTGTTCGTGGCATCGAAGTGACCTCCGTGGGCCGGGCGCATCGAGCGCGGCGATGTCCTGGAGCGCGAGCGTCGGCAGCGGCAGATCCCTCATCGTGGCCTCGTGTCGAATGGACTGCCGGCGACTTTGAGACGGTGCCGTGACGCGCCGATGTAGCCCAGGTGACGAGGGGGTGACACGCTGCATCGATGCACGCGCTCGTCAAAACGCCGCTGCTAGCATCGATCCATGAGCCTGCAGCTCTTCGGCCTGCCGGTGTCGCGAGGCATCGCGATCGGCCGGGCCGTGCTCGTCGCGTCGAGCCGCGTGGACGTGGCGCACTACTTCGTCGAGGCAGGGCAGGTCGAGCCCGAGATCGCGCGCTTGCGCAGCGCGCGCGACGCGGTGGCGGCCGAGCTGGGCGGTCTTCAGCGGGGCTTGCCAGCCGACGCGCCCTCGGAGCTGTCCGCGCTGCTCGACGTGCACCTGATGCTGCTGTTCGACGAGGCGCTCACGGGCGCGACCGCTCAGTGGATCCGGGAGCGGCACTACAACGCCGAGTGGGCGGTGTCGGCGCAGCTCGAGGTGCTCGCTCGCCAGTTCGACGAGATGGAGAACGACTATCTGCGCGAACGGAAGGCCGACCTCGAGCAGGTCGTCGAGCGGCTGTTGAGCGCATTGAAGCGCCTCAGCGGCGCAGAGCGCAGCGACGGCTCCCCGCCCGCCCCCTTCGTACCAGTCGGCGGGTTCGGCGACGAGCCCTTGATCCTCATCGCCAACGACATCTCGCCCGCCGACATGCTGCAGTTCAAGCGCAGCGTGTTCCGCGGCTTCGTCACGGATGTCGGCGGCCGAACCTCTCACACCGCGATCGTGGCCCGCAGCCTGGGTATTCCGGCGGTGGTCGGTGCGAGGGAGGCGAGCCGGCTGGTGCAGCAGGACGATTGGGTGGTCGTCGATGCGGACAGCGGTGTGCTGATCGTCGACCCGTCGCCGATCCTCCTCGAGGAGTACCGCTTCCGTCAGCGCCACAGCGAAGTCGAACGCGAACGGCTCGGGCGGCTGCGCTACACGCCGGCGGTGACGCTCGACGGCGAGCCGGTCGAGCTGCTCGCGAACATCGAACTGCCCGGGGACGCGGCGGCGGCGATCGAGGCCGGCGCGGTCGGCATCGGTCTCTTTCGCAGCGAGTTCCTCTTCCTGAATCGCAGCAACGGCTTGCCTGGCGAGGACGAGCAATACGAGGCTTACCGGTCGGTGGTCGAGGCGATGAACGGGCTGCCGGTGACGATCCGCACCGTGGACATCGGTGCGGATAAGTCGCTTGACCGCATGACGGTACAGGAGCTGCGGCACGAGCACGCGCTGAACCCGGCGCTGGGCTTGCGCGCGATCCGCTGGAGCTTGGCGGAGCCGAGCATGTTTCGTCAGCAGCTGCGCGCCATCCTGCGGGCCGCGGCCCATGGCGAGGTACGGGTGTTGATCCCGATGCTGGCGCATTTGAGCGAGATCCGCGCGACCGTCGAGGCCTTGGCACGTGCCCGTGCGCAGCTCGCCGAAGCGGGCCGCAGCTTCGGTGCGGTGCGTCTGGGGGCGATGATCGAAGTCCCGGCGGCGGCGTTGATGATCGAGACCTTCCTCGATCACTTCGACTTCGTCTCGATCGGAACGAACGACTTGATCCAGTACACGCTCGCGATCGATCGCGCCGACGAAGCGGTGGCGCACTTGTACGACCCGCAGCATCCGGCAGTGCGTGAACTCGTCAGCCGCACCATTGCAAGCGCGGTGCGCCGGGGCAAGCCAGTCAGTGTCTGCGGGGAGATGGCAGGCGACCCAGTGTTCACCGCGCCGCTGCTTGCGATGGGGCTGCGTAGCTTCTCGATGCACCCGGCTCAGATCGCGAACATCAAGCAGCAGGTGCTGCGCCTTGACAGTCGTCGTTCCCGTAACTTGGACGTGTTCACTTGACCGCCCGGTCCGGCGAGGAAGTGCGTCGCCGAACCCGACCGGTTGACAAGGTCTTTAGCACCTCCCATAATCTCGCTTCTTCGCTGCACACACCGCCGCGAATGATCTTTAAAAACAAACAGCCGATAAGCGTGGGCGTGCGGAATAAAGTGCCATGGCTGTAAAGCCAAGGTCTTATGACCTAACGCTCACTGAAGTGAAGTTCACTTCAATTCTTTGAGCAAACATTCAAGATCGAACTGAAGAGTTTGATCCTGGCTCAGATTGAACGCTGGCGGCATGCCTTACACATGCAAGTCGAACGGTAACGCGGGGCAACCTGGCGACGAGTGGCGAACGGGTGAGTAATACATCGGAACGTGCCCAACAGTGGGGGATAGCCCGGCGAAAGCCGGATTAATACCGCATACGACCTTTGGGTGAAAGCGGGGGATCGCAAGACCTCGCGCTGACGGAGCGGCCGATGTCGGATTAGCTTGTTGGTGGGGTAAAAGCCTACCAAGGCAACGATCCGTAGCTGGTCTGAGAGGACGACCAGCCACACTGGGACTGAGACACGGCCCAGACTCCTACGGGAGGCAGCAGTGGGGAATTTTGGACAATGGGGGCAACCCTGATCCAGCACTGCCGCGTGAGTGAAGAAGGCCTTCGGGTTGTAAAGCTCTTTCAGACGGAAAGAAATCGGGCGAGCGAATACCTCGCCTGGATGACGGTACTGTCAGAAGAAGCACCGGCTAACTACGTGCCAGCAGCCGCGGTAATACGTAGGGTGCGAGCGTTAATCGGAATTACTGGGCGTAAAGCGTGCGCAGGCGGCTTTGCAAGACAGATGTGAAATCCCCGGGCTCAACCTGGGAACTGCAT
>NZ_DASTPW010000028.1:0-77819 GCF_035762065.1 Methylibium sp.
GGTCGCGCGCCATAGCGCCGCCTCGACCTCGCGCGCCTCGTTGTGCGTGCGCAGCGCCTGGTACAGCGACTCGGCCTCGGCGTGCCGGCGGCGCAGCAGGTTCAGCCACTGCTTGAGCCGCCCGGCACGGTGGCGCGGCACGACCCGAGCGGACACGCTGCGCCAGAACAGGCGCAGCAGCGGCTCGATCTCGCGCCAGGCGACGCCGCCCGCGCGGCCTGCGTCGTGCGCGCGGATCGCGAGCGCGAGCCCGGGGTCGGCGACCATGCCGCGGCCGAGCATCAGGCTTGCGCAGCCCGAAGTCTCGCGGCAGCGCAGCGCGTCGGCGAGCGTCCAGATCTCGCCGTTGGCGACCAAGGGCAGCGCGACGACACGCTTCAGGTCGGCGATCCGGTGCCAGTGCGCCGGCGGCCGGTAGCCGTCGGCCCGGGTGCGCGCGTGGACCACGATCTCGCTCGCGCCGCCGGACTCGATCGCGCGTGCGCAGTCCTCGGCGCGGGAGTCGTCGTCGTAGCCGAGGCGCATCTTCGCGGTCACCGGCAGCGCCGCCGGCACGGCACGGCGCACCGCGGCGACGATGGTCCGCAGCGTCTCCGGCTCGCGCAGCAGCGCCGCGCCGCCGCCGTGGCGGTTGACCACTTTCGCGGGGCAGCCGAAGTTCAGGTCGATTCCCGGCGCGCCCAGTTCGGCCAGCCGCGCCGCGTTGTCGGCAAGGCAGGCCGCATCGCTGCCCAGCAGCTGCGGGCGGACGGGCACGCCGGTCGCGGTGCGACCGCCTTTGCGCAGCTCGGGAACGATCCGCCAGAAGGCACGCTCGGGCAGCAGCGTGCCGGTGACGCGGATGAACTCGCTGACGCAGCGATCGACGCCGCCGGAGCGCGTCAGCACGTCGCGCAGCGTGCAGTCGAGCAGGCCTTCCATCGGCGCGAGCAACAGCGTCATCGGCGCATTGTCGGCGGCGCTGTAGGACGCGCCCGACGCCGCTGCGCGCGGGCTGCCGATGCCGGCGGGCCTGCGGGCTCGCAAGACTGCGGCTGACGAGGCTGTGAGCAGCCCCGCGGGAGTCTGCGATGGAATCGAACTGGGTTTTTGCGGTGGTGGCGGGTGTCGCGCTCGTCTCGGCGGCCTGCCAACCCTACGACTTCGACGACTCGCCGACGGTGAAGCCGCCCCGGCCGGAAGCCGTCGAACGCGAAAGCCAGCGCCTCGACGAGCGCATCGCGCGGCACAAGGAGCGCTGGAAGGCCCGCAAGCAGCAGTACGCGGGCAGCGAGCCGTAGGCGCCGCCGCGGCTGCGGCTCAGGCCGCCAGCCCGAGCCGCGTGCGCGCCGCGGCGTACTCGGCCGCCAGCCGCTCGACCAGTGCCGACGCGGGCAGCACCTCGCGCACCGCGCCGATGCCCTGGCCGCAGCCCCAGATGTCCTTCCAGGCCTTCTTGGCCCCCTCGCCGCCGAAGTTCATCTTGCTCGGGTCGCTCTCGGGCAGGTTGTCCGGGTCGAGCCCGGCGTTGCGGATCGACGGCTTCAGGTAGTTGCCGTGCACACCGGTGAAAAGGTTCGAGTAGACGATGTCGTCGCTCGTGCCTTCGACGATCGCCTGCTTGTAGCCGTCGGAGGCGCGTGCTTCTTCGGTCGCGATGAAGGCAGAGCCGATGTAGGCGAGGTCGGCGCCCATCGCCTGCGCGGCGAGCACGGCGTCGCCGGTGGCGATCGCGCCGCTCAAGGCGATCGGGCCGTCGAACCACTGGCGAATCTCCTGGATCAGCGCGAACGGGCTCTTCACGCCCGCATGGCCGCCTGCGCCGGCCGCCACCGCGATCAGCCCGTCGGCGCCCTTCTCGATCGCCTTCTTCGCGAAGGCGTTGTTGATGATGTCGTGCAGCACGATGCCGCCCCAGGCATGCACCGCGTCGTTGATGTCGGTGCGCGCGCCCAGCGAAGTGATGACGATCGGCACCTTGTACTTGGCGCAGATCTGCATGTCGTGCTCGAGCCGGTCGTTGGTCTTGTGGACGATCTGGTTGATCGCGAACGGCGCCGCCGGGCGGTCGGGATGCGCGCGGTCGTGTGCGGCGAGCGTCTCGGTGATCTCGGCCAGCCACTCGTCGAGCTGCTCCGCGGGCCGCGCGTTCAGCGACGGCATCGAGCCGACGATGCCGGCCTTGCACTGCGCGATGACGAGCTTCGGGTTGCTGATGATGAACAGCGGCGAGCCGATGATCGGCAAGGGCAGTTTCGCGAGAACGGCGGGCAGCGGCATGGCGGTACTTCTTCGAGTGGGCGGTGGATAAGGATCAGAAGGCTTCGAGCGCCAGTGCGGTGACCGACTCGGCACCTTCGACGATGCCGTCGCGCACGCCGGGAAGCTTGGCGAGCATGTGCTCGGCGTAGAAGCGGGCGGTGGCGATCTTCGCAGCCATGAAGTCGACGTCGGTCCCTGCCGCCTGCGCGTCTTCGGCGACGAGCAGCGCGCGCGCCATCTGCCAGCCGGCGACCAGCTGGCCGGCCAGCATCAGGTAGGGCACCGAGCCGGCGAACACCGCGTTCGGGTCCGACTTGCCCGAGGCGACGACGAAGTCGACCACCTGCTCGAAGGCGACGCGGGCGGCCCTCAGGCGCCGCAGCACCGCGCGCGCCGCGGCGCTCGAACGATCGGCGAGCTCGCCTTCCGTCTGGGCGATCTGGCGCGCGACCGCCTTGGCGACCGTGCCGCCGTCGCGCAGGGTCTTGCGGCCGACGAGGTCGTTGGCCTGGATCGCGGTCGTGCCTTCGTAGATCGTGAGGATCTTCGCGTCCCGGTAGTGCTGCGCAGCGCCGGTTTCCTCGATGTAGCCCATGCCGCCGTGGACCTGCACGCCGAGCGAGGTGACCTCGAGGCTCATCTCGGTGCTGTAGCCCTTGACCAGCGGCACCATGAATTCGTAGAAGGCCTGGTGCTGCCGGCGCTGCTCGGCGTCGGGGTGCGCATGCGCAGCGTCGTAGGCCGCGGCCGCGGCGATCGCCATCGCGCGGCAGCCTTCGGTGTGCGCGCGCATCGTCATCAGCATGCGGCGCACGTCGGGGTGATGAATGATCGCGGCGCTGCCGGGCAGCGAGCCGTCGACCGGGCGGCTCTGCACGCGGTCCTTCGCGTAGGCCACCGCCTGCTGGTAGGAGCGCTCGGCCACCGCGATGCCTTGCACGCCGACCGCGTAGCGCGCGGCGTTCATCATGATGAACATGTACTCGAGGCCGCGGTTCTCCTGGCCGATGAGCCAGCCGGTCGCCCCGCCGCGATCGCCGTACTGCAGCACCGCGGTGGGGCTGGCCTTGATGCCGAGCTTGTGCTCGATCGACACGCACTGCACGTCGTTGCGCTCGCCCAGCGAGCCGTCCGCGTTCACCAGGAACTTCGGCACGATGAACAGCGAGATCCCCTTCACGCCCTCCGGCGCGCCGGCCACGCGCGCGAGCACCAGATGGACGATGTTCTCGGCCATGTCGTGCTCGCCATAGGTGATGTAGATCTTGGTGCCGAAGATGCGGTAGCTGCCGTCGGGCTGGCCGGACGGGCCCAGCTGCGGTTCGGCGCGGGTGCGCACCAGCGCCAGGTCGCTGCCGGCCTGCGGCTCCGTCAGGTTCATCGTGCCGGTCCACTGGCCCGAGATCAGCTTCGGCAGGTAGCGCTGCTGCTGTTCTTCGGTGCCTGCGGTGAGCAGCGCCTCGATCGCGCCGTCGGTCAGCAGAGGGCACAGCGCGAAGCTGAGGTTCGCGCTGTTGAGCATCTCGATGCACGCGGCCCCGATCGTCTTCGGCAGGCCCTGGCCGCCGAACGCCGCCGGGTGCTGCAGGCCCTGCCAGCCGCCTTCGGCGAACTGGCGAAAGGCTTCCTTGAAGCCGGGCGTCGTCGTGACCTTGCCGGACTGGAACGACGACGGCTGCAGGTCACCCGCGCGATTCAGCGGCGCCACGACATCCTCGTTGAGCTTCGCGCACTCCTCGAGCACCGCCTGCGCGGTTTCCAGCCCGGCCTCCTCGAAGCCGGGCAGCTTCGCGACGTTCTCGATCTGCGCGAGATGCTCGACGCAGAACAGCATGTCCTTCAGCGGTGCGCGGTAACTCATGGCTCGTCTCCTGCTTCGGTACGTGGGTGCGCCAAGAAAAAGCGCCTGGACGCGGTGGCACGTGCAGGCGCGTGGGCGGGCGAAACGAAGTTCAGAGCTGCTTGACCAGCTCGGGCACCGCCTCGAACACGTCGGCTTCGAGCGCGTAGTCGGCCACGCTGAAGATCGGCGCCTCCGCGTCCTTGTTGATCGCGACGATCACCTTGCTGTCCTTCATGCCAGCCAGATGCTGGATCGCGCCGCTGATGCCGCAGGCGATGTAGAGCTGGGGCGCGACGATCTTGCCCGTCTGTCCGACCTGCCAGTCGTTCGGCGCGTAGCCGGCGTCGACGGCGGCGCGGCTCGCGCCGAGCGCGGCGCCGAGCTTGTCGGCCAGCGGCGTCAGCAGCTCGGTGAACTTCTCGCTGGAGCCGAGCGCGCGGCCGCCGCTGACGATGATCTTGGCGGCGGTGAGCTCGGGACGGTCGAGCTTCGCGATCTCGGCGCCGACGAAGCTGGATTTGCCGCTGTCGGCCACCGCGTCGAGCTTCTCGACCGCGGCGTTGCCGCCGGCCTGCGCCGCGGGATCGAAGCCGGTGGTGCGCACGGTCACCACCTTGACCGCATCGCCGCTCTGCACCGTGGCGATCGCGTTGCCGGCGTAGATCGGGCGCTCGAAGGTGTCGGGCGAGACGACCTTCGTGATGTCGCTGAGCTGCGCCACGTCGAGCAGCGCAGCGACGCGCGGCGCGACGTTCTTGCCGTGCGCCGTCGCGGGAAACAGCACGTGGCTGTAGTCCTTGGCAATCGCGACGACCTGCGCCGCGACGTTCTCGGCAAGCTGCTCGGCGAGACTGGGTGCATCGGCAAGCAGCACCTTCGCGACGCCGGCGATCTGCGCCGCGGCCTGCGCCGCGCCTTCGGCGTCATGGCCCGCGACGAGCACGTGGACATCGCCCCCGCACTGCAGCGCGGCGCTCACGGTGTTCAGGGTCGCGGGCTTGAGGGCGCCGTGGTCGTGTTCGGCAATGACGAGTGCGGCCATCTCAGATCACCTTCGCTTCGTTCTTCAACTTGTTCACCAGCGTCGCGACGTCGGGTACCTTGATGCCGGCACTGCGCTTGGGCGGCTCGGCGACCTTCAGCGTCTTGATGCGCGGCGCGACATCGACGCCCAGGTCGGCCGGCTTCAGCACCTCGAGCGGCTTCTTCTTCGCCTTCATGATGTTCGGCAGCGTCACGTAGCGCGGCTCGTTCAGGCGCAGGTCGGTGGTCACGACCGCGGGCAACGCGAGCTTGACGGTCTCCGAGCCGCCGTCGACCTCGCGGGCCACCGAAACCGCGCCGTCGGCGACCTCGACCTTGCTCGCGAACGTCGCTTGGCCAATGCCGGCCAGCGCGGCGAGCATCTGGCCCGTCTGGTTGCAGTCGTCGTCGATCGCCTGTTTGCCGAGGATCACCAGCTGCGGCTGCTCCTTGTCCATCACCGCCTTCAGCAGCTTGGCCACGGCCAGCGGCTGCAGTTCGGCGTCGGTCTCGACGAGGATCGCGCGGTCGGCGCCGATGGCCATCGCGGTGCGCAGCGTCTCCTGGCATTGCGGCACGCCGCAGGAGACCGCGATCACCTCGGTCACCACGCCCTTTTCCTTGAGCCGCATCGCTTCTTCGACGGCGATCTCGTCGAAGGGATTCATGCTCATCTTGACGTTGGCGATGTCGACGCCGCTGCCGTCGGACTTGACGCGCACCTTGACGTTGTAGTCCACCACGCGCTTGACCGCGACCAATGCCTTCATCGGATCTCCTGGAGGGGCGGCGCGGCCGCCGGAAGCCTCGGCGAACAGGCCGCCGAGGTCGATCGATTCTAAGGAGGCGCCTTTCGCAAGCCCCCTGAAGGGCCCCTCGAAAAGCACGATCGTTCGATTCTAGCCAGGGCCTCCCGGCAGGCCGGGCGCCGCGATTGGAGAGCTCACTCCTTGCGCGCCGCGGCGACGCGCAGGCCAGTCTGAGCCGGCACCAGATCGCCCTCTTTCGGCGACCAGCCGAGCGCACGCGACAAGGCGACGTCCCAGCGGTGGCGGGCGAGCTTGGTGAAGCCGGCGGGACTGGGGTGGATCTCGTCGAGCCAGTCGCCGTCGGCGTCCGTCGATCCGGGCGCGGCGGCGTCGAGCAGCCCGCGCTGATCGACCAGGACCACGTTGCTGCGCTCGGCGAACGCGGCGTGCAGCCGCGCGTGCAGCGCGTCGACGACGGCCTCGACGCAGCGGCGCATCTGCGCGCCGTCGAAGCCGGCCGCCACGAGCGCCGGATGCAGCCACGGCCCGCCGGCCGGCATCTCGCGGCTGAACGGATGCAGCGCGCAGGCGCGCGGCTGCAGCCACTCGTAGCCGTTGACGAAGATCGGCGCTCGGCGAGTGACGGGGTCGCCGGCGCCGTCGCGCAGGTCGACGAAGCGCAGGATCGAGCGCACGACCCAGTCGATCGGGCCGTCGCGTTCGCCGGGGCCGGCGAGCGGATCGGCGCCCGGCGCGAAGCCGCCGGTGGCGAAGGCCGAGGGCGGCGCCCCCGCGGCGCGCGCCTCGGCCTCGAGCTCGGCGCGCTCGACGATCGCGTCGATCAGGTCCTTGCCGCCGATCGACAGCAGCACCGCGTCGAAGCCGAAGGCCGCGAACATCGCCCGTGTGCGCCGCAGCCGGTGGCCATGGATCGCCTCGCGCAGCGCCAGGCCCGGCTGCGAGGCATCGACCACTGCGGTGAGAAAAGGCGTGCGGATCGCCGGGATCAGTGCGTCGGCGGCGCTGCCCGCAGCGCCGGCGCCGGCCAGCCAGGAATCGCCTTCGGCATAGAGCAGCTTGGCCGGCATGAAGTCGCTGACCGACGCGGCGATCGGGGCGAGTTCGCCGCCGTCGGCACCGATGCGCAGCATGCGGCGCCAGCCGCGATGGCGGTGGCCCAGCACCGCCGGGTTCACCGCCTGAGCCTCGGCACTTGCGGCCTGCTCCTTCACCGTCGCCATGCGTCGCGCTCCGCGTTGCTCGATCGTCCGGCCGCGTATTTCCCGCTGTGCTGCGCGGCGCCAGGCGGCATCCTTCGCGGCGGGGAGACAAACGGCATCCACCCCCGAAGGGAGGAGCCGGCGGTGCTGCGGATCGATGATGTCCGCGGCAGTCGGAGGGAGACGGCGATGGCCCAGCTCAAGCCTGCAACCGAGCTGGCCGGCATCACCAACCTCAGCGTCCTCGCGACGGTGAAGGCGGGGCTGGTCGAGCACAGCTTTCAACGGGTGAGCCACGCGAAGCGGCTCGAGCTCGTGCTTGGCGTGCTAAGCGCGCTGCGGCGCGGCCAGCGTGAGTCGCTGCGCGATGCGGCGGTGCTGCCCGACCCGATCGGCCGGCTCGAGACGATCCACGAGTTCCGCTTCTCGATCGTTGCGCCGACGCTGCCGGGCGAGCCCACGCGCTTCCTGCTGAGCGTCAGCTTCGACGGCGGCTGGGAGCCGTACATGCGCTTCATCTGGCGCGACCTCGGCACGCTGCTCGACCTGATGTTCTGCCACTGCGAGGGCTATCCACTGGCCGCGGCGAGCAGCTATGCCGACTACATCGCCTGGGTGCGTCGCTTCGAGATCGGCGCGAAGGACGCACCGGCGTTCTATTACGTCGATGCGCCGGTGACCGTCGGCGACCAGCGCACCTTGCCCGCCGGCCGGCCGGTGACGAAGCCGGCGCCGAGCCTGCGCGAGCAGGCGGTCGCGGCGCTGAAGCCGATCGCGGCGCTGCATGCCTTGAATGCGCTGTTCACCGGCGCCGACGCACCGATCCTGCTGCGCGCGGCGCACGACATCGTGCCCGGCGTGCGCGCCGGCCGCGTGACCCAGCTCGGCCTCGCGGCCGGCGATCCCGCTCGGCTGGTGGCCGGGGCCGCGCTCGAGTGGTTCGAGCAGCCGCCGCTTGCGCGCCCATCGCTGCCGCCTCCGCGCGGCGGCTTGCAATCCGCCGATCTGCAAGGCGGCATCCTGCGCGGCTATGCACCGCTGACCGACGGGGTGCTGCTGCTGCTGCGCGTGACCGATCGTGCCAGGGCGGTCGCGACGCTGCGGTCCTTTCCCGTCACGCCCGAACAGGATGCGCCGGCCGCCGGGCCCTGGCGCAACCTCGCGTTCACCCACGCCGGCCTGCGCGCGCTGGGCGAGCCGGAGTCGCAGCTCGCGCTCTTTCCGCAGGAGTTTGTGCAAGGCATGGAAGCGCGCTGCGGCGTGCTGGGCGACCTGCGCGGCAACCATCCGACGCAATGGCTGCGGCCGAAGCTGCAAGGATCGACCACGCGGCTCGAACTTTCTCTGGTGCACGCCGTGCTCCAGCTGCGCGCGAACTTCCCGCAGCGCCGGCTCGACGACGACGGCGTGCACGTCGACTTCGCGCCGGTCGTCGAGACGCTGCTGCCGCCGGGCTGCGGACTGCAGGTGCTTGCGCGCGAGCCGATGCTGCGCCTGCCGCGACCCGAGCATCACCCTGCCGCGGCGCACCTGATGGTCGACCAGCTCGGCTTCGCCGACGGGCTGAGCCAGCCGCAGCTCGGCGCGCACGAGGCGCCGCCGCAGCACTGGAACGACCAGGTGCAGCCGGGCGAGATCTTCCTCGGCCACCCGAACGACCGTGGCGACGGCCCCTACCCCGGCTGCGCGAACGCGCTGCTCGACCATGGCAGCTTCCTCGTCGTGCGCAAGCTGCGCCAGCACGTGCGCACGATGCTCGAGCGCCTCGGCGAGCAGGCCGCGACGATCGGCGTGGCGCCCGACGCGCTGCTCGAAGCCGCGATCGGCCGGCGCAGGAGTGGCGCGGCGCTCGCGGCGCCGGTCGGCGCGGCCGGCACGAACGACTTCAACTTCGCCGGCGACGCCAACGGCGCGCGCTGCCCGCTGCAGTCGCACGTGCGCCGCGCGAACCCGCGCGACGGCACGCAGGCCACGCCGTCGGCCGCCTTGCATCCGGCGCCACGCATCCTGCGCCGCGGCATGAGCTACGGCGCGCGCATGAACGAACAGCAACCCGACGATGCCGATCGCGGCATCGTGTTCATGGCCTATTGCGCCAGCATCGCCGAGCAGTTCGAGGTGCTGCAGCGCTGGCTGGCCGGCGGCAACAGCACCCACCTGCCCTCGACCGACGCCGACCCGCTGCTCGGCGTGCCGCAACAGGGACGCCCGCGCGAGTTCGCATGCGTCGACGCGCAGGGTCGGCCGGTGCGCATCGACCTCGGGCCCGACCCCTTCGTCTCGCTGCAATGGGGCCTGTACCTGTTCGTGCCCTCGCTGCCGGCGCTGCGGGGCATCGGCCGTATCGAACCGACGGCGCCTTCGCTGGCCGCCAAGCCGCGCCGGCTGCCGAAGGACTTCGGCCACTGGCAGCAGCGGCTCGAATCGCTCGATCCGCTGGAGCGCGCCGCCGCCTGGAAGGACGTGGCCGAGCAGCCCAAGGGCGTGCTCGCGACCGACTACGGCGTGCTGGTCGCACAGCCCAAGGCGGTCTGCGAGTTGCTGCGCGACCGCGACGGGCACCTGAGTGTCGAGGGCTACGCCGAGCGCATGGGCCGCTCGATCGGGCTCAACCATCTGGGCATGGACGAGCCGGAGCACGCGGCCGTCGCGCCGGGGATCAACGCGGCGCTCGCGAGCATCGACGAGCCCGCAGCCTTCGACGCCGCCCATCCGCTCGCGCAAGCGCTGATCGACCGCGGCGCCTGGCCGCAGGAGCCGGATGCGAGCGGCACGCGGCGCCTGATCACGATCGACACCGCCGTGCTCGCCGACCGGCTGCTCGCGCAGCTTTCGACGCTGTGGTTCGACTTGCCCGACGGCCGGCATGTCGCCGCCGGCTCGTGGCGCGCCGACCTCGACGCGCCGCCACGCTGCCCGGGGGATGCGCTGTCGGCCTCGCGCTACGTGTTTGGCCCGCATCCGTCGGCGTCGATCGCCGGCTACGGCGAGCGGCACGGCGACGGCCTGCGCCGTGCCGCGCTTGCCTACCTGAAGGAGCATGGCCGATTCGATGCGCCGGTGTCGTCGAAGGTCGAGGCCGCGGTGCGGCTGCGTGCGGGCGCGCGCGACAAGGACGAGGTGGACGAGGAAGTCGCGCGCACCGTGGTCGGCAGCCTGTTCGGGTTCACGCCGACGGTCTACGGCAACGCGCGCGCCGTGCTCGGCGTGTGGCTGCGCGACACGAAGTTCTGGGAGCTGCAGCTCGAGCTCGCAGCGCTGCCCGACGCCGCGGCCAGGCGCAGCCGCCTGCGCGCCGCGCTGCAGGACACCATGCTCGGCCTGCCGGTGCCCGACATGCTGTGGCGCCGCGCGAAGCGCCAGCACTCGATCGCCGGCGTGCGCGTGGCCGAGGGCGCGACGGTGGTGATCGGCCTGCTGGCAGCCAGCCGGCAGCTGGCGCAGGCGGGCCGGGCCGATCCCGCGCTGATGTTCGGCGGCGAGTACCGCGTGCCGCCGCCGGACGGCGGGCCGGTCCACCCCTGCCCCGGTCGCGCGATGGCGATGGGGGTGTTGACCGGGCTGATGCTCGCGTTGCTCGAAGCCGGCACGCTGCGGCGCGGGCTCGCGAGCGGCCACGTCGTGCTCGAGCGGCCCTAGCGTCGGCCGGCCCGCCGGTCGACGCGCCGGCGCGTCGCGCGGCGGCCTAGGCTTCCGTCGTCTTGCGCAGCGCACGCGCCTGCGCCAGGTGCCAGGGCATGCGCATGCGCTCGAACGCCGCTTCGGCCGCGTCGAGATGCCGCGGCGCCGCGCTGCGGTCGCGGCCCCACGCGGCCTGCGCCCAGCGGGTCACGGCGATCTCGTGCGCCGATTGCCGGGCGTGCGCCGCATCGAGCGCGCGCGCGAGCCAGCGGTCGGCCGTGGCGCCGTCGCCGGCCACCGAGGCGGCACGCGCCATCGCGCGCAGCGCCATCGGCACGCCGAGCCGGTCGTGCTGGCGCGCGCGCCGCAGCGCCTCGGCGACGGCCTGGCGCAGGCCGGCGGCGTCGCCGGCATCGGCCAGGCCGTCGGCACGCCAGCCGTGCAGCAGCGAGGCGAACAGCCGACCCTCGCGCGACTCGAGCCAGCTGCCGGCGCGGCGGATGGTCTGCAGCGACTCGGGCCGCCGCTCGGTCATCCACGCACCGTAGGCGCCGGCGGCGTCGCTCATCGCCAATGAATAGAGGCTGCGCACGCGCTGCGCGATGCGGCAGGCGTGCGCCGCCGCGGCGCGCGCTTCGTCCCAGCGGCCCTGCCACAGCAGCACCGCGGCCTGCAGGCCGCGCGTCGAGGCCTCGACCTCGTGCGAGCCGTGGCCCGCGGCATGCAGCGCTTCGGCGAAGCAGGCCTCGGCTTCGTCGAAGCGGCCCAGGTCGCCGAGCACCGTCGCCTTCGTCGCGAGCGAATAGGCCGAGCCGACCGCCGGCTTGCCGCCGCTGCGGTGGCGACGCTTCACGGCGATCGCCTCGTCGAGCAGCGCGAGCGCCGCGTCGTACTCGCCGGTGGCCATGCGCACCTGGCCGAGCGTCGCGCGCACCTGCACCGCGAGAGGGTGCGCGTCGGCGCGCAACGCGGCGTCGAGCGCGCGCTCGCCGTGCAACGCGGCGGCCGGCGCTTCGCCGAGCGCGTAGTGGATGTAGCCGAGCCAGTACTCGGCCGCGGCGATCGACGGCGCGTCGTCGTGCGCCTGCGCGATCTGCACCGCGCGGCGGAACAGCGCGAGATCCTGCCGCGCCGCATCGAACACGCAGGCCAGGCCGAAGCGCTGCGCGATGCCGAGCCAGCGGCGCTCGTCGCGTTCGGCGGCCGGCATCGTGTCGAGCGCGGCGAGCGCGGCGCGGTAATGCGTCTTCGCGCGATCGAGCGCCGACGCCAGCCGAGCGCGGTCGCCGGCCAGTTCGGCATGCCGCGCCGCCTCGACGGGGCGGCCGGCCGCGCCGTAGTGGTAGGCCAGCGCCTCGTGCGGCGCGTCGGCTTCCTCGCGCGCGGCCAGCACTTCGGCGACCGCCAGATGCAGCGCCTGCCGCTGGCGCAGCCCGACCGCCGCATAGATCACGTCGCGCGCGATGCCGTGCTTGAAGCGCAGCGTGCCCGGCGTGTCGCCGGGAAAGAGGAAGTCCTCGTCGGCGAGGGCGCGCAGCCGCGGGTGGTCTTCCGCGACGCCGGTGAGGCGCCGCAAGAGCCAGCTCGGCACGACGTTGCCGATGACGGCCGCGGTGCGCACCAGCTCGGCCTGTTCGGGCGCGAGGCGTTCGACACGCGACTGGATCAGCGCCTCGAGCCAGGCCGGCCCGCCGTGCGAGCGCCGCGCGCGCCGATCGGTCGGCTCGTGCGACGCCGAATGGCACAGCTCCTCGATGAACAGCGGGTTGCCACCGGCGTAGTTGCGGATCTCGTCCTGCACGAACGGGTCGACGCGCGGCAGCAGGCGCGCGATGGTCTCCGCGGCCGCGTCGTCGTCGAAGGCCGCGAGCGCAAGCGTCGGGCTGCCGGCGCTGTCGGCCGCAATCGATTCGCTCGGCCGGCTCGCCACCAGCAGCAGCAGCCGGTGGCCGGCGCCGGCATCGATCGCGGCACGCAGCGCGGTCACCGCGTGGCGGGTCGCGTCGTCGGACCACTGCCAGTCGTCGATGAAGAGCAGCAGCGGTCGGTGCAGCGACAGGCCGAGCAGCAGCTCGACCAACGCGGCCTGCGCCTGCAAGCCGGCCGCGCCTTCACCGGCCGTTGCCAGCAGCGGGCGTAACACCGCGGCGTGTGCCGCGAGCGTCGCGTCCAGGGCCTGCGTCCACGCCTTGCAGGCGAGCAGTGCCTCGGCCGGCGCGACGCCAGGCCGCAGGCCGACCAGCTCGCGCAGCACCTGCAGCAGCGGCTGCAGCGGCTCGGCGCTCAGGTAGCTCTCGCAGTCGCCGCGGTGCACGAGACAGCCGCGCGCGACCGCGCGCTGGAGGAATTCCTCGGCAAGCCGCGTCTTGCCGGTGCCCGGCGGCGCGACGATCACCAGGTGCCGGGCCCGGCCCTGCACTGCGTCGTCGAGAGCGGCTTCGAGCACCGCGAGCTCGGCCTGCCGCGCGATGAAGGGCGTGAGGCCGCGGCGCCGAGACGCCTGCGAACGCGACGCCACTTCTGCACGCGCAGACACCGGGACCACCTCGATCGGCTGGTTCTTGCCCTTGACCGCGAGGCGCCGATGCGGCCCCGTGCGAAAGAAGTGGCTGGCACGGCCGAGCGTCTCCTCGCTGACGAGCACCTCGTCGGGCTCTGCCGCGCTCGACAAGCGCGCGGCGACGTTGGCCGCGTCCCCGACGATCTCGAAGCGCCCGCGCACCAAGTCGCCGGGCTCGATCAGCAGCAGGCCGGCATGCACGCCGCTGTGCAGCGCGAGCGGCAGGTCGGGTGGCAGAGGCGCGTCGAGCGGCGTCGAGCGCACGAGCGCGTGGAGTTCGAGTGCCGCCTCGACGGCGCGCCGGCCGTCGTCTTCCAGCGAGACCGGGTGGCCGAAGATCGCGAGCAGGCCGTCGCCCTGCATTCGTACCAGCGTCCCGCCATGCTTGGCGACCACGTCGTGGCTGACCTCGCGCAACGCGGTCAGCAGCTCGGCGTAGTGCTCGGCCTCCATGGAGTCGGCCAGGCGGGTGGAGCCGGTGAGGTCGGAGAACAGCACCGTCAGGTACCGGCGCTTGGAGCCGCCGGCCGGTGCGAGATCGTCGTTCACGGAGGGCGGGCTCCTGCGGTGTCGATCGCTCTGGTGCCTCGAGCCGGGTTCGAACCGGCACGGACGGTGAAGTCCTGCGGATTTTCCTGCCTCTACGGCTTTCGCCGCCATGCGCCACTGCGCGTACCGCAGGGCGCATGTTCGGGGTCTGGAGCGCGCCTTCACCGTGGAAGCGCCGCATCGACGCTCCGGTAGGTGCCCGCCGTCCGCTCTCTACACCTTCCGCCGGGACGGGGCGGCTTGGCTCGGCGTTGCCTCGCGCGCAGTGCTCGCAGGGGGTTCGCCGACTTTGACGGGTGTCATCCCGCGCGTTTCCGCGCGAGCGCTCAAATCAGTTCAAGTCCGCTGCGTCTGCCTATTTCGCCATCGAGGCCCAGGGCCCGAAGTGTCGCGCACCGCAAGGACCACCTCGTGAAGCAGGCGCGAAAAAGAAAACGCCCCGTGCGAACGGGGCGTACGAGAAGTCTGGAGGCGCGGGCCAGAGTCGAACTGGCCTGGACGGATTTGCAATCCGCTGCATAACCGCTTTGCTACCGCGCCGAAGACGAGAAAGGGAAGCCGCTGCTTCCCTTTCGATGTCAAAACTGGAGCGGGAAACGAGGCTCGAACTCGCGACCTCAACCTTGGCAAGGTTGCGCTCTACCAACTGAGCTATTCCCGCATCGCTCGCTTCAAGGACATGCCTTGATGCGAGGCGCGCAGTGTAGCGGATTCTTCGAGCCCGCCGCACTGCACGAGGCTTGCATTCAATGCGTCATCACGTCGCTCGCGGGCGCGGCCGCGGGTTCGCCTGCCTTCGGCGCGTCGGCCTTCGCCTCCTCTTCCGCGAGCGGCTGCGGCGCCGCAGTCAACGCGACTTCCAGCACCTTGTCGATCCACTTGACCGGCACGATCTCGAGCTGGTTCTTGACGTTCTCGGGGATGTCCTGCAAGTCCTTGACGTTCTCCTCCGGGATCATCACCGTTTTGATGCCGCCGCGATGCGCGGCGAGCAGCTTCTCCTTCAGGCCACCGATACCGGTGACCTCGCCCCGCAGCGTGATCTCGCCGGTCATCGCGACGTCGTGGCGCACCGGGATGCCGGTGAGCGCCGAGACGAAGGCCGTCGTCATCGCGATGCCCGCGCTCGGACCGTCCTTCGGCGTCGCGCCGTCGGGCACGTGGATGTGGATGTCGCGCTTCTCGAACAGCTCGTCCTTGATGCCCAAGCGCCGCGAGCGCGAGCGCACGACCGAGCGGGCGGCTTCGACCGATTCCTTCATCACGTCGCCGAGCGATCCGGTGCGGATGATGTTGCCCTTGCCCGGCATCACCGCGGCCTCGATCGTCAGCAGATCGCCGCCGACTTCCGTCCATGCAAGGCCCACGACCTGACCGACCTGGTCTTCCTTCTCGGCGCGGCCGTAGTCGAACTTGCGCACGCCGAGAAAATCGTTGAGGTTGCCCTCTTCGACCACCACGCGGCCCTCGTACTTCTTGAGCTGCAGGCCTTTGACGACCTTGCGGCAAATCTTCGAGATCTCGCGTTCGAGCGATCGCACGCCGGCTTCGCGCGTGTAGTAGCGGACGATGCCGCGCAACGCGCTTTCGGTGACTTCGAGCTCGTCGTCTTTCACGCCGTTGTTGGTGCGCTGCTTCGGCAGCAAGTACTTCTGCGCGATGTTGAGCTTCTCGTCTTCGGTGTAGCCCGCCAGGCGGATCACTTCCATCCGGTCGAGCAAGGCCGGAGGGATGTTCATCGAGTTCGAGGTCGCGATGAACATCACGTCGCTCAGGTCGAAATCGAGTTCGATGTAGTGATCGCTGAAGGTGTGGTTCTGCTCGGGATCAAGCACTTCCAGCAGGGCCGATGAAGGATCGCCGCGAAAGTCCATGCCGAGCTTGTCGATCTCGTCGAGCAGGAACAGCGGGTTGCGCGTGCCGACCTTCGAAAGGCTCGACAGCACCTTGCCCGGCATCGATCCGATGTAGGTGCGGCGATGGCCGCGGATCTCCGCTTCGTCGCGCACGCCGCCGAGCGCCATGCGCACGAACTTGCGACCGGTGGCGCGGGCGACGCTCTGGCCGAGCGAGGTCTTGCCGACACCCGGCGGGCCGACAAGGCAGAGGATCGGCGCCTTGACCTTGTCGACGCGCCCTTGCACCGCGAGGTACTCGAGGATGCGGTCCTTGACCTTGTCGAGGCCGTAGTGGTCTTCGTTAAGCACGTCCTCGGCATGCACGAGGTCGTGCTTGATCTTGGTCTTCTTCGCCCACGGCAGGTTGACCAGCGAGTCGATGTAGTTGCGCACCACGGTCGCCTCTGCGCTCATCGGCGACATCAGCTTGAGCTTCTTCAGTTCGGCGTCCGCCTTCTTGCGCGCCTCCTTGGGCATCTTCGCGGCGACGATCTTCTTCTCGAGTTCTTCGAGGTCCGCGCCCTCCTCGCCCTCGCCGAGCTCCTTCTGGATCGCCTTGACCTGCTCGTTCAGGTAGTACTCCCGCTGGCTCTTCTCCATCTGCCGCTTGACGCGGCCGCGGATGCGCTTTTCGACCTGAAGGATGTCGACTTCGTGCTCGAGCTGTTCGAGCAGCTTTTCGAGCCGGCTGTTGACTGAATCGAGATCGAGGATCGCCTGCTTGTTCTCGAGCTTCAGCGGCAGGTGGGCGGCGATGGTGTCGGCGAGCCGTCCGGCGTCGTCGATGCCGGCAATCGAGGTCAGGATCTCAGGGGGGATCTTCTTGTTGAGCTTGACGTACTGGTCGAACTGCTGCGTAACCGCCCGGCGCAGCGCCTCAACCTCCGGCGACGGCTCGGCCTCCGGCGCAAGTGGCACGACCTCGGCGGTGAAGAACTCGCCGCTGTCGTCGATGTGCTTGGTGCTCGCACGCTGCATGCCTTCGACCAGCACCTTCACCGTGCCGTCGGGCAACTTGAGCATTTGCAGGATGCTCGAGACGCAGCCGATCTCGAACATGTCGTCCGCCTTGGGCTCGTCTTTCCCGGCAGCCTTCTGGGCGACCAGCATGATCTGACGGCCCGCCTCCATGGCGGCTTCGAGCGCCTTGATGGACTTCGGGCGCCCGACGAACAGCGGGATGACCATGTGCGGGAAGACGACCACGTCACGCAGCGGCAGCAGCGGCAGGGTCAGCGGTTCGGAGGGCAGGATCGGATGTCCGGACATGGTGGTCTCACTTTCTCGAAAGCGTCAGGTGACGCCCGAGTCTTGGATTGCAAGGACGGTGGCGGTCGCTGAACGCGAACGCCCGGTCATGAAAGTCTGGATCGAGCCACCCGACGGATCAGGCGCTCGCCTTCTGTTCCCGGTACACGAGCAGGGGCTTGCCCTGGTCGTCGATCGTGTGTTCGTCGAGTACCACCTTCTGCACGCCTTCGAGGGTGGGCAGCTCGAACATGGTGTCCATCAGCGACTGCTCCATGATGGAGCGCAGGCCGCGCGCGCCGGTCTTGCGCGCCAGCGCCTTCTTCGCGATCGCGGTCAACGCCGAGTTGCGGATCTCGAGATCGACGCCGTCCATCGAAAACAGCTTCTGGTACTGCTTGACCAGCGCGTTCTTCGGCTCGGTGAGGATCTGCACCAGGGCATCCTCGGTCAGTTCGCCGAGCGTCGCGACCACCGGCAGGCGGCCGACCAGTTCCGGGATCAGGCCGAACTTGATCAGGTCTTCGGGCTCCGCGTCGCGGAACACCTCGCTCACCTTGCGCTCGCTTTTCGACTTGACCGAGGCCGAAAAGCCGATGCCCGACTTTTCCGAGCGGTTCTGGATTACCTTCTCCAGCCCGTCGAAGGCGCCACCGCATATGAACAGGATGTTCGTCGTGTCGATCTGCAGGAAGTCCTGGTTCGGATGCTTGCGTCCGCCCTGCGGTGGAACGCTCGCCATCGTGCCTTCGACGAGCTTGAGCAACGCCTGCTGCACGCCCTCGCCCGACACGTCGCGGGTGATCGATGGGTTGTCGGCCTTGCGCGAGATCTTGTCGATCTCGTCGATGTAGACGATGCCGCGCTGCGCACGATCGACGTCGTAATTGCAGTTCTGCAGCAGCTTCTGGATGATGTTTTCGACGTCCTCGCCGACGTAACCGGCTTCAGTGAGCGTCGTCGCGTCAGCGATCACGAAGGGGACGTTCAGCAGTCGCGCAAGCGTCTGCGCGAGCAGCGTCTTGCCGGAACCGGTGGGTCCGATCAGCAGGATGTTGCTCTTGGCGAGCTCGATCTCGTCCTTCTTGCCCGCGCCCTGCATGTGCTTCAGGCGCTTGTAGTGGTTGTAGACGGCGACCGCGAGCGTGCGCTTTGCGGCTTCCTGGCCGATCACGTACTGGTCGAGGCTTGCCTTGATCTCGCCGGGCGCGGGCAGGTCACTCTTCGGGGCCTTGGTCTCGTGGCCTTCGGCGGGCACTTCGTCGCGGATGATGTCGTTGCAGAGCTCGATGCACTCGTCGCAAATGAACACCGAAGGCCCCGCGATCAGCTTCTTTACTTCGTGCTGACTCTTCCCGCAGAAAGAGCAATACAGCACCTTTTCGCTGGAGGAGCCTTTTTTCTCTGCCATGGGTGATGCCGGTGGGGGAGGTCGCGGCCCATCATAAGTGAAAAGAAAACGGGGCCTTTCATAGGAAAAAAGCCCCGTTTACCGCCGCTTTACCGGCCCTGCTCCGGGCCACAACGCCTTGCGCTAAGCGCGCTTGTCGATCACCTTGTCGATCAGCCCGTAGTCCTTGGCTTCCGTGGCCGACATGAAGAAGTCGCGCTCCATGTCGGCGGTGATCTTCTCGTAGCTCTGGCCGGTGCGCTCGGCGTAGATGCGGTTGAGCTGCTCGCGCGTCTTGATGATCTCGCGTGCCTGGATCTCGATGTCGGTGGCCTGGCCCTGCGCGCCCCCCGAAGGCTGGTGGATCATCACGCGCGCGTTCGGCAGCGCGAAACGCTTGCCCTTGGCGCCGGCGGTCAACAGGAACGAACCCATGCTTGCAGCCATGCCCATGCACAGCGTGGAGACGTCCGGCTTGATGAACTGCATCGTGTCGTAGATGGACAGCCCCGCACTGACCGAGCCGCCCGGCGAATTGATGTACAGCGAGATGTCCTTGTCGGGGTTCTCGCTTTCCAGGAACAACAGCTGCGCGACGATCAGGTTCGCCGTCTGGTCGTTGACCGGGCCGACGAGGAACACGACGCGCTCGCGCAGCATGCGGCTGTAGATGTCGTACGAGCGCTCGCCGCGCCCGGACTGTTCGATGACGATGGGCACCATGCCCAAGGCTTGAGTGTCGAGCGCGCTCATGAAGGACCTCGCTTGAAGTGGATTGCTGCTGTTGCGTCGAAGGCAGATGCGGGGCGAAGCCTGTTCCTCAAGCCCACGCCTTCCCGCATCAGACCATCAATTCATCGAAGGGCACGGTTTTGTCGACGACCTTCGCCTTGCCCAGCACGAAGTCGGCGACGTTGTTCTCGATCACGACGGCCTCCACTTCGGCCAGCCGCTGCCGGTCGCCGAAGTACCAGCGCTTGACCTCCTCCGGCTTCTCGTAGCTCTGCGCCATCTCATCGATGTGCGAAGTGATCTGCTCCGGCTTCGCCTGCAACTGGTTGGCACGCACGAGTTCCGCGACGACGAGCCCGAGCCGCACGCGCCGCTCGGCCTGCTCGGCGAACAGTTCGGCCGGGATCGGTGCCTTGTCGGCATCTTTGACGCCGCGCTTCTTCAAGTCGGCGCGTGCGTTCTCGATCATGCGCTCGACCTCCCCGGCGACCAGCGCCCGCGGCACATCGAGTTCCGCCGTTTTCACCAACGCATCCATCACCGCCGCCTTGTTGCGCGCAGCGACGCGGAATTTCACTTCGCGCTCCAGGTTCTTCTTGATGTCGGCGCGCAGGCCTTCGACCGTCGCGTCCTGGATGCCGAGCGACTTCGCGAACGCTTCGTTGACCTCCGGCAGGTGCTGCACCTCAACCTTCTTCAGCGTCACGAGGAAGTCCGCTTCCTTGCCGGCGACGTCCTTGCCCTGGTAGTCCTCGGGAAACTGCAAGGGGAAGGTCTTCGATTCGCCCGCCTTCATGCCGCGCACCGCCTTTTCAAAAGCTTCGAGCATCCGGCCTTCGCCCAGGATGAACTGGAAGCCTTCGGCCTTCCCGCCGTCGAAGGGCACGCCGTCGATCTTGCCTTCGAAGTCGATCGTGACCCGGTCCTCGTCGGCTGCCGCTTCGACGGCCGGACGCTGGGCGAAGGTCCGGCGCTGCTTGCGCAGGATGTCGAGCGTCTTGTCGATCGCGGCCTCCGTGACTTCGCTCGCGGTGCGCTCGACCTCGGCGCTCGCGAGGTCGCCGAGCTTCACCTCGGGGTAGACCTCGAAGGTGGCGTCGAAGGCCATCTCGCCTTCGGGCGCGCCGTCCTTCTCGCTGATGCGCGGCGCGCCGGCGACGCGCAGCTTCGCTTCGTTGGCCGCCTGGCTGAAGGCCTCGCCGACCTTGTCGTTCATCACTTCGTACTGCACCGAATAGCCGTAGCGCTGCGAGACCACGCTCATCGGCACCTTGCCGGGCCGGAACCCGTCGGCCTTCACCGTCTTCGCAAGCCGCTTGAGCCGCGACTCGACCTCGTTCTTGATCGTGTCGGCCGAAAGCCGGAGGGTGATGCGGCGCTCGAGCTTCTCGAGCGTTTCGACGGTGACGGCCATGGCTTGCTCTCTTGCTGGGTTGCTTCGATGTGCGGCTGGTGCGCGGGGCGGGACTCGAACCCGCACACCCTTGCGGGCGTCAGGACCTAAACCTGGTGCGTCTACCAATTTCGCCACCCGCGCCAGAAACGACGAAGGGGCCGCAGCCCCTTCGGTCCGGTTCCCGACAGGCGCGCGATTCTAGCGACCCGGCTCCTCGGTCCGGGCTTCGCGCTCGACCCGGAACCAGGCCGCGTACATCGCCGGCAAGGCAAGCAGGGTCAAGGCCGTCGCGACGATCAAGCCACCCATGATCGCCACCGCCATGGGCCCCCAGAACACGCTGCGCGACAGCGGGATCATCGCCAGCACCGCTGCCGCGGCGGTCAGCACGATCGGCCGGAAGCGGCGCACCGCCGCCTCGACGATCGCATCCCAGGCCGCGACGCCCTTCGCGCGGTCCTGCTCGATCTGGTCGATCAGGATCACCGAGTTGCGCATGATCATCCCGATCAGCGCGATCACCCCGAGCAGCGCGACGAAGCCGAAGGGCCGCCCGAGCAGGATCAGCGCGCCGGCGACGCCGGCGATGCCGAGCGGGCCGGTCAGGAACACCAGCATCGCGCGGCTGAAGCTGTGCAGCTGCAGCATCAACAGCGTGAACATGATGAAAAGCATCAGCGGCGCGCCGGCGGCGATCGAGCCCTGTCCCTTGCTGCTCTCCTCGACCGCGCCGGCGACTTCGATCCGATAGCCGGCCGGCATGCGCTTCTCCAGCTCGCGCAGCGCGGGCAGCAGTTCGGCGGTGACGGTCGCGCCCTGCACGCCCTCGACCACGTCGCCCTGTACCGTGACCGCGTAGTCGCGGTTCTCGCGCCACAGCACGCCCGGCTCCCAGCCGAAGCCGATCTGCGCGACCTGCGTCAGCGGCACCGAGCGGCCGTTGCTCGTCGGCACGTAGCCGTTGGCGATGTCGGTGATCGCGTTGCGTTCGTCGAGCGGCTGGCGCAGCACGATGTCGATCAGCCGGTCGCCTTCGCGGTACTGGCCGATCGTGGTGCCCGAGAGGATGGTGCGCGAGGCCTGCGCGATCGACTGGCTGCTCACGCCGAGCGCGCGCGCCTTGTCCTGGTCGACGTCAAGCCGCAGCGCCTTGATCGATTCGTTCCAGTTGTCGTTGACACCGCGCATCTTCGGATTCGCGCGCAGGATGGCCTTGGCCTCGTCGGCCCACTGCCGCACCGCCTTCACCTCGGCGCCGACGACGCGGAACTGCACCGGGTACGGCACCGGCGGCCCGTTGGGCAGCAGCTTCACGCGGCCGCGCGCCTCGGGGAAAGCCTCGGCAAGCATCGCCGGCAGCTGCTGGCGCAGCGCTTCGCGCGTCTTCAGATCTTTCGGCAGCACGATCGACTGCATCACGTTCGTCTGAGGAAAGATCTGGTCGAGCGGCAGATAGAAGCGCGGCGTGCCGCTGCCGACCCAGGTGGTGACGCTGGCGACGCCCGGCTCCTTCATCAGCCGCGCTTCGAAGCGCTTGGCGAGCGCCTCGGTCGACTCGAACGCGCTGCCTTCGGGCAGCCACAGATCGACCAGGATCTCCGGCCGGCTCGAATCGGGGAAGAACTGCTGCTGCACGCGGCCCATGCCGGCGATGCCGAGCGCGAAGATCGCGAGCGTCGCGCCGATCGTGATCCAGCGATGCGCGACGCACCAGCCGACCAGCCCGCGAAAGCGCACGTAGAACGGCGTGTCGAACAGCTCGTGCGGCCCGCCGCCCCCTTGCCCCACCTGCGCATGCGGCTTCACCTTCAGCAGCAAGGTGCCGAGGTAGGGCACGAAGTAGACCGACACCAGCCACGAGATCAGCAGCGCCGCAGTCGTCACCGCGAAGATCGCGAAGGTGTACTCGCCGACGGTCGACTGCGCCAGGCCGATCGGCAGGAAGCCCGCCGCGGTGATCAGCGTGCCGGTGAGCATCGGCATCGCGGTCAGCTCGTAGGCGAAGGTGGCGGCGCGCGCCTTGTCGTAGCCCTCTTCGAGCTTCCTCACCATCATCTCGACCGCGATGATCGCGTCGTCGACCAGCAGGCCCAGCGCGATGATCAGCGCGCCGAGCGAGATCTTGTGCAGGCCGACGCCCCAGTAGTACATCGTCACGAAGGTGATCGCGAGCACCAGCGGGATCGTGATCGCGACCACCAGGCCAGGCCGCACATCGAGCACGAAGCCCAGCCGACTGCCGGGCTGGCGGTGCAGGCCCAGCGCGACGAAGCTCACGCCGAGCACGATCACCACCGCCTCGATCAGCACCCGCACGAACTCGCCGACCGAGCGCGAGACCGAACTCGGCTGGTCCTGCAGCTGCGCGAGCTCGATCCCTGCGGGCAGCTCGTCGGCCACGCGCGCCACCGCGACGCGCAGGTCGTCGCCGAGCTTGAGGATGTCGCCGCCCTTGGCCATTGAAATGCCGAGCGCGATCACCGGCTTGCCCTGGTGACGCACCTTCACCGACGGCGGATCGACGTAGGCGCGGCGGATCTCCGCGAGGTCGCCCAGCCGCAGGCTCGAGGCCGCGCCGGTCTGCGCGTTCACCGCACGGATCGGGAAGTTCTTCAGCGCCTCGACCGAATTGAACTGCCCGGCGATGCGCACCTGCACCGTCTGGCCCGCGGCGGTCAAGTTGCCCGCGCCCTCGACCGCGTTCTGCGCCGCGAGCTGCGCGAGCACCGCGTTGAAGTCCAGCCCCAGCTGCGCCAGCCGCTTCTGCGAAATCTCGACGAACACCTTCTCGGCCTGCACCCCGAACAGCTCCACCTTCGCGACGCTCGGCACGCGCAGCAGGCGCGCACGCAGCTCGTCCGCCTGCTGGCGCAGTTCCTCGTCGCTGAAGCCGTCGGCACTGAGCGCGTAGATCGAGCCGTAGACGTCGCCGAACTCGTCGTTGAAGAAGGGGCCCTGCACGCCGCCGGGCAGCGTCCCCCGGATGTCGCCGATCTTCTTGCGCGCGAGGTACCAGACGTTGGCCACCTCCTTCGGCGGCGAGCTGTCCTTCAGCTGGAAGATCGTCAGCGATTCGCCCGGCTTGGTGTAGCTGCGGATCTTGTCGGCATAGGGCACCTCCTGCAGCGTGCGCTCGATCTTGTCGGTCACCTGCTCGGCCATCTGCTCGGCCGTCGCGCCGGGCCAGAAGGCCTGCACGACCATCGCGCGGAAGGTGAACGGCGGGTCTTCGTCCTGACCGAGCTGGAAGTAGGCGGCGACGCCCAGCACCAGCAGCACGAGCATGAGGTAGCGCGTCAGCGGCGCATGCTCGAGCGCCCAGCGTGAGACGTTGAAGCGGCCGCCGGGCGGCGGCGTGCCGGTGGTGTCGTTCATGCCGGACTCAGCGCGCCGCGGTGGTCTGCGCCGGCAGGTAGCGCCGCACCGTCTGCCCGGGGCTCAAGACGTGCACGCCCGCGGTCACGACCTCCGCGCCGGGCTTCAGGCCGGCGGCGATGACCACCTCGTTGCCGTCGGCGCCGGCCAACTGCACGGGCTGCGCCGCGACCTTCATCGTCTGCGCGTCGAGCACCCAGACCGCCGAGCGCCCGCCCGACTCGAACACCGCGGCGAGCGGCAACTTGATCACGCCGTCCGCGGCCGGACGCTCGATCTGCGCCGTGGCGGTCAGGCCCAGCTTCACGGGCGCACGGCCGATGTCGGCCTTGACGAGGAAGGTGCGCGTGCTGGCGTCGGTGGCCGCGGCGACCTCACGCACGGTGGCCGGCAGCACGTCGTCCGCGCCCCACAGCCGCACCTTCAGCGCGCCTGGCTTGCCCTCGAAGCTGCGCACCCAGGCCTGCTGGTCCTCGGGCACCGAGAAAACGACGTCGCGCGGGCCGTCGTGCGCGAGGCGCACGACCGGCGCGCCGGCCGCCACGACCTGGCCCGGCTCGGCCTCGACCGCGGTGATCACGCCACTTGCATCGGCCACCAGCGAGGCATAGGCCGCCTGGTTGCCCTGCACCGCGACTTGCGCACGCGCCTGCTCGAGCGTCGCGCGCGCGGCCTTCAGCGTCGCTTCGCGACGTTCCAGTTCGGCCGCGCTGATGAAGCCCTGCGCGAGCAGTTCCTGGTAGCGCTTGAAGTCGGCCGCGGCAAGGTCGTGCTGGGCCTGCGCGGAGCCCAGCGCGGCGCGGGCGCTGTCCTGGCTCAATCGCAGGTCCTGCGGGTCGAGCTGCGCGAGCAGCGCCCCGGCCTTGACGCTGTCGCCGAGATCGACCGCGCGCCTGACGATCTTGCCGCCGACCCGGAAGCCCAGCCGCGACTCGACCCGCGCCCGTACCTCGCCCGCGTACTCGTGCGTGCCCCCGGCGCGGCCTTCGGCGACCACCATCGTGCGCACCGATCGCAGAGGCTCGGGCGCCGGCGCCGGCTTCGAGCAGGCGGCGAGCAGGCCGGCGCACAGCACCGGCCACAGCAGCGCCCGCGCGGCTCGTGATGGAGGAGCAACGACCATGGAATCACCTCGGATGTCGATCGGGCAGAGGGGCTGCCACCCTGCGCGAGCCGGATCGAAAAGCCACCGGTTCGCCGTTACTGACTGACTGGTCAGTACTGTAGGGGCCGAGCTGACGGCGTGTCAACGCAGGCCGCGGCGCCGGCCCTGCAGCCGCCTTGCCCCGCACAATCCGCGCGCCTTTTTCGCCGTGCTCATGGGCATCGACCACTACGAGAACTTTCCCGTCGCATCCTGGCTGTGCCCGCCGGCGCTGCGTTCGCCCATCACCGCGATCTACCGCTACGCGCGCACCGCGGACGACCTGGCCGACGAAGGCGACGCAACGCCGGCCGAGCGCCTCGACGCGCTAGCCGCCTACCGCGCCGACCTCGACGCCACCTACGCCGGCCGGCCGGCCTCGACGCGCTGGCTGCCGGTGTTCGCCGCGCTCGCCACGGCCATCGAGCGGCACCGGCTGCCGCATGCGCCGCTGGCCGACCTCCTGAGCGCCTTCGCGCAAGACGTGACGGTCGCCCGCTACGCCGACCGCGCCGCGCTGCTCGACTACTGCCGCCGTTCGGCCAACCCGGTCGGGCGGCTGCTGCTGCATCTGTACGGCATCGACGAGCCGGCCGCACTCGCCCGCTCGGACGCCATCTGCAGCGCCCTGCAGCTCGTCAACTTCTGGCAGGACCTGAGCGTCGACCTGCCGCGCGGGCGGCTGTACATCCCGCTCGAAGACTGCGTCCGGCACGGCGTCGACGAGGCGGCGCTGTTCGCCCGGCACGACAGCGAAGCGACGCGCGCGCTCGTCGCCGCGGTCTGCGCCTGGGCGCGCGAGTCGATGGACTTCGGCGCGCCGCTCGTGCGCCAGGTGCCGGGCCGCGCCGGCTGGGAGCTGCGCGGCGTCGTGCAAGGTGGCCTGCGCATCCTCGACAAGCTCGCGGCGATCGATCACGCCAGCCTGCGTCGCCGGCCGACGCTGGGCGCGCTCGACGCGGTGCTGATCGGCGTGCGTGCGCTCGTCATGCGATGAGCGGGCCGCCGCCGCACAATCCGCGCCGCCCATGACGCCCCAGGCCTACGTCCAGAGCAAGGCTGCCGCGAGCGGCTCGAGCTTCTACTACACGTTCCTGTTCCTGCCGCCCGCGCGCCGCGAGGCGATCACCGCCTTCTATGCCTTCTGCCGCGAGGTGGACGACGTGGTGGACGAAGTCAGCGACCCCGGCGTGGCCGCGACCAAGCTCGCCTGGTGGCGCCAGGAAATCGCGAAGGCCTACGCCGGGGGGCCGCAGCATCCGGTGATGCAGGCGCTGATGCCGCACAGCGCGCGCTTCGGCATCCGGGCCGATCACTTGCAGCAGGTGGTCGACGGCTGCGAGATGGACCTGAGCCAGACCCGCTACCTCGACGAGCCTGCACTGAAGCGCTACTGCCACCTGGTGGCTGGCATCGTCGGCGAGGTGTCCGCCGGCATCTTCGGCGCCGAGGACGGCGTGCCGATCGACGAGCCCACGCGCCGCTACGCGCACATGCTCGGGCTCGCCTTCCAGCTCACCAACATCATTCGCGACGTCGGCGACGACGCGCGGCGCGGGCGCATCTATTTGCCGGTCAGCGAGCTGCAGCGCTTCGACGTGAAGGCGAACGAGTTGCTCAAGCGCGAGCCACCCTGGGGCTACAGCGAACGCTTCGTCGCGCTGATGAAGTTCCAGGCCGAGCGCGCGCACCGCTGCTACGACGAAGCCTTGGCGCTGCTGCCGAGCGAGGCGCGCCGCGCGCAGCGGCCCGGGCTGATGATGGCGTCGATCTACCGCACGCTGCTGCGCGAGATCGAGGCCGACGACTTCCGCGTGCTGCACCAGCGCATCGCCTTGACGCCGCTGCGCAAGCTGTGGCTTGCCTGGAAGACGAACTGGAAGGAGCGGTGAGCGAGCGCCGCATCGCCGTCGTCGGCGGCGGCTGGGCCGGGCTCGCGGCGGCGGTCGAGGCCACGTCGCGCGGCGCGGCCGTGACGCTCTACGAGATGGCGCCCGGCCTCGGCGGCCGCGCGCGCCGCATCGACGACGGCCGTACCGGCCCGGTGCTCGACAACGGCCAGCACATCCTGATCGGCGCCTACGTCCAGACGCTCGCGCTGATGCGGTGCGTCGGCGTCGAGCCCGACGCGGTGCTGCAGCGCATGCCGCTCACGCTGCTCGATGCGCAGGGCCGCGGCCTGCGGCTTCCGCCCGGCGCGCCGCTCGTCGCCTTCGTGCGCGGCGTGCTCGCCGCCCGGGGCTGGCCCTGGCGCGACCGGCTTGCGCTGCTGCGCGCCGCGTGGCGCTGGCAGCGCGCCGGCTTCCGTTGCGCCGACGATCTCACCGTCGAAGGGCTCGCCGCCGACCTGCCCGCGGCCCTTCGGCGCGACTTCATCGAGCCGCTGTGCGTCGCGGCGCTGAACACGCCGGCCGGCGTCGCCAGCGCGCGCGTTTTCCTCCGCGTGCTGCACGACGCGCTGTTCGCCGGCCCAGGCAGCGCGGACCTGCTGCTGCCGCGCGTCGACCTCGGCGCGCTCTTGCCCGACCCGGCGAGCGCCTGGCTCGAAGCGCGCGGGGCCCGCGTGCAGCGGCGCGCACGGGTGATGCGGCTGCAGCGCGAGGCGGCCGGGCGGTGGTCCGTCGCCGTCTCCGACGGCACCACGGCGACCTTCGATGCCGTGGTGCTCGCGTGCAGCAGCGTCGAGGCCGCGCGGCTGGCGGCCGAGCACGCGGCCCCGTGGGCCGAGCAGGCGGCGGCGCTGCCCCACGAGCCGATCGTCACGGTGCTGCTGCATGCGCCGGGCGCGCGCCTCGCCCAGCCGATGCTGGCGCTGGCGAGCACGGCGGCCGACGGCGACGCCCCCGCGCAGTTCGTCTTCGATCTCGGCCTGCTGCGCAGCGGCGAGCCGCGGGCGGCCGGTTGCCTCGCCTTCGTAATTAGCGGCGCGGCCGCCGCCATCGAGCGCGGGCTCGACCTCGTCGGTGCAGTCGTGCTCGCGCAGGCGCGGCGCCAGCTCGGCGCCAGGCTGGGCCACGCGCCGACGGTGCTGCGCGTGCTGGCCGACAAGCGCGCGACGCTGCGGTGCACGACGGGCCTGGCGCGACCGCCGGCGACGATCGCACCCGGGCTCGTCGCCGCCGGCGATCACATCGAAGGCCCCTATCCCTCGACGCTCGAAGGCGCGGTGCGGTCCGGAACGGCCACCGTCGGCTTGATCCTGCGCTAGCCGCCACGAGGCTGCGGGCCGCGCGCGGAACCGAGTTCGCCGCCCCGCTCACCCGGCGCGGCCGGGCTCGACGCGAAGTCCGGCCGGCTCGGGCCATTCGACCAGCCGTCCCTCCCCGGTGATGAACGCGGCGCGCACCACGAAGCCCGGCTGCAGCCGGCGCACCGCGTCGGCATAGGCCACGAGCTGCTCACGGTAGGCCGGCACCGCCAACGGATCGCCGCGCAGCTTGTAGTCGAGCACCCACCACGTCTCGCGCTGGCCGGCGTCGCCGCGCAGCGCGACGAGCCGGTCGATGCGCAGCACCTGCCCCGCGCGGCCGACCGGCACCTCGTTGCCGGCCCAGGCGATGCGCGGCGGATCGAAGAAGCGGGCGCAGTCGGGGCTCGCGAGGATCGCGGCGGCGATGGACTCAATGCGCGCGGCGGCGTCGGCGGCGAGGCCGAACTCATCGGCCGCCGCGCGGGCCGCGGCCGGGATCGCCCCGGCTTGCGACGAGCCGCCGTGCCATTCGAGGACCCGATGCACCGCGCGCCCGAGTTGCGCCGCCTTGTCGTCTTCGGCCGGCGCGCTGCGCCGGGCGCCCACCGCCGCGACTTCACGTGCCGGCAAGCGCGGCAGTTCCAGCCACTCGACCTGTGCGAGCCGATCGGCCGGCGGCCGGGCTGCGGGCGGCGCCATCGCATGCGCCGCGACCGACTCGTCGCCACCGAGCGCCAGCACGACGCGCTGCCGCGGGCTTGGGCCGGGCGCCGCGACGTGCGGCGCGGTCGCGCTGAGCACCAGCAGTTCGCGCGCACGCGTCATCGCGACGTAGAGCGCGTTCAGCTCCTCGCGCGCGCGCCGCGCCGCCTCGGCCGCCGCGAAATCGGCCAGCGACGGCGGCAAGTCGGCCGCCACGAAGGCGCAACAGCTCGGGTGGTCGGCATCGGCCGGCCAGTCGATGGCCAGGCGCGGGCCGTCGGCCTTCGGCGCCTGCGGCTCGGTGTCGATGAGGAACACTGCACGCGCTTCGAGGCCCTTGGCGCCATGGATGGTCAGCAGCTGCACCGCCCGCTCCTCGGCCAGGGTGGGCAGCAGCACGCGCCGACGGCGCAGCGCACGCACGAAGTTGTAGGGCGTCGCGTAGCGCGCGCCGTCGAGCTTGAGCGCTTCGGCCAGCAGCGCGTCGATCGCGCGCAGGCCGAGCGCGCGCGCTGCCGGCGGCAGCGCGGCGGCGTAGCGCGCGCGGACCCCGCCTTCGAAGACGATGCGGTCGAGCAGGTCGTGCGGCGGCAACCGCCCGGCGGCTTCGCGCCAGGCCGGCAGCAGCGTGCTCGCGCGCGCCAGCGCGGGCGATGCGGCACGGCCTTCGAGCAGCGCGTCCCACCAGGTGCCGCCGCGCTCGCGCACCGCGAGCGCGAGGGCGATCAGGTCGTCGTCGCTGGCGCCGAACACCGGGCTTCTCAGCGCGCGCGCGAGCGCGAGATCCTGCGTCGGCAGCACCAGCGCATCGAGCAGCGCGAGCAGGTCCGCGACCTCGGGTGCGGCGTCGAGCCGGCGTTCTTCAGGCAGCACGTGCGCGATGCCGCGCTCGCGCAGCGCCTGCGCGACCCAGCCCAGCGCGACGCGCTTGCGCCCGAGCACCAGCACCTCGTCCGGCGCGTGGCCCTCGTGCTGCACGAGCTGCGCGATCGCGTCGGCGACGCGGCGGGCTTCCACGAGCCGCAGCGCCTCTTCCGCCTCGACGCGCGGGGTGGTCAGCGTGTCGCGCCACCCGGGTGCGAACGCCGCGGCACGCTCGCGCTCCGGCCGCTGCGTCACCGGCAGCAGGCGGACGGCGCCGGGCGCGTCGAGCGCGGCGGTGGTGTGCGGGCGAAAGCCGTCGAACTCGCCGAGCTCCTGTGCGCGCGTGAACACCGCGTTCATCGCCTCGACGATCGCCGGCGCGTTGCGGCGCGTGTGGTCGCAGGCGAGGTGCGCGCCTTGCAGGCCCTCGACGACGAACTCGCGCGCCCGCACGAACACGCGCGGGTCGGCACGGCGAAAGCCGTAGATGCTCTGCTTGGGATCGCCGACGACGAACAGCGACAGTGGCCGCTGCCCGCTCGCGCCGCCGCCCGCGCCTGCGTACCCGGCGAGCCAGGCTTCGAGCGTGCGCCACTGCAGCGGGCTGGTGTCCTGGAACTCGTCGATCAGCAGGTGGCGGATGCGGGTGTCGAGCCGCTGCTGCACCCAGGCGGCGAGCTCGGCATCGGCCAGCAGCGCGGCGGCGCACAGCTCCAGGTCGGCCATGTCGGCCAGCCCGCGCTGGCGCTTCACCGCGGCATACGCCGCGAGCAGTGCCCGCGCGAGCCGCACCAGCCGCGCGTGCGCCCCGTGCGCCTCCTGTTGCCGGTGCGCCTCGGCGATGCCGCGCAGCGCGTCGCAGGCGTCGAGCTGCGCCGGGAAATCGCCGAGCTTGCGCGGCTCGCCCTGCTTCGTGTGCAGCGCGATCCAGATCGCCGCGAAAGCCTCGGCATCGCCGGTCAGCGCCAGGCCGGCTTCCAGCGCCTGCGCGGCGTCGACCGCCTTCTTGCCGCCGCAGCCGAGCTCACGCGCCAGCGCCTGCAGCCGCGCGACGAGCGCCGCCTCGCGCAGCGCGCCGTGCGGCGTGTCGAAGGCGGCGAGCCCGGGCCACAGCACCGCGGCGGCCGGCACGCTGGCTTCGAGCGTGCCGGCCGCGTCGGCGCGCTCGAACTCGATGCGCTGGTCGATCGCCGCCTCGAGCCAGCCGGCGAGCTTCTGCCGGCCGTGCAGCGCGACGAGCTCGGCGTAGTCGGCCCGCAGGCCGGCGTCGGCCGCGACCGCGCGCAGGAAGCGGCGCGTGTAGGCGGGGCGCAGGTCCTCGCGGTCTTCGAGCGTGTCGACGTCGGGATGCAGGCCAAGCGGTTCGAGCAGCGCGATCGGGGCCGCGCGCATCAGCTGCCCGAACCAGCCGTGGAAGGTGCGGATCTCGACGCCACGGCCGGCCGCGAGCAGGCTCGGGTAAAGCGCGCCGAGCGGCGCCTGCAGCGCCTCGGCTTCCGCTTCGGTGCAGCCGCGCTGGCGCAGCGCTTCGCGACGCGCCTCGGGCGTCGCCAGCGCGAACTCGCGCAGCCACTGCTGCAGGCGCTCGCGCATTTCGCCGGCGGCCTTGCGGGTGAAGGTGATCGCGAGGATCTCCCCCGGCTCGGCGCCGGCGAGCAGCGCGCGCAGGATGCGCGAAACCAGCATCCAGGTCTTGCCGGCGCCGGCGCAGGCTTCGACGACGACGCTGCGGCGCGGGTCGCATGCACTGCGGTAAAAGGCGCGGGCCTCGACCTGGCGGCCGTCGATGCGGTAGGCGAGCGTGGCGCTCATCGCGGGGCGGCCTCGTCGACCGGCCAGAAATCGCGCCGGCACAGGCCGCGTGCGGCGCAGTGTTCGCAGGCGCGGGCTTCTCCCAGCGCGGGCAAGGTGGCGCCGTCGGCGAGGCGCTCGAAATCGTCGGCCAGGCCTTCGAGCAGCGCGGCGCCGGAGGCCTCGACCTGCGGATGCGGCACCAGCTCGGGCGACTTGTTGGTGTCGAGCGCGAGGTAGGCCGCCTCCAGCCCGCCGGGCGGCTCGCCCTCCGTCGCGCTGAGCAACGCGGCGTAGAAGGCCAGCTGCGTGTCTTCGAGGGGCTCGCGCACGCGCGTCTTCAGGCCCGCGGCGGCGCTGGCCTTGTAGTCGAGGATGCGCATGCGCCGGCCTCGGGCCGGCACGGTCTTCGCGTCAACGCGGTCGATGCGGCCGCGCCAGGCGGGCATCGCGCGCGCGGCGCCGGGCAGCTTGACGGCATCGAGCGCGAGCGGCCATTCGTGCCGCTCGACGCGCCAGCCGGCCGCCTCCTGCTCGCGCAACCAGGCGAGGTAGCGCGGCGCGAAGGCGGCGAAGGCGAGCTCGAAAGGCAGGAAGTCTTCGTCGTCGCGCACAAGGGCGGCGATCGCCTCGCGCGCCGCGGCGGCGAGATGCGCCTCGTCCTGCCCGGGCTGCGCCGGGTCGCGACGCTCGTGGAAGTCCTTCAGCAGCGCATGCAGCCACGAGCCGTGCTCGCGGGCATCGACGGCGTCGTCCAGTTCCTCGGCTTGCGCGAGCCCGAGCATGCGCAGCGCGAAGTACCGGTAGGGGCAGGCACGCATCGCTTCGTAGGCGGTGGCGCTGACATCGGCCGGCACGAGCGCCGGCGCGCGCGGCGCCGGGCGGCCGATGGGTGCGGCGGCCGTGGATCGCAGCTCGCGGGTGTCGTCGGCCGCGACGAGCGGCTGGCCGGCGCGTTCCGCCGCCCACGCCAGTTCGAGCAGCGGCGCCGCGGGCAGAACGCGCTCGCTGCCTTCGCCGTGTCGCACGAAGAACGAGGCGCGCGGCACGCGCAGCAGTTGCGCGAAGGCGCGGCGTTCGGCATCGCGCCGCTGCGCGTCGGTCGGCACGCCGAGCGCGCGCGCGGTGGCTTCGCCGAGCAACGAAGGCGAGCCCGGCGCGCCGAGGTGCTGCGCATCGGCGCCGGGGCAGACGACCGCCGCGAACGGCCGCAGCGCAGCGCGCGCGAGCGGCGTGATCACGACCTGCGCCTCGGCGGCGGCCGAGGGCCGGAACGCGACCGACTCCAGCACCTGGCGGACCCAGCCCGCGAACGCGCTCGCGTCGAGCTCGATCGCGGCCAGCGGCGCGGGCCAGCCGGGCTCGAAACGCAAGGCGTCGAGCACCTGCGCGCCGGCGGCATCCTCGGCGAGCAGGTCGAGCAGGCCGGCGCGCCGCAGCGCCTCGCGCAAGCGCTGCAGCCATTCGCCGAGCGGCCGCGCGTCGTCCGCACGCAGGGCTCGCGCGATGTCGAGCCAGTGCTGCCGCAACGGCTGCCAGCGGGCCTCGATGGCCTCGGCCTCCAGGCGCGCGAGCGAGGCGATGCCGCGGCGACGCAGCCAGGCTTCGAAGCCGTGCAGGCCGAGCGCCGCGGCGGCGGGGCCCTGGGTCATCGCGTCGAGCCAGTCGTCGGCCGATGCGCCGGGCTGCGCGGCGCGCAGCAGCGCGACGACGGCCGCGCCTGCGCGTGTGGTGGAAAGCATCCAGCCGCTTTCGTCGTCGATCGCGACCGCTTGCCGATCGAGCAGCGCGCGCACGCGGCGCAGCAGCACGCGATCGAGCGCGATCAGCGCGACCGGCGCCTCGCCGCGCGCGAGATGCGCAAGCACCTGAGCCGCGCTGCGTTGCGCTTCGTCCTCGAAATCGCGGCAGGTGGTGAGGCGGCGCTCGGCGGCGGGCCAGCCAGCCGCGTCGTCGAGCGGCACATCGGCGTCGAGCCAGAGCGCCGGGGTCGACGCGTCCGACGCCATCCACGCCGCGACCGCCGGATCGACTGCGCCGAGGCGCAGCGCGACGCGCGCGGCCGGACGGCTTGCGTGCAGCGCGTCCGCCGGCGTCGCGCCCGCGCGCAGCGACCACGACAAGGCGAAGGCGGCGAGCATCGATTCGGCCGAGCCGCCGGCCGGCAGCTCGCGCCGTGCCGTTTTTGTCCAGGCCGAGCGCCCGGGCTCGGGCAGCGCCAGCCGCGCGTACGCCAGCGCGTGCGTCGTTTCGACGACGCGGCGCACGATGGCGTCGAAGCGCAGCGGGTCGTCGGTCGTGGCGCGCGGCAGCCGTTCCCGCAGCGCGCCGGAGACGGCGAGCGCATCGACCAGCGGATCGAAGCTCGGCGCGCCGGCCTCGGGCGGCAGCGGCGGCGCACTGCGGCGAGCGAGCGTCTGCGTTGTCTCGAAACGCGGCATCCAGGGCGCGTCGGGCAACGCGGCCCAGGCCGCTTCGGCGAGCGCAAGGTGCTGGGCGAAGGGCAGCAGCACCAGCAGGTCGCGCGTGGGGAGCCCCTGCGCGCGCGCGAACGCTGCGATGTGGCGCACCAGTTCGGGCCAAGCTTCGCCGGCGCCGAGCCGCACGACGGGCGCCGTATGCTCGTCAGTCATGGCAGCCGTGCTCGCGCAAGCGCCCGGCCGCTAAGCCCGCGATAGCCGGCGCCGCTTTCGCAGGGCCGGCGCCGCGAAGGCCCTGTGCCAAAATCAGTGAGCATTTTTCGGCCGTGCAAGCGTCGCGCGGCAGCGCCTTCCCGAGGACATTCCGATGGCCAGCGAACTGATCAAGCATGTGTCCGATGCGTCGTTCGACGACGACGTGATGAAGTCCGGCAAGCCGGTCCTGGTCGATTACTGGGCCGAGTGGTGCGGCCCGTGCAAGATGATCGCGCCCATCCTCGACGAAGTCGCCAAGGATTACGACGGCAAGCTGCAGATTGCCAAGATGAACGTCGACGAGAACCGCGACGTGCCTGCGAAGTACGGCATCCGCGGCATCCCGACGCTGATGCTCTTCAAGGACGGCCAGCTTGCCGCGACCAAGGTCGGCGCCCTGTCGAAGTCCCAGTTGACCGCCTTCCTCGACGGCAACCTATAATTTCGCGCATTCGAGCTCGAGGCCGGAGACCCGCGGCCTCGGTGCTTCGAGCGACAAGCCTTCCTGCCACGTTCGTCGTTCGATACGTCGCGGGCAACGGCTCCTCCCCCAGCATTCCAGAACCGCATTTCGGTCCCGTCGCGTGAGCGGCGGCTCTCGGATCGGCCGACCCGGATTCCAGCGTCCGGGCCGCCTTCGGCGCCAGCGCAGTCGCGCGCGCCGCTCACCTGCAAGGTGCCCAGCATGCATTTGTCCGAACTGAAGACGCAGCACATCAGCGAACTCGTCAAGATGGCCGAGGGCCTCGAGATCGAGAACACCGGCCGGATGCGCAAGCAGGAGCTGATGTTCGCGATCATGAAGAAGCGCGCCAAGCAGGGCGAGCAGGTCTTCGGCGACGGCGTGCTCGAAGTGCTTCCCGACGGCTTTGGCTTCCTGCGCTCGCCCGACGCAAGCTACTTGGCGAGCACCGACGACATCTATCTTTCGCCGAGCCAGGTCCGCCGCTTCAACCTGCACACCGGCGACATGATCGAAGGTGAAGTCCGCGTGCCGAAGGATGGCGAGCGCTATTTCGCGCTGGTGAAGGTCGACGTCGTCAACGGCATCAGCGCCGACCAGAACAAGCAGAAGATCATGTTCGAGAACCTGACGCCCTTGTTTCCCAAGGAGCAGTTCAAGCTCGAGCGCGACATCAAGGCCGAAGAGAACATCACCGGCCGCATCATCGACCTGGTCGCGCCCATCGGCAAAGGCCAGCGCGCGCTGCTCGTCTCGCAGCCCAAGAGTGGCAAGACGATGATGATGCAGCACGTCGCCCACGCGCTCGCCGCGAACCACCCGGACGCGCACCTGATCGTGTTGCTGGTCGACGAGCGGCCCGAGGAGGTCACCGAGATGCAACGCACGGTGCGCGGCGAGGTGATCAGCTCGACCTTCGACGAACCCGCCGCGCGGCACGTCCAGGTCGCCGAGATGGTGATCGAGCGCGCCAAGCGGCTGGTCGAACTGAAGAAGGACGTGGTGATCCTGCTCGACTCGATCACCCGCCTCGCGCGCGCCTACAACAACGTGCTGCCGAGCTCGGGCAAGGTGCTGACCGGCGGCGTCGATGCGAATGCGCTGCAGCGCCCGAAGCGCTTCTTCGGCGCAGCGCGCAACATCGAGGAAGGCGGCTCGCTGACCATCATCGGCACCGCGCTGGTCGACACCGGCTCGAAGATGGACGAAGTGATCTACGAGGAGTTCAAGGGCACCGGCAATTGCGAGATCCACCTCGACCGCCGCATGTCGGAGAAGCGGGTCTACCCGTCGATCCTGATCAACAAGTCCGGCACGCGCCGCGAGGAGCTGTTGCTCAAGCCCGAGATCCTTCAGAAAAGCTGGATCCTGCGCAAGCTGCTCTATTCGATGGACGAGATCGAGGCTATGGAATTCGTGCTGGACAAGATGAAAGCGACGAAGACCAACCTCGACTTCTTCGACATGATGCGTCGGGGCGGCTGACCGGCCCGGCATAATCGCTGGCTCTTCAACGACGGCAAGTGCGCTGCGGCTCGATGTTCGAGCTCGGGCGGCGTGGCTCCCGCAACGACAGGAATCCTCGTGAAAGAAAACACCCACCCGAACTACCGCGACGTCTGCTTCGTCGATCTGTCGAACGGCTTCAAGTTTGTGACCCGATCGACGGCCGCCACCCGCGAGACGATCAAGATGGACGACGGCCGCGAGCTGCCCCTGTTCAAGCTGGAGACCACCAGCGAGTCGCACCCTTTCTACACGGGCACGCAGAAGAGCGTCGATTCGCTCGGCGGCCGTGTCGAGAAATTCCGCAACAAGTTCGCCCACCTCGGCGCGAAGAAGAAGTAGGCCGGCATGCGCCCACGGCGCGGGCCTGCATGCGAAGGGTGGCCACGGCCACCCTTTTCTTTGGTTCACGCACAAGCCAGTTCGAGCGCAAGGCCGGCCCGCCACAATGGCGCGCCTTGACGACCACCACGCCCACGCCCGCCCTCGTGTCGCAGCGAGCGGCCCAGCGCCTGCCGCGCATGGCGCTGCTGCTGTTCTGCGCGGCCTACCTGCTGCCTGGCCTGTTCGACCGCGACCCCTGGCGGCACGCCGACGTCACCGCCTTCGGCTACATGCTCAGCCTCGCCCGCGAGGCCGGCGACACCTGGCTGCCGACGATCGGCGGCCTGCGCGGCGACGGTGCGCTGTTCCCGTACACGTTGGGCGCCGCGGCGATCCGCCTTTTCGGCGAGTGGATCGGCCCCGCCTTCGCCGCGCGCCTGCCGTTCGCCGCGCTGCTCGCCGGAACGCTCGCCTTCACTTGGTACAGCTGCTACCACCTCGCACGCACGGAGGCCGCACAACCGCTGCCTTTCGCCTTCGGCGGCGAAGCCAGCCCGACCGACTACGCCCGCGCGATCGCCGACGGCGCGCTGCTCGCGCTGATCGCCACGCTGGGCCTGTTGCAGCTCGGCCACGAGACGACCCCTGAACTGGCACAGCTTTTCGCCACTGCCCTCTTCATGCATGCGCTCGCGATCAGCACGACGCGACGCCTGTGGGCCGGCATCGAAGCCGCACTCGCGCTGGTGATGCTGGCGGCCAGCGGCGCGCCGACGATGGGCCTGGGTTTCGCGATCGGCGCCCTCGCGGTCAGCCTGCGTTCGAGCTATCCGATGGCCCGCGCTCTGGTGCCCTGGCTGGTCGGAGGAGCGATCCTCGCCGCGGCGACCGGCACCGCGCTTGGCGCGTGGCGCGTACGGCTGGAGTCGCCGTCGTCGCTGCTTCAGCTGCCGCAGCTGCTGATCTGGTTCACCTGGCCGACTTGGCCGATGGCGCTGTGGACGCTGTGGCGCTGGCGCAAGCATCTGCAGCACCGGCACATTGCCGTGCCTTGCGTGCTGGCCGGCGTGGCGCTGATCGCCTGCGCTGGCATGGGCGGATCGGACCGGGCGCTGATGCTGGGCCTGCCGGCGCTCGCGGTGCTCGCCGCGTTCGCCCTGCCGACCTTGCAGCGAAGCGTCTCGGCGGCGATCGACTGGTTTTCGGTCGCGTTCTTCAGCGCCCTCGCGATCGTCATCTGGGTGGTCTACGCGGCGCTGCAGACCGGCATGCCCGCGAAGACTGCGGCCAACGTCGCGCGGCTGGTGCCCGGCTATCCGGGCAGCTTCTCCTGGATCGCGCTCGGCTTCGCCGTCGCCGCGACCCTCGCCTGGTTGCTGCTGGTGCGCTGGCGCACCGGCCGGCATCGACCGGTGCTGTGGAAGAGCCTGGTGCTGCCGGCCGGCGGCCTCAGCCTGTGCTGGCTGCTCGCGATGACGCTGCTGCTGCCGGTGCTCGACTACGCGCGCAGCTATCGCGTGCTGATCGACCGGCTCGCGCAGCATGTGCCGACCGACGCCTGCATCGCCACCGTGGGCCTGCGCACCAGCCAGATCGCGGCGATGGAGTACCACGGCGGCTGGCGCGTCGAGATCGACGACGCACTGCCGCCCGGCGGGCGCGCCGCCTCGGGCTGCGAATTCCTGATGCTCCCGGTACGCCGCGCGACGACCGACGACGGGCTGCGCCGTCCCGGCTGGCAACTGATCGCACGCGAGCGGCTGCCGACCGACCGCACCGAGCAAACGGCCGTCTACCGCCGCAGCGCCGTCGCGACCGCGCGCTGATTCAGCGCGGCTCGGCGCGAGCCGTCTCGGCGGCTTCGACGACGTCGCGCGACTCGCGCCCCCGCTGCGCCGTCGCCACCGAACGCAGGCGCACCGCAGGAAAGACGAGCCGGAAGGTCGAACCCCGACCCGGCTCGCTCTGGATGTCCAGCTCGCCGCCGTGGCGCTGCACCACGTGCTTGACGATCGACAGCCCGAGCCCGGTCCCGCCGGTCTCGCGCGAGCGGCTGCCGTCGACGCGGTAGAAGCGTTCGGTGAGCCGCGGCAGATGCTCGCGCTCGATGCCCGGCCCGGTGTCCTTCACCGAGAACTCGCCCGAGCCGTCGGCAAGCACGCGCCAGGCGATGTCGATGCGGCCGTCGGTGGGCGTGTAGCGCACCGCGTTGTTCGCCAAGTTCGACAGCGCGCTGTGCAGCTCGGTTTCAGCGCCGGCGATCTGCAGGTCGCTCGCGCCGGCCAGCGCGATGCGATGCCGGCCCGCCGACAGGCTGCGCGCGTCCGCCTCGACTTGCCGCAGCAGCGGCGCCAGCGGCAGCCAGCGATCGGACGCCGGCCGCGGGCTGCCCTCCAGCTGCGCCAGCGTCAGCAGATCGGTCACGAGCCGCTGCATGCGCAACGTCTGCTCGCCCATCAGCGTCAGCACGCGCCGGCGCTCGACCTCCGTCAGCGGCAGCGTGCCCATCGTCTCGATGAAGCCGGCCAGCACCGTCAGCGGCGTGCGGATCTCGTGAGAGACGTTGGCGACGAAGTCGCGCCGCATGCTGTCCGCGCGTTCGCGCTCGGTGACGTCCTGCGAGAGAACGAGCCGCATGCCGTCGCCGTAGGAGCGCGCCAGCACCGAAATCGTCGCGCCGCGGCTTTCGAAGCTGACCGGCTCGCGGAACACGCCGGCCTGCAGGTAGGCGACGAAGGCCGGCGCACGCACGAGGTTGGTCACCGGCTGGTGTCGGTCGCGCAGCGGATCGAGCCCGAAGTGCGCCGCGGCGACCGAATTGCACCAGTCGATCTGCTCGGCCGCGCTGAGCATCAGCACGCCGTTCGGCGAGGCTTCCATCGCGTCGCGGAACTGCGCGAGGCGCGCCTGCTCGGCAGCCGTCGCGCTCTCGCGCTGGCGCAGTGCGCGCTCGACGCGGTAGGCCAGCTCGCCCCAGAAGCCGGGGTCGCGCGGCGCGTCTTCGTCCTGCGCGCCCTGCAGCCACGCGATGATGCGCACGCCGCGCAGCGTGTCGATGGTCGCGACCGTCACGATCGCGATCGCCGCGCCGGTCAGCATCCCCCAGCCAGGAGTGTCGAAGCTGTGGCCGACGAGCCAACCCACCGCTGCCCCGGCCGCCATCGCGACCACCGCGACCAGCAGGCGCGGCAGCAGCCAGTTCATCGGGGCGCTCCGATCGCCGCGCGCCTCAAGCCTGCAGCGCGACCTGCTGCGTCAGGCGGTAGCCGGCACCGCGCACCGTCTCGATCATCTGCGCGCAGCCGACCGGCGACAGCGCCTCGCGCAGCCGCTTGACGTGGACGTCGACGGTGCGCTCCTCGATGAAGACGTGATCGCCCCAGACGCGATCGAGCAGCTGCGCGCGCGAGTGCACGCGCTCGGGGTGCGTCATCAGGAAGTGCAGCAGGCGGAATTCGGTCGGGCCGATCTTCACGTCCTGCTCGCCGCGGCTGACACGACGCGTCGAAGGATCGAGCTTCAGCGCGCCGAGCTCGACCGCACTGTCGAGCGCCTCCGGCGCCTTGCGGCGCAACACCGCGCGGATGCGTGCCATCAGCTCGTGCGTGGAGAACGGCTTGGTGAGGTAGTCGTCGGCGCCGGCATCGAGGCCGGCGACCTTGTCACCCTCGTCGGCGCGCGCGGTCAGCATGATCAGCGGCAGCTCGCGGGTGCGGCTCTCGCCGCGCCATTTCTTCGCGAGCGCGAGGCCCGATTGGCCCGGCAGCATCCAGTCGAGGATCACCAGGTCGGGGAGCACGCGGTCGATCTCGAACTGCGCCTGGTCGGCCGTCGCCGCGATCGTCACCTCGAAGCCCGCGTGACGCAGGTTGATGGAGATCAGCTCCGCGATCGCCGACTCGTCCTCGACCACCAGCACTCGACTCATCACGTCCTCCTTGCTACTTCACCATGGTGTCGAGCTGCGCGACCGGGTTGTGCCGCACGTCGGTGCCTTTGACCACGTAGATGATCTGTTCGGCCAGGTTCTTCGCGTGGTCGCCGACGCGCTCGATCGCCTTGGCGACGAAGACGAGATCGATGCTCGCGGAGATCGTGCGCGCGTCTTCCATCATGAAGGTGATCAGCTTGCGCATCAGACCCTCGAACTCCTGGTCGATCTGGTCGTCCTGCTTGATCACCTCGACGGCCTTGTCGACGTCGAGCCGCGCGAAGGCGTCGAGCGACTTGCGCAGCAGCGCCGTGGCGAGCGAAGCCTCGAAGGACACGTCGGCCACCGGCATCTTCAGGCGCGACGACATGCCGGTCGCAACCAGCCGCTGCACCGTGCGCGCGACGCGCGCCGCTTCGTCGCCGACGCGCTCGAGATTGCCGATGGTCTTGCTGATCGCGATCAGCAGCCGCAGGTCGCGCGCGGTCGGCTGCCGGCGGGCGATGATCGACGACAGGTCGCGGTCGATCTCGACTTCCATCAGGTTGACCTTCTCCTCCTGCACAAGCACCTGCGCGGCGGTCTCTTCGCTGAAGTTGGTCAGCGCATAGATGGCCTGCGCGACCTGCGCTTCGACCAGGCCGCCCATTTCGAGCACGCGCGTCGAGATGCCGCTCAGCTCGCTGTCGAACTGCGTCGAAAGATGCTTGTCCATCGTCGTCTCCACGTCAGCCGAAGCGGCCGGTGATGTAGTCCTCGGTGTCCTTCTTCTTCGGCTTCATGAACAGCTCCGAGGTGGGGCCGAACTCGATCAGGTCGCCGAGGTACATGTAGGCGGTGTAGTCCGAGCAGCGCGCGGCCTGCTGCATGTTGTGGGTGACGATCACGACGGTGTAGTCGGCCTTCAGTTCGTGGATCAGCTCTTCGATCTTGCCGGTGCTGATGGGGTCGAGCGCCGAGCAGGGTTCGTCGAGCAGCAGCACCTCCGGCTTGATCGCGATGCCGCGCGCGATGCACAGCCGCTGCTGCTGGCCGCCCGAAAGGCCCGAGCCGCTTTGCTGCAGCTTGTCCTTCACTTCGTTCCACAGCGCAGCCTTCTTCAAGGCCCACTCGACCCGCTCGTCCATCTCGGCGCGCGGCAGGCTCTCGAACAGCTTCACGCCGAAGGCGATGTTGTCGTAGATCGACATCGGGAACGGCGTCGGCTTCTGGAACACCATGCCGATCTTGGCGCGGATCAGCGAAACGTCGTCCTTGGTGTCAAGCACGTCCGTGCCGTCGAGCAAGATCTGGCCTTCTGCGCGCTGCTCGGGGTAGAGCTCGAACATGCGGTTGAAGGTGCGCAGCAGCGTGGACTTCCCGCACCCTGAGGGGCCGATGAACGCGGTGACTTTGCCGGCCGGGATGTCCATGTTGATGTTCTTCAGCGCATGGAAGTGGCCGTAGTAGAAGTTCAGGCCGCGCACCGCGAGCTTGGCCTTCTCGGTCACCGGGAGTTCGACTTTGGTGTCCATGGTCCAGTCCTTCGCTCAGTGCTTGTTGCGGAACAGCGCGCGCGCCAGGATGTTGAGCACGAGCACGCCGATCGTGATCAGGAACACGCCCGCCCAGGCCAACTTCTGCCAGTTCTCGTAGGGGCTCATCGCGAACTTGAAGATCGTCACCGGCAGGCTCGCCATCGGCTGGCCGAGGTTGCTGGTCCAGAACTGGTTGGACAGCGCGGTGAACAGCAGCGGCGCCGTCTCGCCGGCGACGCGCGCTAGCGCCAGCAGCACGCCGGTCATCACGCCGGCCATCGCGGCCTTCAGCGTGATGGTGAGGATCACCTTCCACTTCGGCGTGCCCAGCGCGTAGGCCGCCTCGCGCAACGCGTTGGGGATCAGCGCGAGCATGTTCTCGGTGGTGCGGATCACCACCGGAATCACGATCAGCGCGAGCGCCAGCACGCCGGCCCAGCCGGAGAAGGTCTTGAAGCGAGCGACCACCGCCGAATAGATGAACAGGCCGATGACGATCGACGGCGCCGACAGCAGGATGTCGTTGATGAAGCGGGTCGCGCCGCCGAGCCAGGTCTTCTGGCCGTATTCGGCGAGGTAAATGCCGGCGAGCACGCCAATCGGCGTGCCGAGCGCGGTGGCCAGGCCGACCATGAGCACCGAACCGAAGATCGCGTTCGCGAGGCCGCCGGTCTCCGCCAGCGGCGGTGGCGTCATCTCGGTGAACAGCGACAGCGAAAGCCCGCCGACGCCGAGCCGCACCGTCTCGACCAGGATCCAGATCAGCCAGAACACGCCGAAGGCCATCGCCGCGAGCGACAGCACGAGCGCGATGGCGTTGACCCGCTTGCGCGACGCGTGCTTGGCAAGCCGGGAGGCCTGCGCCGCCGAGCGCGGCGAGGGTTGCGCGATGGAGCTCATGTCCGCTTCCCTTCGCTCTTCTTCAGCCGCGAGAGCAGCAGCCGCGAAAAGGCCAGCACCACGAAGGTGATGAAGAACAGGATCAGGCCGAGGTAGATCAGCGAAGCCTGGTGCAGGCCCTCACCCGCTTCGGCAAATTCGTTGGCGAGCGCCGAGGAGATGCTGTTCGCTGCCTCGAACAGACTCAACGAGTTGAGCTGGTTGAAGTTGCCGATGACGAAGGTGACGGCCATCGTCTCGCCGAGCGCGCGGCCGAGGCCCAGCATGATCCCGCCGATGACGCCGGTCTTCGTGTAGGGCAGCACCACCTTCCACACCACCTCCCAGGTGGTCGAGCCAAGGCCGTAGGCCGACTCCTTCAGCATCGGCGGCGTCACCTCGAAGACGTCGCGCATCACCGAGGCGATGAACGGAATGATCATGATCGCGAGGATGATCCCCGCCGACAGGATGCCGATGCCCACGGGCGCGCCGCTGAACAGCGCGCCAAGGTAGGGCACGCCGCCGAAGGCCGCCTGCAGCGGCTGCTGCACGTAGGTGGAGAGGATCGGGCCGAAGACAAGCAGGCCCCACATGCCGTAGACGATCGAAGGCACAGCCGCCAGCAGCTCGATCGCAATGCCCAGCGGCCGCTTCAGCCAGCCTGGCGACAGCTCGGTGAGGAACAGCGCGATGCCGAAGCTCACCGGCACGCCGATCAGCAGCGCGATGAACGAGGTGGCGAGCGTGCCGTAGATCATCACGAGCCCGCCGTACTCGTTCTGCACCGGGTCCCACTGGCTGCGCCAGAGGAAGCTCAAGCCGTACTTCTCGATGGCGGGCCCGGCACCGATCACGAGCGAGACGATGATCCCGGCCAGCATCGCCAGCGTCAGGATCGCCGCGGCGTGCGCGAGCACCGAGAAGACGGTGTCCAGCCACGGCGCCGCCTTGCGTACCGGGGGCGGGCGATCCGCCGGCAGCGGTCGACTCATCTTCTTGTCGTCGGGGTACGGTGAAGCGGGGAATGTAGCGGCCACCGTGGTCTCCTCGGCTGCGTGGCGCTCGGCCAGCGGACTACTTGAAGGCGATCGCCTTGCCCGACGTGTCCTTGATGTTGTCGGCCCACTGCTTGCGCACGAGCTGCTTCACCGAATCCGGTAGCGGCACGTACTCGAGGTCGGCCGCCATCTGGTCGCCGCTGGTGAAGGCCCAATCGAAGAACTTCAGCGTCGCAGCAGCGTTGGCCGGCTTGTCCTGGCTCTTGTAGACCAGGATGAAGGTCGCGCCGGTGATGGGCCAGGCCTGGGCGCCGGGCTGCTCGGTCAGCACTTGATAGAAGCTCTTTTCCCACTGCGCGCCGGCAGCGGCGGCCTTGAAGTTCGCGTCGTCCGGCGCGACGAAGTTGCCCGCGGCGTTCTTCAGCAGCACGTGCGACATCTTGTTCTGCTTCGCGTAGGCGTACTCGACGTAGCCGATCGAATTCGGCAGGCGCGCGACGAAGGCCGAGACGCCTTCGTTGCCCTTGCCGCCCGCGCCGGTCGGCCAGTTGACCGCCGTGCCCTCGCCGGCTTTGGCCTTCCACTCCGGGTTGACCTTCGACAGGTAGTTGGTGAACAGGAAGGTGGTACCCGAGCCGTCGGCGCGGCGCACCGGCGCGATGGTCGCGTCGGGCAGCGCGAGGCCGGGGTTCAGCGCGGCAATCGCCGCGTCGTTCCACTTCGTGACCTTGCCGAGGTAGATGTCGCCCAGCACCTGGCCGGTGAGCTTCATCTGTCCCGGCGCGACGCCCTTGATGTTGACCACCGGCACGACGCCGCCGATCACGGTCGGGAACTGGATCATCGCGTCCTTCGCGAGCTCTTCGTCCTTCAACGGCGCGTCGGAGGCGCCGAAATCGACGGTCTTCGCCTTGATCTGACGGATGCCGGCGCCGGAGCCGACCGACTGGTAATTGATGCGTGCGCCCGTCGCCTTGTTGTAGGCATCGGCCCACTTCGCATAGACCGGGGCAGGGAAGGACGCTCCGGCACCGGTGATCTCCTGCGCGGAGGCGGAGCCGAGGCCGGCAACGGCGACTGCGAACGATGCGAGACGAAGCAACTTCAAGCTCATGGACGGCCTTTCGAAAGACGTGTGGCGAGGCGAAACGTGACGCGGTGCACTGTAGGAATGCCGCATGACAGCGCCGTGACGCCGGCGCATGCACCTCGGTAGCGCGGGCTTTGTGACGGCGTCTTCACGGCTGCGTCACGAATCCGTCATCCGCGCTGCCTAAGCTGCGCCGCGCTGTGAATTCGCGTCTTTCAACCCCTTCTGGAGGAGCTTCCATGAACAAGCGCGCCCTGCTTTGCGTCGCCTCTTCGGCGCTGCTGGCCTTGGCCGGTTGCGCGTCGATGTCCGGGCCCAAGACGATCGCCCAGACCGCCGCCGCAACGCCGAGCCTTTCGACGCTGAACAAGCTGATCGCCGACGCCGGCCTGACCGACACGCTGAACGGCACCGGCCCCTATACCGTTTTCGCGCCGACCGACGAAGCCTTCAAGGCGGTGCCTGCGAAGACGCTCGCGGATCTGGCCAAGGACAAGGAGCAACTCAAGGCCGTGCTGACCTACCATGTGCTGCCGGGCAAGGTTACGGCCGGCGACGTCAAGACCGGAGCGGTGAAGAGCATCCAAGGCGCGAACCTGAACGTGGCGAAGGCCGGCGGCTTCGTCACCGTCGAAGATGCCCTCGTCACGCAGGCCGACGTGACGGCGAGCAACGGGGTCGTCCACGTGATCGACAAGGTGCTGATCCCCCCGAAGCGCTGACCGGTACCGCCGGCCTGCGCCTCGCGCTCAGGCCTGGCGCAGCACCGCGGCGAGCGTCTCGGCACACCGCCGCGCGAGCGCCGCATCGTCGGCCTCGACCATCACGCGCACCAGCGGCTCAGTGCCCGACGGGCGGATCAGCAGGCGGCCGCGCGTGCCGAGTTCCGCGATCGCGCTGGCCCGGGCATCGGCAAGCGCGGCGTTCGCCTGCCAGTCCTGCCCCGGCGCGAGCCGCACGTTGATCAGCACCTGCGGGAACAGCTCCACGCCCCCGAGCCACTGCGCGACGCTGCGCTGCCTGTGCACCACCGCTTGCAGCACCTGCAGTGCGCTCACGAGGCCATCGCCGGTGGTGTGTTTGTCGAGCGCGATCAGGTGTCCCGAACCCTCGCCGCCGAGCGCCCAGCCGCGAGCGATCAACTCTTCCAGCACGTAGCGGTCGCCGACCTTGGCGCGCACGCAGGCGACGCCTCGGCGCTCGAGCGCCTGTTCGACGGCGAGGTTGGTCATCAGCGTGCCGACGACACCGGGCACCGCCTGGCCCCCGTCGAGCCGGTCGAGCGTCATCAGCAACAAAAGTTCGTCGCCGTTATAGAGGCGGCCCGAGGCATCGACGAGCTGCAGGCGATCGGCGTCGCCGTCGAGCGCGATGCCGTAGTCGGCGCCCTGCTCCTGCACTGCGCGCACCAGCGCTTCGGGCTGCGTGGCGCCGAAGCCGTCGTTGATGTTCAGGCCGTTCGGCGCGCAGCCGATCGCGACCACGTCCGCGCCAAGCTCGTGGAACACGCTCGGCGCCACCTGGTAGGCCGCGCCGTGCGCCGCATCGACGACGAGCTTCAGGCCCTTCAGCGTGATCTCGTTGCCGACGGTGCTCTTGCAGAACTCGACGTAGCGACCCTGCGCATCGTCGAGTCGCCGGGCCTTGCCGAGACCCTGCGAATCGCACCATTGCGCGGGTTCGGCGAGCGCGGCCTCGACCTGGCGCTCCCAGGCCTCGGGCAGCTTCTCACCGCGGGCCGAGAAGAACTTGATGCCGTTGTCGCCGAAGGGGTTGTGCGAGGCGCTGATGACGACGCCGAGATCGAGGCGCAGCGCGCGCGTGAGGTAGGCGACGCCCGGCGTGGGCAGCGGGCCGGTCAGAAGCACGTCGACGCCGGCCGACGCGAAACCGGCTTCGAGCGCCGACTCGAGCATGTAGCCGGAGATGCGCGTGTCCTTGCCGATCAGCACCATCGGCTTGACGGCGCCCGTGCCCTTGTTCGCGCGCAGCACGCGGCCGACGGCATGGCCCAGGCGCAGCACGAAATCCGCGGTGATCGGCGCCTGGCCGACCGCGCCGCGGATGCCGTCGGTGCCGAAATAGGTTCTGTTCATGCGCCGGGATTGTGCCGGCCGGTGTCGCAGCGCCGACTTCTCAGCCTGGCAATCCGGCCGCGCGCCACACCTTCAGCGCATCGACCGTCTCCGCCACGTCGTGCACCCGGACGATCCGAGCGCCACGCTGCACCGCGGCCAACGCAGCCGCGACGCTCGGCACGAGCCGGTCGCCGACGGCTTCCCGGCCGGTGATGCGCCCAAGGCTGCCCTTGCGCGACCAGCCGGCCAGCACCGGCACCCCGAGCGCGAGCAATTCGCCTTGCCGCTCGAGCAGCGCGAAGTTGTGCTCGGTGCGCTTGCCGAAGCCGATGCCGGGATCGATCGCGAGGCGCTCGCGTGCGACGCCGGCGGCAGTGACCGCCTCGACCCGCTCGCGCAGGAAGCGCCGCACCTCGACCACCACGTCGTCGTAGCGCGGGTTGCCTTCCTGCATCGACTTGGGCTCGAGGCCGCGCATGTGCATCAGGCACACGCCACAGCCCGGATGCGCGGCGACGGCCTCGACAGCGCCCGGCTCGCGCAGCGCCTTGATGTCGTTGACGATGTCGATGCCGAGATCGAGCGCCTCTCGCATCAGTGCGGGCTTGTAGCTGTCCAGCGAGATCGGCACGCCGAGCGCGAGTGCCTCGCGCAGCACCGGCAGCACGCGCGAGCGTTCTTCGTCGAGGCTCACGGGTTCTGCGGAGGGACGGGTCGACTCACCACCGATGTCGAGGATGTCGGCACCATCGGCGAGCAGCTTCTCGCAGTGCGCCAAGGCTGCCGCGACGCCGGCATGGCGGCCGCCGTCGGAGAACGAATCGGGCGTCAGGTTGACGATGCCCATCACCCGCGGCGTCGCCAAGTCGATCCTGTAGCGGGTGGTCTGCCAATGCTGGGTCATCAGGGTCTCGGGAAAAGCAGAACGGGGCCGAAGCCCCGTTCCTGGTCGATCCTCGGCGTGGTCGTCAAACGGCCGCGGGAGCCCCGTCTGGGCTGACCGTCGGCGCACCACCGCTGCCGCCGCCTGCATTCGGACTGCTCGGCGCGCTCCAATCCTTCGGTGGGCGCGGGGGCTTGCCGGCCATGATGTCGTCGATCTGCTCGGCATCGATGGTTTCCCACTCGAGCAGCGCCTTCGCCATCGCGTGCATCTTCTCTTGGTTGCTTTCGATGTGGCGGCGCGCGATCACGTACTGCTCGTCAATGATCTTGCGGATCTCCTGATCGACCTTGCGCATCGTGTCTTCCGACATGTTGGTCGTCTTCGTGACCGAGCGGCCCAGGAAGACCTCGCCCTCGTTCTCCGAATACACCATCGGGCCGAGCTCGTCCGTCATGCCGTAGCGGGTGACCATGTCGCGCGCGAGTTGCGTCGCGCGCTCGAAGTCGTTGCTGGCGCCGGTGGTCATCTGGTTCATGAACACCTCTTCGGCGATGCGGCCCCCGAACAGCACGCTGATGGTCGAGAGCATCCGCTCCTTGTCCATGCTGTAGCGGTCACCCTCGGGCAGTTGCATCGTCACGCCGAGCGCGCGACCGCGCGGGATCACCGTCACCTTGTGCACCGGGTCGGTCTTGGGCATCAGGCGCGCCACCAGCGCGTGGCCTGCCTCGTGGTAGGCCGTGTTGCGACGCTCCTCCTCGGGCATGACCATCGACTTGCGCTCGGGGCCCATCATGATCTTGTCCTTGGCCTTCTCGAAGTCGACCATCTCGACGACGCGCGCACTGCGGCGTGCGGCGAAGAGCGCGGCCTCGTTGACCAGGTTCGCCAGATCGGCACCACTGAAGCCTGGCGTGCCGCGGGCGAGGATGTCGGCGCGGATGTCCTGGCCGATCGGCACCTTGCGCATGTGCACGTTGAGGATCTGCTCGCGGCCACGCACGTCGGGCAACGTCACGTAGACCTGCCGGTCGAAGCGGCCGGGACGCAGCAGCGCCGGGTCGAGGATGTCGGGCCGGTTGGTGGCGGCCATCACGATGACGCCGAGGTTCGTCTCGAAGCCGTCCATCTCGACGAGCATCTGGTTCAGCGTCTGCTCGCGCTCGTCGTTGCCGCCGCCCAGGCCGGCCCCGCGGTGGCGGCCGACAGCGTCGATTTCGTCAATGAAGATGATGCATGGCGCGTTCTTCTTGGCTTGCTCGAACATGTCGCGCACGCGGGCCGCACCGACGCCGACGAACATTTCGACGAAGTCGGAGCCGCTGATGCTGAAGAACGGCACCTTCGCTTCGCCGGCGATCGCCTTCGCCAGCAGCGTCTTGCCGGTGCCGGGCGGGCCGACCAGCAGCACGCCGCGCGGGATGCGACCGCCGAGCTTCTGGAACTTTTGCGGGTCCTTGAGGAAGTCGACCAGCTCCTTGACCTCTTCCTTGGCCTCGTCGCAGCCCGCGACGTCCTGAAAGGTGGTCGAGTTGTTCGCTTCGTCGAGCATGCGCGCCTTGCTCTTGCCGAAGCTGAATGCGCCGCCTTTGCCGCCGCCCTGCATCTGGCGCATGAAGTAGATCCACACGCCGATCAGCAGCAGCATCGGGCCCCAGCTCACGAGGATGCTTACCAGCAGCGAGGGCTCCTCGCGCGGCTTCACGTCGAACTTGATGTTGTTGTTGCGAAGGTCGCCGACGAGACCGCGATCGAGGTAGGTGGCGGTGGAACGCAGCGGCTTGCCGTCGGTGGTGACCGCGCGGATCTCGGTGCCGCCAGCACCGTTTTCCTGCAGCGTGACGCTGGCGATGCGTTTGGCCTGTACTTCGTCGAGGAACTCGGAGTAGCCGATCTGGCTGCCGGCGGAAGCGGTCCGGTCGAACTGCTTGAACACCGTGAACAGCACCAACGCGATCACCAGCCAGACGGCGACCTTCGAAAACCAGGGGTTGTTCACTGCGGCTCCTTCTTCATGCCTCGCGACGGCGCAGCGCCGTCACAGGACCGACATATGCGATCAAGTTTAGTCCAGTCAAGTCCCGCGCCTCATGGTTTAAGGACTTCGCCGCCATAGGCGCAGCGAGGGAAACGCACCGGTTTCAAAGGTTTTCGCTGCGCCTGGGCGTTGCCTTCAGACCAAGCCCCACCAGGAAGGTTTCCGCCGATCGATCACGCGAGGCCTTCGGCTTGATACGCTTGACAACTTTGAAGCGCTGCTTGAACTGCTCGACGAGCTGGCTGTAGCCGCTGCCGTGAAAAACCTTGCAAACCAGAGCGCCTTGCGGCTTCAGGTGCTTCTCCGCGAACTCCAACGCCAGCTCGACAAGCAGCGCGATGCGCGCCGAGTCCGACGACGCAACCCCGGAAAGGTTCGGCGCCATGTCGGACACCACCAGATCGACCGGCCGACCCGCCAGGGCGGCTTCCAGTTCGGCAAGAACGTCGGCTTCGTGGAAGTCGCCGCGGATGAAACGCACGCCTTCGATCGGCTCCATCGGCAACACGTCGAGCGCGACGATCGTTCCGTTCAATGCGCCGACCGCCGCGCCGCCCGCCCCGGCCTCCTTGGGCGCGAAGCGACGCCGCAGGTATTGGCTCCAGGCGCCGGGCGCGGAGCCAAGATCGACGACCAACTGCCCCGGCCTCACCAGCGCGAGCGCTTCGTCGATCTCCTTGAGCTTGTAGGCAGCGCGCGCGCGATAGCCCTCTTTGAGCGCGAGCTTCACGTAGGGATCGTTGATGTGATCGTTGAGCCAGGCCTTGTTGACCTTCTTGCTCTTGGTCTTGACCTTCATCGCGCTGCCGATAATGCCGTGATGCCCGCACTGACCTTGACCAGCGCCGAACGGCGCGCCCACCGCGCCGCCGCGCACCACCTCGATCCGGTCGTGATGATCGGCGGCGAAGGACTCACGCCTGGGGTGCAGAAGGAGGTGGCGGCCGCGCTCGACGCCCACGGCTTGATCAAGCTGCGCGTGATGGCCGACGACCGCAGCCTGCGCGAGACGGTTTTCGCCGAGTTGTGCGATCGGCTCGACGCGGCGCCGATCCAGCACATCGGCAAGCTGCTCGTGCTATGGCGCGCACCGGTCGAAAAGGCCAAAGCGGTGGACCAAGACCGCAAGGCCGGCCCGAAGGTGGTGAAGGTGCTCAAATTTTCGAAGAGCGGCAACCACCGGGCGCAGGTCAAGAAGCTCACCGTGCTCGGCAACCAGCGGCTTACTGCAGGCGGCATCGTCAAGCGCGCGAAGAAGCGCGTGACCAGCGCGAAGAAGAAGCCGGCTTGAGTCACGGCCCGGCGCTCGCGCGCCAAGCCAACGTCGCGACGAGCAGCAGCTTGACCGCATAGAGCGCACTCGACACGCCGTGCAAGACGCCGAACGAGAACGCGCCCTGCCCCGCCCGGGCCGCGTCCATCATCGGCTGGATCGCATGGTGGCCGAGCACCGTGCAAAACAGGGCGCCGAGCACCAGCATCAGTTCCGCCGTGACCCGCGAGCCTTCACCCGCCGCTGCACCACGCGCTGCCCGCCCGCGTTCGAGCAGGGCCAGCACGACGCACAACACGATGCTCGCCGTCGCCTCGATGGCGAACAAGCGCGACGCGACGCGGCCGGCCGCCGCCCGATCGAGCAGCGCGAACAGCGTCGGCGCGGCGACGAAGCCGATCGCCAGCATCAGTCCGGCCCAGAGTCCGGGCAGGCTGCGGCGAGCGCGCTCGGCCAACATCACACGTAACGCACTTCGACGATTTCGTAGCGCCTCACGCCTCCCGGCGCCTGAACCTCGGCAACCTCGCCGGCCTCCTTGCCGATCAGCGCGCGCGCGATCGGCGAGCCGACCGAGATGAGGCCCTGCTTCAGATCAGCCTCGTCCTCGCCGACGATCTGGTAGGTGACTTCCGAGCCCGTCTTGTCTTCCTCGAGATCGACGGTCGCGCCGAACACCACCTTGCCGCCGGCATCGAGCGCCGCGGGATCGATCACCTGCGCCGCGGCCATCTTTCCTTCGATCTCGAGAATGCGGCCTTCGATGAAGCCCTGCTTGTCCTTGGCGGCTTCGTACTCGGCGTTCTCCGACAAATCGCCCTGCGCGCGTGCCTCGGCGATCGCCTGGATCACCGCCTGGCGCTCGACGGTCTTGAGCCTTTGCAATTCCTCGCGCAGCTTCTGCGCGCCGCGCGTCGTCAGGGGGATGGTCGCCATGGTGTCGTCCGCTGGAAGTCATGCGGCGCCTCGATGCGCCGCGTCCAAAAAAATTCAGCCGCCTCGAAGACCGGGGCGGCCGCTGTCGAAACAAGTCTAGCGCGCGTCAGCCGAGCCCGGCATGCAGCTCCTGCAGCGAGCGCACGACGAGGTCGTCCTCGTGCTTCAAGGCTTCGACAACCGCCTCGCAGCCGGCCATCGTCGTGTAGTAGCTGACGCCGTTGGCGATCGCTGCGGTGCGGATGTAGCGCGAATCGGCGATCGCGGTGCGCGTCTCGTCCACGGTGGTGAAGACCAGTTGGATCTCGCCGGCCTTGATCAGGTCGGCGATGTGCGGCCGGCCCTCTTTCACCTTGTTGATGGGCTTCACCGGAATGCCCGCAGCGGCGATTGCCGCGGCCGTGCCCTTGGTCGCGACGACGCTGAAGCCAAGATCGACCAGATCGCCGGCGATTTTCACCGCACGGTCCTTGTCGGCGTTCTTTACCGTGATCACCACGGTACCTGCCGCGGGCAGGCGCACGCCGGCGCCGAGCTGGCTCTTGAACATCGCCTCGCCGAAGCTGGCGCCTGCGCCCATCACCTCGCCGGTCGAGCGCATCTCGGGACCGAGGATCGGATCGACACCCGGGAACTTGTTGAACGGAAAGACCGCCTCCTTCACGGCGGTGTAGGCCGGGATGACCTCGCGCGGCGGCTCGCCGTTCAGCGCGCGCTGCTGCGAGAGCTTCTGCCCGACCATGCAGCGCGCCGCGATCTTCGCGAGCGGCTGGCCGGTGGCCTTGCTGACGAAGGGCACGGTGCGCGAGGCACGCGGGTTGACTTCGAGCACGTACACGACCGCGTCGTCGCCTTCGCCTTGGATCGCGAACTGCACGTTCATCAAGCCGACGACCTTCAGCGCGTTCGCCATCACCGCGGTCTGCCGGCGCAACTCGTCCTGCAGCGCGGGGCTCAGCGAATACGGCGGCAGCGAACAGGCCGAGTCGCCGCTGTGGATGCCCGCGGCCTCGATGTGCTCCATGATCCCGCCGATCATCACGCCGCCCGGTCCTTCGCTGCCGTCGCTGATGCAGTCAACGTCGACCTCGACCGCGTCCTCGAGGAAGCGGTCCAGCAGCACCGGGGATTTCTCAGAAACGCGCACCGCTTCGCGCATGTAGCGCTCGAGGTCCTTGTCGCCATGCACGATTTCCATCGCACGGCCACCGAGCACGTAGCTCGGACGCACGACGAGTGGGTAACCGATTTCATTGGCCAGCGCGATCGCAGCGTCTTCGGTGCGCGCGGTGCGGTTCGGCGGCTGCTTCAGGCCGAGCTGATGCAGCAGTTTCTGGAAGCGTTCGCGGTCCTCGGCGATGTCGATGCTGTCGGGGCTGGTGCCGATGATCGGCACGCCGGCGCGTTCCAGCTCGAGCGCCAGCTTCAACGGCGTCTGCCCGCCGTACTGCACGATCACGCCGGCCGGTTTTTCCTTGTCGACGATCTCGAGCACGTCTTCCAGCGTCACCGGTTCGAAATAGAGGCGGTCGCTGGTGTCGTAGTCGGTCGAGACGGTCTCCGGGTTGCAATTGACCATGATGGTCTCGTAGCCGTCCTCGCGCATCGCGAGGGCCGCGTGGACGCAGCAGTAGTCGAACTCGATGCCCTGGCCGATGCGGTTGGGCCCACCGCCGAGGACCATGATCTTCTTCTTCCCGCTGGGCTCGGCCTCGCACTCTTCGTCGTAGGTCGAGTACATGTAGGCGGTCTGGGTCGCGAACTCGGCCGCGCAGGTGTCGACCCGCTTGTAGACCGGCCTCACGCCGAGCGCGTGGCGCGCCGCGCGAACGTCGTGCTGGCTGCTGCCCAGCAGCTTGGCGAGCCGCTTGTCGGAGAAGCCCTTGCGCTTCAAAAAGCGCAGCTCGTCCACGCCGAGCGTCGGCAGCGATCGTCCCGCCAGCGCCTTCTCGGCCGCGACGATCTCCTCGATCTGCGCAAGGAACCACGGATCGATCGCGGTCTCCTCGAAGATCTCTTCGCGCGTCATGCCCAGGCGCATCGCGTCGGCCACGTAGAGCAGCCGCTCGGGTCCCGGCTCGCCGATCTCCTGCTTGATCTCCTCGGCGTCGGTGCTGCGTTCGCTGAGGCCGTCGATGCCGGTCTCCAGACCGCGCAGCGCTTTTTGCAGGCTTTCCTGGAAGCTGCGGCCCATCGCCATCACCTCGCCGACCGACTTCATCTGCGTCGTCAGGCGCGAATTGGCGGCCGGGAACTTCTCGAACGCGAAGCGCGGGATCTTCGTGACGACGTAGTCGATGCTGGGCTCGAAGCTCGCGGGCGTCGCACCGCCGGTGATGTCGTTGCGCAGCTCGTCCAGCGTGTAGCCGACTGCCAGCTTCGCGGCGACCTTCGCGATCGGAAAGCCGGTGGCCTTCGACGCGAGCGCCGAGCTGCGCGAGACGCGCGGATTCATCTCGATCACGACCATGCGGCCGTTGGCCGGGTTGATCGCGAACTGCACGTTCGAGCCGCCGGTCTCGACGCCGATCTCGCGCAGGATCGCGATGCTGGCGTTGCGCAGCAGTTGGTACTCGCGATCCGTCAGCGTCTGCGCGGGCGCGACGGTGATCGAGTCGCCGGTATGCACGCCCATCGGATCGAGGTTCTCGATGGAGCAAACGATGATGCAGTTGTCCGCCTTGTCGCGGACGACCTCCATCTCGTACTCCTTCCAGCCAATGAGGCTTTCTTCGATCAGCAGCTCGTGCGTCGGCGAAAGGTCGAGTCCGCGCTTGCAGATCTCCTCGAACTCGTCCGGGTTGTAGGCAATGCCGCCGCCAGTGCCGCCCAGCGTGAAGCTCGGGCGGATCACCATGGGAAAGCCCGTGCCGCCGATGTCCTTGGTGATGCGGCGCTGCACCTCGAGCGCTTCGTCCATCGAATGCGCAATGCCGCTCTTCGCAGACGCGAGGCCGATGCTGGTCATCGCGTCCTTGAATTTCAGCCGGTCCTCGGCCTTCTCGATCGCATGCTCGTTGGCGCCGATCATCTCGACGCCATGCTTCGCGAGCACGCCGTGGCGAGCCAGATCGAGCGCACAGTTCAGCGCGGTCTGGCCGCCCATCGTCGGAAGCACCGCCATCTTCTCGTCGGGGCGCGCGGCGCGCTCCTTGGCGATGATCTTCTCGACGACGGCCCAGGTGATCGGCTCGATGTAGGTCGCATCGGCCATGCCGGGGTCGGTCATGATCGTCGCCGGGTTGCTGTTGACCAGCACGACGCGGTAGCCCTCCTCGCGCAGCGCCTTGCAGGCTTGCGCGCCGGAGTAGTCGAACTCGCAGGCCTGGCCGATGACGATCGGGCCGGCGCCGAGGATGAGGATGCTTTGGAGATCGTTGCGCTTGGGCATGGTCAGTGGGCCTTGTCCTGCGCGGTTTCGTTCATCAACGAGATGAATCGGTCGAACAGGTAGCCGATGTCGTGCGGGCCGGGCGAGGCTTCCGGATGGCCCTGGAAGCAGAAGGCGGGCCTGTCGGTGCGGGCGAGGCCCTGCAAGGTGCCGTCGAACAAGCTGATGTGCGTGGCCCGCAGGTTCGCCGGGAGCGTCTTCTCGTCCACCGCAAAGCCGTGGTTCTGGCTCGTGATGCTGACGCGGCCAGAGTCGAGGTCCTTCACCGGATGGTTCGCGCCGTGGTGGCCGAACTTCATCTTGAAGGTCTTTGCACCCGAGGCCAATGCCAGGATCTGGTGGCCGAGGCAGATGCCGAAGGTCGGCAGGCCGGTGTCGATCAGCTTGCGTGTGGCTTCGATCGCGTACCCGCAGGGCTCGGGGTCGCCAGGTCCGTTGGCAAGGAAGATGCCGTCAGGCTTGAGCAACAGCGCCTCGGCCGCGGGCGTGGTTGCCGGCACCACGGTGACTTGGCAGCCGCGCGAGGCGAGCATGCGCAGGATGTTGCGCTTCACGCCGAAGTCATAGGCGACGACATGGAAGCGCGGCGCCTGCTGCATGCCGAACCCCGGCAAGCCGCCTTCGCCGTCGAGCTGCCACTCGGTTTCGTTCCACACGTAGGGCATCGCGGTGCTCACGACTTGGGCGAGGTCGAGCCCGGCCATGTCGGGGGCGGCCTTCGCGCGCCGAAGCGCTTCGTCGATGTGTTCCACAGTCGGCTTGGCGCCTCGGGGCAAGGCGAGGATGCAGCCGTTTTGCGCGCCCTTCGTACGCAGCAGCCGGGTCAGGCGGCGCGTGTCGATGTCGGCGATCGCGACCGTCTGCTCGTCGCGCAGATAGGTGGCAAGGGACCGGGTCTTGCGGAAGTTCGACGCGAGCGCCGGAAGATCTTTGACGATCAAACCCGCGGCGTGGACCTTCGACGCTTCGACGTCCTGCTCGTTGACCCCCGTGTTGCCGATGTGCGGATACGTCAGCGTGACGATCTGCCGCGCGTAGCTGGGGTCGGTCAGGATTTCCTGGTAGCCGGTCAGCGAGGTGTTGAACACGACCTCGCCGCTCGTGTGGCCCTCTGCACCGATCGATCTGCCCTCGAAAGTCGTGCCGTCCGCAAGAACCAGAAGGGCACGGGGCAGATCGGGCAGCAGCACAAGGGACTCCGTCGATGACGCGCGCCCAGCGGGCCTTTGGTGGCCTCGTCCGGCGTGGAAACAGCGGATGTTCCGTTGGGCGGCTGGATTGCAGGAAAAGCGCGAGATTCTAGCCGGCAGTCTCGTTGCTTGGTCACCGACGCGGCGGTGGCGATGAGTGCGATTGACTCGCAGGCTGCTTCAGAGCGTCGACGTGGGGCCTTCCTCGTGGAGGCTGCGCACGGCTTCAATAATCACCCGCCCATCAAGGAGAAATGCCATGCAAGGCGACGCCCAAGTCATCCAGCACCTGAACGCCCAACTGAAGAACGAGCTCACAGCGATCAACCAGTACTTCATGCATTACCGGCTGATGAAGCATTGGGGCTTCGACCGGATCGCGAAGAAGGAATACGAGGAGTCGATCGGCGAGATGAAGCACGCCGACAAGCTGATGGACCGGATCCTGATGCTCGACGGCCTGCCCAACCTGCAGGACCTCGGCAAGCTGTTGATCGGCGAGAACCTCGTCGAGGCGCTGCGTGGCGATCTGACGCTCGAGCAGGCGGCGCAGGCGACCATCAAGGCCGGCATCGCGCATTGCGAGTCGGTGCGGGACTACGTCTCGCGCGACGTCCTTCAAGGAATCCTCGACGACACCGAGGAGCACATCGACTTCCTCGAGACGCAGCTGGGACTGGTCGATCAGGTCGGGCTGCAGAACTACCTGCAGTCGGCGATGGGGGAGCCGTCGTCCTGACGAAGATCCGCCCTGGCGGAAAAAGACCGCACCGCAAGGCTGGCCGTTCAGCCGGCTTGCGTTTAAGAGTGATTCCTATTTAAGATCAGCGCGTCGCATCCACCGACCGCGCCATGATCGTTTGCGTTTGTCACCGCGTTTCCGACCGCGACATCCGTCGCCAGGCGCAGGCGTGTTCGAGCTTCGACGAACTGCAGGTCGAAACGGGTGTGAGCACGGCTTGCGGCCGCTGCGGCGACTGCGCCCAGGCGGTGTTCCACGAGGCGCGTCACGGAGGCCTGCCGCGCACGGCGATCGCGATCCTCGAATGCCGTGCAGCTCCGCAACTTGCGGCCTGACCGGCATAGGCCGGGGCGGATCAACGCGCCAAGAGCTCGTGCAACGCCGCGATCCCGGCCCGCGCCACCTGGGCGTCCTCGGATGACTTCACGCCGCTGACGCCGACGGCGCCAAGGCACTGCCCGTCGCGTAGCACCGGCACGCCGCCTTCGAGCATGCCTTCGAGCAAGGGGGCGCTGAGGAACGCCGTGCGGCCTTGATTGATGATCTCCTCGTACACGCGCGATTCGCGCCGGCCAAGCGCCGCCGTCTGCGCCTTGGCCGGCGCGATCCGTGCGGAGATCGGCGCGGCGCCTTCCGTCCGCTTGAACCACAAAAGGTGGCCCCCATCGTCGACCACTGCGATCGACACCGCCCAGCCGTGCATGGCGGCCTCGGCCTCCGCGGCTCGGCCGATTCGATCCGCGTCCTCGGCCGTCAGCGCCCATTTGCTTTGCATCAATGTCTCCTTCGCTGTTCATCGGCGACCTGCCGCGACCGCGCAATGTAATCAGCGGGTTCGACGCCCCAACCACGGTGCTTCGGCAACGACGGCGGAACTAGAATCGCGCCGTCAGGTCCACGTCAACCATCACGCATCGCCGGAGGCTCTTTCGATGAACGACATGCTTCAAACGCCCTTCCCTGGTTCGGTCGCCGCTGGCGCCGAGCGCAACCGGGTTCTGCGCAACACCTACTGGCTGCTGGCTCTGTCCCTGGTGCCGACGGTCCTGGGCGCGTGGGTCGGTGTCGCGACCGGCTTTAGCTTCTTCGCCGGCAGCCCGCTGATCGGATTCCTGCTCTTCCTGGGCATTGCCTTCGGCTTTTTCTTCGCGATCAACAAGTTCAAGAATTCCGCGATCGGCGTCGTGCTGCTGCTCGGCTTCACGTTCTTCATGGGGCTGATGCTGTCGCGGCTGATCGGAGCAATTCTCGGCTTCTCGAATGGCGCTTCGCTGATCGCCTTCGCGTTCGGGGGCACCGCGGCGGTTTTCTTCACCATGGCGACGCTCGCCACGACGATCAAACGCGATCTGTCCGGCATGGGCAAGTGGCTCACGGTGGGCGCCATCGTGCTGCTCGTGGCGATCGTCGCGAACATCTTCCTGAAGATGCCGGCGCTGATGCTCACGATCTCGGTGCTCGCGATGCTGATCTTCTCGGCCTTCATGCTCTACGACATCAAGCGCGTGGTTGATGGTGGCGAGACGAACTACGTGACCGCGACGCTCGCGATCTACCTCGACGTCTTCAACGTGTTCCAGAGCCTGCTGAGCATCCTCGGCATCTTTGGCGGCGAACGCGAGTGACGCGAATCTGAACGCTTCGGCAAACACAAGAGGGCCTTCGGGCCCTCTTGTCCTTTGTGGCCTGCGGGCTGTCTTGCCTTTGTAGGCTAGACCGGATCGCGCTCGAAAACGGCGATGCTCTCGACGTGCGCCGTGTGCGGGAACATGTTGACGACGCCGGCCGCCTCGCACCGATAGCCGGCGCGATGCACCAGCAGGCCGGCATCACGTGCCAGCGTCGCGGGGTTGCAGCTCACGTACACGATGCGCGCCGGCGGTCGCCAGCTGCTGGCCGCCGATCCGGCCTCCTCGTGCTCGGCCAGCGCCTTCGCGAGGGCGAACGCGCCTTCCCGCGGCGGATCGATCAGCCACTTTTGCGCCCCGCCATAGCCGCGAACGACCTCCGGCGTCAGCTCGAAAAGGTCGACCGCTTCGAAGCGTGCCGTCGCCGCGAGACCATTCGTGGCGGCCGCCTCGCGTGCGCGCGCCACGAGCGCGGAACTGCCCTCCAGACCCAGCACTTCGCTCGCCCGCCGCGCGATCGGCAACGTGAAGTTGCCCAGCCCGCAGAACCAGTCGATCACGCGCTCGCCGGGCCCCGCGTCGAGCAACCGCAGCGCCTGCCCCACCAGCACCCGGTTGATCGCATGGTTGACCTGGGTGAAATCGGTCGGCCGAAACGGCAGCCGCAGGTCGAACTCGGGCAGCCGGTAGGCCAGCGCGCTGGCTTCGCCGTCGAGCCGGCCGATGCTCTCCGGCCCCTTCGGCTGCAACCACCACTGCACGCCATGCGCTTGCGCGAAGTCGCGCAGCCGTTGCCGATCGGCGCCCTCCAGCGGCTCCAGGTGGCGCAGCACCAGCGCCGTCACGAGCCCGGCGTCGTCTTCGCCGATCGCGACCTCGATCTGCGGCAGCCGGTCACGCGCCTGCATCGATGCGATCAGCGCCGACAGCGGCTGCAGCATCGCGCTCAAGTGGGACGGCAGCACGTGGCATTCGCGCATGTCCGCGACGTAGCTCGACTTGCGCTCGTGGAAACCGATCAGCACCCGGCCCTTCCTCGCCACATACCGCACCGAAAGCCGCGCGCGCCACCGATAGCCCCAGGCCGGGCCTTCGAGCGGCCGCAGCATGCGCCTGGGCTTCAGCTTGCCAAGATGCGCCAACGCGTCTTCTAGCGCACGTTGCTTGAAGGCGACCTGCGCCGCCGCATCGACGTGCTGCATCTTGCAGCCTCCGCAAGCGCCGGCGTGCAGCCCGAAGTGCGGACACCGCGGCTTCACGCGCAGCGGGCTCTCGTGGCGCAGCTCGACCATCTCGGCCCGCTCCCACTGATTCTTGCGCCGCTGCACGTTCACGCGCACCTGCTCGCCGGGCAAGGCGCCGTCGACGAACACGACCTTGCCCTCGTCGTTGTGCGCGACCCCTTGCGCCTCCAGATCGATCGACTCGATCGTCAGCCATTCATCGCTTGCCGTCATCGGCCGATTATCCCGAGCGCCCTCGCGGCGCCGCGGCGTCAGAACACCGAATCGCGATGCACGCCGTCGCGCGCCATGCCGCGCTTGAGCTTGCGCAGCGCGTCTTGCTGGATCTGCCGAATCCGCTCGCGCGTCAGGCCGAGCTGCTCGGCCAGCGTCTCCAGTGTCTGCGGCTCGCGGCCGAGCAGTCCGAAGCGGCCGACCAGCACTTCGCGCTCGCGCGGCGAAAGCGCATCGAGCCCGTGGCGCAGCAGCGCGTCGAGCTCCTGCTCCAGCCGCAGCCGCAACGGATCGACCGCTTCGTCGTCGACCACGGTGTCGATCAGCGTGTCGCCGCCCTGCCCTTCGCTGCCGCGCTCGATCGGCGCGTCGAGCGACGCCGGCTGCTCGGCATGCCGCAGCAGATCAAGCACCTCGTCGACCGTGCGGCCCACCGCGGCGGCGAGATCTTCGACACCCACCGGCCGCATGTCGCCCGCCGCGACGGTGGCACTCTCCAGCGCCCGCCTGGCCCTCATCACCTGGCTCAATTCCCGCACCACATGCACCGGCAGCCGCACCACGCGCGCCTGGTGCATGGTCGCGCTCTCGATCGCCTGGCGGATCCACCAGGATGCATAGGTCGAAAAGCGGAAGCCGCGCTCCGGCTCGAACTTCGCGGTCGCATGCATCAGGCCGAGGTTGCCTTCTTCGATCAGGTCGCCCAGCGGCAGGCCGCGGCCGACGTAGTGGCGCGCGATGCTGACGACGAGCCGAAGGTTGCGCTCGATCATCTGCTGGCGCGCGGCGAAGTCGCCGGCGCGCACACGCCTGGCGGTCTCGAACTCCTCGGCCGGCGTGAACAGTGGCGCGCGGCGGATCAAGCGCAAGTAGCTTTGCAACGCGTCGCCGCCGTCGACATCGGCCGGTGAGGGCTCGATCACCGGCAGACCGGCGGCCGCGACGCCGTCGACGGCCTCGTGGGCGTTCGCGCGGCCGGACTCAAGGTCGCTCGGGCCGGTCGCTGGATCGGCGTCGACGCCGACAACCGCCGGATGCGCTTGCCCGCCAAGCTGATCGCGATCCTGAAGTTTCATGGTCGCGATCCTCGTTGCGAGGCCGCCTCAGCGCGGCGGCAGCAGCTTGACCGGGTCGACGGGCTTGCCGAGCCGGCGGATCTCGAAGTGCAGCTGCACGCGCTCGGCGTCGGTCGAGCCCATCTCGGCGATCTTCTGGCCCCGCTTGACCTGCTGGTCTTCCTTGACCAGCAGGTTCTGGTTGTGCGCGTACGCGGTCAGGTAGGTCGCGTTGTGCTTGAGGATCACCAGGTTGCCGTAGCCGCGCAGGCCCGAGCCCGCGTAGACCACGCGGCCGTCGGCGGCGGCCAGCACCGCGTCGCCCGGCTTGCCGGCGATCGACACGCCCTTGTTGCGCGCTTCGTCGTAGCCGGCGACCACCGTACCGGAGGCCGGCCACATCCAGCTGGGCTCGTCCTCGTCTCGAGCTGCCGAAGGCACCGGTGCGGGCGCGGGAGCCGGCGCAGGAGCTGGTGCGGCCGCGACGGCTGGCGGCGCAGGCGCAGGTGTCGGCGCCGACGCGGCGGCGGCGGCCGGCGCGGGCTTGCTGTCGAGCGGCCGCGGCTCGACGCGCGTGGTCGTCACGGGCTTGGACGCGACGGCGCCGCCCTCGGCGGCAGGCGGCGCGACGCGCAGCACCTGGCCAGGCTCGATCGCGTTGTTCGCGCCGATGTTGTTCCAGCGCGCGATGTCGCGCCAGCTCTGACCGGTCTCCAGGCCGATGCGCATCAGCGTGTCGCCCGGCCTCACCGTGTAATAGCCGGGCTTGCCGGCGTTGTTGTCGTTGGCCGCCTTCGAGGCGTCCGACGGTGCCGTCGAGCCCGCGGCGCTCGCCGGCGCGCCGGCGCCGTCCTGCATCGCCTGCAGGGCTGCCGCCGCCGCGGCGCTGCGCGTGCTGCGGTCTTCGACGCCGGGCGCGTTGAGGCGTTTGCTCGTACCGCAGGCACCCAGTCCCAACAGCAGGCTCAGCGTGGCGAGACGGTGCAGGCGGCGATGGAGGAGTCGGTCGTGAAGCAGCACGGTCGATGGCATGAAGGCATGGGCGGGCACGCGCGCCCGGTCAATCGACGCCGGATTTTAGGGGGACGAACTTGACCGCCTCGTGCTCGCTGCGCGCCAGCGATCCGTCTTCGCGACGGTCGACGACAACGAGCGCCTGCCGCCCGCTGCGCGCGTCCAGCATCGGCGCGACGAGTCGCCCGCCCGGCGCGAGCTGATCGAGCCACGCGGCGGGCAGATCGTCGCCACCGGCCGCGGCGATCACGCCGTCGTAAGGCGCGTTCGGCGCATGGCCGAGCCGGCCGTCGCCGTAGACGAGACGCAGCGCCGGGGTTCGCGAGGCCGCGAGGTTTTCGCGCGCTCGGTCGTGCAGCGGCTTGAGCCGTTCGATCGACACGACGAAGCGCCCGATCTGCGCGAGCACCGCCGCCTGGTAGCCGCAGCCGGTACCGATCTCGAGCAGCCGCAACGGCTTGCCCGCAGGTTGCGGCGCGATCAGCAGCTCGATCATGCGGGCAACGACCGAGGGCTTCGAGATCGTCTGACCGAGCCCGATCGGCAGGCTCGTGTCTTCGTAGGCCTGCGCGGCCAGCGCGGTGTCGACGAAGGCGTGGCGCGGCACCGCACGCATCGCGGCGAGCACGCGCGCATCGCGCAAGCCCTCGGCCTGCAGACGCTGCAGCAGACGTTCACGCACGCCATGCGAGTCGAGGCCGATGCCTTGCGGGCCCGGCGCCGCAGCCAGCGGTTTGGCGGGCGCCGCGCGAAGTTGTTCGAGCCGCAAAGGAAAGCGCCCACGCGCTCGCGCCGGCGCGTTCATTTGCCGAGCGTGCCGAGCGCCTGCGACCAGTCGCGCCACGCCGGCAGCGCCGCATGGTCGGTCATGTCGCACTGCAATGGCGTGATGGAGGCATAGCCTTCGGCGACCGCATGGAAGTCACTGCCCTCGCCGGCCTCGCGCGCATCGCCGGCCGCGCCGATCCAGTAGATCGGCTCGCCGCGCGGATTCGCCTGTCGGATCACCGGCTCGCTCGGATGGCGGCGGCCGAGCCGCGTCGTCTTCAGCCCGAGCACGCGGTCGAAGGGCCGATCCGGCACGTTCACGTTCAGCAGCCAGGCGCCCGCCGAGGGCGGACGCTCGATCACTCCGCGCAGCACCTCGGCGGCGACCTGCGCGGCGCTCTCCAGATTGCGCCACCCCTTCTGCGCCAGCGAGAACGCGATCGCCGGCACGCCGAACAGATAACCCTCCATCGCCGCGGCCACCGTGCCCGAATAGAGCGTGTCGTCGCCCATGTTCGCGCCGTTGTTGATGCCCGAGACGACGAGGTCCGGCCGGTGGTCCAGCAGGCCGGTGAGCGCCACGTGCACGCAATCCGACGGCGTGCCGTTGACCACCTGGAAGCCCGAGGCCGCAGTCCATACCGTCAGCGGCCTTTGCAAGGTGAGCGCGTTGGAGGTGCCGCTCGCGTTCTGCTCGGGTGCGACGACGTTGACTTCGCCGAACCGCCTGCAAACGTCCGCGAGGGCCGCGAGCCCGGGGGCGAGATATCCGTCGTCGTTGGCCACCAGGATGCGCATCGGCGCGATTGTAGGTAGCGGTCCTGCGCCGCCCCGCTCGTCGCACGCGCGACGCGAGGCGCCCGCAGCGCTTCCTATGATGGTTCGAAGACCCACGAGGAGACCACGATGCACGCCTGGCTCTGCGACAACCCGATCGGCCCCGACGCGCTGCGCTGGACCGAACTGCCCACGCCCGAGCCGAAGCCGCACGAGGTGCGCGTGGCGATCCGCGCGGCGAGCCTGAACTTCCCCGACCTGCTGATCGTGCAGAACAAGTACCAGATGAAGCCTGCGCTGCCGTTCGTGCCGGGCTCCGAGTTCTCGGGCGTCGTCGAGGCGGTCGGCACGGAGGTCAGGCACCTGGTGCCCGGGATGGCGGTCGCGTCCTTCGGCGGCCTCGGCGGTTTCGCGACCCAGGTCTGCGTCGATGCGAAGCTGGTGATGCCGCTGCCGGATGTGGGTGGCAAGGGCTTCGCGTTCGACGACGCCGCCGCCTTCATCTGCACCTATGCGACCACGCATCACGCGCTGCTCGATCGCGCGCAGCTGCAAGCGGGCGAGACGGTGCTGGTGCTCGGTGCGGCCGGCGGCGTCGGTACCGCGGCGATCCAGATCGCGAAGGCGGCCGGCGCACGCGTGATCGCCGCGGCGTCGAGCGAAGCGAAGTGCGAACTCTGCAAGACGCTCGGCGCCGACGCGACCATCGACTACGGCGGCCCCGGCTCGGTCAGGGAGCGCATGGACCGCCTGCGCCAAGACATCAAAGTCGCGACGGACGGCACAGGCCCCGACGTCGTCTACGACCCGGTCGGTGCGGACTTCGCCGAGCCGGTGTTCCGCTCGATCGCCTGGCGCGGCCGCTACCTCGTGATCGGCTTCGCCGCCGGCGCGATCCCTTCGCTGCCGCTCAACTTGGCGCTGCTCAAGGGCGCATCGATCGTCGGCGTGTTCTGGGGCGACTTCGCGCGCCGCGAACCGGCGCGCAACGCGAAGGCGCTCGGCGAACTGGCCGGCTGGTACGCCGCCGGCAAGATCAAGCCGGTGATCGATGCGAGAACGCCGATGCGCGAGCTGCCGCAAGCGTTCGAGCGGATGGCGGGGCGCGGGGTGCGCGGCAAGCTGGTGCTGCACAACGACTGAGCGCAGACCCATCGGCTCGCGCGTGCACAATCCGCCGGACTCAGCCCCTCTCGACGCCAGGGGCCGCCATCGAGGCCCTGCCGATGTCCGTCAAAGTCCTGATCGTCGAAGACAACCCTGTAGCCCGGCAGTTCCTGACGCGCGTCGTGCGCGAGAGCTTCTCCGACGTCAGCGGCATCGGCGAGGCGGGTGATCTCGAGTCGGCGCGCCGCATGCTCGGTGTCGGCGGTGCCGCGCCGCTGCGCGACGGCGCCGAGCGCTACAAGCTGGTGCTGGTCGACCTCGAACTGCCCGACGGCAACGGGCTCGACCTGCTCAAGGACCTGAACGGTCACCCCGCCACGCGCATCGTCACCACGCTTTACTCGGATGACGACCACCTGTTCCCCGCGCTGCAGAACGGCGCCGACGGCTACCTGCTGAAGGAAGACCGCTTCGAGGTGCTGGTCGAGGCGCTGCAGAAGATCGTGCGCGGCGAGCCGCCGCTGTCGCCGGCCATCGCGCGGCGGATGATGTCGCACTTCCGTCTGGGCGAATCGCAGCTGATGCCGCTGGACGCACCGCGCCACGAGTTCAAGGCCTCGCGCCCGCAGGCGGCCGTGTACGCCGAGCCGGACCACGAGCGCCTGACGCCGCGCGAGACCGAGGTGCTCACCTACCTGAGCAAGGGCTTCACGATCAAGGAGATCGCCGGGCTGATCGGCATCAAGTGGTTCACCGTGAACGACCACATCAAGGCGATCTACCGCAAGCTGAACGTTTCGAGCCGCGCGGAAGCCGCGGTGCTCGCGAGCAAGCAGGGGCTCGTCTGACGCCCTAGCGGGATCCCGCGGCGGCGATGGCGATACCGACCTCCCACGACCGCCGCCGGCCCCTCGGGCCGACCGCGCCCGAGCACGCCGACAGCCGCTTGCTCGATCAATGGCTGCCGTCGCGGCTGCGCACCTCGCGCTGGCTCGGCTGGCGGCTGCGCGCGCTGATCCTCGCCGCGCTGTTCGGCTGCCTCGGCCTGTTCGCGCTGACGCGCATGCTTGCCGCCGCGCCGCAGATCGACGCAACCTGGCGCACCGGCGCGCACGGCGAACTCGAGCTTGCCGCCACCGGCGTGCCGGCGCTGGGCCCCTTCGTCGGCCAGCACCTGCGCAGCGTGCGCGCGGACGGTGACGAGGTCGGCATCGACGCGACGCTGCTGCTGCGATCGCCGCGCTGGCTGCCGCAGGACGCCGACCGCTTCTGGCATCGCGAGCTGCAGCAGCGGCTCGGGCGCGCCTGGTCGAGGACGGCGGTGACGCTCGACTTCGGCGACGGCGGGCAGGTCGTCGTCGTGCCGGCGCCGCAGGGCCCGCTCGCGCTCGGCCTGATGTACTGGCTGCTCGGGCTGTTCGCGCTGGCGCTGTACCTCGTCGCGATGCTCGTCGTGCTGGTGCGGCCTTCGCTGCGCAACGCGCTGTACGCGGTGATGAGCCTAGCGCAGGTCGGCAACCTGCTGTTCATCGCGGTGGGCACCAGCGCGCAACTCGGCCTGCCGCCGGGCTACGCCGCGTGGGAGCCGAACGCGCGCATGGCGCTCGACCTCCTCACCGCGGCCGCGATCGTTCACGCCACCTCGATCCACCCGCGGCGCCTGCCCGGCCACTGGGGCTTCGCGGCCGGCGCCTGGCTCGTCGCCGCGCTGCTGTGCAGCCTGCTGCTGCAAGACCGGCTGCCGCAGGCCTGGTGGTGGACGCAGGTCGTGGGCGCGGCGCTCGGCGCGCTCGCGGTCGGGCTGCTCGGCTGGTCCTACCGCATCGAGCGCCATCCGTACGCGATGGTGATGCGGCGCTTCGGCCTGGTGAGCACCGGCACCTGGCTGCTGTTGACGATCGCGATCGCCGTCGCGCAGCACCGGGCGGGCATGCTGCAGATCGTCGGCACCGTGGGCTCGACGATCTGGGTCGTCTTCCTCGCCTCCTTGCTGCTACTGCTGCCGTTCATCTCGAAGTCGCAGCAGATGCTGCGCGAGTTCTCGCTGCTCGCCGGCATCAGCACCTTCGCGACCGCGCTGGACCTGCTGTTCATCAGCGCCTTCTCGCTCGGGCAGCTGACCTCGGCGACGCTGGCCGTCTTCGTCGCGCTCGGGCTGTACTCGGCGGTGCGTCAGTGGATGCTGAACCACCTGCGCGGTACCGGCGTGGTGAGCATGGAGCGGCTGTTCGAGCGGCTGTACCGGATGGCGCGCGAGGTCGAGGCGCGGCCCGACAAGGCCGGCCTGTCGCTGCTCGGCCTGTTGCGCGAATGGTTCGAGCCGATCGAGGCCACCGTGATGCCGATCCCGGCATCCGCCGCTCGCGTCAGCGGCGACGGCTCGACGCTCACCGTGCCCGTGCCGCAGCTCGGCCGCGGCCCGCTGCCCGAGCAGAGCGCGGTGCTGCGCTTCTCGCAGCGGGGCCAGCGGCTGTTCACCGAGGAAGACGCGCGCCTGGCCGATCGCATCGTCGATCAACTGAAGCGCGCGGTCGTTTTTGACCAGGCCGTCGAGCGCGGCCGCAGCGAAGAGCGAAGCCGCATCGCGCAGGACCTGCACGACGACATCGGCGCACGCCTGCTCACGCTGATGTACCAGGCGCGCAGCCCCGAGCAGGAGGACTACATCCGCCACACGCTGCAGGATCTGAAGACGCTGACGCGCGGCCTCGCGGTGCACACGCACCGGCTCTCGCACGCGGCCGCCGAGTGGAAGACCGACCTGCAGCAGCGGCTCGAGCTCGCCAACGTGGCGCTCGAGTGGCGCTGCGAGTTCGATCAGGACGTCGAGCTTTCGGTGGTGCAGTGGTCGGCGCTGACGCGGGTGCTGCGCGAACTGGTGAGCAACGTCCTCGCGCATGCGCAGGCCCGGCATGTCGAGGTGCTGCTGCGGCTGGCGGCCGACCGGCTCGAACTCGTCGTCGCCGACGACGGCCGCGGGCACAACCCGCAGGCCTGGGCTCACGGGCTCGGCCTCGGCGGCATCCGAAAGCGGGTCAAGCAGCTCGGCGGTGAGGTCCACTGGAGCGAGCGGCAGCCAACCGGGATCGCCTGCCGCGTCGCGATCGCCGACTGGTCGCAGGTCGGCAGCTAGGCGCTCGGCGGTGCAGGCTTGGCGTCGGCCGGGGCGGCGAGGCCGTGCACCATGCGTTGCGGGTACGCGATCCGCACGCCCTCGGCGTTCAGCACCCCGAGCACCGCGAGATTGACCTCCGAGCGCAGGTTCGCATCGCCCTTGTCCGGATCGCCGTTCCAGTACCAGACCTTCAGCTCGAGCCCGTCGGCGACGAACTGGTTGAGGAACACCGCGGGCGCGTGCGCGTCGTCCTTCATCACGCGCGGGATCGCCTCGAGCGCCGCCAGGATCCTCGGCACCAGCCTGGCCACGTCGCTGCCGTGCGCGAGCGTCACCGTGGTCGACGACTGGATCGCCGGGTCGGTCAACGAGGCGTTCTCGACGCGCTGGGTGACCAGCAGCTCGTTCGGCACGATCGACAGGCGCCCGCTCGGCGCGCGGATCACGGTGGAGCGCGTGTTGATGTCGGTGATGCGGCCCTCGAAGCCGTCGACCTTGACCAGGTCGCCGATCTTCAGCATGCGCTCGGCCAGCACGACGAAGCCGCTGATGTAGTTCGACGCGAGCTTCTGCAGGCCCAGACCGATGCCCACGCCGATCGCGCCGCCGAAGACGCTGAGCGCGGTGAGGTCGATGCCCGCGGCCGACAGCGCGACCAGCAGGCCGACCAGCAGCAGCGTCGCGCGCGTCGCGTTCGCCGCGATCTTGCGCAGCGAAAGGTTGACGAAGCCCTGCGGCCGCAGCAGCCGTGCCTCGATCGCGGCGCTCGCCCACAGCGCGAGCACCAGCACCACGACGACGTTGACCGCCGCCTCCAGCATCGCGCGCAGACTGATGCGGGCGCTGCCGAGCTTCCAGCTGATCTGGTCGGCCTCGGCCACGAGCATCGGCAGCACGCCGGTCAGCCACAGGATCAGCCCGATCCACACCGCCCACGACAACCAGCGCTCGGCGATGCGCACGATCTCCGACTTCGGGAAGGCCGCGCGCAGCACGCGCACCAGCAGCCGGATCAGCGCCAGCGCCATCAAGCCGGCGACCGCCACGCGCATCACCGCCAGCGGCATGCCCGCGAGCACCGTGTAGCGCGCGAGCACCGCAAGGCCCAGCGCCAGCAGGGGGAACAGCGCGCCATCGAAGACCCGCTCGCCGAACAGCACGGTGTTCGTGCGCTTGGCGCGGCGCAGGATCAGCTTGGTCAGGCCCCAGGCGAGGCCCAGGCAGCCGAACAGCACAGCGAACTCGATCGCGGCGTTCGCGCTGAACAGCGACCGCACGAAGCCTTCGAGCTCCTGCGGTGTCATCGGCCGCGACAGCTGCGCGGCCGAGCCGGCCTGCGCCGCGATGCCCGCCGGCGTGGCGAGGGCGGCCGCCAGCGCGTCGAGCGCCGACCTCATCGCGCCGCCGGGCCGGCTTCGACCGCGGCCACGCCGGCCAGCACGCGCAGGTGCGCAGCGACGCTGCGGGCCAGCGCGCCGAGGTTGTAGCCGCCCTCGAGCACCGCGACGATGCGGCCTCGCGCATGCCGCTCGGCCACGTCCATCAGCAGGCGGGTCATCCAGGCGTAGTCGGCTTCGACGAGGCCCATCTGGCCGAGATCGTCGTCGCGGTGCGCGTCGAAGCCGGCGGAGACGAACAGCATCTGCGGCCGCAAGGCCTCGAGCCGCGGCAGCCATTCGGCCTCGACGCGCGGGCGGATCTCGGCGCCCTTCGTGTACGGCGGCACGGGGAAGTTGTGGACGTTCGGGCCCAGCGGCACGACGCCGGAGCCGGGGTACAGCGGGTGCTGGAAGAAGCCGAGCATCAGGATGCGCGGGTCGTTGGCCACGATGTCCTCGGTGCCGTTGCCGTGGTGCACGTCGAAGTCGACGATCGCGACGCGCTCGAGCCCGCGCCGCTCCAGCGCGTGCCGCGCCGCGAGCACGACGTTGTTGACGAAGCAGAAGCCCATCGCCTGCCGGCGCGTCGCGTGGTGGCCCGGCGGGCGCACCGCGCAAAAGGCGTTGGCGACCTCGCCGTCGAGCACCGCGTCGGTCGCGGCGCGCGCGGCGCCGGCGGCGCGCAGCACCGCCTCGCGGGTGCCGGGGCCGGCGGTGGTGTCGGCATCGAGCGCGCGCAGCCGGCCGCCGGCTTCCACCTGATCCAGGAAGCCCAGCAGCTCGGCGACGTAGCCGGCGTCGTGCGCGAGCTTCAGCTCGGCCTCGGTCGCCGCGGGCGCCTCGCGCTTGAGGAGCAGCTCGTCGAGGCCGGTTGCGATCAGGTGGTCGGCGATGGCGTCGAGCCGCTGTGGCGACTCGGGGTGGCCGCGGCCCATCTCGTGGGTACGACACGCGGGGTGGGAGTAGTGCGCGGTTGCCATCCGTTCGTTGCGGGCAGCCGGTGTGCCGGGGATGCGGTGGGCTACCGTTGCGCGATGAATTCGCCGACCCCTCGCCACGCCCTGATCCACGCCCAACTGCATCGGCTCATTGATCAACTGCGCGCGATTATCGTGGGCAAGCAAAGCCCGATCGAGCTCAGCGTCGCCTGCCTGCTGGCGGGCGGCCACCTGCTGATCGAAGACGTGCCGGGCGTCGGCAAGACGACGCTGGCGCATGCGCTCGCGGTCTCGCTCGGCCTGCGCTTTTCGCGCGTGCAGTTCACCGCCGACCTGATGCCAAGCGACCTGGTCGGCGTCAGCATCTACGAGCGCGCGCAGGAGAGCTTCGTCTTCCACCCCGGCCCGGTGTTCGCGCAGGTGCTGCTGGCCGACGAGATCAACCGCGCCGGCCCCAAGACGCAGAGCGCGCTGCTCGAGGCGATGGAGGAGCACCAGGTCAGCGTCGAAGGCGAGACGCGGCCGCTGCCCGCGCCCTTCTTCGTGATCGCGACGCAGAACCCGAGCGACCAGCTCGGCACCTACCCGCTGCCCGAAAGCCAGCTCGACCGCTTCCTGATGTGCATCACGCTCGGCTACCCCGACCGCGCCAGCGAACGCGCGCTGCTCGCGGGCGAGGACCGCCGCCAGCTGGTCGCGAACCTCAAGCCGGTGATGGCGCCGGGCGAGCTCGCCGCCGCGCAGCAGGCGGTGCTGCAGGTGCACGCGAGCGAGCCGCTGCTCGACTACGTGCAGGCGCTGATCGCCGCGACGCGCGACGGCCGCTGGTTCGTCGAAGGTTTGTCACCGCGGGCCGGCCTCGCGGTGCTGCGCGCGTCGCGCGCGCATGCGCTGCTCGACGGCCGCGACTACGTCGCGCCCGACGACGTGCAGGCGATCCTGCCGCACACCGTCGCGCACCGCCTGCAGCCGGTGGCGAGCGCCGGGCGCGGCCGGCGCGAGCAGGTGCGCGCCTTGATCGAGGCGGTGCCGCTGCCGTGAACGGCACGCAGCGCGCCGCGGTGCGCCGGCCGCCCGCTGTGTGGCCCGACACCGGCGAGCGCGCCGACCCGGCGCTCGCCGCGCCCTCGTCGACGGCGCGCGCCGACGTCTGGCCGCATCCCGAACGCCGCAGTGCGCGCACCGCGCTCGGCGGCCTGCTGCGCTTGCGGCTGCGCGCCTGGTGGGAGCGGCGCCACCCGCGCCGCGACACGCTGACGCTGACCCACGCGAACGTCTACATCCTGCCCACGCGCGCCGGCCTCGTGTTCGCGCTGACGCTCGCGGTGCTGCTGGTCGCGTCGATCAACTACCAGCTGAGCCTCGGCTACCTGCTGACCTTCCTGCTCGCCGGCAGCGCGGCGGTCGCGCTGCACGTCACGCACCGCACGCTGCGCGGGCTGACGCTGCACCTGCGCGCGACGCCCTCGGTCTTCGCCGGCGAGCCGGTGGCCGTCGAATGCGTGCTCGACGATGCGGCGGGCCGCGCGCGCTACGGCGTGGGCCTGCGGCCGCGCGCCGGGGCGGACGCCGGCTGGAGCTGGATCGACGTGCCGGCGGGCGGCCAGAACGTCGCGCGCCTCGCGGTCGCCTGCGAGCGGCGCGGCTGCTTCCACCTGCCGAGCGTGCGCATCGAGACGCGCTTTCCGCTCGGCCTGTTCCGCGCCTGGAGCGACTGGCGGCCGGCCTCGACGGTGATCGTCTGGCCGCAGCCCGAGCAGCCGGCCGCGGCCCTGCCGCCGGCGCGCGGCGCGGGTGGCGCGTCGAACGCGCGCTTCGTGCAGGGCGACGAGCTCGACGGCGTGCGCGCCTACCGCCGCGGCGACGCACCGAAGCGCGTGCTGTGGAAGAAGGCGGCGCGCGCCCTCGATACCGGCGCCGACCTCGTCGTGCGCGAGACCAGCGGCTCGCATCGCCAGGAGTTGTGGCTCGATTGGGCCGAGGCGCCGCTCGCGACCCCCCGCATCGCCGACACCGAGGCGCGCCTGTCGCGGCTCGCGGCCTGGCTGCTCGAGTGCGAGCGGCGCGGCCTCGACTGGGGCCTGCGGCTGCCGGGCTTCGAGCAACCGCCGGGCGCCGGCGACGCGCATCGCCGGGCGGCGCTCGACGCGCTGGCGCTGTGGTCGGCATGAGAGTCGAAGGCCGCACCCGCTGGGCTGCCGCCTGGCTGCGCTGGCCGCGCGAGACGCGCGACACGCTTTTCCTGCTCGCGGTGATCGCCTGGACGGTGCTGCCCCACCTGCCGCGGCTGCCGGCGTGGTGTTCGCTGATGACGGCGGGCGTGCTGGCCTGGCGCGCGCGGCTCGCGGTGAAGGGCGGCGCGCTGCCGAACCGCTGGTGGCTCGCGCTGATGCTGGTCACCGCGCTGGCGCTGACGCTGTTCAGCCATCGCACCGTGCTCGGCAAGGAGGCCGGCGTCACGCTGCTGGTCGTGCTGGTGGCACTGAAGACGCTGGAGCTGCGCGCGCGGCGCGACGCGCTCGCGGTGTTCTTCCTCGGCTTCTTCCTCGTGCTGACGCACTTCCTGCAGTCGCAGTCGCTGGCGATCGCGGCGGCGATGCTCGTCTCGGTGTGGGGGCTGCTGACCGCGCTGGTGCTCGCGCACATGCCCGTCGGCCAGCCCAGCCTCGGCCGCGCCGCGGCGCTCGCGGCGCGCTTCGCGGTGTTCGGGGCGCCGGTGATGGTCGCGCTGTTCATGCTGTTCCCGCGCTTCGGCCCGCTGTGGGGCGTGCCGGGGGACAGCGGCGCGAAGACCGGGCTTTCCGGCACGATGGAACTCGGCCAGTTCGGCCTGCTGGCGAACGACGACACGATCGCGATGCGGCTGCGCATCGTCGCCGGAGCGATCCCGCGGCCCGAGCAGCTGTACTTCCGCGGCCCGGTGCTCGACCACTTCGACGGCCGCTCCTGGACGATGCAGCCGAGCAGCTTCCCCCGGGCGCTGCGCGCGCGCGCCGAGCTGCGCATGCTGGGCGCGCCGGTCGAGCTGGAGGTGACGGTCGAGCCGCTGAAGCTCGCGACCCTGCCGACGCTCGAGGCGACGCCCGAGCTGCCGGCGATCGAAGGCCAGACGCCTTCGCTGCGCGACGACCTGCACTGGACGCTGCCGCGCCCCCTGAGCGAGCGCGTGGTCTACACCGCGCGCGCCTGGCCCGCGTTCCGCCACGGCCCCGGGACGCCGGTCGTGGGCCTGCAGGACTTCCTGCAACTGCCGGCCAACCGCAACCCGCGCACGCTGCAGTGGGCCGCCGACCTGCGCCGCGAACCCCGCTATGCCGAGGCCGACGCGACGACGCTCGCCGCCGCGGTGATGCGCCACATCGGCAGCGCCGGCTTCGGCTACACGCTCACGCCCGGCGTGTACGGGGAGGACGAGCGCGGCCACCTGATCGACGAGTTCTGGCTCGACCGCAAGCTCGGCTACTGCGAGCACTTCGCCGCGGCCTTCGTGGTGGTGATGCGCGCGCTCGACGTGCCGGCGCGCATCGTCACCGGCTACCAAGGTGCCGAACGCAACCCGATCGACGGCGCGCTGGTCGTGCGGCAGAGCCACGCGCACGCCTGGGCCGAGTACTGGCAGCCCGGCGAGGGCTGGCTGCGCGCGGACCCGACGGCCGCGGTCGCGCCCGACCGCATCAACCTGAGCCGGCCGCTGCGGCCGTCGCCGGGCTTCATCGGCGCGGCCTTCGAGGGCGTCGCGCCCGACGCGCTGGTGCGGCTGCGCGACTTGTGGGAAGCGACCAACCACCGCTGGAACCAGTGGGTGCTGAACTACGGCCGCGCGAGCCAGGTCGAGCTCCTCAAGCGCCTCGGCTTCGAAGCGCCGGGCATCGGCGAGCTGGGCGTCGTGCTCGGGATGCTGGTCGCGGCGGCGAGCCTCGTCGGCGCCGCCTGGGCCTGGCGCGAGCAGCACCGGCTCGATCCCTGGCTGCGCGCCTATGCCCGCGTGCGGCGGGCGGCCGCGCGCCGCGGCTTCGAGGCCGATGCGACGGTGCCGCCGCGGCGGCTCGCGAACCAGCTCGCCGCGCACGGCGGCGAGCATGCGCGTGCGGCGATCGAGGCGCTGCATGCGCTGGAGGCGCTGCGCTACGCGAACGCTGCGCCGCTTGACGAACCCGGCTCCTCGCTGCGCGCCCGTTGGGCGCGCCGCAGCGCGGCGCGTGCGCTGGCGTCGCGCGCGGTCGCGGCTTTGAAACTGGGGTGAGACGCGGCTGCGGCCATGCAGGCCGCGCGAAGGCCGCCCTTCAAGCCCCGCCGGGTCTCGCGAGCACGGCGCTGCGCGACACTGCCCCGCATGCCCTCCTCCACCGCGACCCCTGCTTCCGATCGCATCACCCGGCGCGCGCGCAGCCGCGTCTCGATGCTGCTGGCGCTCGCCGGCGCCTGCCTGGCGATGCCCGCCTGCGCGGCGCCCTCCGGCGGGCGGGCGCGCGGGGCCGGCGACGATCGCGCCGAAGCCGCCTACGGCCGCCGCGCCGACGTGCTCGCGCTCGCCGCGGCAATCGCCGAATCGTCCGGCCTCGATCGAGGCGCGGTCGAGGCGACGCTGGCCGAGGCGCGCTTCATCCCTTCGGTGCAGCGGCTGATGCAGCCGGCGCCGGCCGGCAGCACGAAGAACTGGGCCGCCTACCGCGCCCGCTTCGTCGAGCCGACGCGGCTGCGTGCCGGCGTCGCCTTCCTGCGCGAGAACGAGCGCGCGCTGGTCGAGGCCGAGGCCCGCTTCGGAGTGCCGGCGGCGATCGTCGTGGGCATCGTCGGCGTCGAGACGCTCTACGGGCGCCACATGGGCAACTACCGCGTGCTCGACGCGCTGGCCACGCTGAGCCTTGACTTCCCGGCGACGCCGCGCCGCGACCGCAGCGCCTTCTTCCGCGACGAACTCGCGCAGTTCCTGCTGCTGTGCCGCGAGCAGAACGACGACCCGCTCGCGGTGCTCGGCAGCTACGCCGGCGCGATGGGGCTGCCGCAGTTCATGCCCAGTTCGCGACGCAAGCACGCGATCGACTTCGACGGCGACGGCCGCATCGATCTGCACCAGAGCCCGGCCGACGCGATCGGCTCGGTCGCGAACTTCCTCGTCAACCACGGCTGGCAGCGCGGCATGCCGACGCACCACGAAGTGACGGTGCCGCAGGCCACCGCCGACCGCGCGGTGCTGCTGCTGCCCGACATCGTGCCCAGCTTCACCGCCGCGCAGTTCGCCGAGCGCGGCGCGGGGCTCGATGCGGCCGGCCGCGAGCATGCCGGGCCGCTGGCGCTGGTCGAGCTGCAGAACGGCGACGCGGCGCCGAGCTACGTCGCAGGCACCCAGAACTTCTACGCGCTGACGCGCTACAACGCCTCGAGCTACTACGCGATGGCGGTGATCGAACTGGGCCGCACCGTGCTGACGGTCGCCGAAGCGGCGCGCTGATCAGTTCGGCGCGGCGATGCCCGCCGGCGCCGCCTGCAGCACCTGCAAGCCCGGCTGCGCGGCCAGCAGCGTGACGGCGTCGGCGCGGAAGCGGCGCGCGCCGCCGATGTCGTAGCCGAGCTGATGACGCCAGCCGCCGGCGCGCTCGATCGTGCGGTCGCGCACCGGCCGCACCGTGGTGTTCGCGCGCATCGCGTCGATCGCCGCGACGAAGGCCTGCTTGGCGGTCGGCCCGTCGGCGCGCGAGGCCCAGACGGTGCAGCGGCCGTCCTGGCCGACCGCGAGCAGCACGTCGGTCGCGCCGCCGAACGCGAAAACCTGCCCTGGCGTGTCGCCGAGCAGGCTCGCGACGCTGGCGCCGCCCCCGCCGGCATAGGGCGCGAGACCGGCGTTGATCGCGGCGTCGATCGTCGCGGTCGCGTCGCCGACCGACGCGAGGCAGGTGCGCTGGAATACGCCGACTGCATCGCGCGCGATCTGCGCGCTGTCCATCGGCAGTGGCGCGGTGTGCACCGGCGACGGCGTGGCCTGGGCCGAGCCCGGCGGTGCGGTGAAGGCCGGCTCGTTGCCTTGCGCGAGCGCGAAGCCGACGCAGCCGAGCAGGGTCGCCGCGATGGCGGACCCTGCTGCGCGGCCGCCGGCGGTGCCCATCGCTCAGACCCGTTCGCCGACCCAGCCGGCCACCGAGGCCAGCGCGGCCGGCAGCTTCGTCGCGTCGCTGCCGCCGGCCATCGCCAGGTCGGGCTTGCCGCCACCCTTGCCGCCGACCTGCTGGGCGACGAAGTTGACCAGCTCGCCGGCCTTGATCGTGCTCATCCGGTCGGCGGTGACGCCGGCGGCGAGCTGCACCTTCTGGCCGTCGACGGCGGCCAGCACGATGGCCGCGCTCTTGAGCTTGCTCTTGAGCTTGTCCATCGTGTCGCGCAGCGCCTTCGCATCGGCGCCTTCGAGCGTCGCCGCCAGCACCCGCAGCCCCTTCACGTCCACCACCTGGGCGAGCAGTTCGTCGCCCTGCGACGAAGCCAGCCTGCCCTTCAGTGCCGCGACCTCGCGCTCGAGCGATCGCAGCTGCTCCAGCACCGCCGCGATGCGGCCGGGCACCTCGGCCGGCGCGGCCTTCAGGCTCGCGGCGACGCCGTCGACGGTGTGCTCGAGCGCCTGCAGGTAGGCCAGCGCGTTGTCGCCGGTGACGGCCTCGACCCGTCGCACGCCGGCCGCGACACCGCTTTCCGCGACGATCTTGAACAGGCCGATGTCGCCGGTGCGCTGCACGTGGGTGCCGCCGCAAAGCTCGCGGCTCGTGCCGATGTCGAGCACGCGCACCGTGTCGCCGTATTTCTCGCCGAACAGCATCACGGCGCCGAGCTTCTGCGCCTCGTCCATCGACAGCACGCGCGCCTCGGTCGGCGCGTTCGCGAGGATCTCGGCATTGACCTTGGCCTCGACCTCGCGGATCTGCGCCTCGGTCATCGGCGCGTGGTGCGCGAAGTCGAAGCGCGTTCGCTCCGCGTTCACCAGCGAGCCCTTCTGCTGCACGTGCGCGCCGAGCACCTCGCGCAGCGCCTTGTGCATCAGGTGGGTCACCGAGTGATTGCGCATGGTGCGCGCGCGCAGCTCGGTATCCACCCGCGCCTCGACGCTGTCGCCGACCTTCAGCGTGCCGCTCTTCAGCG
>NZ_DASTPW010000029.1:0-67495 GCF_035762065.1 Methylibium sp.
GGAGCCACTTGCGGCGCTCGTCCGACCAGCGCCTGAGCGTCCAGCCGCCGACGAGCTTCTCGCCGTCCAGCCAGAATGAGAGCTGCCCTTCGTCGAGCGAGCCGCTGAGCGGCTCCCAGGTGCCGCGATCCCACACGATCACGGGCCCGGCGCCGTACGAGCGCTTCGGTATGACGCCCTCGAAGTCGCCCCAGGAGAGCGGGTGGTCCTCGACCTCCATCGCGAGCCGCTTCACCGCGGGGTCGAGGCTCGGCCCCTTCGGCACGGCCCAGCTCTTGAGCACGCCGCCCCATTCGAGCCGGAAATCGAAGTGCAGCCGGCGCGCCCAATGCTTCTGGATCACGAAGCGCCAGCCGCCGCCGAGCGCCTCGTTGCCCGAGGGCTCGGGCGTGTGCGCGAAGCTGCGCTTGCGGCGGTAGGCGTCGAGCGCGGGTTCGCGGCGCATCGCCGATGGGCCTCAGGCGGCGCGTCGGTTCGAGCGCGCGCCGGCCTTCGGGGTCTTGGCGGCCTTGCGTGCCGGCGCCTTCGCGTCGCTCGGAGCGGCTTTCGACTTGCCGCCGTCCTTGCCGCCGCCGAGGCTGCGCCGCAGCAGCTCGGTCAGGTCGACGATCTGCGCGCCGGAGCCCGGATCGCGCGGCGCGGTCTCGGCCTTCTCGACCGTCTCCACCTTGCCGGCCTGCGCCTTCAGCTCCACCAGCCGCAGGATCTCTTCCTTGAACGAATCGCGGTGCTCGTCGGCATGCCAGTGCGCGCTCATCTCCTCGATGAGCTGCAGCGCCATCTTCATCTCGGCGTCCTTCAGGTTGCCGCGGCCCGCCGGCGGCAGCGTCAAGTCCTCCCAGGACTTGATCTCGCCGCCCCAGCGCAGCAGGTTCAGCACCAGCGCGCGGCCCGCCGGCACCAGCACCGCGAGGTGCTGCTTGGTCTGGATCACCACCCGCGCGACGCCGACGCGCTGCGCCGCGATCAAGGCCTCGCGCAGCAGCGCGTAGACCTTCTCGCCGCGCTGGATGGGCGCGATGTAGTACGGCCGCTCAAGGTAGACGAAAGGGATCTCGTCGGCGCGGATGAAGCTTTCGATCTCGATCGTCTGCGTCGACTTCGGATAGGCCTTCGCGATCTCGTCGGGCGTCAGCACCACGTAGCGGCCGTCCTCGATCTCGATGCCCTTGACGATGTCGGCGGGCGCGATCTCCTTGCCCGTCTTCTTGTTGATCCGCTTGTAGCCGACCGGCTCCATCGTGCGGCGATCGAGCCAGTCGAAGTCGAGGCCCGAGGACGAGGTCGCGGAATAGAGCGCGACCGGGATGTGCACCAGGCCGAAGCTGATCGCGCCCTTCCACAGCACGCGCGCCGGGCGGGTGCTGGTGTCGGCACGGGGGTCGGAAGCAGCCATGGTCGGCGCAAGAGGTTCGGTCGGGCCTCATGGTGGGACGGCCCGCTGCCGCGTTGCGCCCGGCAAGCGCGCGCCGGGCTGTAGGAATCGGCCGCGTGTGCAGGCGCGTGCCCCACTGCAGCACGCCGGCGGCCCACACTGCGTGATCGTCTTCAAAGCAGGAGTTCGCCGTGGCCGCCCGCCGTCGCTCGACCCAGTCCCTCGCGCTCCAATCGGCCGAACTGGCCTTCGCCGCGCCGCAGGTCGTTGCGCACCGCCTGACGCGCTTCGCGCAGAGCGGCCATGCGCCCAGCCTCGCCGACCAGCGCGAATGGATGCTGATGGGCACCGAGAAGCTCGCCGCCTTCAACGAGTCCTGGATCGCGGTCGGCATGGAGTTCTGGCGCATCCAGCAGCGCCAGGCCATCGCGCTGATGTCGGCCTTCACCTGGCCGTGGCTGCCGAAGCCGGCGGCCTGGTCGGCCGGCCGCGCGCAGCGCGACGCGCTCGCGATGGCCGCGCTCGCGCTCGCGCCGGTGCATCGCAGGGCGGTGGCGAACGCGAAGCGACTGGTAGCAGTGCGTCGATCGGCCTGAGCGCCGGCGCTCGCTCCGAGTCTTAACCGGCCACCGGCAGCTTCAGCACGAACTCGCTGCCGTGCCCCGGCCCGGCGCTGAACGCCGCGAGGCTGCCGCCGTGCAGCTCCGCGAGGCCGCGCGCCAGCGCAAGGCCGATGCCGAGGCCGCCCTGCGCCCGGCTCGCGTCGCCGTGGGCCTGCGAGAACATGTCGAAGATCGATTCGAGCGCGCCCGGCTCGATGCCGATGCCGTCGTCGCGCACCCGGATCGCGACCAGGCTGCCCGCGCGCTCGGCCGTCAAGGAGAGCCTGCCACCGGGCTCGGTGAACTTGGCGGCGTTGGTCAGCAGGTTGGCAATCAGCTGGGCGAGCCGCAGCGGGTCGGCCTCGAGCCGGCACGCGGCGTCGGGCAGCGTCACCGCGAACGCGTGGCGCCGCTCCTCGATGCGCGAGCGCGCGGTCTCGATCGCGGCGTCGATCACTTCGCGCAGTTCGACGCTGCGGCGCTGCAGCACGAGCTTGCCGCGGGTGACGCGGCCGATGTCGAGCAGGTCGTCGAGCAGCCGCGCCATGTGGCCCGACTGGCGTTTGACGATCTCGCAGGCCCGCGCGCGATCGGCCTCGGGCACGCCGGGCATCGTCAGCAGCGTCGCGGCGGTGCGGATCGGCGCGAGCGGGTTGCGCAGCTCGTGCGACAGCACCGCGAGGAAGCGGTCCTTGCGGCGGTCTTCCTCGGCGAGCCGCTGCTTCGCGAGCACCTGCTCGGTGGTCTCGTTGCACAGCATCAGCACGCCGCCGACGCCGTTCGGCGCGTCCGGGTCGTCGATCGGGCTGTAGCTGTAGGTCCAGTAGATCGGCCGGTGCTCGCCGTGGCGGCGAAACGGCACGAGGTGGTCGCGATGCCAGGTGGCGCCGCGCCCGGCCATCACCTGCTCCACCTGCGGTCCGATGATCGGCCAGATCTCGGCCCAGGCGCGCGCCGCGGGCGCGCCGAGCATCGCCGGGTGCTGCTCGGGCCCGAGCGAGGCGCGGTAGGCGTCGTTGTAGAAGCAGCGCAGCTCGGCGCCCCACATCACGAACACCGGGTGCTGCGTCGTCAGCGCGAGCCTCGTGACGGTGCGCAGCGGCGCGGGCCACTGCTCGGGCGCGCCCAGCGGCGTCGCGTCCCAGGCGAAGGCGCGGATGCGCCCGGCCATCTCGCCCTCGCCTTGCAAGAAGTGGTGGGGCATGGCGGATCGCAGCGAGGCGCCTAGAGCAAGCCGCGCGGCACGGTCGTGGCATCTGCACACGCCGGACCCACCGGCAACCGCCGCCGATCCGGCTTCGCCGGGCCGCCGGCGGCGCGCCCTTGATGGGAAGCGGCGAAGCCGCAACGGGGGTGGGTCATACCGTTTGCGCGATCCAGCGCGACAGCTCGTCCAGATCGACCGGCTTGGTGAAGTGCGCCTCGAAGCCCGCGGCGATCGCGCGCTCGCGGTCGGCGGTCTGGCCCCAGCCGGTGAGCGCGGCCAAGCGCAGCCGCAGTGCGTCGTGGTCGGCGCGCAGCTTCTGCGCGACGGCATGGCCGCTGAGCCCCGGCATGCCGATGTCGAGCAGCGCGATGTCGGGCCGCCAGGTGGTCGCGACCGCGAGCGCCTGCTCGCCGTCGTGCACCGCGCGCACCTCGTGGCCGTCCAGGCGCAGCAGCGTCGCGAGCATGTCGGCCGCGTCGACGTTGTCATCGGCCACCAGGATGCGGCGCGCGAGCGCGTGCACGCGGCGGTCCTTCGCGTCGTCGCCGGCACGCGGTGGCGGCGGCATCAGCGGCAGTTCGATCACGAAGGCGCTGCCCTGGCCGAAGCCCTCGCTGCGCGCCTTGATGCTGCCGCCGTGGCGCTGGATCACCTCGCGCGCGACCGCGAGGCTCATGCCCAGGCCGTGCGGCATCGCCGGGGCGTGGTCGGCGGCGCTGGGCTCGGGCGTCTGCACGAACATCGCGAAGATCGATTGCAGCGAATCGCTCGCGATGCCGATGCCGTCGTCGCGCACCTCGATCACCACGTGGTGGCGTTCGCAGCGCGCCTCCAGCTCGATGTTCCCGCCCTGCGGCGTGTAGCGCGCCGAGTTCGACAGCACGTTGGTCAGCGCCTGCGTGAGCCGCACCGCGTCGCCCTTCAGCCAGACCTCGCCCGGCGGCAGGCTCACCCGCAGCTCGTGCGACTTGCCTTCCATCGCGGGCTGCACCGCGTCCACCGCGCTGTCGACCACGCGCGCCAGCGTGATCGGCTCCAGCTTCATCGCCAGCCGCCCCTGCGAGATGCGGGCGATGTCGAGCAGGTCGTCGAGCAGCTGCGCCATCTGGCGCGTCTGGCGTTCGATCACCTCCTGCGCCTGCTGGCGCTGCGCCGGCTCGGCGCGCGCCGAGCCGAGCACGCGCGCCGCGCTGCGCAGCGGCGCGAGCGGGTTGCGCAGCTCGTGGGAGAGCACGTGCAGGAAACGGTCCTTGCGCCGGTCGGCGTCGCGCAGCGCCTCGACCGCGAGGCGCTCGTCGTCGACGTCGTTGCAGCAGCCGACCCACTCGCGCACCGCGCCGCCCGCCTCGACCAGCGGCGTCGCGCGCCACATCACGTGCCGGAAGCGCCCCGAGGCCGCGTGCCGCAGCCGGGCGTTGACCTGCAACGGCACCGCGGCTTCGCAACTGCGGCGCCACTCCATCGCGAAGCTCGGCTGGTCGTCGGGGTGCAGCGCGGCGACCCAGCCGAGGCCCTCGTACTGCGACCAGCGCTGGCCGGTGTAGAGCTCCCAGGCGGGCTGCGGCGTCGCGAAACGGCCGTCGCGATCGGTCGTCCACGTCAGGTCGCTGACCACGCGCACCAGCGCGCGATAGCGCTGCTCGCTGCGTTCGAGCGCGGTGGCGCGCAGCTTGCGCTCGGTGATGTCGGCCACGACGCCGATCATCCGCAGCGGCCGGCCGCCGTCGTCGCGGATCACGTGGCCGCGGCTGGCGACCCAGCGCCAGCCGCCCTGCGGGCGCTGCACGCGCAGTTCGGCGTCGTAGTCGCCCTCCTGCAGCGCCTCGCTCGTCAGGCGGCGGTTGCGCGCGACATCGTCGGGGTGCAGGCGCGACTCGAAGTCGTCGTAGCGGATCGGCGCGTCGAAGTCGACATCGAACAGCGCGCGCGCCCGTTCGTTCCAGCTGATGCCGTTGGCCGCGATGTCCCAGTCCCAGGTGCCCATCGCCGCGGCGTCCAGCGCGAGTTGCAGCCGGCTCTCGCTGCGGCGCAAGCGCTCTTCCATCCTCGTCGCTCCCCACCAAGTTGAGCCGGCCAAGGTGGCAAGCCGCATGCCTGTCGATTCGACCGGGTGCCGCGTTTGCCTTCGCCCGTCATGACCGAGCCGACCGCCTCGCCCGAGGACGCCTCCAGCCCATGGGGCGCGCAGACCGAACTGGCGCTGCGGCACTTCGCGATCGGCGAGGAGCGCATGCCGGTCGAGTGGATCCAGGCCTTGCTCGCGCTCAAGGGCGCCGCAGCCGCGGTGAACGGCCGTCTCGGCCAGCTCGACAAAACGCTCGCCGAGGCGATCGACGGCGCCTGCGCGGAGCTGCTCGAGCGCGGCGACGCCATGCAGGACTTTCCGCTGTCGATGTGGCAGTCGGGTTCGGGCACGCAGAGTCACATGAACGTCAACGAGGTGGTGGCCCGACGCGCCGAGCGCCGTCTGCGCGACGCGGGCCGCGACGCCCGGGTGCATCCGAACGACGACGTGAACCGTGGCCAGTCGTCGAACGACATGGTGCCCAGCGCGATGCACGTCGCGATCGTCGTCGCCGCGCAGACGCGGCTGCTGCCGGCGATCGACGTGCTGTCGGCCACGCTGCGCGCGCAGGCCGACCGGCATCTCTCGCTCGTCAAGCTCGGCCGCACCCACCTGCAGGACGCGGTGCCGATGACGCTCGGCCAGGAGATCGGCGCCTGGCAGAGCCAGCTGCTCGCCGGCCGCCGCGCGCTGAAGGACGCGCTGCCTGCGCTGCACGAGCTGGCGGTGGGAGGCAGCGCGGTCGGCACCGGGCTCAACACGCATCCGCTGTTCGGCGCGGACGTCTGCGAGGAGCTGTCGCGCCGGCTCGGCTTCGCGTTCTCGCCGGCGGCCGACCGCTTCGCCGCGCTCGCCGGCCACGAGCCGGTGGTCGCCTTCCACGGCGCGCTGAAGACGCTGGCGGTGGCGCTCGCGAAGATCGCCAACGACGTGCGCCTGCTCGCATGCGGCCCGCGCGCCGGCTTTGCCGAGCTGCGGCTGCCGGCCAACGAGCCGGGCAGCTCGATCATGCCGGGCAAGGTCAACCCGACGCAGTGCGAGGCGCTGGTGATGGTGTGCCACCAGGTGATCGGCAACGACCTCGCGGTGACGCTCGGCGCGGCAGCCGGGCAACTGCAGCTCAACACTTGCAAGCCGCTGATCCTGCACAACACGCTGCGCAGCCTGCGGCTGCTGACCGACGCGCAGAACTCCTTCGAGCGCCACGCGATGCGGGAGCTGGCGGCCGACGAGACCCGCATCGCCGCGCTGCTGCAGCGCTCGCTGATGCTGGTGACCGCGCTCAACCCGCACATCGGCTACGACCGCGCCGCGCGCATCGCCAAACGCGCCCATGCCGAAGGCACGACGCTGCGCGAGGCGGGCGTCGCCGAGGGCCTCGACGCCGGCGACCTCGATCGCTGGCTCGACCCGGCCGCGATGCTCGGACCGCGCGGCTAGGCGCCGACGGGCAAGGCACGCGGCTTGCCGCCGGAGTCGGTCATGCCGAGCACGCCGCCGCGTTTGCCGATCAGCGAGCCGCGTGCCCTGGCCCGGTGGCCGGGCTCGGGCACGGCCGACGACGGCATCGCGCCACCTTCGCCCGCCCCGGCGCCGCCGGTGCCGATCGAGCGGGCGCACGCCCACCAGCTCGTCGAAAGCCTGGGCCGGCCGTTGAGCGCCGGCAACCGCGTCGAGCCGCTGCTCGGCGCGTCGCGGCTCGCCGAGGCGCTGCAGCGCGCGATCGACGGCGCGGTGAACCACATCAACCTGTGCGGCGATCTGGTGCCGGCCGCGGCCGGCGAGCAGCTGGCCGAGCGGCTGGTCGGCCGGCTGCGCGCGGGCGTGAAGGTCAACCTGTGCTGCGAGGGGCACGGCTCGCTCGCCGCGGGCGCCGCCGCGCTCGAGCAGCTCGCGGCCGCCGGCGTCAGCCTGTGCGGGCCGGCGCCGCCGCGCGGCGTGCTGCACGCCTGGGTGCCGTGGTGGCGGCCCACGGCGGCGAAGGCGGCGCCGATGCTGATCGTCGACGGGCGCCGGGCGATCGTGGGTGCCGGCGCCGATGGCGGGGGCGGCACCGCGGGCGAGGCGAACTTCGCGCTCGCGATCGAGGGCCCGGCGCTGCAGCGGCTGCAACGGCGCTTCCTGCGCGAGTGGCTGCACCGTTCGCGCCAGCCAGTGCAGCCAGCACGCTACTTCCCTCCGCTGTTGGTCGCCGGCACCCAGCGCCTGGGCATCACCGACGGCGGCGACGCGGCGCCCGCGCTGCGCGCCTTGCACGACGCGCTCGGCATCGCCTGCGTCGGCGTGAACCTGGTCGCCGCGACGCCGCCGGGGCGGCGGCTGCGGCTGGCACTCGCGTCAGCAGCCGAGCACGGCGTGGTGGTGAACATCCTGCGCAGCGGCCTGGCCGACGCGACCGCCACCGCGAGCCGTTGCTGGACCGCGCTGGAAGACCGCGGCGTTCGCGTGCATGCGCTGCGCGAAGGCGACGACGCGCCGCCGCCCGGCCTGTGCACGATCGACGGCGTGTGGTCGGGCTTCGCCGCGAGCGACAGCGCGCCCGGGCTTGTGGTGCTCGACCGGCCGCTGGCGCGCCGGCTCGAGCAGTGGCTGCGACCCGGGCAGGCCTAGATCGCCCCCACGCTCCCGGTGATCGGCAACACCACGCCGGTGATGTAGCCCGAGCACGCCGGCGCGGCCAGGAAGACGTAGGCCGGCGAGATCTCCTCTGGCTGGGCGGCGCGGTGCAGGTCGGTCTGCTGGCCGAACTGCGCCACCTTCTCCGCCGGCGAATCGGCCGGGTTCAGCGGCGTCCACACCGGGCCGGGCGCGACCGCGTTGACGCGGATGCCGCGCTCGGCGAGGTTCTTCGCGAGCGACTTGGTGAAGGCGTGGATCGCCCCCTTGGTCGTCGAATAGTCGAGCAGCTGCGGGCTGCCCTCGAGCCCGGTGACCGAGCCGGTGTTGAGGATCGAAGCGCCGCGCTCCAGGTGCGGCAGTGCGGCCTTGGCCATGCGCATGTAGCCGAGCACGTTGGTGTGCAGCGTCTCTTCCATGCGTGCGTCGTCAAGGTCTTCGAGCGAGGCCGCATGCAGCTGGAAGGCGGCGTTGTTGACCAGCACGTCCAGCTTGCCGAAGCGTTCGATCGTCGCGTCCACCGCGTGCTTGCAGAAGGCCGCGTCGCGCACGTCGCCCGAGATGGCGAGCGCCTCGCGGCCTTCGGCCTCGACCAGGCGCACCGTCTCTTGCGCATCGTCGTCCTCGTCGAGGTAGGCGAGCGCGACGTCGGCGCCCTCGCGCGCGTAGAGCACCGCGACCGCGCGGCCGATGCCGGAATCGCCGCCGGTCACCAGTGCGACCTTCCCTTCGAGCTTGCCGCTGCCCTTGTAGTCCGGCGCGGCGAAGCGCGGCGCAAGATCGAGCGCCGCCTCGCGGCCCGGCTTGGCGAGGTGCTGCGCGGGCAACTGCTGCGGCTGGTCGCGCGCGCCGGCCTGCACCGGCTCCGGCTTCTTGCTCTTCTCGCTTTTCGCGTTCTCGGGCTTCGCCGGCTTGCCGCCCGATTGCGAGGCATCGCGCTCGTCCTGGCCGCGTTGCAGCGCGCGCTGGCGCTCGGCGGTGTCATGGGCCGCGGAGGCCCAGCGGGTGTCCTTCATCGCTCGTTCCTCGTCGTCGCGGCGCGCGGCGTCATCGCACGCTGACGTGGCCGTGCTCGGTCATGTCGGTCGGCGGCTTGCCGGTGACGGCCGCGCTCGCCATGCGCCACAGCTGCACCAGCTTGCTCTGCTTCACGTCCCAGTAATCGGCGTGGCTGATGGCGACCTTCACCAGCGCGAGGTCGGGATCGTCGAGCCCGCCCGGGAACCAGGCCTTGGTCGTCGGCGACCACAGCTGCTCCTTCTTCGCGCGGTCCTCGCTGATCGTCGCGCGGCCGGAGACGCACACGTAGCTGTCCTTGTCGGTGTCCGAATAGGTGATGCACACCGAAGGATCGGCCTGCAGGTCGGCCACCGCCTCGCCCTGGCGCGACATGAAGAACCACAGCGTCGCGTTCTCGTTGTCCTCGCGATCGAAGCGCGAGTTCTGCGTCGTCATCGGCCGCGAGTGCATGTAGCCGTCGGCATGGTGCGTGGTCAGCATGCCGAACTTGATGTCCTTGATCAGGTTCCAGAGTTGCTCCTTCGCGACGGCGCCGGTCTGTTCCATGACTGCTTCCTTTCGATGGCTCTCGGAGCCCTCGATTCGGCAAGCGCCGTTCCCATTCGGGCCGCGCCGCAAGGCTTGCCGTCCGTTCGCGCCGCGCTAGGCGCAGTGCACGCTCGGGCGCGTCTCGGTGTCGGCGCAGGGCTTGCGGAAGAAGTCGTAGCGATGCCGGCGCCAGCCGGGCACGCACACCGTCGCGGCGCGCAGCGGCCGGAACAGCGTGCGGTGGAACAGCCGCAGCGCCGGCAGCGCCTCGAGCGCGAACGGCCGGCGTCCCGGGCGATCGTTCCACCCGACGATCAGCTCGCCGCCCGGCCGCAGCACGCGGAACAGTTCGCGCAGCGCGCGGTCGGCGCTGTCGACGTCGTCGAGGCCCCAGCCGATCACGCCGTTCATCAGAACGACGTCGAAGCTCTGCGGCTCGAGCGCGTCGCCGAGCTCGCCGAGCGCGCCGACGACGTGCCGCTGCGAACTGCCGTAGCACGCCATCGCCGGGTCGCGGTCGACGGTGACGTAGCGGTGCCGCGGCAGCAGGGCCTCGTAGCCGCGGCTTTGCAGGTGCGTGCCGACCGACAGCAGCGACAACGGCGCGTCGCTGCGCGCGTAGTGGGCGAGGATCACGTCCTCCAGCAGGCGCCGGTCGGCGCTGCGGCGATCGAGCAGCACCGCGGTGCAGCGGCGCAGCAGGCTTGCGCCGCTGCGCAATGCACCGGGCAGGTCCGCCGCGAAAGCCGGCTCCAGCCCTGCGCCGGGCATCGGCTCCGGCGGGGCGAGCGGCGACGGTGACGTGTCGAGGTGCATCCCACCGCGACAAGGGCAAGCCGCATGCCTTCGCATCGCCTCGCCACGGGCCGCGAATCGGGTACAGCCTTTGCCGACGGCGGGGCGACGCTTGTCCCGCCTCTCTTCACCCGTACACCGCATGCCCTACACCTCTCCGACGTTCTTCGGCCGCCTCGGCGTGTCGCTCGCCGCCGCTGCGGCGCTCCTCGCCGGCTGCGGCGATTCGGCGAAGCTGAAGGTGGTCGAAGGCACCGGCCCCTCGCCGCAGCTGCCGCCGCCGCACAAGACGCTGCTGCCGACGGTCAACATCGCGCCCGCGAAGGGCTGGACCGAAGCCCAGCAGCCCAAGCCCGCCGACGGCCAGCGCGTGCAGCCCTTCGCGACCGGGCTGGACCATCCGCGCTGGCTGCTGGTGCTGCCCAACGGCGACGTGCTGGTCGCCGAGAGCAATGCGCCGCCGCGGCCCGAGCGCAAGGGCCTGCGCACCTGGGTGATGAACAAGGTGATGGCGCGCGCCGGCGCCGGCGTGCCGAGCGCCGACCGCATCACGCTGCTGCGCGACGCCGACGGCGACGGCGTCGCCGAGATCCGCCACGCCTTCGCCGACGCCGACGACGGCCTGCACTCGCCCTTCGGCATGGCGCTGGTCGGCGACCGCCTCTACGTGGCCAACACCGACGCGGTCGTGAGCTTCGCCTACAAGCCGGGGCAGACGCAGGCCGAGGGCCGCGCGCAGCGCGTCGTCGAGCTGCCGGCCGGCCCGCTGAACCATCACTGGACGAAGAACCTGATCGCCAGCCCCGACGGCAAGAAGCTCTACGCGACGGTCGGCTCGAACAGCAACGTCGCCGAGCACGGCATGGCCGCCGAGGAAGGCCGCGCGGCGATCTGGGAGATCGACCCCGCGGCGAACACCAAGCGCCTCTACGCGAGCGGCCTGCGCAACCCCAACGGCATGGCCTGGGTGCCCGCCAGCGGCGCGCTGTGGACGGTGGTCAACGAGCGCGACGAGATCGGCAGTGACCTCGTGCCCGACTACATGACCTCGGTGCGCGACGGCGGCTTCTACGGCTGGCCCTACAGCTACTACGGCAAGACCGTCGATGCGCGCGTGAAGCCGCCCGCGCCCGAGAAGGTGGCCGCGGCGATCGCGCCCGACTACGCGCTCGGCGCGCACACCGCCTCGCTCGGCCTCGTCTACAGCGACCGGAACGCGCTGGGCGCCGGCTTCCAGCAAGGCATGTTCATCGGCCAGCACGGCTCCTGGAACCGCGAACCGCTCAGTGGCTACAAGGTCGTGTTCGTGCCCTTCAAGGACGGTCGGCCCGACGGCATGCCGAAGGACGTGCTCGGCGGCTTCCTCGATGCCGAGGAGCGGGCGCTCGGCCGGCCGGTCGGCGTCGCGATCGACACGCGCGGCGCCCTGCTGGTGGCCGACGACGTCGGCAACGCCGTCTGGCGCGTCAGCGCCGCCACCCCCACCGCGCAGGCGCCGCGATGAAGACCGTGGCCGAGGTGATGACGCGCGACGTCGTCTGCGTCTCGCCGGACGACACGCTGCAGACCGCCGCCGCGCGCATGGACGAGCTCAACGTCGGCGCGCTGCCGGTGTGCCGCGACGGCCGCCTGCTGGGCCTGCTGACCGACCGCGACATCGCGGTGCGCGCCTGCGCGGTGGGCCTGTCGCCGCGCACGACGCGCGTGGACGACGTGATGACCGAACCCTGCCGCTACTGCACGCCGAGCCAGGCGGTCGATGCGGTGCTGCGCCAGATGGGCGACCTGCAGATCCGCCGGCTGCCGGTGCTCGACGACCACGAGAAGCTGGTCGGCATCGTCGCGCTCGGCGACCTGGCCGAGATCAGCATCAACGGCGTGGACGCCGCGCTGCGGCGCATCTCGACGCCTTCGCGCCCCGACCGCGCCGCTTGACGGCCGATCGGGTTCGGCGGTTGCCGGGTCCGTGGCGTCAGGCCGCGACTCGCACGCGGGTCGCGCCTTGCTCGGAGGGGCCGGCTTCGAGTCCTCGCCGGCCCGGGCGAACACCGGTCGCCGCGGGTCGGCCCGCGCGCTGCGCGGCCTGACACCCCCGGCGCCGCGTTACGGGGCGGGCGGGTCGTCGTTGCCGCCGGGGGCGCGCAGGCCGCCGAGGATGTCCTTCATGAGCTTGTCGGCCCGGTCGACGTACTTGAGCAGGTTCTCCTGCGTCGCCTCGTCGAGCTTGCTGAAGACCTCGGGCTCGAGCAGCGGCGTCATGCCGTTCAGGGTCTCGACGATCCGCTGGCCGTACAGCATCGGATTGGTCTGCCAGTTGTCCTCGATGTTCTCGAGGTCCTTCTTCTTGTTGCGCATGTAGGCGTCGGCCTTGGCCGGATCGGCCTGCACCTCGGCGAGCGACGGGATCTTCTCGTTGGTCTCGATGAAGTCGAGACCCATCTCGATGAGTCCGGTCAGCTCGTTCTTGAACGCCTGATCCTTCATGTCCCAGTCTTCGGAGCGCAGCACCTGCTGCCACTTCTTGACCTGCTCCTTCATCGACTGGACGCCGCCCTCGGGGTCGGTCTCGAACTTCTTCGCCGCCTCGGCGAACTTGTCCTTCGCCCGCTCGAGGTAGGCCTCGCGCTTTTCGGGATCGTCGGCCAGCGTCGTCTTCTTCGGCGCGCCGGTCTCCTCCGGTGGATCGTTCCGGGTCGGCTTGACCGGGCGGTTGGCGGTGATGGGTGGGACGGACATGATCGCGGCCTGAAGCTGTAGAAGGCTCCGATGCTCGTGACCGCCCGCTGTGGTCGGCTGTGGTTTGCGAAGCGGGGTGCGAACGAGCGAAGCCGGTGCGTTCGCAGCCGCGCCGCCGGGCCCGCTCGCGGACGATGCGGTACGACGCTTGCCCTCAATGCGGTTCACCGCTTGCAGATCCTGATGAACGCCCCCACCGATCCGTTCGACCCCGCGCCGCCGGCGACGGCTGCGGCCCCGGCGGCCGGCCTGCTGCGCCGCCGGCCGGTGACGCGCCGTTCCTTCGTCTGCCAGTGCGGCCGGCCGATCTTCTTTCGCAACAGCCGCTGCCTCGCCTGCCTGCGCCCGCTCGGCTACGAACCGGAGTCGGGCGAGATGCTGGCGCTCGAGGAGGCCGACGCGAGCGGCCTGTGGCGCGCCAGCGGCGCGCATGCGGCGAAGGTGCCCGGGCGCTGGCGCCGCTGCGCGAACCTCGACACCCCTTCCGGCTGCAACTGGCTGCTGCCTGCGCCGCCCGACGCGAGGGGCCAGGAGCCGCCGCCCGCCCCCGACGCCGGAGGCGACGCGCTCGCGCCGCTCAAGCATCAATGCCGCGCCTGCCGCCTGAACCGCACCGTGCCCGACGCGAGCGACGCGGCCGGCGCGCTGTGGTGGGCGCGGGTCGAGCAGGCGAAGCGGCGGCTCGTGTCGTCGCTGATCGCGCTCGGCCTGCCGGTGGCCTCGCGGGTGGCCGAGGATCCCGCGCGCGGCCTCGCCTTCGACCTGCTGCGCCCGGCGCCGAACCAGCCGGTCTCGACCGGCCATGCCGACGGCGTGATCACGCTGAACCTGGAGGAAGCCGACGACGTGCAGCGCGAACGCACGCGCGTCCAGATGAAGGAGACCTACCGCACGCTGCTCGGCCATCTGCGCCACGAGGTCGGCCATTACTACTGGCAGCGGCTGGTCGACGGCGGCCGCTGGCATGCGCCGTTTCGCGAGCTGTTCGGGGACGAGCGCCTCGACTACGCCGCCGCGCTCGAACGGCACTACCGCGAAGGCCCGGCGCCCGACTGGGCGACGCGCTGCGTCAGCCCCTACGCCAGTGCGCATCCGTGGGAGGACTGGGCCGAGACCTGGGCGCACTACCTGCACATCCTCGACACCCTGGACACCGCCACCAGCTTCGGCCTGCATCGCCAGCGCGCCGACGGCTCGATGCTGCCGTTCTCCGCCATCGTGCTGCACGGCGGCAGGGAAGCGCGCGACGGGCCGCCCTTCCTGCCCTTCATCAACGCCTGGATCGAGCTGACGGCGGTGATGAACGAGTTGGCCCGCAGCATGGGGCAGGCGGATCTCTACCCCTTCGTGCTTTCGGCGCCGGCGGTGACGAAGCTGCACTTCGTGCACCAGGTCATCTACGCACGCCGCGAGCGCCGTGCGAGCCCGCGGTCGAGCACCGCCACCGGCACCCGCCGTGCCCAGGACTGAGCCGCAGCGCCGCGGAATAGCGCTTGCCCGAATCGATGCACTGGACGGCGCGACGCGGCGGGGCCGCGTGTGCAGGACCAGATCCACCAGCATCGACGAAAGGACTCGACATGCACAACGACCAAGGCGGCCGCCAGGGCGCATACGGCGGCAGTGACGATCGCGACTGGCGCGAGCGTCAACAGGAACAGCAATCGGGCGGGCGCGGCGGGCGACAGAGCTACGGCCGCGACGACCAGGAATCCGGCTACGGCAGCCAGCAGGGCGCGAGCTTCGGCGGCGGCCAGCAAGGCGGCTGGGGCTCGCAGGGCCACGGCGGCCAGCAGGGCGGCAGCTTCGGCGGTGACTGGCGCGAGCAGCGCGGCGGCCAGGAAGGCCGCCAGTACGGCGGCGCCGGCCAGCAAGGCGGCTCGTCCGACTACGGCATGCGCATGGGCAGCTCGGGCGCCGGCGGCGCCGGCTACGGCAACTACGGGCAGGACTACGGGAGCGACTACCGCTCGCGCGGCGGTGGCCAGGGCGGCGGCGGTCAGGGCTTCGACTGGCGCTCGCGCCTCGGCGAAGGCTCGAACGAGTACGGCCAGGGCGGCTCGCCGGGCCAGCAAGGCGGGCAGCGCTACGGCTCGGAGTGGTCGGGCGGCTCGTCGTCGCGCGGCTACCAGGGCGGCTACCAGGGCGGCGGCGGCCCCCAGCACCAGCGCGGCGGCTACGGTGGTTCGGAATGGGACGCCGGCGGCGGCTCGCAAGGCGGCTATGGGCAGCAGGGCTACGGCCAGCAGGGCTACGGCGGCGAACAGCAAAGCCGCTACGGCCGCGGCCAGCAAGGCGGCCAGGGCGGCTGGGGCGGCAGCCAGCAGGGCTACGGCGGCTACGGCGGCTCGACCGGCGACTCGATGCTGCGCGGCGGCAGCTCGGGGCAGTCGACCAGCGGCTGGTACGGCACCAGCACCGGCGGCCATCACCCCGACCACGACTACCACCAGTGGCGCGAGGACCAGTTGCGCTCGCTCGACAACGACTACCACTCGTGGCGCCAGGACCGCTACCGCAAGTTTTCCGAGGACTTCAACCAGTGGCGCAGCTCGCGCAGCGCACCTGCCGGCCTGAGCGGGCAGCAGGGCCAGGGCACGAGCGGCGGCAGCAGCGGCAGCAGCGGCAGCGACGAGCTCTCGAGCGGCATGTCGGCCGCCAGCTCGCAGCGCGGCGGCCAGGCGAGCGGCCAGCAAGGGGGCGTCAGCAGCAACACGATGAGCAGCGGCGCGCACGCCACCGGCGGCTCGTCGCCGGGCTCGGGCAGCAGCTCGATCGGCAGCGGCTCGCAAAGCGGCAGCGGCTCGAGCGCGGGGTCCGGCGGCTCGGGCAGCGCCTCCGTCTCCGCCAGCGCCCCGGGGCGCAGCGGCTCGGCCGGCGGCAGCGAGAGCGGCTCGGCCGGCTCGAAGTCGCGCTGACGGGCGCGCGTCCCGGGCCGGCCCGGCGCGCAAGCGTCGGGCCGGCTTTTTCACGAGGCCGTCGAGCGCCCCGATCTCGAACCGCCCCGCACCCCGAGGAACTCCCATGAACCGTTCGACGCCTGCCCCCGCGCCCAGCCGCGGCCTTTCCGCCCTTTCGATCGTCGCGATCGTGCTGTTGATCGTCGGCGGGTTGAACTGGGCGCTCGTCGGCCTGTTCGGCTTCGACCTGGTCGCGACCGTCTTCGGCGGCTTCAACCTCGCGAGCCGCGCGGTCTACGTGCTGGTGGGCATCAGCGCGGTGGCGGCGATCTTCATGCTGCCGCGCATCACGCGGCTGAGCTGAGCGCGCAGGCCGCGGCCCGCGGGCCGTGGCGCTTCAGTCGTAGCCCTTGCTGACGTTGTCGAGCGCATCGCGCTCGCGCTGCATCGCCTTGCGCGTGGCCGCGTCGTCCTTCGGCGGGCCCTTCTCCTCCTTCGACACCTCGTTGCCGCTGCCGGGACGATCGGGCTGGATCGGATCGGCGCGGCGTGGCGTCGACGACGGAGGGGTCAGGGAATCGGGCTTGCTCATGCTCATCGTGCACCTCGGCTTGATGGGTCAAGCGTGGCAAGCGGGATGCCGCCGCGCAGGCATGCATGCCGCGGTCCCGTCCTTGCCGGGCCAGGGGCACCCCCTGCCACCTTCGTGCAAGGCCCGACGATGAACAACGCCACCTCGACCTCACCCACCTCGTTCTCTCCGCCGTCCATGCGCCCGCTCGCGGTCGTCACCGGCGCGTCCTCGGGCATCGGCCTGGAGCTCGCAGGCTGCTGCGCGGGCGCAGGCTTCGACCTCGTGATCGCCGCCGACCGCGACCTCGGCGCGGCCGAGCAGCGACTGAAGGCGGCCGGCGCGGCCGTGCAGTCGGTGCAGGTCGATCTGGCGACGCGCGCCGGCGTCGAGGCCCTGCTCGGCTGCGTGGACGGCCGCCCGGTCGACGCGCTGCTCGCGAATGCGGGCCAGGGCCTCGGCCACGCCTTCCTCGACCAGCCCTTCGACGACATACGCCACATCATCGACACCAACATCACCGGCACGCTCTACCTGATCCAGCGACTGGGCCTGCGCATGCGCGCGCAGCGCCGCGGCCGCATCCTGATCACCGGCTCGATCGCGGGCTTCATGCCCGGCACCTTCCAGGCCGTCTACAACGGCAGCAAGGCCTTCATCGATTCGTTCTCGTGGGCGCTGCGCAACGAGCTGAAGGACAGCGGCGTGACCGTCACCTGCCTGATGCCCGGCGCGACCGACACCGACTTCTTCGCGCGCGCCGACATGCTCGACACCAAGGTCGGCGCCAGCAAGCACAAGGACGATCCGGCCGACGTGGCGCGCACCGGCTTCAAGGCCATGATGGCCGGCGAAGGCGACGTGGTCGCCGGGCTGAAGAACAAGCTGCAGGTCGCCGCGGCCGCGGTGACGCCGTCGTCGATGCTGGCCGAGTCGCACCGCAAGATGGCCGAGCCGGGATCGGCGAGGAAGTGACCCACCCGTTGCGGCTTCGCCGCTCGGGCGGATTTCCGTCGCTAGGCCGCGACCGCGCCGTGGCGCCGGCGGCGTTCGACCGCTTCGATCTTCAACAGCTGCCGGTACTTGGTGACCGTGCGCCGCGCGACCACCAGGCCCTGGCGCGCGAGCTGGCGCGCGATCTCGGCGTCGGACAGCGGATGGTCGGGCTTTTCGGCTTCGATCATGTCGCGGATCAGGCCGCGGATCGCGGTGCCCGAGCAGCTCGCGCCGCTTTGCGTGGGCATCGCGCGCGAGAAGAAGTACTTCAGCTCGAACACGCCGGCGGGCGTGGCCATGTACTTGTTGTTGGTGACGCGCGAGACGGTCGATTCGTGGATGCCGACCTCGTCGGCCACGTCGCGCAGGCCGAGCGGCTTCATCGCCATCGGCCCGAACTCGAAGAAGTGCTTCTGGCGGCGCACGATCTCCTGCGCGACGCCGAGGATGGTCGCGAAGCGCTGCTCGATGTTGCGCAGCGTCCAGCGCGCTTCCTGCAGGTGCGCCGACATCTCGGTGTTCGGCCCCTCGGCCGCATGCGCGCTGCGGTGGCGCTGGAACATTTCGGCATAGACCTTGTTGAGCCGCACCCGCGGCGCGATCACCGGGTTCAGGCTCACCGTCCATTCGCCGCGCACCTTGCGCACGATCACGTCGGGCGTCAGGTACTGCGCGCCCGAGCCGCCGTAGCGCCAGCCGGGGCGCGGGTCGAGCCGGCGGATGCGGTCGCACACGGCTTCGACGGCGATCGGGCTCAGCTCGAGCGCCTTGGCGAGGCCGGAGATGTCGCGCGCCGCGAGCTGGTCCATGCGCTCGTCGACGATGCGGCGCGCGAGCCGGCGCTGCTCTTCGTTCTCGATCGAATTCAGCTGCAGCCGCAGGCATTCCGCGACGTTGCGCGCGCCGACGCCGGCCGGCTCCAGCGCCTGCACGCGGGTCAGTGCGATCGACAGCTCGTCGGGCGAGGCCGGCGGATCCAGCTGCGCGATCTCGATCAGCTCCGTCAGATCGAAGCGCAGGTAGCCGTCGTCGTCGAGCGACTCGACCACCGCCTTGGCGAGCAGCAGGTCGCGCATCGGCAGCGGCATCACGTTGAGCTGGCTGTGCAGGTGGTCGTGCAGCGAAACCTCGACGGCCATTGTGTCCATCGAACTGAGATCGCCGTCCTCGTTGAGGCGGCGCGAAGCGGCCGAGCCGTCGCGCTGCCAGCTGTCGCGCTCGCCGTCGTATTCGCCGCCCATCGCATCGAGGGCGCTGCGCGCTTCCTCGCCGTCGGCGCCGAGCGGCGCGCCGAAGCCGTCGTCGACCATCGGCGTGTCGGCCAGCGGCGGCTCGATGCCGTCGGCCGAATCGTTTTCCTCGGCCTCGAGGAAAGGGTTGCGGCCAAGCGCGTTGCGTACTTCTTGTGCGAAGTCGATCGACGAGAGCTGCAGCAACCGCACTGCATGCTGCAGGCGGGGTGAGAGCGTCGGCTGCTGCCGATGGTCGAAACGCAACACGGTGGAGTTCATGGGCATCCTGGGACGGGCTTCGCAAGCCGGGTTTCGGGCGAGGCCGCAGCGGCGAGACGCGCGGCACGAAAGGTGGAATGCGAGCACTTATGCAACGCCCATGCCGCGCTGCACGAACCGCCGCGGTCGGCCGGCCGATCCAGCGCGAAGCCAGCATCCATGCGGCTTTCCGCGCCGTCCTCCATTGCGCCGGCGACGCGGCGCGCGCCGCGGCCTCGTCACATTGACGGCGGCGGGAGCGAAACTTGCCGCAAGAAGCGCTGAGGGCTTTTCGCTAGCTGCGCTTCAGGCGGCGGTAGACCTCGTCGGTCACGGGCAGACGATCGGTGTCCTGGCGGCCGCTCGCGACATCGTCGTACGCCTTCTCGCCGATCGGGTCGGGCGAAGCTTGCGCGCTGTCGGTGGATTCGTCGCGCTCGTGCGGCAGCCGCCCGCGCGGGTTGTCGCTGCGCGCCGGGTGCACCCGTGCCTCGCCATCGGACTCGAGGTCGGCTTCGGGCTCGATCGGCGGTGGTGTGGGGCGGTTCATGGTGGGCTCCGGTCGGGACGGCCGACGTGGCTCGATCCGTGGTCGGCCGTTCAGGCAGCCGCCATGCCCACCAGGGTGGCGGCATGGCCCTTGCCGATCCGTCGGGAGATGCAGCCTGCATCGCTCATTCGGAGAACCCCATGCCCACGACCAACCGCAGCTCGTCCGCCACGTCCAAGTCGTCTGAAACCCGCAGCGCGAACAAGGCGCGAGACGAAGCGATCGCCATGCTCAAGGAAGACCACAAGCGCGTGAAGAAGGCCTTCAAGGAATTCGAGAAGCTCGAAGACAGCGAAGACCAACAGGTGCGCCAGGCGCTGGTCGAGCGCACCTGCGCCGAACTGACGATCCACGCGATGCTCGAGGAGGAAATCTTCTACCCCGCCGCGCGCAACGGCGTGAAGGAAGAGGACCTGATCGAGGAAGCGGAGGTCGAGCACGCCAGCGCGAAGCAGCTGATCGAGCAGCTCAAGCAGATGGAGCCCGACGATCCCAAGTACGCCGCCACCTTCACCGTCCTCGGCGAATACGTCGAGCACCACGTGAAGGAAGAGGAGAACGAGATGTTCCCGCAGGTCTCGAAGTCGAAGGAGATCGAGTGGGAGAGCATCTGCGAGCAGATGACCGCGCGCCGCACCGAGCTGATGGAGCAGATGCTGCCTGCCGAAGACGGCGAGGAAACGAAGGGCAGCCACTGAGCGGCACTGCGCACCGCGTCGGCGAGCCACGGGCACCCGACTTGCCTTCGTCGGTGCGTCATCACTGCAAGGAGAGCGCATGGGCGCCGACGAGCATCACAGCCTGGGCGTGTTCAAGCCGGTCGGCCATGTGGTCGTGTCCTTCCCGAGCGCCGATCAGGCCGGCGCGGCACGCAAGGCGCTTGCCGATGCGGGCCTCGGCGGCCAGGGCGCGCTGCGCTACTACACCGACCGCGAGATGCTCGAACAGATCGACCACGACCTCGCTCATGCGAGTCCCGTGGCGGGCGTCGGCCAGGAGCTGAACCTCGTCAAGGCGCACCGTGTGCTCGCCGAGCGCGGCTACCACTGGCTGGTGGTGCCCGCATCGCGCGACGCGCTCGCGCAGCAGGTGGCCGACATCTGCCGCGAGCACGGTGCCGAGCGCGCGCAGTCCTACGGCCGCTTCATCATCGAAGAGCTGATCGTGCGCGACAGCGACGAGCAGCAGTTCGCCGAATCGCCCGATCGCGGGCTCGATGCAGGCACGCCTTCGGGCACCGAGGCCGAGCGCACCCGCATGCGCCCCGGCGGCGACGAGCCGGGCCGTTGAGGCGCGGTCGGCGCCGCGACGCCGCTTCGGGCGCGCGATTTGCCAAGTGCGGTCACGGCCCGTCGCAGCGTGACGGGCCGATCGCGAAACAGGGCCTCAGCCCGTAAGGAGCATCCATGCATCGAAAAATTTCTCTTGCAGTCGTGTGCGGCGCTTTGCTGCTGGGCGGCGCCGGTTGTGCCGTCAGCGACGGCCAGAGCTCGACGGGCCAGTACGTCGACGACGCCACCATCACCTCGCGCGTCAAGGCGAGCTTCGCCAAGGACAAGGAAGTCAGCGCGATGCGCATCAACGTCGAGACGCTCAACGGTCTGGTGCAGCTGTCGGGCTTCGCCGCCTCGGAGGCCGAGCGCCAAAGGGCCGCCGAGCTCGCGGGGAGCGTGCCGAACGTGAAGTCGGTGCGCAACAACATCCTCGTGCGCGGCTGACCGAGCCGGCTCGCGGCGGCGCCCGCCGCCGCGGCCGCCGGCCCGCCCGAAGCATCAGGCGTGTGCCGGCTGCTGCGGCTGGCGGCGCAGCTCGTCGTCAATGCGCCCGACCGCGGCGCCGTACAGCAGGATCTGCGACGAGTAGTACACCCACATCAGCAGCACCACGAAGGACCCGGCCGCGCCGTAGCTCGAAACGAACGACGCGCGTCCCAGGTACAGCCCGATCAGGGTCTTGCCCACCGCGAACAGGCCCGAGGCGACGATCGCCGATAGCCACGCCGCGCGCTTGCTCGGCGGGCGGTCGGGCAGCCAGCGCAGCAGCGCTGCGAAGGCCACCGTCAGCACCGTCACCGTCAGCGCGAAGTCGACCAGCGACACCAGCGGCGCGATGAACTCGAAGCGGTGCGTCAGCGTCGAGGCGATGCCGGCCGCCGTCGCGCTCACCAGCAGCGAGACGATGGCCAGGAAGCCGAAGCCCAGCAGCAGCGCGAAGGCGCGCAGCCGCACGCGCAGGAAGGTGCCGACCGGCGATGCCGTCGGCGTGATCCGCGCGACCGCGTTGAGCGCGGCGCGCAGCGCGGCGAACACGGTCGAGGCGCCGATCAGCAGCGTGGCGATGCCGATCGCCGCCGACACGCCGCCGGCCGGTGCGCGCCAGGCATTGGCGATCAGGCTTTGGATCGCCTCGGCCGCGGTGCTGCCGACCAGCCCGGCGATTTCCGCGACGATCTGGCCACGCGCCGCCTCCGGCCCGAACACCGTGCCGACGACCGCGATCGTGATCACCAGCAGCGGCGCGAGCGCGAACACCGTGAAGAAGGCGATCGAGGCGCCGAGCGAGGAGCCGTCGACGTCGACCCAGCGGATCGCCGCCAGCACCGCGACGCGCAGCGTGTGCGCCAGGCGCGGCGGCAGCCGGCGGGCGGCCCGGTCGAGCCAGGCGGGCATCGCGTCGTCGGCGTGCGGCGCCTGCACGGCGGACACCGGCGCGGCAATCGGCGCGGACGGTGCGGAGGGAGCGGATGCGTTCATGGCGTGCGGGAAAGTGGGGGCTGCCCAGCCCTCCGGCACGAAAGATGCCCACGGCGCCGGTGGACCAACCGCCGCCCCCGACTGTCGCCGTGCCCTGGCACGCAAGCTGGGTCGGCAAGGGCCTGTTCGCGATCGCGCTGATCTTCCTGTTGAAGGAGGCGCAGCCGGTGCTCGTGCCGATCACGGTCGCCATCGTGATGACCTTCGTGCTCGCGCGGCCGGTGCGCGCCCTGCACCGTCACGGCATACCGCAGGCGGTGGGCGCCGGGATCGTGGTCGTGGCGCTGATCGCGGGCATCGTGCTGATGGCCGGCTCGCTGGCGGGCCCGGCGGCCAAGTGGTGGGAACGGGCGCCGACCACCGTCGCGCAATTGGTCGAGCAGTGGGAGCGCGTGCGCGCGACGATCCCCATCCTGCGCGGGCGCGAGCCGGCGCTGGTGGTCGCGCCGCCGCTGGCGCCCGCCGGCGGCGCGCCGGCAAGCCCCGCGCGGCGCATCGCGAACGAGCGTGCCGCCGAGCGCGAAGCCGCGCAGCGCATCGCCGAGCAACGCGCGGCACCGGCTGCCGCGCCGCCGGCCGACGCGCTCGGCTCGACCATCGCCGCCGAAGGCATCGCGCTGACCCGGCTCGTGCTCGGCCGCTTCGTGAGCTTCGGCATCGCGACGATCGCGACGGTGATGCTGCTGTACTTCCTGCTCGCCTCGGAGCACTGGATGCTTTCGCGCGCGGTCCAGGCGCTGCCGCGGCGCCGGCATCGCTTCCGCGTGCTGGTCGCGGTGCGGCGCGCGCAGCGCGACGTCGGTCACTTCCTCGGCACGCTGGCGATCGTCAACCTGGGCCTGGGCGTGCTCACCGCCTTCGCGGTCGCGGCGCTCGGGCTGGAGAACCCGCTGTTGTGGGGCACGCTGGCCGGCGCGCTCAACTTCATCCCCTACCTCGGGCCGCTGCTGATGGCCGGGCTGCTCGCCCTGGCCGGCGTGCTGAGCTTCGAACACGTCGGCGCGATGCTGGCGCCGGCGATCGCCTTCCTGGCGTTGCACGGGCTGGAGGCGAACTTCATCTCGCCGTGGCTGATCGGCCGGCGGGTCTCGCTGAGTCCGGCGGTCGTGTTCGCCTCGGTGATGCTGATGGGCTGGCTGTGGGGCGTGGCCGGCGCGATGCTGGCGGTGCCGCTGCTCATCGGCCTGCGTTGCGGCCTGCGCTGCGTGCGCAGCTGCCGGCCCTGGTGCGTGGCGCTCGAAGGCCACACGCGCGACCTGCCGACCCTGCAGGCGCTGCTGCAACGCAAGCGCGACGTCGGCGCCGACGCCACGGTGCTGCGAGGCCCGCACGCCGCCGGGCAGAAGCCGCCGCGGCGCCCGGCGTGAGGCCCGGGCCTCGCCGGTCGCGTCGTCAGGGGTGCGGCCGACCGGCGGGCGCACGGTGCGCGACGGCGGCGCGGCCCGATCCGAGCGCTTCGATGATCGGGCAGTCGGGCCGGTCGTCGCCGTCGCAGCCGCGCACCAGGTGTTCGAGCGTCGCCTTCATCGCCTGCAGCTCGGCGAGCTTGGCTTCCAGCGCGTCGATGTGCGCCTGCGCGAGCGCCTTCACCTGCCGGCTCGATCGCCGGCGGTTCTGCCACAAGCCGAGCAAGGCGCGGATCTGCTCGAGCGGGAACCCGAGGTCGCGCGCTTGGCGGATGAAGCGCAGCGTGCCGATCTCCTTGTCGCCGTAGCGGCGGTAGCCGGCGGCGGTGCGCGCCGCTTCGGCGAACAGGCCGAGACTTTCGTAGTGCCGAATCATCTTGGCCGAGACGCCGGAAGCCTTGGCGGCCTCGCCGATGTTCATCGACGCGTTCATGCCTCCTCCCCTTGCGCGCTGCCCTGCCAGCGCCGCAGCGTCAGCGCGTTGAGCACCACGCTCACGCTGCTGAACGCCATCGCCGCGCCGGCGATCACCGGACTCAGCAGCCCGAAGGCGGCGAGCGGGATGCCGACGATGTTGTAGGCAAAGGCCCAGAACAGGCCCTGCCGGATCTTCGAATCGGTGCGGCGCGAGATGTCGAGCGCATCGGCGACGAGCCGCGGGTCGCCGCGCATCAGCGTGATGCCGGCGGCTTCGGTGGCGACGTCGGCGCCGCCGGCCATCGCGAAGCCGACCGACGCGGCGGCCAGCGCGGGCCCGTCGTTGAGGCCGTCGCCGACGAAGGCGACCACTTCGCCGGCATCGCGCAGGCGCTGCACCAGCGCCGCCTTGTCGGCCGGCAGGACTTCGGCGTGCACGTCGTCGATGCCGAGCGCCGTGCCGACCGCCTGCGCGGCGCCGCGGTTGTCGCCGGTGAGCATCACCGTGCGGATGCCGAGCCGGTGCAGCCGCTCGACGGCGCCGCGCGCGGCCGGCTTGACGGTGTCGCCGAAGGCCAGCAAGCCGAGCAGTCCGGCGCCCTCGCCGTCGCGGCGCACCAGCCAGGAGACCGTGCGGCCCTGCGCTTCGAGGCGCCGCGCCTCGCCGGCCAGCGCACCGGCCTCGACGCCCGCCTCGTTCAGCCAGCGCGTGCTGCCCAGCACCACCGCGCGCCCTTCGACCCGGCCTTCGATGCCGCGGCCGGCGAGCGCCGTAGCGTCCCGCGCTTCGGGGATCGCGAGCCGCTCCGCACGCGCCGCCTCGAGCACCGCGAGCGCGAGCGGATGGCTGCTCGTGGCCTGCAGCGCCGCGGCGGTCGCGAGGACCTCGTCGCGCGCACGGCCGGGCGCCGGCGCCACCGCGACGAGCGACGGCCGGCCCTCGGTCAGCGTGCCGGTCTTGTCGAAGGCGACCACGCCGACCGCGTGCGCGACTTCGAGCGCCTCGGCGTCCCGGATCAGGATGCCGCGCCGTGCCGCCACGCCGGTGCCGGCCATGATGGCCGTCGGCGTCGCGAGCCCCAGCGCGCAGGGGCAGGCGATGACCAGCACCGCGACGGCGTCGATCAGCGCCTGCTCCACCGTCGCGCCGCGGGCGAGCCAGCCGGCGAAGGTCAGCGCGGCGATGCCAAGCACCACCGGCACGAACACCGCGCTGACGCGATCGACCAGCCGCTGGATCGGCGCCTTGCCCGCCTGCGCCGACTCGACCATGCGGATGATCCGTGCGAGCGTCGTCTCGGTACCCACGGCCGTCGTGCGCACCACGAGCCGCCCCTCGGCATTGATCGCGCCGCCGGTCACCCGGTCGCCGCGGCCCTTGGCCACCGGCAGGCTCTCGCCGGTGATCAGCGATTCGTCGACGTGGCTGCGGCCTTCGATCACCTCGCCGTCGGCCGCGACGCGATCGCCCGGCCGCACGACCACCAGGTCGTCGAGGCGCAGCTGCTCGATCGGCACCTCCACTTCCGCGCCGCCGCGCCGCACGCGCGCGGTCGTCGGCCGCAGCGCGCCCAGGGCACGGATCGCGTCGGCCGTCTGCCGCTTCGCGCGGCCTTCGAGCCACTTGCCGAGCAGCACCAGCGTGATCACCGCGGCCGAAGCCTCGAAGTACAGGTGCGGCGTGCCGCCGTGCGCCGCCAGCGAGCCATGCCGCCACAGCAGGTAGACCGACAGCCCGTAGGCGGCCGAGGTGCCGAGCGCGACCAGCAGGTCCATGTTCCCGCTGCCCGCGCGTAGCGCCTGCCAGCCTGCCCGGTAGAAGCGCGCGCCGAGGACGAACTGCACCGGCGTCGCCAGCGCCAGCTGCCACGCGCCGGGGAGCATCGCGTCGATGCCGAACGGCTGCAGCAGCATCGGCAGGAGCAGCGGCACGGTGAGCACGGCCGCGACGAGCGCGGGCCACCACGAGGCAGGCCGCGCTTCCGTGCCCTGCCGCACCTGCGCCGACTCCACGGACTCCTGCGACCGGTAACCCGCCTGTTCGAGCGCGGCTCGCAAGGCCGCCGCAGGCACCGCGGCGTGCGTCTGCACCGTGGCCTTCTCGGTCGCGAGGTTGACGCTGGCGCTCTCGACGCCCGGCACCTTGCGCAGCGCCTTCTCCACGCGCATGACGCAGGAGGCGCAGCTCATGCCTTCGACATGCAGCGTGATGGGCGGATGGCGGCGGAGCGCGGCGCTGTTCATCGGACGGTCTCTCGAAGCGGCGATGAGCGCATCTTCGAGGTTCCCACGGTGGGAAGGTCAAGCGGCAGGGTCGCGACCGCGGTCGCCGTGCGGGCTTCTCAGCGGTTGGCTCGCGCGCCGTCGACGCGCTCGCGCCGACTCGCGCTCGGCGGCCACGCGCGGACGGTTCGGGCACCGCGTTTGCCGGAGCCCGGCGTCCCGTTCCCACGTCCGCCGCCCGCCATGCGCATCGCCTACGTCACCGAGACCTACCCGCCCGAGATCAACGGCGTGGCCTTGACCGTCGAGCGCTGCGTCGCGCACCTGCGCGCGCGCCACGGGCCGGTGCTGCTGGTGCGGCCGCGTCAGCGCGACGAGGCGGCGCGCGACGATGCCGAGGAATGGCGCACCGCCGGCGCGCCGATCCCGATGTACCCCGCGCTGCGCTTCGGCTGGGCCACCGCCGGCGCGGTCAGGCGCCGGCTCGGCCGCTTCCGGCCCGACCTCGTTCACGTCGCGACGCCCGGGCCGCTCGGCCATGCCGCCGCGCGCGCCGCGGTGGCGATGGGCCTGCCGTTGACGATCGACTTCCGCACCAACTTCCACAGCTACAGCCGCTACTACGGGCTCGGGCTGCTCGAGCCGATGGTGTGCCGTTACCTGCGTTCGCTGCACGACCGCGCCGACTGCAGCTTCGTGCCGACGCGCGCGATGGTCCGGCAGCTCGAAGCGCAGGGCTTCGACCGGCTCGCGGTCGTCGGCCGCGGCGTCGACGCGCGACGCTTCACGCCGGCCAAGCGCTCGGCCGCGCTGCGCCTGTCGTGGGGTGCGCGCGACGACGCGCCGGTGCTGATCGGCGTCGGCCGTCTGGCGGCGGAGAAGAACGTCGCGCTCGCGCTGGCGGCCTTCGACGCGGTCAAGGCCGCGAACCCGCGCGCACGGCTGGTGCTGGTGGGCGACGGCCCGCTCGAGGCGCGCCTGCGCGCGCAACGCAGCGACGTGATCTTCGCCGGCGTGCAGCGCGGCGAAGCGCTCGCGATGCACTACGCCAGCGCCGACCTGATGCTGTTCCCGAGCGAAAGCGAGACCTTCGGCAACGTCACGCTCGAGGCGATGGCCAGCGGCCTCGCGGTCGTCGCCTTCGATCTCGCGGCGGCGGCCGAGCACATCGTCGACGGCGCCAGCGGCTGGCTCGCGCCGCCGGGCGACGCGCAGGCCTACGTGCAGACCGCGCTCACCGCCGCGCTCGCCGCGCCCGAGGACACCCGGCCGCTGCGCCGCCGTGCCCGCGAGCACGCGCTTGCGCACGGCTGGCCGGAGGTGCTGGAAACGTTCGCAGCGCGGCTCGCGCGCCACGCGATGCACGGCGCGACCGAAAGGTGGCGCGATGTCGCCCTGGCCTGAACAGCGCGAACGTTGGGCCGGGCGGCTGGCCGAACGCGATCGGCTCTGGGCGATCTCGCTGCATCGCGCCGCGGCCTGGCCGCAACTGGTGCTGCTGCTGCTCGGCGTGAGCCGGCTGGCCGACGGCGTGCTGTGGTACGTGCTGATGGCGCTGCTGCCGCTGTTCGACGCGGTCGACGGCCGGCGCGCGGCGCTGGAGATGCTCGCGATCGGCGGCTTCAACCTGGTGCTGTACCTCGGCGTGAAGCACTGCGTCGGCCGCCCGCGCCCCTTCGTCGCCTGCCCGGAGAGCTTTCGCGCCTGCGCGCGCGCGCTCGATCGCTTCAGCTTCCCGAGCGGCCACACGCTGCATGCCTTCGCTTACTCGGTGCTGCTGAGTTACCACTATCCGCACATGGCGCCGCTGCTGTGGGGCTTCGCGCTGCTGGTGGCGCTGTCGCGCGTGGTGCTCGGGCTGCATTACCCCGGCGACGTGCTGGCCGGCGCCCTGACCGGCGCGCTGACCGGCGGCGCGATGGTCGTGATCGGCAGCGTGATCGGCTAGGGCTTGCCTAGCACTCGCGCGCGACGACCGGCAGCGCCGGCAGTGGCGCAGCGTTGGTGGCCGGCACGGCGGCCTGCCTGCTGTACGGCGATGCCGCGTTCCAGCCGGCGATGCGCGCCGCCACTTCCGCCATCGTCACCGGCTCGCGGTGTTCGCGCTGCCGCTCGACGAGCCGGATCCACGCGCGCCGCACGCTCTGGTGGCGCACGTCGCCCGGGTGCAGTTCGATGCGCGACAGCCAGCGATCGCGCTGCTGCCACGCGACGCCGGCGTTCCATGCGCACGACAGCGCGCGCCGCCAGGCGCTGCGCGTGCTGTAGACGACGCTCTGGCTCGCGAGGCTGCGTTGCGGCCGCGGCCCTTCGTCGAAGGCGCGCCGCGGCCGCCAGGTGTGCACCCGCGCCAGCGTGCAGGCGTAGCGGAAGCCCGCGCGCTCCACTTCGGCGAGCGAGGCGGCATTGATCAGCCACGCCGGCGGCACGAAGCCGTGCAGCGGCCAGCCCCGGCGCTCGAACCAGGCGCGGCCCGCGGCGATGCGGTGCGCCGCCTCGGTGGCGTCGAGCGCCGCGAACTCGCCCTCGCCGGCGGTGTAGCGGCGGCGCTTCCAGCGGTCGATCGCGCCATGCGGCGTGCCGTCGTCCAGGTGCCGCCAGCCGTGCAGCGCGAGTTCGTCGCCGAGCGCGAGCGCGCGGTCGAGCGCACCGATCATCCGCGGCCCCAGCGCGTGGTCGTGGTAGCGCGGAACGACCAGCCAGGTCTTCCGGAGGCCGGGATCGATGTCGTGCAGCAGGCGCTCGATGCGCTGGCAATCGGCCCAAGTGGGCGGCGCGACGTCATGGATGACGACCGCCATCACCGGCGGCAGCGCCGGATCGTCGATCAACCGCGGCGGCGCCGGGTCGTTCATGGCCCCTGCCAGGCGATGCTCGCGTCGTGCGCCGCGAGGCTCGCGACCGGCTTCAGACCGAGCAGCGCGTCGTAGTGGCCGAGCAGCCGCGGCAGCATGCGGTCCCAGCGGAACTGCAGCGCGTGCTGGCGCGCCGCCCGCGCCCAGCGCTCGCGCGGCACGCTGCACACCGAGCGGATCGCCTCGGCCCAGGCGTCCGGCCGCGCGCTGTCGATCGCGAGGCCGGCGCCCGGCGCGCAGATCTCGGCGAGCCCGCCCGCCGCGCGCACCACCACCGGCGTGCCGCAGGCCATCGCCTCGAGCGGGGCGATGCCGAAGGTCTCCTGGTCGCCCGCATGCACGAAGGCGTCGACGCCGGCCATCAGCCGCGCGAGCGCCGGTGGGTCCGGCTCGTAGGGCAGCACGCGCACGCGCTCGTGCGCCGAAGGGCGCGCGGGGCCGGCGCCGACGAGCAGCAGCGCGTGCTCGGGGCCGAGCCGCTTCAGCGCCTCGACCAGCAGGCCGAGGTTCTTCTCCGGCGCGAAGCGGCCGGCGTACAGCAGCAGCTTGGTGGCCGGCGCGAGGCCGAGCCGCTCGCGCAGGCCCGGCTCGGCCGGCTGCGGGCGGAACACCGCCGTGTCGACGCCCATCGGCTGCTGCCGCACGCGCGCGAGCCCGAGCGCGCCCAGCCGTTCGGCGAGCGCGCGGCCGGGCGCGAGCACCAGGTCGAACTCGCGGTACACGTGGCGCAGGTAGCGCTCGGCCGCATGCCGCGCATGGCGGCGCGCGAGCGCATGGCGGCCGGCGCAGCACTCGGCCATCGCCGGCAGGTCGCTGTGGCAGAAGGCCACCGTCGGCACGCCGAGCGACTGCCCCGCGTCGAGCGCCGCCCAGGCAAGCCGGAACGGATCGCCAGCTTCGATGACGTCGGGCGCGAGCGCCGCCATCGCGCGGGCCGCGGCGCGCCGGCCGAGCACCAGCCGGTAGCCGCCCGAGCCGGGCAGCGGCACTCCGCCGAGGTCGAGGCCGATCGAGGGGTCGAGCCCGGGCGCGGCGATCGCGTGGCGCCACAGCGGGCGCAGCGCGTCGCGCTGCAGCGGCTGGCCGCTTGCGAGCCAGTCGCGCTTGGTGAGCAGGTAGCGGCGCACGCCGCCGCCGGTGGCGCTCCAGAACATCGTCGTGTCCAGCAGCAGCGGGCGGCTGTGCGCGTCGCGCGGCAGGCGCGGCGCGCTCGGCGGCGCGACCGCGGCGGCAGCGATCGCGCCGAAAGGCCGGCTGTCGATCAGCGTGCCGTGCAGCGCGCGCGGCGGCAGGAAGGCGTCCATGGCCGCGAACGGCAAGCGCTGTTCCCGCGGGCACGCCGGATGCTGGCGTTGCCGGATCGGCCGTGAATTCCGACATGCCGCCCGCGACCCGACTGATCCACACCGACGACCGCGGCCCCGGCCTGCGCCGCGTGCGCAAGGGGCGGGGCTTTGCCTACCTCGACCCCCAGGGCCGCGCGCTGCGCGACCGCGCCGAGATCGATCGCATCCGCAAGCTGGCGATCCCGCCGGCCTACACGCAGGTGTGGATCTGCCCCCGGCCCGACGGCCACCTGCAGGCCACCGGCCGCGACGCGCGCGGGCGCAAGCAGTACCGCTACCACCCCGAATGGCGGCGCGTGCGCGACGACGGCAAGTTCGATCGCCTCGTCGAATTCGGCCGCGCGCTGCCGCGCATCCGCGCGCGCGTCGCGACCGACCTCGCGGCGACGCCGCCGACGCGCGCCACCGTCGTGGCCACGCTGGTGCGGCTGCTCGACGCGACCTTCGTGCGCATCGGCAACCCGCAGTACGCGCGCGAGAACGGCTCCTACGGCCTCACAACGCTGAAGCCGCGCCACGCCGACGTGAGCCGCGACGCGGTGCGGCTGCACTTCAAGGGCAAGAGCGGCATCGAGCACGACGTGCGGCTCGACGACCCGCGCGTCGCGCGCATCGTGCGCCGATGCCGGCAGCTGCCCGGCCAGCAGCTGTTCACCTGGCGCGACGAGCGCGGCGAAATCACGCCGGTCGGCTCGGCCGAGGTCAACGACTACATCGCGGATGCGGCCGGAGCCGACGCGCCGCGCTTCACCGCGAAGGACTTCCGCACCTGGCACGGCAGCGTGCTCGCGCTGGAACTGGCCGGCGGCACCGAGCCGCTGACGGCGCCGCAGATCGTCAAGCAGGTGGCCGAGCGGCTGCGCAACACCGCGGCGGTCTGTCGCAAGTCCTACATCCACCCGAGCGTGCTCGAGCATTGCGCGAGGCGCCTGGCGCAGGACGGCGAGGCCGCCGGCGTCGAGCGCACCGCCGCGCCGCGCCGAGCCGCCGGGCTGGCCGCGGCGGAGCGGCGGCTGCTCGAACTGCTCAGCCCCCGGCCGCGCGGGCGTCGCGCGGCGCCTCCTGCTTGCTCACTTCCCTGATCGCGCTGCTCAGAGCGCGGCTGTCCTTGTCGAGGATGAACTGCATGACGGCGCCCGGCTGCTGACGCAGCAAAGTCTCCGGGTCGAAGCCCATGGCCTTGCCGAACCGCTCGATCGACTTCAAGGCGACGCTCATCCGCCGGCCGAGCTGGTCCTGCGTGTCCAGCTTCTCGGCGCTCGCCTGGAACTGCGTGCCGGCGCTCAGGTGAATCGCGAGTTCGCGCAGGTGGTTCTCGTCCTGGTGCGAAGTGATCGACTTGAGGTCGACGTTCGCGAGCAGCGCATTCATGCGCTCGCCGACGCTGCGCTCGAGCAGCGGCTTGACGCCGGCATCGGCGCGCTCGCGAGGACGGGCCTGTGGCGCATCCGGTCCGCGCTCCGGGCGCATCGGCGCTTCGTCGACCGGGCTGCGGCGCGTGCGCACGCTGGAGGGCTGGGAACGCGTCGGCTCCGTCCTCGCCTCCTGCCGCACCGGGCGGTCGGCTCGCTCGTCGGCCGCGTAGCGGCGGGGCCGGCTCGGGCTCGGTTCCGCAGCGGCCGGCTGCCGCCCGTACGACTGGGCAGCCTTCGGCTCCACCTCGGCGCGGCTCGGTGCCGGCCTGCGCGGGCTCGCGAATTCCGCGCGCGTCTCACTCGGCCTGGGCTGCTGCCTCGTCGCGGCGCTTGACCGGTCGTCCCCGGCGCCGCGGCGCGTGCGCGCGGCGCTTTGCTGCTGCACCGACGCCTTCAGCTGATCGAAGCCGGGGGCCACCTTGATCCCCATCTCCACTCGTCTGCGCGCCAGTTCGTACGCCTTCTTGTATTTCGCCTCGTCGGCGGCATACCGGCGCTCGTCAGGCATTTCGCTTGGCAAGGTGCGCGCGTCGGTGCGGTTATCTCGCGCCCACTCGTTCTCACGGTCGATCTCGTGCTGCTCGGTCGGCCGGTAGTGCATGGTCGGCTTCTCGATACCCATGCTCTTCAACTGCGCCTCGACCTCTTTGTGCAGCGCACGCGCCTTCTGCTCTTCCGCGCGCTCCCGCGCGCGAGCCGCGTTGCGGGCGGCGGTCGCTTCCTCGTCGATCACCGTCTCGGGCGTGAAGTCGGGCATCGTGCCGGTGCCTTGGTATTCCGCCGCCTTGATCCGTGCCTCCCGATCGACCGGCAATTCCTTCAGGATCGGCGCGTTGTCCCGCTCCTCCTGGAACTCCGCGAGCATTTGATGCAGCGATGGCTGCTTCTTGGTTTCCGTCTGGTAGGCCCTCGCTAACCACGGATCGGGACCAAGGTGGTCGTGGGTCTCCACCTCCTCGCGTTCGTGGCGCGGCTCCCAGTCGTCGGTCTCCATCGCGTTCTTCAGCATGCGACCGAGCGCGTTGCCGCCCTGCATCACGTTCTTGCCCGCCGAAGCGACGCCCTTGCTCAGCTGCTTGCCCACCGAGCCCATCCAGCTCGACGGGCTCGATGAGGCCGACCGGCGGCTCGACGCCTCGCTCGGCAGGCGTGATTCGCGCATCGAGCGGTTCGCGTCGCCCGTCGCATCACCGGCCCGCGGGCCGTTGCCGATCTGCGGTCCCCGATCGGCATTCGACCTGGCCTGCGTGCGTCCGTCCGACGACGATGAACGGGCCTCCGGCTCGGAGGAGCGCGTGCGCGTCGAGCTGTTCCAAAAAAGTTTCATCGCCGTTCCTTGCGTGTCACCAGAGCGCTGCAAGCCTAGGCCGCCCCGAGCCGGCCCCGCAACGGCGGACGAACCGCTGTGGCGGGGCGCGAAGCTCTCGGCGACACGGCAAGAGCCTCATCGCGGTCATTTCGACTTGGCCTTCTTCGGCTTCTTGTTGCCGTCGGCATCGGACTTGCGGTCGTCGTCCTTGACCTTGCCCGAGTCCTTGTCGGCCTTCACGTCCTTGTCGCCCTTGTCGTCCTTGTCGGACTTCACCTTGCCGGAGTCCTTGTCGGCCTTCATGTCCTTGTCCGCCTTGGCCTTGCCGGAGTCCTTGTCGGCCTTCACGTCCTTGTCGGTCTTGGCCTTGCCGGCGCCCTTGTCGGACTTCACGTCCTTGTCGTCCTTGCCGTCCTTGTCGGCCTTGGTCGTGCCGCCCTTGCCGGACTTCACGTCCTTGTCGGCCTTGTCGGCCTTGGTCGTGCCGCCCTTGTCGGACTTCACGTCCTTGTCGTCCTTGCCGTCCTTGTCGGCCTTGGCCGTGCCGGCGTCCTTGTCGGACTTCACGTCCTTGTCGTCCTTGTCGGCCTTGGTCGTGCCGCCCTTGTCGGCCTTCACGTCCTTGTCGTCCTTGTCGGCCTTGGTCGTGCCGGCGTCCTTGTCGCCCTTCACGTCCTTGCCGTCGTCGTCGGCCTTCACGTCAGCGTGGTCGCCGACCTTGCTGGAGCCTCCGTGGCCGCTGCTGCTCATCAGCTTCGATGCGCCTTTGCGCACCATGTCCCAGACAGCGCTGCCGCCCGAGCCGTGAGACCCGTGGGACTCGTGCGAGCCTTCCGCGTGGCTGTCTCCATGGTCGTCGTCGTGCCCGGCCTGCTTGACGTGCTCGCCGTGGCCGCTGCTGCTGCTCATCAGCTTCGATGCGCCCTTGCGCAACGTGTCCCAGACGGAACTGCCCGAGCCATGAGATCCATGCGAGCCTTTCGCGTGGCTTTCGTGGTCGTCGTCGTCATCGTCGTCGTCGTCGTCATGCTCCGCACGGCCGGCATGCTGCACATGCTCGCCATGGCCGACGGCGGGCCGGCTCATCGAGTTGATCCACGACTTCGCCGACATGCCGCTGCCGAAGTGGCTCGCGGCTTCGTCGCCGGCGGGTTCGAAGCGCGGGATGGTCCGCCCGAAGCCCGCGTCGCCGAAGGCTTCGCTCTGCCGTTCGAGCACCGAGCCGCGTGAAAGCATCTGCATGCCCGCCACGTCGGGCCCGCCGCGCTGCAGGTGCAGGGCCTGCTCGCCCAAGCCATGCTGCTCCAGCATCGGTCCGCGTGAAACGATGTGCATCGCGGCGCTGTCGCTGCCAAGCTTCGGCAGCTGCAACGCACGGTTGGCGTGCTCGTCGTGCACCACCACCGCGGTCGGGCCGCCGCGTAGCCCCATGTGCTCGGCGATCCCCGGCGGCAGCGCCTTCGGGACGATGCCCAGCATCGCGCCGGCGCCGTGCTGATGCGCCGCCTCGGGCTGGCCGGCCTTGCCAAGTTCGCCCGGTACGGAGATCTTCTTGACGATTTGGGTCATGAAACTCATGGCGATCCCCGGCTATGGATGCAGTCGCTTCGAGCGTAGCGGCGCACCCCTGGCCCGCCGGAGCGGCGCCGAAGCGCTGTGACGGTTTGCGAAGCGCCGTCGCCGCGGGCCGCCTCAGCCGGCGACGTCGCGCAGCGCCGCGTTCCAGTCGGCGACGAAGCGCTCGATGCCGAAGCGCTCGGCGGCGGTGCGCCGCGCGCCCTCGCCCCAGCGGCGCGCGAGCACCGGGTCGCGGGCCAGTTCGCGCATCACCTCGACGAGCGGCTCAAGCCGCGTGTCGGCCCAGCCGTTCTCGCCGTTGCGGATCACCGTCGCCATCTCGGTGGTGGCCAGCGCGACGATCGGCAGGCCGACCGTCATCGCCTCGACGACCGCGAGGCCCATGCTGGTCCAGCGGATCGGGTTGAAGAACCAGCGGTGCCGCGCCATCAGCCCGGGCAGCCGGTGCTGGTCGACCTCGCCGGCGCCGCCGGGCAAGGCCGTGCTGCCCATGCCGACCAGCGTCAGCGGCACCTGCTCGGCACACCGCTCGTAGACGTCGCGCCCGAGCCGGCGCCCGCGCTTCGCGAGGTGGTTGACGACGACGATGCCGCGCGCCTGGTCGCCTTCGTAGACGGCCGGCGCGACGAGGCGCACGCCGTGCTCGATCACGCGCACCGGCGTCGCGCCGGCATCCCACATCAGCGCGTTGAACGGCGTCACCTGCACCAGCAGCGCGCCGGGGTCGTCGCACCAGTGGCGGGTGTCGCTGGGGTGCTGCTGCGGCGGGTCGTGCTCGATCACGATGCGCGGCAGGCGGCGCTGGGCTTCGCTGAGCAGTTCGAGGCGATCGACCTCCCAGGCGCGGCGCGACTGGTAGACGACCACGTCGAAGTCCATGCGCTGCAAGGCTTCGACCGGCGCGTCGTGCACGTGCTCGCCCCAGGGGAGGCTGCCGCTGCGGCCCGTGCGGTGCGGCGAGCCTTCGGCGTCGCGCACCAGGTAGAGCTCGTGCGGGATCTGCGCCAGGTTGTAGAGGTAGTTGCCGTGGACGTGCCACGTCAGGATGCGCAGCCGGCGCATCAGCAGGCCACCGGCAGGCGCCGCGCGGCGGCGAGCACCTGATCGACGTGCACGCCGCTCGCGCAGGCGTGGCCGGTCGGGCAGACCGCGTGGGCGCAGGGCCGGCACTCGACCGGCTGCCACAGCACCGGGTGCAGCGCGGCGTCCAGCGGCGCCCAGCGCGCGACGTCGGCGCCGCAGCTGACGACCACGCTCGGCGTCGCGAGCGCGCTCGCCACGTGCGACAGCCCGGTGTCGTTGCACACGACCAGCTCCGCCCCCTCGACCAGCGCGCCCAGCGTCCACAGGCTGGTGCGGCCGGCGAGGGCGAGCGCCGGGTGGCGCATCGCGCGCGCAAGCGCATCGACCAGCTCGCGCTCGGGCTCGCCGCCGGTCAGCACGACGGTGAGGCCGCGCTCGGCCAGCGCATCGGCGACCGCCGCGAAGCGCTCGATGCCCCAGCGCCGCGACGGCAGCTGCGAGCCCGCATGCACGCAGGCGTAGCGGCGCGGCGGCGCGCCGTCGAACAGCGCGCGCAGCTCGCGGCGATCGGCCTCGTGCACGGGGAATTCCAGCTCGCGGCCTCGGGGCGCGAAGCCGAGCGCGGTCGTCAGCGTGAGCAGGCGATCGATCTCGTGGCCTTCGTCGGGCCAGCGCGCGAACCACGGCCCGTTGGCCTGCGGCCACCACGCCACCTCGTCGCGGAAGCCGGCGATCCGCCGCGCGCCGAAGCTCGCGACCAGCGGGTTGGCGATGCGGCCGCTGCCGTGCAGCTGCACCGCGAGATCGAACCGGCGGTCCTGCACCTGCGCGAGGAAATCGGGCAGCACGCGCACGTCGCAGGCGCGCTCGGGCAGGCCCGGGTAGCCCGGGAACTCGATGAAGCGATCGACCGGCGCGAGCCGCTCGGCCAGGCCGCGCATCCACGGCAGCCCGATCAGCGTGATCTCGGCATCGGGCAGGCCGGCACGCAGCGCGCGCAGCGCCGGCACCGCGCAGAGCATGTCGCCCAGCATCAGCGCGCGAAAGACCGCGACGCGCTCGATCGACGGGTCGCCGGCGAGCCGCGGCGCGCTCGGCACCGGCGGCGCGGCCACGGGCCGGCGCGGCGGCATCGCGACGGTCGCGGGCGCAGCCACCGCCGCGCGCCTCACCAGAACCAGACCCGCCAGTGCAGCGCGCCGCGCAGGCGCCAGTACACCGAAAGGAAGGGGATCAGCGCCGAGGTCGCCAGCATCTCGGCGACGTGCCGGGGATCGCGCGAAGTGCGCGCGAGCCGCCGGCCGGCGATCCACAGCACCTGCGCGCCGGCCATCGCGGCGCAGGCCGCGGCCAGCGTGCCGGCGCCGGCGAAGGCGGCGACCAGCGCGACCAGCGCCAGCGCGACGATCGCGTAATAGTGCCACGGCGGCGTCGCGCGGATGCGCTGGCGGTAGCGCTGGCGATGCTTCTTGTAGAGCAGCGCGTCGAACATCACGTTGCGCTGCTGGCGCAGGCTCACGCCCCAGGGCTCGGGCCGCACCGGATGCACGACGACGGCCTCGGCCGCTTCGCCGATCGGGCCGACCTCGGTCTCGAGGCGGAACTGCAGATCGGAGTCCTCGCGCCACGGGCGGGTGAAGCGCTCGTCAAAGCCGCCGACCTTCTCCAGCGCCGCGCGCCGCACGAAGGCGTTCGCGGTGACGAACTCGGCGCGTTCGAGCCCCTGGGTCATCCGCTCGTGGTCAGTCGGCTGCGAGGAGACCGGCACGCGCACGCGCCCGTGCACCGCCGCCTGCCACGGCGCGAGCGAGCGTTCGCCCTGGGCGAGCCAGTCGCGCTCGGGCACGGTGTCGTCGTCGGTGAAGGCGATCAGCTCGCCGCGCGCGGCACGCCAGCCGGCGTTGCGCGCGACCGCCGGGCCCTTGCCGCGCAGCGGGCGCAGGTAGCGCAGCGCCGGCCGCTGGCGCGCATGCACGCGGCGGCGCAGCTGCTCGACGAGCGCGCGCGTCGCGTGGTCGTGGCCGTCGTCCACGACGATCACCTCGTAGGCGTGCGCGCTCAGGTCCTGCGACAGCAGCGCGTGCAGGCAGCGCAGCAGCATCGCCGGGCGGCGGCAGGTCGGCACCACGACGGAGATGCGCGGCCGCGCGAGCGGCAGCGGGGTCGGCGATTCGAAGTCGAAGGTGTCGTTCATCGCGAGTCCTCTTGTGCAGGGACCGAGCGACCGCCGCGAATCCGGCTGCGCGGAGCCGCCGGCGGGGCCGCCAGGGCCACGAGAAGGCCCTTTCCGAGGTCCACGGGGGAGCGGCGAAGCCGCAACGGGGGTGGTCGTCATCACTTCTCGATCAGGAAGGGGCCGATGGCCAAGGCATCGAGCGGCGTGGTGAAGAAGGCCTCCAGCGCGTCCTGCGGCCGGCACACCACCGGCTGGCCGCGCACGTTGAACGAGGTGTTGACCAGCACCGGCACGCCGGTGCGGCGCTCGAAGGCCGCGAGCAGCGCGTGGAAGGCCGGGTTCGTCTGCGCGCTCACCGTCTGCACGCGCGCGGTGCCGTCGCTGTGGCAGGCCGAGGGGATGCGCTCGGCGCAGCCCGCCTTGGTGCGGTAGACGAACAGCATGAACGGCGCGGTGCCCCCGTTCGCCTCGGCCGGCTCGAACCACTGCGCGAAGCGCTCTTCCAGGATCGCCGGCGCGACCGGCCGGAAGTCCTCGCGGTCCTTGAGGTCGTTGAGCCGCTGCTGCATCGCCGGGTCGATCGGCGAGGCGAGGATCGAGCGGGCGCCGAGCGCGCGCGGGCCCCACTCCATGCGACCCTGGTACCAGCCCACGACCGCGTTGCGCGCGAGCAGCTCGGCGGTCGCCTCGGCGAGGTCGTCGGGCCGGCGGTAGTCCAGCTTGGCCCAGCGCAGCAGTTCCTCGATCTGCGCCTCGGACCAGGACGGCCCGAGGTAGGCGTGCTCCATCGTCCAGCGCCGCTCGGCCAAAGGCACCGCGACCGGCTCGTTCGGCGCCGGCTCGGCCACCGGCGCGACGCTCTCGTGCGGACGTTCGCGCGCGTCGATCCACAAGGCCGCGCCGAGCGCGGTGCCGGCGTCGCCGGCCGCCGGCTGCACCCAGACCGCGTCGAACAAGCCGCTGTCGCGCAGCTTCGCGTTCATCACGCAGTTCAGCGCGACGCCGCCGGCCATGGCGAGCTTCGATTCGCCGCTCGTCTCGCGCAGCCAGCGCGCGAGCTTGCCGACGGTGTCCTCCAGCACCACCTGCAGCGAGGCGGCGATGTCGAAGTGATGCTGCGACAGCGGCTCGTCGAGCGCGCGCGCCGGCCCGAGCACGCGCGCCATGTCGATCGCCTCGATGCGGTAGCGGCCGTCGCTCCCCACGTGCACGTGCTGTTCGAGCGCGCCGGCCAGCTTCGGCCGGCCGAGCGCGGCCAGCGCCATCACCTTGTATTCGTCGCTCGAGCCGAGGAAGCCCAGGTGCATCGTCACCCGCTCGTACAGCAGCCCGAGCGAATGCGGCATGCGCACCTCGCCGAGCGGGCGGTAGCTGCCGGCGCGGCCCTGCTCGTGGCCGCGGTAGACGCCGTAGGTGGTGGTCGCTTCCTCGCCGCGGCCGTCGAGCGTGAGCACCGCGCAGCGGTCGAAGGGCGCGGCCAGGAAGGCGCTGGCCTGGTGGCACAGATGGTGATCGACGTGATGGAAGCGCCAGCGCGGCTGCGCCTGCCCGGCCGGCTTCGCGAGCCGGCGGCGCAGGTGGTGCGGCGCGCCGTCGGCCAGGTGGCGCGGCACGCTCTGCATGTAGGCGAGGAACAGCGGGTCCCAGCGGTTGTCCCACGCGCGCAAAGCGCGCACTCCACGATCCTCGCGCGTGGGGCGCGACTCGGCGTCCGGCAGCACGAACGGCCCGGCAGGCGAGAGGCCGTCGTCGCGGTGCGCGACGAAGGCCTGCGGGTCGAAGCTGTAGGCGACGTGGTCGACGTCGTGCAGCTTGATGCCCGCCGCTTCGAGGCAGTGGTCGATCGCATGGAAGGGCAGCTCCCAGGCGCTGAACGGCAGCGCGCGCTTCGCGTGCTTGATGCGCGTGTAGCGCTCTTCCTCCGAAGCCGCGACGACGAGCCCGTCGACGACGATCGCCGCCGACGAATCGTGGAAGGCGGCGTTGATGCCGAGCGTGATCATGCAAAGGCCTCGTGATGGCGCGCCACGACGGCGCCGTTCGTCCCGATCAGTTCCATCGCCGCCTGCACGGCCTCGGCGACCTCGACGCCGAGCAGGCAGGCGTGGTGCCCTTGCGGGCAGACGCTCTTCAGGCAGTCGCGGCACGGCACCTCGCGATGCAGCACCCGCGCGTTGGCCTGCCAGGGCGTGTGCTGCGGATTCGTCAGCGCATAAAGCTCGACCAGCGGCGTGCCCAGCGCCGCCGCGATGTGCGCCGGCCCGCTGTTGTTCGCGAGCAGCAGCCGCGCCTCGGCGATCAGCGCCGCGAGCTCGCCCAAGCTCAGGTCGTCGAGCACCAGCGACGGCAGCCCGCCCAGCGCCGCGCGCGCCGCCTGCAGCAGCGGCGCCTCGCCGGGCCCGCCGGTGAAGACGACGCCGAGGCCGCGCGCGCGCGCGATCTGCGCTGCCGCCGCCCCGAAGCGCTCGGCCGGCCAGCGGCGCGACGGCGCGCTCGCGCCGGGATGCACGACGACGAAGCCGCCGCGGCCGGGCAAGGCCTGCGCGACGCGCTCGCACATGCGCCGCCGCACCGCGGGCTCGCAGCGCAGCCGCAGGCGGGTATCGAGCGCATGCATGCCGACCGAGGCGACGAGGTCGAGCTGCCGGCGCACCTCGTGCCGCAGGCCGGGGCCGACCTCGTCGCGGTCGCGCACCCAGTCGCTCAGCAGCGCATAGGGGTTCTCGCGGCTGTGCGCGAGCCGCAGCTCGATGCCGGCCATGCGGCAGACCAGCGCCGCCGGCAGCGCGCTTTGCGTGCAGACGGTGAAGATCACCGCCGCGTCGAAGCCGCCGTCGGCCAGCCGCTCGACGAGGCGGCGCTCGACCACGCCAGGGACCGCCTGCGACGCCGCCTTCACGCCGGCGGCGACCCACGGGGCCTCGACCGCGATGCTCGCGTCGATGTCGGGCAGCAGCGGCACCGCCTGGGCGGCGCCGGGCGAGGCGAGCAGCGTGATCTGCGCGGCCGGCAGCCCGGCGCGCAGCGCGGCGATCGCCGGCGTGGTCATCAGCAGGTCGCCGAGGTTGTCGAGCCGCACCACCAGCAGGCGGCGCACGCGACGCCAGCGGCGGATGCGGTCGAGATCGATGGCTTCGCTCATCGCCGCTGCGCGCTGGCTTCGGCGCCGCCGTCGTCCGCGCTGCCGCGGTGGCGCAGGATGTGGCTGGCAGCTTCGAGCAGATCGGCGCAGCGCCGCTCGGGCGTGCGCAGCGGGCTCATGCGCCAGACCGTTTCGTTGCCGACGTCGAGCAGCAGCGAGCGCGCGCCGGCGCGCCGGCCGGCTTCGACGTCGTCGAGGATGTCGCCCACCATCCAGGAGGCCGCGAGGTCGAGCCGGTGCGCGACCGCCGCCTGACGCAGCATGCCGGGCGCGGGCTTGCGACACAGGCAGGAGTTCGTCGGCGTGGCGGGCGCATGCGGGCAGACCATGAAGTCGGTCAGCGTCACGCCGCCTTCCTCGCGGATGCGCGTGCGCAGCGCGTCTTCGAGCACCTGGAACTCGGCGCGCCGGAAGCGCCCGAGCGCGAGGCCCGGCTGGTTGGTGACGACCACGAGCGCAAAGCCCGCATCGGCCAGCGCGCGCAACGCGGGCAGCGCGCCGCGGGTGAAGCGCAGCTGGCTCGGATCGACGTTGTAGGGCACGTTCTCGACCAGCGTGCCGTCCTTGTCCAAGAACACCGCGGGGCGCAGCGCCATCGAAGCGGGCCTCATGTGGACGAGCCGAGCGCGTGCACGCGCTCGAACGCGGCGCCCGGCACGAGATGCAGCGAAGGCAGCGTGCCCAGGCGCGGCTGCGCGTCCGCGGGCCGGCGCCGCGCAAGCCGCACCCAGCGGAACACCTCGAGCAACTCGCTGGCGACCTGCTCCCAGGTGAAGTTCGCCCGCACCCGCTTGAGCCCGGCCGCGCCGAGCGTGCGCGCATGCAGCGGGCGGCGCGCGAGCAGGTCGAGCCGCTCGGCCAGCGCCGCGTCGTCCTTCGGCGGGACGAGGTAGCCGGTGCGGCCGTCGACCACCGAATGCTGGATGCCGCCGACGCGCGAGCCGACCACCGGCGTCGCGCAGGCCATCGCCTCCAGCGGCGTGATGCCGAAGGGCTCGTACCAGGGCGTGGTGACGAAGACATCGGCGGCCGAGTACCAGCGCGCGAGATCGTCGCCGCCGCGCGCGCCGACGAAATGCACCCGGTCGCCGGCACCGCATTCGGCCGCGACGCCGCGCAGCCGCGCGATCTCCGGGTCGCGCTGCTCGTCGGGGCACGGGCCCGAGCCGCCGACGACGTACAGCCGCGGCCGCAGCGCCGCGTCGAGCCGCGCGACCGCGCGGATCACGTTGTCGATGCCCTTGCGCGCGACCAGCCGGCCGAGCTGCAAGACGATGAAGGCGTCGTTGGGCAGGCCCAGCGCCGCCCGCGAGGCGCCCTTGCCGAGCGGGCGGAAGCGCTCGGTGTCGACGCCGCAGGGCACGCTGTGGATCTGTCCCGGCGACGCACGGTAGAGCTCCACCAGATCCTTCTTGTCCTGCGGGCATTCGGCGATCACCGCGTCGCTGCGCTGGACGAGCCGGTCCTCGATGGCGAGGCGGTCCTCGGGGAAGACGTCGCTGCCGCCCTGGTGCAGGCGGCGCACGCGGCCCAGCGCGTGGAAGGTCGTCACCAGCGGCAGGCCGAAGCGCCGCTGCAGCCGCATGCCGACCCAGCCCGACATGAAGAAGTTGGCGTGGATCACGTCGTAGCGCCGACTCGCGGCGACCGCGCGCTCGGCCTGGCGTGCGAACTGCGGCATGTGCTCGAGCAACCGCTCCTTCGCCACGAAGCTCGCCGGCCCCGCGTCGACGTGCAGCACGCGCAGGCCTGGACGCAGATCCACGACCGGCCGCTGCGCCGGCGCATCGCGCCGCGTGAACACGTCGACCTGGTGCCCCGCTTGCGCGAGACAGCGGCCGACCTGGGCGACGTAGACGTTCTGGCCGCCGCAGTCGACGCCGCCAGGCTGCGCGAGCGGTGAAGCGTGCTCGCTGATCATCGCGATACGCAGGTGATCGGAATGCATGGTGTTTTCGCGGAGGGTGAGAAGCGGTTCGCGCCTTAACGGCAATCACCGTGCCGAAGCGCTTCTCGGGCGCTTCATCGACCGCCGCGCCCCGCCCGCGCGAACCTCACCCGACCGAGCTGCCCGAAATGCCGGGCTTGCGATCGCTCGTCGAGGCCTCCGGCTCCTGCAGCGCGTCGTTCTGCACGCCGGGCGCGAGCAGGTCGTCGGTGCGGGCGGTCTTCAGCGCCGTGTTGGCAGCCGGCACGTTGCCGCCCTCGCCTTCCCAGCGCTGCAGCGGCTCGGCCTTCGTGCCTCGCGGGGCTTGCAGCTGGCGCTGCCGGCGCAGGCTCGAATAGACGCTGAAGCCGACGAGGCCCAACGCGGCGGTGGTGATCAGGGATTTCATGGCGCTTCTCCTGTGAGAGGCACCGGTCTCGGACGCCGATGCCGCAAGGCGGTTCGGCAAGCGTCATGCCGCGCGGAGCGCGAGCGCTTCAGCGCTTCAGCGCTTGATCGCGCTGATCTGCCCGTCGGGCTCCATGTAGGCCTCCTTGACCACTTCGAGGCGCTCGATGCCCTGCTCGCGCAGCTTGAACACCAGATCCTCTCGGGTCATCAGCTCGCGGCGCATGTTCGCTTCGACGAAGCGGCCGCGTCGCACCAGCAGCAGCGGCTGGGGCGCGGTGAAGCGGCGCAGCGGCGGGAAGCGCCAGCTCGCCCAGTCGACGAGCAGGTTCCAGCCGGCGAGCGTGGCGACCAGCAGGAAGCCTTCGGCGATCGTCTCGTACTGGCCGCCCATCGCGTTCTGCGAGGCGTCGGCGATCAGCACGATGAGCAGCACATCGGCGATGCCGAGGCCGCTCACATCGCGCCGGAGCACAACGCGGAACAGGCCGAACAGGAACCAGTAGACGGCCGTGCCGCGCAACACCAGTTCGAGCGGCGAGGTCCTGAACTCGAACAGCTGGGCGACGTCGTGGGCCGTCATCGGCGGCTCCACGCGCGCCCGGCCCGATCAGTTGCTGCGGCCCATCCGGCCGAACACCATGCCGGCAACGAAGGCACAGGCGACCCAGGTCAAGGGATGCTGGCGCACCGAGGCGCGCGAATCCTCGGCCCAGCGTTCCTGGGCGGCGCCGAGCTGGTCGGCCCGCCGGCTGAGTTCGCCGCCGGCCTGATCGGCGCTGCTGCGCAGCCGATCGACCGCGGGCGCGACGCGCTCGAAGGTGCGATCGACCAGCGCATGCGCGCCGCTGGCCACGCGCTCGGCAAGCCGGCGCAGATCCGCGCTGCGGCGGCCGGGCTCGGCCGAACCGTCGCCGTTGCCTGCAGAAAGCCCCGCGGCGCCGGACGACTCGCCAGCGGTAGGGAACGGCGGGACGGAGGATGAGGAGGAGGGAAAGGTGGCCATGTCAGCGTCCGGGAAAGTGAGAGGAAGAAGACGGCAGAAGCGACTAGCGCGCCGTGCCGCGCCGCAGCAGGTTGACGATCGCCAGCAGGATCACCGCGCCGAGGAAGGACACGAGCAACGCGCCGATGCTGAAGGCGCCCTGGTTGATGGTCGGCAGGCCGAGCAGCGGCGAGATCAGCCAACCGCCGAGCGCGGCACCGACGATGCCGACCACGACGTTGAGGATCACGCCCTGTTGGGCATCGGTGCGCATCACCTTGCTGGCGGCCCAGCCCAGCAAACCACCGACCACGAGCCACACGAGAAGATTGACCATGACGGGCCTCGAAAAAGTAGTGACGGAGTGCATCACCAGGGGCAACGGCTGTGCCCAGAAAAGACAGCGTCGCAAGCGTCGCTCAGGCCTTGTCCTACAAGCCGGTGGCGTCCGGTCGATTAATGTGAGGTTCGAAGACGGCGGCGTCTTACATTGCTACGGCAATCGCTACGTGCGTCGCGGCTTCTTACCTCGCGTCGCCGCCCCGTTGCCACCGTCGCCTCGCCGGCGCCAACTTCGCCGCCGGTGGCCCACCGAACACGACCCAATTCCCGCCCCATGCCTCACGCCCTGATCGTCGAAGACGACGCCGACGCCGCCGAAATGATGGCGGCGCTGGTTGCCAACGAGAAATTCACCGTCGCGACCGCACTGAGCTTGCGCGACGCGCGCCGCCAGATCGCGATGCAGCCGCCCGACCTGGTGCTGCTCGACCTGCAGCTGCCCGACGGCAACGGCATGGATCTGCTGAAAGAGAACGAGGTCCTCGCGCATGCCGAGATCGTGCTGATCACGGGCCATGCGAGCCTGGAAAGCTCGATCCAGGCGCTGCGCCTCGGCGCTGCCGACTACCTGGTCAAGCCGGTCAATTTCAAGCAGCTGCAAGGCATCCTGTCGCGCGTGACCAAGCCCTCGGTGCTGAAGGCCGAGCTCGACACGCTGCAGAAGCAGTGGGAGAAAACCGGCCGCTTCGGCCACCTCTACGGTCGCGCGGCGCCGATGCGCCGGCTCTACGAGCAGATCTCGCGCGTGGCAGGCACCGCGGTGACGGTGTTCATCACCGGCGAAAGCGGCAGCGGCAAGGAGGTCGTCGCGCGCACCGTGCACGACCTCAGCCGCCGCCGCAAGGAGCCCTTCCTCGCGGTCAACTGCGGCGCGATCTCGCCGAACCTGATGGAGAGCGAGATCTTCGGCCACGAGAAGGGCAGCTTCACCGGCGCCGACCGCCAGCACCTCGGCTTCTTCGAGCGCGCCCACGGCGGCACGCTGTTCCTCGACGAGATCACCGAGATGCCGCTCGAGCTGCAGGTGAAGCTCCTGCGCGTGCTCGAGACCGGCACCTTCATGCGCGTGGGCTCGACGCACACGCTCGAAAGCGACGTGCGCGTGATCGCCGCGACGAACCGCGCGCCCGAGGAGGCGGTCGCGAGCGGCAAGCTGCGCGAGGACCTGCTGTACCGGCTCAATGTCTTCCCGCTGCACCTGCCACCGCTGCGCGACCGGCTCGACGACGTGCCGCTGCTGGCCGAGCACTTCCTCACCGCGATCGGCGAACAGGAAAAGCGCATGAAGCGCTTCGCGCCGACGGCCGTCGAGGCGCTGCAGCACCATCACTGGCCGGGCAACGTGCGCGAGCTGCGCAACGCGGTGCAGCGCGCCTACGTGATGGCCGAGGCCGACATGGTCAGCGCCGACTGGCTGCCCGGCGGCGCCGCGATCACCGCGCCGGCGGCGCCGGCGGCCGCGGCGCAGGCCGAGCCGCTGCGCAGCGGCGCTGCGGTCACGATCCCGATCGGCACCTCGATGGCCGAGGCCGAGCGGCTGCTGATCCTCGCGACGCTGCGGCACTGCGACCACCACAAGGAGCGCACCGCCGCCGTGCTCGGCATCAGCCTGAAGACGCTCTACAACCGGCTCAAGGACTACGCGCGCGACCAGCAGGGCGAAGGCGGCACGGCCGAGTCGGGCAGCAACGAGAGCGTCGCCGCCTGAGCGGCGACGGGCCGCGCGCCCTCGCGCGCGACCGCACCGGCTTCAGTCCTCGCGCACCGCCGGCTCGGCCACCGCGGCGGGCGCTTGCTCGATGCCCTCGAGCAGCGCATCGAGCGCGGCCGGGTCGACCGGCTTGACCCAGTGCTCGTCGAAGCCGGCGGCGATCGAGGCCGCCTGGTCGCGCTCCTGCCCCCAGCCGCTGACGGCCACGAGCCGCATCGCGCGCCCCCACGGCTCGGTGCGCAGCCGGCGAGCGAGGTCGTGACCGTCGAGGCCGGGCATGCCGATGTCGAGCAGCGCGAGCTGCGGCCGGAAGGTCTCGGCGCGCTGCAGCGCGTCGAGGCCGTCGTGCGCGACGCGCGTGTCGTGGCCGCGCAGCCGCACGATGGTGTTCAGGCTGTCGGCGGCGTCGATGTTGTCGTCCGCGATGAGCACGCGCAGCGCGGTGCGCGTGTGCCCGCGCGCGTCGGTCGTCACGATGCGCGGAGGTGCCAGCGCGCCCTCGCCGACCGGCGCGGCCAGCGGCAGGCGCACGACGAAGCGGCTGCCCTGCCCCGGCCCGCGGCTCGAGGCTTCGAGCTCGCCGCCGTGCATCAGCACCAGCTTGCGCGCGATCGCCAGGCCGATGCCGAGGCCGCCGCGGCTGCGGTCGAGCGTGCGGTCGACCTGCGTGAACATCTCGAAGACGCGCGGCAGCATGTCGGCGGCGATGCCGCGGCCGTCGTCCTCGACGCTGATGCGCGCCCATTCGCCGTCGGGTTCCAGGCTCACCCGCACCCGGCCCTGCTGCGGCGTGTACTTCGCGGCGTTGTTCAGCAGGTTGGCGACGACCTGGCAGACGCGCGTGACGTCCGCATCGATGAACAGCGGCTCGGGCGGCAGCGAGATGGTGAGCCGGTGGCCGGCGGCCTGGATCAGCGGCTGGCTGGTCTCGACCGCCTCGCGCACCGCGTCCGCCGCGTCGATGCGGTGGCGCTGCAGCTCCAGCTTGCCGCCGCTGACGCGGGCGACATCGAGCAGGTCGTCGATCAGCCGGACCATGTGCGCGATCTGCCGCTCCATGATCGACAGCGGTTTCTCGACCGCGGCGTTCGCGCCGGACAGCACACGCAGCAGGTGCACGCCGTTGCGCAGCGGCGCGAGCGGGTTGCGCAGCTCGTGCGCCAGCGTGGCGATGAACTCGTCCTTGCGGCGGTCGGCCTCGGCCAGTGCGTCCTCGGCCTGCTTGCGCTCGGTGATGTCCTCCGCCATGTAGCAGTAGCGCGCCGCCGCGTCGGTGCCGGGATCGACCGCGCAAACCGTCGCGCGGTACCGCATCGTCTGGCCCTGCATCGCCTGCGAGTACTCGAAGACCAGCGGCACGCCGAGCGTGGCGCTGCGCTGGTAGTGCGTGCGCCACAGCGCGATCATCTCGGGCGTCGCCCCCAGCTCGCTGGCGCGTCGGTTCTCGGTGGCGCCGGGCGGCACGCCGAAGATGCGGCAACTCACGGGGTTGTCGTGCAGATGCAGGATGTCGCCGTCGTCGGTCAGCGAAACCACGCCGAGCCCCGCCGGCGCGTTGTCGAAGAAGGCGCGCAGCGTCGCGTCGGTGCGGCGCAGCGAGGCCTCGATCTGCACGCGGTCGGTGATGTCGGCGAACAGCAGCAGGCTGCCGGTGACGCGGCCGGAGGTGTCGGCCAGGGGCGCGGCCGACATCCGCACCTCGACGCTGCGGCCGTCGGCGCGCGCCAGCGAGGCCTGCGCGTCGCTGAGCACCACGCCGCGGCGCACCTGCTCGATCTGCTCCGCGAAGGCGGCCTCCGCCTCGGGCGGCACGACCGCCAGCGGCCGATCGACCGCCTCGCTGGCCGAAAGCCCGAAGAGCCGTTCGGCCGCGCCGTTCCACAGCCGCACGACCGCCGGTTCGTGGTCGAGCACGACCACGCCGAGCGGCGAGGACTGCACCACCACGTACAGCGCCTCGTGCGCCTGCAGCAGCCGCCGCTCCGATTCGCGCAAGGCGCCGACGTCGCGGAACACCCGCACCGCGCCGACGCGGCGGCCGCCCTCGTCAAAGATCGGCGCGACCGAAGCCTCGATCGCGACCGCGGCCGCCTCGCCTTCGCGCCGGCGCAGCCGCCCGCTCTGCGGCGGCTGCGGCCCGGGCGACGCCGGCGCGGCGACGTGGTCGAACTCGACGTCGAAGACCTCGCCCAGCGGCCGGCCGATCGACTGCGCGACGCTCCAGCCGGTCAGCCGCGAGGCTTCGGCGTTGGTCGAGACGATGCGGTCCTCGGCGTCGCTGACCAGCACGCCGTCGGGGATCGAGGCCAGCGTGATCGCGAGCCGGCGGCGTTCGGTCTCGCAGGCTTCCTCGGCGGCGCGCCGCTGCTCGACTTCGCGCACCAGCCGCCGCCGCGCGCGGTGCAGCGCGTGGCCGAACAGCACGATCAGCCCGGCCGAGAAGGCGTAGCCGCCCGCCGCCGCCAGTTCCAGCGGGCCCCAGCCCTGCGCGAACCAGCTGTCCGGCATGAACCACTGCCGCGCGGCGATGAAGCCGAGCAGCGCCACCGCCACCGCCGGCAGCGCGCCGGCGACCCACACCGCGACCGCGACGGCGCCGTACAGCGTCACCAGCGGCATGCGATCGCCGAGCATCGGCTGCAAGGCCCAGCGCAGCAGCAAGGCCAGGCCGAGCGCGAGCGCGGCCCAGGCCCAGCGGCGCGGGCCGATGTCGGCAGGCGAAGTCGAAGGCGACGGCATCGTCGGCATGGTCACACAGCCCCGCCGGCGAATGCGGGGGGCGCCCGCCGCGTTCGGGGCTGTCGGTCTCGAGGGTTCAGGGCAGAGGGATCGGCAGGGCTCCGGTCAGGGCCAGGAGGTCTCGCGCATGGGCAGCACCATCAGCTCGGGGATCACCGTCTCCTCGGGCTGCGTGAGCACGAAGAGCACGCTGCGCGCGACGTGCGCAGGGTCCTGCAGCACGCCGGGGTCGATGTCGGGGAAGCGGTCGAGCAGGAACGGGGTGCGCATGCCGCCGGCCACCACCGCGCAGACCTTGATGCCCTGCGGCCGCAGTTCCGCGTGCAGGGCGTGCGAGAGCCCCAGCAGCCCCCATTTCGTCGCGTGGTAGGCGCTGGCGTTGGGCCAGGCGCGCTTGGAGGCGGTCGAGGCGATGTTGACGATGTGCCCGCGCACGCCGCCCGCGCCGCCCTGCGCGAGCATCCGCTGCGCCGCGTGCTTGGCGACGAAGAAGGGCCCGCTCAGGTTCGTGCGCACGATGCGGTCCCAATCCACCGCCTGCAGCTCGCCGATCGGCGCGGTGACGTCGACCGCCGCGTTGTTGATCACCGCGTCGAGCGAGCCGCAGACCTCGGCGACCTCGGCCACCAGCTTCTGCACCGCCATTTCGTGGCCGACGTCGACCGCGAAGGCGCGCGCCTCGACGCCGGTGTCGCGCAACGCGGCCGCGGCGGCTTCGGCGCCGTCGAGCATCAGGTCGGCCACCGCGATGCGCGCGCCGGCCGCGCCGAGCGCCTTGCCGATCTCGGCGCCCAGCCCGCGCGCGCCGCCGGTGACGAGCACCGTGCGTCCGGCGAGCGGGCCCTGCGGGCCGGCCCCGGCGGCCGGGGGTTGCACGAGGCTGGCGAGCTTGTCGGTCATGGGTCTTCCTTGGAGGTCGTCGATCGGTGGGTTCAGCAGGCGAGCGACTGCCGCTCGCGCACGGCACGCGCATGGCGCTCCCACGCCATCGCGCGCAGGTTCGCGGCGACGGCGGTGCCGATCGCCTCGTCGTACCAGCTCTCGGCGCCGCTGACCGCGACGACGATGCCGTCGAGCACGACCGCGCCGTGCAGCAGGCTGTCGCCGCGGCGCAGCAGGTGCGCCAGGCCGGCATGCACCTTCGCGCCCGAGGCGTCGAGCCGCCAGCTGGTGCGCGCCTTCGCGCGCGCGAATTCGAGGTAGTCGGCGTCCCATTGCGAGCGGGGCTTGCCGAAGCTCGCGGTGTGCAACACCGCGTCCTCGAAGCCGGCGTCGCCCGGCTGCAGGCCAGGGTCCATCACGACGATCGCGATCACGCCGCTGCCGCACATCTCGTGCTGGCCCAGCACCGCTTCGATCATCGGCTCGGCAAGGTCGACGGCCCGGCGCGCGGTTTGCGCATCGGCGTAGCAGCTGCGCGCCGCGTCGAGCGTCGAAGCAAGTGGTGCAGTGGGCGGAGGCGGCGTCATGGCAGCCGCTTGGGCAAGCGACATGCCCGGCCAGCCACTCAACCCGCCCCGCGCGTCGCGCCGGCAAGCGCGGCCAGCGTCGAGATCAGTTCGCGCGGATCGGCCGGTTTGCCGAGGTGGCTCTGGAAGCCGGCAAGCAGCGCTTCGACGCGGTCGCTCGCCTGCGCGTGGCCGGTGAGCGCCAGCGCGGGCAGGCGCTGCTCGAGCGGCACGCCGCGCTCGGCTTCGAGCCGGCGCAGGCCGCGCACGACGTCGTGCCCGTCCTCCTCGCCCAGGGAGATGTCGCAGACGAACAACTGCGGCCAGGCGCTCGCCGGCTGCGCGCGCAGCCAGTCCAGCGCCGCGTCGCCGCGCTCGAAGCCGAGCACCGTCGCGCCGCGGGTCTCCAGCATGCCGGCCAGCGCTTCGAGCGCGTCGCGCTGGTCGTCGATGCACAGCACCGCGAGCCCGTCGAGCCGCGTCGAGGCCTCGGCTTCGGCATGCCGGCTCGTGGCGGGCACCGCGATCGCGCGCAGCGGCAGCTCGACCACGTAGCGCATCCCGTGCGCGGCGCCGGGCGCTTCGATGCGGAAGCGCCCGCCCTGGCGCTCGATCACCGAGCGCAGCGCCAGCGGGTCGAGCGGCTCGCCCGGCTCGGGCCGCGCCGCGTCCGCGCCGGCACGGCCGCGCCGGGCCGGCGCGACGGGCGTCGCCGCCTGATGCCGCCCGTCGGTGACGGCGAAGCGCAGCTCGGGCCCCGCGCGTTCGAGCCGCAGCGCGATGCGCCCGCCGGGCGGCGTCGCCTGCAGCGCGGCCTGCAGCACCGCGTGCAGCGCGTCGCCGAGCGCGTGCGGGTCGCCGGTGACGCTGGCGTCGCCGGTCAGCAGCTCGGTGTAGAGCCGCACCTGCGCCGCGTCGAGCGCCTCGCGCAGGCCGTCGACGATCGGCGCGAGCAGCAGCTCCAGGTTGACCGGCTGGCGCGCGAGCTTGCGTTCGAGCTGCTCGAACTGCCGCTGCTGCAGCTGCAGGCTCCACAACTGCGCATACAGGCCGTCGCGCTCGAGCAGCGCCTCGTGGCGGCCGCGCTCGACGATGCGGCCCTTGTCCATCACGACGATCTCGTCGGCATTCACCACCGTCGAGAGCCGGTGCGCGATCACGAGCGTCGTGCGCTCGCGCGACAGCCGTTCGAGCTCGGTCTGGATGGCGCGCTCGGCGCGGGTGTCGAGCGCCGAGGTCGCCTCGTCGAAGATCAGGATCGGCGCGTTCTTCAGCACCGCGCGCGCGATCGCGATGCGCTGCTTCTCGCCGCCGGAGAGCTTCAGCCCGCGCTCGCCGACGACCGTGTCGTACTGCTGCGGCAAGGCGGTGACGAACTCGTGCACCTGCGCGGCCTTCGCCGCCTCGACCACCTCGGCCACGCCCGCGCCGAGCCGGCCGTAGGCGATGTTCGCGACGATCGTGTCGTTGAACAGCACCGTGTCCTGCAGCACCACGCCGATCGCGCGGCGCAGCGAGGCGAGCGGCACCGCCGCGACGTCCTGCCCGTCGATGGTGATGCGGCCGGCTTGCGGATCGTGCTGGCGCAGCAGCAGGCGCGCGAGCGTCGACTTGCCCGAGCCGCTGCCGCCGACCACCGCCACCGTGCTGCCGGCGGGGATCGAGAGGCTCAGGTCGGCGATCACCGTGCGGCCCGGCTCGTAGCCGAAGCTCACCCGCTCGAAGGCGACCGCCGCGCCGCGCAGTTCGAGCTCGCGGGCCTGCGCGGCGTCGCGCACCTCGGGCTCCTCCTCGAGCAGCGTGAACAGGCGCTCGGTGTTGACCAGCGCGTCCTTCGCCTCGCGGAACACGAAGCCGAGCGCGTTCAGCGGCAGGCAGATCTGGATCACGTAGGCGTTGACGAGCACCAGGTCGCCGACGGTCATCGCGCCGCGCGCCGTCTGCTCGCCCGCCAGCAGCATCACCGCGGCCACGCCCAGCGCGATGATGGCGCCCTGCCCCACGTGCAGCGCCGACAGCGCACGCTGGCTCGCGAGCTGCTCGTCGATCGCCTGCGACCACAGCCGGTGGTGGCGCTCGCGTTCGTGGGCCTCGGTCGCGAAGGCCTTGACCGCGTCGAAGTTGATCAGGCTGTCCACCAGGTGCGCGGCGGCGCGCGCGTCCATGTCGATCAGCCGGCGCTGGTGCACGACGCGGCGCTGCGTCAGCGTGACGGTGTAGGCCGCATAGAGCACGAAGGTCGCGAGGATCACCGCGGTGAAGCTCCAGCCGTAGCCGGCACTCATCACCAGCAGCACCGCGGAGAACTCGATCAGCGTGGGCACCACGGTGAACAGCGCCGCGCCGAGCAGGTAGCCGATGCCGCGCGTGCCGCGCTCGACGTCGCGCAGCACCGTCCCCGTCTGCCGGCGCGCATGGAACCGGTGGCCGAGCGCGAGCAGCTGGGCGAAGCTGCGCTCGGCGAAATCGGCGACGGTGGCGTGCGTGACGCGCGCGAAGACGAGGTCGCGCAATTCGGTGAACAGCGTGCTGGAAAAGCGCAGCAGCGCGTAGCCGACCAGCAGGAAGACCGGCACGACCAGCACCACCGGCACGTCGGCCGCCGGCGGGCCGACGACGAGGCCGGCCACGTCGCCGGCCAGCCCGCCCGGCGCGCTGAAGCGATCGACGACCTTCTTCAGCAACCAGGGCACCGCGACGCCGGCAAGCTTGGCCGCCACCAGCAGCGCCAGCGCCAGCAGCGCGCGGCGCCGGTGGCGCCAGATGGAAGACCACAGCGCGGCGAACACGCGCGAGCGGAACGAGGCTTCGTCCTGCAGCATCGCCGCCTGTTGGCGAACGGCATGCCTGCCTCCGCGCGCGGCGGCACGGGCCTTGCCGAAACGGCTTCGAAGCGATGACACGAAAGCCTCGATGCCTGCCCACGAACCTCGATCGATCCCGTCCGATGCGCGCGCCGCCTTCGCCGCGCTCGGCCTACTGCTCGGCGCCGGCGCCTTGCTGCTCGCGCAGACGCAGCGCATCCGCCGGCTGCTGCCGGCGGCGCGCGCGGTCGCGCGGCACACGCGGCGCTTCGAGCGCGAGCACGTCGACGGCGTCGCGCAAGGCCGCGTGCTGATCCTCGGCGACTCGACCGCGGTGGGCGTCGGCGCGGACGACCCGCGGCACTCGCTGGCCGGGTGGCTCGCGCACGACCTGCCGCGCTCGCAAATCGTCAACCTCGCGCGCTCGGGCGCGACGGTGGCCGACACGCTCGACGACTACGAGGCCTGGCTCGCGACGCAGCCGGCTGAGGCGCCGCGTTTCGATCTCGTCGTCGTGCAGGCCGGCGGCAACGACGCGCTGCGGCACACGCCGCTCGCGCGGGTGCGTGCCGACGCCGACCGGCTGCTGCGCCGGCTGGGGCGCGAACAGGCGCGCCGCTGCGTCTGGCTGGGGCCGGCGAACATCGGTCTCGCGCCGGTGTTCATCGCGCCGTTCTCGTGGTGGATGAGCTCGCGAACGCGGCGCGTCGTCGAAGCGATCGAGCGTTGCGCGCATGCGCACGGCGCGCGCTTCGTGAGCTTCTGGCGCACGCGCGACGAAGACCCGTTCTCGCGCGACGTGCCCACCTGGTACGCGCGCGACGGCCTGCATCCGAGCGCGAACAGCTACCGCTGGTGCTATCGGCAAGCGCTGCACGAGCGCGTGCTGCATCTGCGTGGCCAGCTGCGCCGCGACACGTGGCGCATGCGCGCCGCCGATGCGCCGGCACGCATGCCACGGGCATGCCCGTTGCCTGTTTTCGCTGCGGCTCGCCAAGAGGCATTGGCCGTGGCCGCCCGCGAGAGCGAAGCGGCTTCAATCCACCACTCTAGGAGAGACAGATGAAATCCATTTCCAAGTACTGGCCGGCGGCCGTCGCGGTGTCGAGCGTGATCGCGCTGGGCGTGGTGCAGGCCCAGACGTCGACCTCGCCCTCCACGACGCCGTCCACCAGCACCACCCCGGGCACCACCGGTCAAGGCTCGACGACCGATTCGTCGGGCAGCACCAGCGGCACCGGCACGCAGGGCCCGGCGAGCACCGGCAACCCCGGCACCTCCGCGCAGGGCGGCACGCAAGGCGGCCCGCAACCCGGTTCGGGCGGCACCAGCGGCACGGGCTCGATGAGCGGCTCGTCGGCCCAGCCGAACCCGAGCAACGAAGCCGCCACCGGCAGCACCCGCGGCAGCGGCAGCGGCTACTCGGGCGGCTCGACGCAGGACGCCGGCACGAGCGGCGCTTCCGGCAGCTCGGGCAGGACGTCGGGCGGCACGTCAGGCGGCAGCATGGGTGGTACCTCGGGCACCTCGGGCACCTCGGGCACGTCGAGCGGCTCCTCGTCGATGGATGCCGGCTCGTCGTCTTCGAGCGATCCGTCGATGCGCGCCGCGCGCAGCGACCGCAACTGATCGAGCGGTTCGCCTTCGGCCCCGCGCCGCGTCCATCGCGGCGCGGGGCCGTTTTGCTTCAAGGGCTGGCTCGGCTCGCGAGCGTCGCCGGCACCGCGAAGCGTGGGAACACCTCGGCGAGCGTGCGCGTCTCGGGCAGCACGTAGAACGCGCCGCGGTCGCGCGCGCTCGCGCCGCGGCCGAAGCTCGCGGTGATCACGCGGTCGAAGAAGGCGGTCGGGACGTTGATGCAGCCGAAGGAGATGCGGTTGTCGGCCGCGCTGCGGGTAGCGATGCGCTGGTGGCGCCGCTCGCTCGCATCGATCGCGCGCAGCGGGTGCATCGACACCGCCGCGTCGTAGTCGACCCAGAAGATGCGGTCGCCGCGCGTGTTGATGCCGGCCTCCAGCTCGAAGCGGCCCGCGGGCGTGGTGCGCTCCGAAGGCCTGACCTGCTCGAGCGGGCGCTCGCCGATGCCGGGCACCGAGTCGTCGCCCTTCGCAAGCCCCAGCAGCACCGGCGTCGCCGCGGCCATGCGCCCGCCCGGCTCGAAGACGTAGAGCGCGGCGGCGGTCTTGTCGAGGATCGCGAACGGCCGGCCGCGCTGGTCATGGGTGCGCAGCACTTCGGCGACGACCAGGCGCACGGTCGACGAGGCGCGCGCCATCAGGGCCGCGTCGCGCGCCGCCTGGCGTGCGTGCGGCGGGTCGGCCAGCGAGGGCAGCGCGAGGCTTGCAAGCAGGCATGCGAGGGCGGCGCGCGGTGTCCGGCTCATGGCGCGCAGACGGCAAGCGACGCGCCCGTCGCAGCGCTCGCGGGCACGCCGGCTGCCACGCATCGATCCCCGGCCGCCGCGGCGGCATGAGGTGTCGTGGCCCTGAGGCAGCGCCTGGGCCTTGCGGCAAATCCTTCTGTCGCGCCACGGCCCGGCATCTCTTGAACAAAAGGAGCACAGCATGAGCAGCAACGACGACACGATCGACACGCTGAACGATCTGATCGAGACCACGAAAGACGGCGAGTACGGCTTCCGCGCCTGCGCAGAGCAGGCGAAGTCGCCGGAGCTGAAGCAGCTGCTGGCCGACCGCGCGGCGCAGTGCGCCGAAGGCGCCGGCGAGCTGCAGTCGATCGTCAGCTCGCTCGGCGGCAAGGCCGAGGACAGCGGCACCGCCAGCGGCGCGATGCACCGCGGCTGGGTCTCGGTGCGCAGCACGCTCAGCAGCTTCACCGACCTCGCGGTGCTCGAAGAGTGCGAGCGTGGCGAGGACAAGGCCCTGGCCCGGTACCGCAGCGCGCTCGAGCAGCCCTTGCCGCCCGAGGTGCGCAGCATCGTCGAGCGGCAAAGCCGTGGCGTGCAGGCCAACCACGACTTGATCCGGGATCGCCGCAACAGCCTGCGCGCGGCCGCCTGAAACACCCATCTTGGAGATCGACATGAACAACAAGCCCCTCGCCCTCGCCTGTGCCGGCGCCTTGCTCGCCGCACTGACCCTCTCCGCCTGCGACCGGCGCGATGCCGGCACCGCGCCGACCCCGCAGACCGCCCCGGGAACCGACAGCAACAGCACGACGCCGGGTGGCGGCACGTCGACGACGCCGCCGGCCGGCGGCACCGGCGGCAGCATGGGCGGCACCGGCGGCACGGGCAGCGGCAGCATGGGTGGTACCGGCACGATGCCGAGCGACTCGGCGGCCTCCGCGCCCGGCACGGGCGCGAGCCGCTGACGCGCCGTACGGCGCGGGCCGTTCGCCAGCCGGAGGAGGCAGCCGATGAGCCGGCGCGCCGATCCGCCCGGGCGGCGGCCGCCGAGCGTCGCGAGGCCGACGCTCGGCTTCGATCTCGAGCACGGGATTGCCGCGCGCGCGATGGCGATGACGCATCACCTCGCGCGCGGGCCGCTGTGGGTCGGCGTCGCGGCGCTGCTGCTGTTCGCCGGCACGCCCGATCGCTGGCGCACCGTGTGGCCGATGGCGGTCGCCGCGGCGCTCATCGTCTGCGTGCAGCGCACCTTCGCGAGGCTGCTCGACGGCCGCCGCCGCTGGTGGCGCCCCGAGCGCGAGCGCCACGAGGCCTTCGCGCACGGTCTTTCCACGCGCACGGTGCTGGTCGCCTCGACGATGTCCTTGCTGATCGGCTGGCTGCATCCGGCGGCGAGCGGGCCGCTGTGGACGCTGTGGTTCGTCGTCTGCGCGGCCGACATCCTGATCGCGGAGCAGGCGCTGGACGACACGCTGCGGCGCGCCGGCATGGGCGCCGCCACCGCGGTGGTCGTGATCGCGCTGATGACCTGACCCGATGGCCGCTTCCCGCAGCGCGTTCGCCCGTGCGGGAACGGGGGTTGCCAAATCGGTCCATGTCCCACTGCTCGAGGAGCTGATCCATGAAGCGCAATTCCCTCCGTATCACCGTCGCCGCCGTGGCGCTCGGTTTCGCCGGCCTGGCTGCGGCCCAATCGCAAATCGCCCGCGCGGATGCCGCGTTCCTGAAGGATGCCGCGCAGGCCGGCATGACCGAGATCGAGGGCAGCAAGCTCGCGGTCTCGAAGGCCCAGTCGCCGCAGGTCAAGGCCTTCGCCGACCAGATGATCACGGACCACACCAAGATGGGCGAGCAGGTCAAGGCGATGGCCGCGAGCAAGAACGTCGAGCTGCCGACCGAGCCGTCGATCAAGCAGAAGGCCGAGCTGAAGCTGATCGAAAGCGCGAAGGGCGCCGAGTTCGACGAGCGCTACGCGAGCCGCATCGGCGTCGCCGCGCACGAGAACACGGTCAAGCTGTTCCGCAAGGCCTCGACCGAGGCGAAGGATCCCGAGGTCAAGCAGCTCGCGACGCAAGCGCTGCCCAACCTCGAGCACCACCTGAAGATGGCGCAGGACCTGAAGTCCTCCGTCGCCTCGGCGAAGTAGCCGCGGGCACGCGAGCGGCTCACGGCTCGCGAGGCCGATCCCCGCCGTGCCGGTGGGGGTCGGCCTTTTTCACGCCGCGGATGTTCATCGCCGCGAGCGCGACCTGCAGCAGCAGCAACGCCGGTGCGTTCGTGTGCCAGGCCCAGGCGATCCAAGCGACGTTGCTCGCGAGGAAGATCCAGAAGCCCCATTGGCGCCGCCGCTTGCGCTCGGAGCCGACGAGCCACGAAGCCGCGATCGCCATGAGCATCGCGGGCCATTGGAGGAGGTCGAGGAGGTTCATCGATGCATCGCATGGCAATCGGCGTGCGACGCGGGCACGGGCGTTGCCGCAGAGGGCCACCGTCCCGTTGCGGGACACGTGATGAACAGGTGATGCGATGACCGATGCAGTGAACCATGCGCGCCGCGCGACGATGATCCGTGCGCTGGGCTTGACCCTGGCCTCCTCCGGCCTGCTCGTCGCGTGCGGCGGCGGCGACGACGACGACGACATCGACGATCGCGCCGATCTGGCCGATCCGAAGCTGCGCTTCGTGCACGCGGTGCCGGGGGCGCCGAACGTCACGCTGGTGCGCAACGGCAACCCCGAGTCGAACGCGACCAACGTGCCCTACAAGTACGGCTCGCAGTACTACGACGTCGGCACCGACACCACCGGCCTGTCGCTGCGCGTCGCCTCGACGAACGCCGAGGTCGCGACCACGAGCTTCCCCGCGCGCCGCGGCAACCGCTACACGACGATCGCGCTGCCGACGACCTCCGGCGTCGAGCTGCTGACGATCGACGACCCGTACAACAAGAGCCTGACGTCCGACAACGCGCGCGTGCGCTTCGTCAACGCGGCGGTCAATGCGCAGAGCTTCGACGTCTACCTGACCGCGCCGGGCGTCGATCTCGCGACGGTGAGCCCGCGCATCGGCGCGCTCGGCTACAAGCAGGTGGTGCCGGCGACGACGGCCGACTCGATCGAGATCGAAGGCGGCAACTACCAGATCCGCCTGACGCCGGCCGGCAGCAAGACGGCCTTCTTCAGCACCGCGGCGGTCGCGGTACCGAGGAACGGCGACTGGCTGTTCGTCGCGCTGCCCGACGACGGCGCGATCGCGACGCCGAACCGCGTGCGGCTGCTGCTGGTGCGCGCGGACGACAGCGCGGATGCAACCGACGAGCTGACCAGCACCGTCTGACCGAAGCGGCCGGTCAAAGGCACCGGCTCTTCAGGACCTCGCGCTCGCCCGGGTCGAGCGGGCGGCCGATGTACTGGCGCGCGAGCAGCGCCGGACACGGCGAGGCCGGCGCGACCGGCTCCTCGATGCGCGGTGCGGCGGCCTGGGTGGGCGGCGCCTTCGCGGCCGGCGCGGCGGGCTCGGGCCTCGCGGCTGCGCGAGGTGCTGCTAGGCGCGGCGATGCGGCCGGCACCGGCGGCTCGGCTCGGCGACCGGCCGGCGGCGCGACCGCCTCCGCCGCGACTGGCAGCTCGATGCCGGGCGGCTCGGCTTGCACCTTCGGGGCGGCGACCTCGGCATCGGGCGCGGCGGCCTCGGCGGCCGGCGAAGCGTTCGGCGCGGCCGGCGCTGCAGCTGCGGCGGCGGCCGATGCCGCTTCGGTGGCCGCCGGCGCCGTGCCTTCGACAACCGGCCCGGCGGCTGTCGGCTCCAGGGGCTCAGGGATCGGGGACGACGCCGCAGCTTCCTTGGCGCGTGCCTGCGCGGCCTGCGGCGGTTCGCCCACGGCACGCTGCGCGTCGGCGCTCGTCGGTGCCGCGTGCTCGAAAGGATTTAGCAAAAGGAGCCCGGCCGCCGCAAGGCCGGCGACGGCACCCAGCCCGACCAGCCAGCCCAGGTGCTGCGGGCTGCGCTCGCGCCGCGCGGCGCGAGGCCGGCGTTCATGCGGCTCGGCGCGAGTGTCCGGCTCGGGCGCCACGGCGGCGGCTGGCGGGGCGGGCGTGTCGGCCGCGTCGGCGCGCGTCGCGCCCGGGATGTCGGCCGCAGCAGCAGACGCGGCAGCGCCCGCTGCGGCCATCGCCGCGGCGCCGGCCGTGCGTGCGGGCGCGGGTTCGACCGTTGGCGGCTCGTCGGCGTCCGCCGCCGGGAGCACCGAGATCGGCACATCCACCACGCCGATGGGCGCCGGCTCGACGACCTCGGCAGCCACCGCGTCGCTCGCGGCCTCGACCACCGCGACGGCTTCGGGCAGGTCGAGGTTCATCAGCAGCGACTCGCCGTTGACGCGCGCCCGCGCGCGCCGCTCGTGCAGGCCCATGCGCGACATGAAGCGCGGCAGATCCCGCGGCCGTTCGCGCGGGCGCAGCGCGAGGCCGCAATCGAGGCCGTGCAGCAGCGCGTCGGCGTACTCGCCCGCCAGCGCGTCGAGCAGCGGCTCCTGCACGTCGTAGGCCGCCCGATGCACCGGCGCCTGCGGCGGCCGCCCGCGCAGCGCGAAGTGCGCGATCGCGGCGAGCGCGTAGATGTCGGTCCACGGGCCCATCGGGCCGTGGCGTCCGTCGCCGGCGCATTCGAGCGCGGCATACGGGTCGCGCTCGGACTCGCGCGCATCGCCGGCGAGCATGCGGCGCGTGCGCGAGAACTCCATCACCAGCAGCCGGCCGGAGTCGAGCAGCATCACCTGCGAAGGCGACAGGTGGCCGTGGCAGCCGCGCAGCTGCTGCACCGGCACCAGCGCGTCGGCCATCGCGCGCAGCCAGCTCGCGAGCTGTTCCTCGGCCGGCGGTGCGGGTGCGGCGCGCAGCACCGCGTCGAGCGTGCGGCCCTCGCACCAGGGCATCGCGTGGTACGAGGTGCCGTCTTGCGACCAGACGCGGTCGAGCTTCAGCAGGCCGGGATGGTCGAGGCTCGCGAGCTGCTCGCCGTCCTCGTCGAAGCGGCTGCGGGCGTCCTCGAATTCGCCGGCGCGCTGGGGCAGCGGCTCGACGCGGCCGTCGACGCGCGTCGAGAGCCCCGGCGGAAAGTACTCGCGCACCGCGAGCGCGCCGCCGCGGTCGTCGAGCATGCGGTACACGTGGCCGCTCGGCCCCGCGCCGACGCATCCGACCACCGTGCCCACGCGCAGCCGCGCGCCGGGCAGCAGCGCATCGGGCCAGCGCGTCGCGATCAGCAACTCCTCGGCATCCATAGCCTTCGCTCGCAGCTCTCGCTTTTGGAGGTGCCGACTTTAATGACCACGGCGCTCCCGACCCCTGCACCGCAGCAACGCGATGGGACACTGCCGCACCGCGCGCCGCACCCGCCGCGGCGGGCCGTTCAGGAACACGGAGCGAGCGATGAGCGTGATCACCTGCATTGAAGACCTGCGTGTTCTCGCGCGAAAGCGCGTGCCACGCATGTTCTACGACTACGCCGACAGCGGCTCGTGGACCGAGGGCACCTACCGTGCCAACGAAAGCGAGTTCCAGCGCATCAAGTTGCGCCAGCGCGTCGCGGTGAACATGAACGACCGCACGCTGCGCACCACGATGGCCGGCCAGCCGGTGGCGATGCCGGTGGCGATCGCGCCCACCGGCCTGACCGGCATGCAGCATGCCGACGGCGAGATCCTCGGCGCGCGCGCCGCCGAGAAGTTCGGCATCCCGTTCACGCTCTCGACGATGAGCATCTGCTCGATCGAGGACATCGCCGCGCACACCAAGGCGCCGTTCTGGTTCCAGCTCTACTGGATGAAGGACCGCGACTTCATGGCCGCGCTGCTCGACCGCGCGAAGGCCGCCCGCTGCTCGGCGCTGGTGCTCACGCTCGACCTGCAGGTGCTCGGCCAGCGCCACAAGGACCTCAAGAACGGCCTGACCGCGCCACCGAAGCCGACGCTCGCGAACATCCTCGACCTGATGACCAAGCCGCGCTGGTGCCTCGGCATGGCCGGGACGCGCCGCCACCACTTCGGCAACCTGATGGGGCATGCGAAGGGCGTCACCGACATGAGCTCGCTGGGCTCGTGGACGCGCGAGCAGTTCGACCCCGAGCTCGACTGGGACGACGTCGCGTGGATCAAGCAGCGCTGGGGCGGCCGGCTGATCCTGAAGGGGATCATGGACGTCGAGGACGCGAAGCTCGCGGCGGCCAGCGGCGCCGACGCGCTGGTGGTCTCGAACCACGGCGGCCGCCAGCTCGACGGCGCGCCGGCATCGATCGAGGCGCTGCCGGCGATCGCCGACGCCGTCGGCCGCGACATCGAGGTCTGGATGGACGGCGGCATCCGCAGCGGGCAGGACGTGCTCAAGGCCGTCGCGCTCGGCGCGCGCGGCACGATGATCGGCCGGGCCTTCCTCTACGGCCTCGGGGCGCTCGGCGAGGCGGGCGTGACCAAGGCGCTGGAGCTGATCGCCAACGAGCTGTCGATCACGATGGCCTTCACCGGCCACACCGACATCACGAAGGTCGACCGCTCGATCCTGCTGATGCCGCGCTGACGCCGCCGCTCCCCACCGCCGGGTGAAGCGCAGCGCTGAGCGGCGCGCCGGCGCCGGGCTTGGGGGCAAACGCGCAAACGGGCGCGGCGAGGCGCCGCCTACACTGCCGCGGCCCCGGCGGCGCCCTGCCGCGCTGCGGCGGCTGCCCCTCCTGCGCCGAGCGCGCCCCGCCATGGATGCCTTGCTCCGCCTCGCCCGCTGGGTCGATGCACTCAACGACCGCTTCGCCTGGTTCGCCCAGTGGGCGGTGTTCGCCTCGTGCGCGATCAGCGCCGGCAACGCCGTCATGCGCTACCTGTTCGACAGCAGCTCGAACGCCTGGCTCGAGATCCAGTGGTACCTGTTCGCCGCCTGCGTGATGTTCGGCGCCGCGCAGGTGCTTCGGCTCAACGAGCACGTGCGCGTCGACGTGATCTACGGCCGCTGGCCGGCCCGCGCTCAGGTGTTCATCGACCTCTTCGGCCTCGTCTTCTTCTTCATGCCGGTGATGCTGCTGATGCTGGGGCTTTCGACCCCGCTGTTCGTCAAGTGGTACGTCACCGGCGAGATGAGCAGCAATGCCGGCGGCCTGGTGCGCTGGCCCGCGATGCTGACGCTGCCGCTGGGCTTCGGGCTGCTGACGCTGCAGGGCGCGGCCGAGATCGTCAAGCGCCTCGGCTGGCTCGCGCACCGCTACGAGATGGACACGCACTACGACAGGCCGCTGCAATGAGCGGCGAGGGCTTCCCGAGCGGGAATCCCGCCTCGGGCGGGCGGACCGCAGGGCCAAGGGGGCTCCGATGACGATGGAGAACTTCGCCCCGTTCATGTTCGGGGCGCTGATCCTCGTGATGCTGATCGGCTTCCCGGTCGCGTTCTCGCTGTCCGCGCTGGGCCTGGCCTGCGGTTTCTACGCGATCTGGATGGGCTGGTTCCCGCCGGAGTTCATGCAGGCGCTGCCGCTGAACGTGTTCGGCATCCTCAGCAACGACCTGCTGCTCGCGATCCCGTTCTTCACGCTGATGGGATCGATCCTCGAGAAGTGCGGCTTGGCCGAGGACATGCTCGATTCGATGGGCCAGCTGTTCGGCCCGGTGCGCGGCGGGCTCGGCTACTCGGTGATCATCGTCGGCTTCATCCTCGGCGCGATCACCGGCACGGTGGCGGGCCAGGTGATCGCGATGGCGATGATCTCGCTGCCGGTGATGATGAGGTACGGCTACGACATGCGCTACTCGACCGGCGTGCTCGCGGCCTCGGGCACGATCACGCAGCTGGTGCCGCCCTCGCTGGTGCTGATCGTGATGGCGGACCAGCTCGGCCAGCCGGTGGGCGACATGTACAAGGGCGCCTGGGGGCCGTCGATCCTGCAGGTGCTGATCTTCGCGATCTACACCTTCGCGCTGAGCCGCCTGAAGCCGCACCACGTGCCCGGCGTGCCGAAGGCGGCCCGCACGCTCGACGGCTGGGCGCTGTGGGCCAAGTGCCTGCGCGGGATCGTTCCCTCGGCGATCCTGATCTTCGCGGTGCTGGGCAGCATGGGCGGCCTGCCGGGCATGAAGTCGGCGATCGCGACGCCGACCGAAGCGGGCGCAATGGGCGCGGTGGGCGCCTTCATCCTCGCCGCGGTCTCGCGGCGGCTGAGCTGGCCGCTGGTGAGCCAGGCGGTCGCGGGCACGATGCGCATCACCGCGATGGTGGTCTTCATCCTGATCGGCTCGCGCGTGTTCTCGCTGGTGTTCCAGGGGGTGGACGGTGGCATCTGGGTCGAACACATGCTCTCGGGACTGCCGGGCGGACAGGTCGGCTTCCTGATCGCGGTCAACGTCTTCATCTTCTTCCTGGCCTTCTTCCTCGACTTCTTCGAGATCGCCTTCATCATCCTGCCGCTGCTCGGGCCGGTGGCCGCCAAGCTCGGGATCGATCCGATCTGGTTCGGCGTGCTGCTGTGCGTGAACATGCAGACGAGCTTCATGCATCCGCCGTTCGGCTTCGCGCTGTTCTACCTGCGCGGCATCTCGGACACGCTGTTCAAGAACGGCGCGCTTGCGCGCAAGGTCGAGTCGCGCGACATCTACCTCGGCGCGATTCCCTGGGTGCTGATGCAGCTGCTGCTGGTGGCGATCGTCATCTTCGTGCCCGAGACGGTCACGAGCTTCCTCGACCGCGGCGAGAAGATCGACACCGACAAGGTCATCATCGACGCACCCGTGCCGCAGGACTACGGCACTCAGCCCGACATGAACGACCCCTTCAGGCAGGCCCCGGCGCCGGACCCGCCGGCGAGCGCCGCGAACTGAGCGAGCCGCATGGGCGAGCCGCACAGCCTGGGCGTCATGAACCCGCCGCGCATCCGCGTCGGGGTGGGCGGCTGGACCTACGAGCCCTGGCGCGGCAGTTTCTACCCGGCCGATCTGCCGCAGACGAAGGAGCTCGCCTACGCGAGCCGCCGGCTCACCGCGATCGAGATCAACGGCACCTACTACAGCAGCCAGAAGCCGGCGACCTTCGCGAAGTGGCGCGAGGAGACGCCCGAGGGCTTCGTGTTCTCACTGAAGGCCTCGCGCTTCGCCACCAACCGGCGCGTGCTGGCCGAGGCGGGCGAGTCGATCGCGAGGTTCGTCGGCAGCGGCATCGCCGAGCTGGGGCCGAAGCTCGGGCCGATCGTCTGGCAGTTCGCACCGGGCAAGCGCTTCGAGCCGAAGGACTTCGCGGCTTTCGTCGAGCAGCTGCCGGCGCAGGTCGACGGCCTCGCGCTGCGGCACGTGCTCGACGTGCGGCATCCGAGCTTCATGTGCGCCGACTACCTCGCGCTCGCGCGCCGCCACGGCTGCGCGACGGTGTTCACCGACTCGGACGACTACCCCTCGTTCGCCGATCCGACTGCCGACTTCGTCTACGCCCGGCTGATGCGCACGCGCAGCGAGCTGGCCGAAGGCGTCGAGCCGGCGCAGCTCGACGCGCTGGCCGCCTGCGCGCGCTGCTGGCACGCCGGCTTCGAGCCGAGCGGCCTGCCGCGCGTCGAGCCGCCGCCCGCCCCGACCGGCACGCCGCGCGACGTGTTCCTCTACTTCATCAGCGGCGCGAAGGAGAAGGCACCCGCGGCGGCGATGGCGCTGCTGCGGCGGCTGGGTTGAAGCCTGCGAGCTCGCGCTCGCGCCGCTCCTGGCATTCGATGCAGCGCGCCGCGGCGGGCTGAACCTCCAGCCGGGCCGGCGGGATCTCGAGCTCGCAGTCGGTGCACAGGCCGTACTCGCCGGCATCCATGCGCTCCAGCGCCGCGCCGATGTCGCGCAGCTCGCCGCTGTCGCGGTCCTGTTCGGCATCGCTGACCGCTTCGCGGCTGCGCTGCTCGCCTTGCTCGGCGCTGTCCTGCACTTCGGTGCTGAGCCGCGTCGGCGGGCCGTCGCGTTCGCGCTGGACGCGGCGGACCTCGTCGCGCAACGCCGCGGCGCGCTCGACGAGCCGCGCGCGCAGGCGCTCCAGATGGGAGGCTTCGAGGGTGTTCATGATCGTCGTCGGATGGTCGTGTCGTCGCGCCGAAAGGCAAGCCGAGTGCCCGAGCGAGAAGGCGGCGCGCACCTTGCCCGAGACGTGCCCAGCCTCGAGGAGCATGCATGCGCAAGAACACCCGGACCGTGGTGCGCGACCAAACGATCGAGACGACCCCGCGTGTCCTGCCAAGGACCGAGGGCGGTGGCCGGTTCGAGCCGGTCGAGGGGCTCGCCGGCCCCGCCGCGCACGCACACAGCGCCGGGCTGCGCCGCGATGCCGGAGGCCGCCGCGAGGGCACCGCACGGCAAACGGCGCGGCCGGCCGGCGGCACGGCGACGACGGGTCCGAGCGCGTTCCCGTGACGAGCCGATCCGCCGAGGCGGGCGGGTCGCGGCCGTTGCCGCGCGCGGCCGGCTGGGATGCGAGCCTCGCCTTCCGCGCCGACCCCTACCGCTACATCGCACGCCAGTGCGCCGCGCTCGGCAGCGACGTCTTCGAGACCCGCCTGCTGCTTGTGCCGACGCTGTGCATGAGCGGCGCGCGCGCGGCCGAGCTGTTCTACGACGAGGCGCGCTTCTGTCGCGCCGGCGCGGCGCCGCGCGCCTTGCAGGCGACCCTGTTCGGCTGCGGCGGCGTGCAGGGCCTCGACGATGCGGCCCACCGGCATCGCAAGGCGCTGTTCCTGCGCATCACCGCCGCCGAGCGGGCCGAGCGGCTGCTGCACGGCGTACGGCGCGAGTGGGAAGCCGCGCTGCACGACTGGACGCAGGCCGGCAGCCTTTCGCTCTTCGATGCGGTGCAGCCGGTGCTGACGCGCGCGGTCTGCGACTGGGCCGGCGTGCCGGTGCCCGAGCCGCAGCTGCGACAGCGCAGCGACCAGCTCGCCGCGCTGTTCGACGGCGCCGCCGGCTCGCCGGCGCGCCACCTCGGCGCGCGCTGGTCGCGCAAGCGCGCCGAAGCGTGGCTGGCCGGGTTGATCGAGGCGGCACGCTCGCGCCGGACGCGGCTGCCCAACGGCAGCGCCGCGCAGGTGATCGCAGAGCATCGCGAACCGAACGGCGAGCTGTTGCCGGCACGCATTGCCGCGGTCGAGCTGCTCAACGTGCTGCGGCCGACGGTCGCGGTGTCGGTCTACATCGCCTTCGTCGCGCATGCATTGCAGGCGCATCCGCAGTGGAAGCCGGTGCTCGCCGAGGATGCGGAGTCCGCCGACGCGCTCGCCTTCGTGCAGGAGGTGCGACGCCATTACCCGTTCTTCCCGGCGGTCGCGGCGCGCGTGCGCGAGGACTTCGAATGGCAGGGCCACGCCTTCGTGCGCGGGCGGCGCGCACTGTTCGACCTGTACGGCAGCAACCACGACGCGCGGCTGTGGAACGAGCCCGACCGCTTCGCGCCGCAGCGCTGGCAGCAGCGACGCCCGACGCCCTGGGACCTCGTGCCGCAGGGAGGCGCGGACGCCGCGCGCCAGCACCGCTGCCCCGGCGAGGACATCGCGCTGCGCCTGATGCTGCTGGCCGCGCAGATGCTCACCCGCCGCCTGCGCTACGAGGCCCACGCGCAATCGGCGCAGATCGACATGCGCCGGTTGCCCGCGCTGCCCTGGCGCGGCTTCCTGATGGAGCG
>NZ_DASTPW010000030.1:0-19545 GCF_035762065.1 Methylibium sp.
GTTCGGCGCGCAGCGGCCCGCCGGCGGTCGCCTCGGCGAGGCGCTCGCGCAGCGGCTCGGCCTCGGGCAGGCTCGCGAGCCGCGCCGCTTGCGTCCGCAGGCTCGGCAGCAGGCGCGCCGGCGTGTCGTAGCCGGCCAGCGTGCCGTCGGCGACCAGCGGATCGAGCCGGCGCCCGGCTTCCTCGGCCGCGCGCAGCGCCGCCTGCGCGTCGGCGCCACCGGCGACGACCAGCGTGCGGGCCTCGCCGGCCGAAAGATCGCCGCGCAGGCTTTCGTCGAGCGCGAGCGCGGCACGCGGGATCGGGCTGAGCGAACTCAGGCTCGCGTTCCAGGCCGCGCCGCCGCGCACCACCAGCAGCGCGGTCGCCGCGAGGCCGAGCGCCAGGAGCGGCCACTTCAGGCGCGCCATCGCCTCGAGCAGCCAGGCGGTGAAGCGGCCCAGCGGGCGGCGCAGGCCGGCGCCGGCGGCGCCGTTCGGCATCAACACCGGCAGCACGAAGCGCGTCGCGAGCGCGGCGCCGATCAGCCCGGCCGTCGAGAACAGGCCCAGCTGCGCGAGCCCGGTGAAGCCCGAGAACATCAGCACGGCGAAGCCGCACACCGAGGTCCACAGGCCCAGGCGCACGGTGGGCCACTGGGTGTCGCGCCAGCGGCGCCAGCCCGGGCCGGCGGCCGCGACGCCGTGCGCGCCGCGCGCCTGGATCAGGTAGTAGATGGCGTAGTCGACCGCCTCGCCGATCAGCGTGCTGCCGAAGCCGAGCGTCATGCCGTGCACCGAGCCGAACGCGAGGCCGACCGCCGCCACGCCGCACAGCACGCCCGTGATGACCGGCACCGCGGCGACGAACAGCGCCCGCAGCGACGCGAAAGCCGCCAGCAGCAAGCCGCTCATCACGAGGCTGCCGGTGATGACCAGGTGGCGCGTCTCGCTCTGGATCTGCGCGCGGCTCTCGACCGCGAAGACGCCCGGGCCGCTGAGCTTCAGCTCGAGGCCCTGTGCCGCCAGCGGCACGAAGCTCGCGCGGACCTGTTCGATCGCGGCGAGCTGGCCATCGATGTCGCCCCCCTCGGCGCGCGTGGACAGCAGCAGCACGGCGCGCGGCACCTCGCGCCCGACCCATACGCCCTCCTCGCTGCGCGGCCCGCTTGCGGGCAGCAGCGCCTCCACGATGCGTTGCGTCTCGCCGGTCGGGTCGCGCTCGAGCAGCGGCTTCAGCGCGCTGCCGGCCGGCGTGCCGAGCAGCGACAGCGTCTCGTCGATGCCCTCGCGCAGGCCTTCGACGGTGAAGCGCTCCGGCCCGACGGCGGGGCTCAGCAGGTAGCGGTGGCGAAAGACCCACTCGCCGGACGCCTGCCATTCGGTACCCGGCGCGGCGCCCTGCTCGCCGCGGTCGCCGTTGTTCACCTGCTCGAAGCGCCCGCTCGCGCGCAGCGCGGTGGCGAGCGAGCGCGAGGCGGCGGCCCGCTGCTTCGCATCGCCGCCTTCGATGCCGACGAACAGCGTGCGGGCGATCGCGCCGGTCTGCAGCTGGTCCATCAGCAGCTGCTGGCGAGCGTCGGGGCTCGCCGGCAGGAAGGCCGAGAGGTCGGCGTTGAACGGCGTGCGCGCGATCACCGCCGCCGCGACCGCCAGTGCCAGCAGCCACAGGGCGATGGCCCGGCGCCCGTGCGGCGGGCGCTCGCTCGGAACGGGCGTGCTCAAGACGCGGGCCGGGGCGCCGAAGCGGCGTTCGACGGCCGCAGCGCGCCGATCGTCATCACCGAGCTGTCGCCGTCGCTCAGCTCGATCTCGATGCGGCGCAGCTCGCCGTGCTCGCCGGCGATGCGCAGCTTCGACACCGCCGCGAGCGTCGTCGGTGCCAGCGGCACGAGCTCGAGCGTCCACGCCCGCTCCTGACCGGCCAGCGTGCTGCGGAAGTGGCGCGCGAGCAGCGGCGCGTTGCCGGTCAGCGTGCCGCGCACCGCCTCGACCAGGCCGAGCAGCTCCGGCATCGCATCGAGCTGCAGGCTGCGCGTGCGGCCGCCGCGCGCGAGCGTCAGCTGGTTGCCCTCGACCGTCATGCTCTCGGGGCGCGGCTTGAGCGTCTGCCGGGTGAAGCGATCGGGCGCGGCGAAGCTCAGCGTGCCGCTCGCCTCGAGCGGCGCGTCGAGCCCACGCACGAAACGCTGCTCGGTGAAGCTGGCCTCGCCGGCGCGCTGCTGCGCGAGCAGCTTCATCAGCTGGCTCAGATCGAAGGCGTGCGCCGAAGGCGCGGCCGCCGACAAGACGACGGCGAAGAACAGGCTCGCGCCGAAGAAGCGACGACCACGGAGCACGCGGCCAACCGAGCGTCCGCCGCGGGCCGGCTTTGCCGGAGCGCCAGCGGCGCCCCCCTGGAGGGGAGCGGCGAAGCCGCAACGGCAGGGGTCAACCCTCTTTCCAGAAGTCATGGAAGTTGAACCAGTTGAAGGGGTGTGCGCGGCACAGCGCCTCGAGCCGAGCGACGTAGGCCGCGATCGCCGCGCGGATCGCCGCCTCGCGTTCGGCCGCGTTCGCGAAGCCGGTGCTGAAGTCGGCCAGCGGCTCGAAGCGAACCTCGTAGCGGGCGCCGCCGAGGTAGAGGCCGGCCATGAAGACGACGCGCCGGCGCAGCAGCGCGGCGAGCCGGAACGGGCCGTCGGCGAACGGCGCGGGGCGGCCGATGAAGTCGAGCGTCACCGTGCCCTCGCGGGCGCCGAGCGCGGCCATCGGGTCGGTGCTGCCCGGCGTCGGCGCCCCGAGCGTGCGATCGGCCAGCATGCCGGCCAGGCCGTTGGCGTCCAGCCAGTCGCGGATCGCGAGCATCGAGTCGCGGCGGCCCAGCGCGATCACCTCGGGCTCGGTGCCGGGGGCGATCGCAGCCAGCGTCTGCTGGATCAGGCGCGCGTTGTCGGGGTACATCACCATCGCGATGCGGCGCTCCGGCCGGGCACGACCGACGATGCGCAGGGCCTCGAAGCTGCCCAGGTGCGCACCGACCAGGAAGGCGCCGCGGCCGGCCTCGAGCATCGCGTCGAGCAGCTCGGTGCCGTGGGTGCGCAGCTCGAAGGCGGCTTCCTGGCCGCGCAGCAGGTAGACGCGGTCGAGGATCGTCGAGGCGAAGGCGTGGACGTGGCGGTAGCCGTCGCGCCAACCGGCTTCGCGGCCGAGCGCGCGGCCGAGGTAGCGGCGTGAATGGCGACGCTGCTGCGGCGAGAACAGCACGAAGTAGAGCGTCACCGGATGCAGCACGAGCCGCGCGAAGCGGCGCCCGCAACGCAGCGCGATCCACGCCATCAGGCGAAACGCGAGCGCGCTGCCGCGTTCGCGCTGGCGCAGCCAGTCGGCGTCGTCCTGGCCCGGCAAGCGGCCGGTCTGGCCGACGGCGCTCACGCCCCCGTCTCCGCGCGCAACTGGCCGCTGGCACTGAGCACGCCGCCGGCATGAACCTCGAAGCGCAGCGCCTTGCCTTCGTCGAACAGGCGCACCTCGCCCGCCTGCCCGGGACCCACCGGCGCCAGAAACTTCGCCGCGGCGACCTCGGGATGCGCGCCCAGCCGCGCGGCCAGCGCCGGCGCCGCGCGCAGCGCCCGCATCACTTCGGCGAGCAGCAGCACGCCAGGCAGCAGCGGCTGGCCGGGGAAGTGGCCGGCGAAGGCCGGGTGATCAGCCGCGACCTCGAAGCGGTGCACCGCGTCGTTCATCCGAGCCGCTCCTGCGCGAGCCGCGCAAGCGCGGCGGCGGCGAGCTTGCCGGTCGCCGCACGCGGCAGCGCATCGACATGGACGACGCGCCGCGGCACGAAGACGGCGTCCAGCCGGCCGCGCAGCGCCTGCACGATGGCTGCGGCATCGAGCTTCGGCGCGACCACGAAGGCCACCGGCCGCACCACCGCGTCGGCGACTTCGTCGGGCAGCCAGAACGCGCCGTCCTCGACGCCTTCGATGCTGTTCAAGTGGTAGTCGAGGTGCGCGAGCGAGCTGCGCTTGCCCGCGACATGGATCAGGTCGTTCGAGCGGCCGAGCAGCCGGAAGCGCCGGCCATCGCCTTCGGCGCCGGAGCCGGGTTCGATCGCGAGGATGTCGGCCAGCGGCGTCGGCTCGGCGACATGGCCGCCTTCGGCGACGAAGCGCTCGACGCCATCGACGAGCTCGGCGCGCACCCGCAGCGCGCCGAAGCACTGCCAGACCTCGGTGTGGACGCTGCGCCGCGTCGCGACCTGGCCGGCCTCGGTGCAGCCGTAGATCTCGACCAGCGGCCCGCCGAAAGCGCGCTCGGCCTCGAGCGCGAGCTGCGGCGACAGCGGCGCGGTCGCGCTCAGCAGCAGATCGACCGGCGGCAACGCCAGCCCGGCGCGCAGCAGCGTCTTCAGATGAAAGGGCGTCGTCACCAGCACGCGCGGGCGTGGCAGCGATTCGAGCGCCGCGACGATGTCGGCCGGGTAGAACGGCCGGCCGCAGTCGAAGGCCGCGCCGCCGAGCAGCCCGAGCAGCACGCTCGACTCGAAGCCGTAGCTGTGCTGCGGCGGTACCGTCGCGACGACGTTGACGCCGACCAGCGACGGCCGCTCCAGGCTGGCCGCGAGCCGCTCGGCCGCCGCCGCGATGTTGTCGACCAGCGTGCGCCAGCGCTTCGCATGCGCTTGCGGCGTGCCGGTGGAGCCGGAGGTCAACAGGATCGCGGCGTGCTGGTCGGCATCGATCGTCGGTGTCTCGTGAGCGAGCGCGCCGATCTCGGCATGTCGGATCTCGCCGAGGTCCGCTACGGGATCGTGCGTGCCGTCGCCGTAAACATAGAGCTCGGGATGTGCGGCACGCAGCCGCGCCAGCGTGTCGGGCAGCGCGTTCGGCGGCAGCAAGGCGGCCTGGCCACGCATCCAGGCCGCCGCGAGGCCGACCGCGAAAGCGTAGCGGTCGCTGCACAGATCGAGCATCGCGCCGCGGTCCGGCAGCCGCTGCGCAGCGTGCGCCGCGTCGGCGAGGAAGCAGCGCGCAATCAAGGGGCGTCCGGCGCGCCAGGCGATCGGCGCGTCGAGGTCGCGGGCGACGATGAGGGGCAGCTTCATGGCTGCGGGTCGGGTCGAGGCGAACGTCACGCGCGGCCGCGCGGCACGCTGCGCGATCAGGTCGTGCGGTGCTGCGCGATGTGCGCAGCGAGGCTGCGCAGCGATTGGAAGATCTTGTGGTTGTTCTCGTCGTCCGAGCGCAGCTGGAAGCCGTACTTCCGCGACACCTCCAGCGCGACCTCCAGGATGTCGATCGAATCGAGGCCGAGGCCTTCGCCGTACAGCGGCGCCTCGGGGTCGATTTCGGCCGGGCTTGTCTCGAGGCTCAGCGCCTGCACCATCAGCTCGGCCAGTTCGCGCTCGGCAGGCGATTGCTCCGGCGACGGTCCGGCAGCGGCGGCGAGGGCTTGAACGGGCGAGGACACGGACGGCTTCCTGGGGCTGAACGAAAGCCTGAGATTCTAAAGGCCCGCCCTCCGGTAACCGCGGCCGGCAGGACGGCCCGCCCGGGCATGCCGGGCGGATGTCGCGGACTCAGTAGCGGTAACGGCGGCCGTCGCGGCGGTCGTCGTCGTCACCGTAGCCGTGGCCCCGGTGGTAGTGGTGGTGATGATGATGCCGGTGACGACGGTCGTGGTCGCGCCAGCGGCCGTCGCGCCAATGACCGCGCGGTGCATAGACCGGCGCCGGGGCGTAGATGATCGGTGCCGGTCCGTAGACCACCGGCGGCGGCGCATACACCACGCGCGGGGGCGGCTCGTAGTAGATCGGCGGCGCCGGCAGGTTGATGCCGATGTGCCAGTTCACGCCCCCGGCGTGCGCGGCAGCCATCGACGCGAGGCTCGCGCCGACCAGACCGATCGCGGCAAGGGACTTGCGGACTGCTTGGTTCATCTTGTGCTCCTGTCGACCCGTGCGGCTGCTGCTGCGAGCCGGGCGGCCTGGGTCGGGCGCCGCCTGCACCGACAACGCGATGACGCAGCGGGCGGAAGACGCGGACGGCGCGGCGGGCCCGTGAAAGTTTGTAAAGCGCGCGATGCGTCGGCCGCGGCAACCCGCTGCCTAGAATCCATCGCCGGACCGCAGTTTCGGCAGCAACGCCCTCCTTCGTGTCCCTCCCGCCCTCGCCCAGAACGTCCCGCGTCGGTTCGTCGTTCCGGCCGTCCGAGCGCTGGCTGTACGGCAGCCGCACCGATTGGCGGGCCGCTCTTGGCGAGCGCGTGGCGCACCGCTTGTGGCTCAAGCTGATCGGCATCTCGGCTTTCATGTGGCTGTTCTTCCTCGGCTACTTCCACGTGCTGCGTAACCCCTCGGCGCCGCCAACGCCGATGCCGACGACTCCGATCGACGACTGGATCGTCTTCCAGCCCGGCCTGCTCGGCGCCTACATCTCGCTGTGGGTCTACCTCGGCATCGCGCCGGGCTTGCTGCTCGGGCTGCGCGCCTTGATCGTCTATGGCCTGTGGGCCGCCGCGCTGTGCGCGGTGGGCCTCGCCTGCTTCTATTGGTGGCCGACCTCGGTGCAGCCGGTCAGCGTCGACCTGCAGGCGCACCCCGGCTTCGCGGTGCTGCAGGGCGTGGACAGCACCGGCAACGCCTGCCCGTCGCTGCACGTGGCGACCGCCGCCTTCACCGCCGTGTGGATCGATCACCTGGTGCGCCACATCGGCGCCCCCGGCGCGCTTCGTGCGCTCAATGTCGCGTGGTTCGTGCTGATCGCCTATTCGACGCTGGCGATCAAGCAGCACGTGCTGCTCGACGCGGTCGCTGGCCTCGCCCTGGGCCTTGCGGTGGCCGCGCTCTCGCTGCGCTGGCGTGCTGCCGAGAGCCCGTCGAAACGCAGCGCATATCATTCGGCGCCATGACATCGGTCCTCGGTGCAACGGGGGTCGCGCGGCCCGGAACGAGCCCGCAACCGCGCCGACAAGCTGCCCCTTCGGAGTTGCCAGCATGAGTTCGCTCAAGGAATTGCAGGACCTGATCCAGCAGAAGTACGGCATCGATCCCGCGACCCTCGACCCGAACGCCTCGATCCGCGCCGCCGGACTCGATTCGCTGGCGCTGGTCGAATTCCTGTTCGAGGTCGAAGACAAGTTCGGCCTGTCGCTGCCCGAGGAACACTCGAACATCGACACGCTGAACGACCTGGCCAAGGTCGTCGACGAACTGCGGGCCGCCCAGACCGCATGAGGATGCGCGCGTGAGCCGCGTCCTCGTCACCGGCCTCGGCACGATTTCGCCGCACGGTGACGACACCGGAGCGATGTTCGACGCACTGCTCGCCGGCCGCTCGGCGATCCGCGAAGTGCTTCCCGAGCTGCCGAAGCCCGCGGCCGCGGCGCCGGTCGAGTTCGACGAGACGCGCTGGTTCACCAAGCTGCAACTCGCGGGCGTCGATCGCGTCAGCCGGCTCGCGGTGGCCGCGGCGGACCTCGCTGTGCGCGCAGCGTTCGCAACCGTCGGCGACGCACGGCCTGATCTCGACGTCGAGCCCGAGCGCATCGGCGTCTACGTCGGCTGCGGCATGGGCGGGGCGGCTGCACTGGAGACCGCTTACCGCGCCCCGAACGGCCGCGTGCCGCCGCTGACGGTGCCGGCTTTCATGCCGAACGCGCCGGCCGCGCACGTCGCGATGCGGCTCGGCGTGCGCGGGCCGGTGCTGACCTACTCGGTCGCGTGTGCTTCGTCGGCCGTCGCGTTGGCCGAGGCGGCAAAGGCAGTGCGCAGCGGCGAGGTCGATCTGGCGATCGCCGGCGGCACCGAAGCGCTGCTGGTGCCCGGGGTCGTGCTCGCGTGGCAGGCGATGCAGACGCTCGCAAGCTTCGCGCCCGGCGAGGCGGCCAGCGCCTGCAGGCCCTTCGCTGTCGACCGCAGCGGCTTCGTGCTCGGCGAAGGCGCGGCCTTCATGGTGCTGGAAGGCGAATCCCGCGCACGGGCGCGCGGCGCGCGGGTGCATGCCGAGCTGGCCGGCTGGGGCATCAGCTGCGACGCGACGCACCTCACCAAGCCCGACGCCGCCGGCCAGGCGCTCGCGATCCGCCAGGCCCTGCGTGGCGCCGGCCTCGCGCCGCGCGACGTCGGCTACTGCAACGCGCACGGCACCGCGACGAAGGCCGGCGACCCGATCGAAGCCGAAGCGCTCGCCGCCGTCTGGGGCGACGCGCTCGGCGACCTGCGCGTGAGCTCGACCAAGGCGCTGCACGGCCACCTGCTCGGCGCGGCCGGCGCGCTCGAAGCGCTGATCACCGTGCTCGCAGTCGAGCGCGCAGCGCTGCCGCCGAACGCGCATTGCGCCGAGATCGATCCCGCGGTCCGCCTGCATCTGGTGCGCGAGCCCGAGCAGCGCGAGCCCGCGTTGCGTGCCGCGCTGAGCAGCTCCTTCGCCTTCGGCGGCACCAACTCGGCACTGGTGTTCACCAAGGCCTGAGCGCGTCGCGGGCCGCGTGGTCGTCGGCGACCCGCCGATAAACTGCCTCGCATGCCCCACGATCCGAAGACTCCCGAGCCCGCGCGGCCGAGCAATTTCCTGCGCGGCATCATCGAGCGCGACCTCGAACAGGGCCGCTACGCGGGCCGGCGCTTCGCCGGCACCCCCGGCGACGCCGCCCATCACGGCGCCGCGCCGGTCGACGCCGCGAAGATCCGCACCCGCTTCCCACCCGAGCCCAACGGCTACCTGCACGTCGGCCATGCGAAGAGCATCTGCCTGAACTTCGGCCTCGCGCGCGACTACGGCGGCGTGTGCCACCTGCGCTTCGACGACACCAACCCCGAAAAGGAAGAGCAGGAGTACGTCGATGCGATCGTCGAGGCGGTGAAGTGGCTCGGCTTCTCGTGGCAGGAGGCTGAACGCAGCCACCTCTACTTCGCCAGCGACTACTTCGACTTCATGTACCGCGCCGCCGTTGCCCTGATCGGCGCCGGTCTCGCCTACGTCGACGAGCAGACGGCCGAGCAGATGCGCGCGACGCGCGGCGACTTCACGACGCCCGGCACCGCGAGCCCGTTCCGCTCGCGCGGCATCGAAGAGAACCTCGCGCGCTTTCGCGCGATGCGCGACGGCCAGCTCGATGACGGTGCCGCGGTGCTGCGCGCCAAGATCGACATGGCCGCGCCCAACATCAACCTGCGCGACCCCGCGCTCTACCGCATCAAGCGCGCGACGCATCACAACACCGGCGACGCCTGGTGCATCTACCCGATGTACACCTACGCGCACCCGATCGAGGATGCGCTCGAAGGCATCACCCACAGCTTCTGCACGCTCGAATTCGAGGACCAGCGGCCGTTCTACGACTGGCTGCTCGAGCACCTCTGCGAGCTCGGCCTGCTCGCGCGCCCGCGGCCGCACCAGCACGAGTTCGCGCGGCTCAACCTGACCTACGTCGTCACCAGCAAGCGCAAGCTCAAGCAACTGGTGGACGAGGCCCATGTCGAGGGCTGGGACGACCCGCGCATGCCCACCCTCGCCGGCCTGCGCCGCCGCGGCTACACGCCCGAAGCGATCCAGCTTTTCTGCGAGCGCATCGGCGTCACCAAGGACCACAGCTGGATCGACTACGCCGCGCTCGACGCAGCGCTGCGCGACGACCTCGAAGCCAAGGCGCCGCGCGCGATGGCGGTCGTCGATCCGCTGCGGCTCGTGTTGACGAACTGGGCCGAGGTCTTCGGCAGCGCCGATCATCGCGAGCCCTGCGAAGCGCCGGCGCACCCGCACCGCCCCGAGCTCGGGACGCGCCGCTTCGAGCTCGGCCCCGAGCTCTGGATCGAGCGCGACGACTTCGCGGAGTCACCGCCGAAAGGCTTTTTCCGCCTGTTCCCGCCGGGCGCGGCGGGCCCGGGAAGCAAGGTACGCCTCAAGTACGGCGTGATCGTCGAGTGCAGCGGCTGCGAGAAGGACGCGGCCGGGCGGGTCACGGCGGTGCACGCCACCGTCGTGCCCGACACCAAGAGCGGCACGCCGGGCGCCGACGCGGTGAAGGTCAAGGGCACGATCACCTGGCTCGCCGCGCACGATGCCGTCGCCGCCGAGCTGCGCCTCTACGAGCGCCTGTTCACCGAAGCCCAGCCCGATGCCGGCGGCCGCGATTTCCTCTCGGTGCTGAACCCGCAGAGCAAGCGCGTCGCGCTCGGCTTCGTCGAGCCCGCCCTGGCTGCCGCCGCGGCCGGGCAGCACCTGCAGTTCGAACGCCACGGCTACTTCGTCGCCGACACCAAGGACCACGCGCCCGGCCGGCCGGTGTTCAACCGCATCACCGGCCTGCGCGACTCCTTCTCCAGGTAGCGCGCTTCACATCGCCGCCGCGGCTTGCTTGATCGCCTGCCGGATGCGGCCGTAGGTGCCGCAGCGGCACATGTTCTCGATGGCGTCGATGTCGGCGTCGCTTGGGTTCTTCGTTCGGCTGAGCAGGTCCACCGCGGCCATGATCTGCCCCGGCTGGCAAAAGCCGCATTGGGGCACGTCGATGTTGAGCCAGGCCTGCTGCACCGGATGCAGCGTGGCGCCGTTGGCCAGGCCCTCGATCGTCGTGACCTTCCTGCCCTGCACCGACGAGACCTTGGTCACGCAGGTCTGCACCGCCTTGCCGTCGACGAGGCAGGTGCAGGCCTTGCACACGTTCAGGCCGCAGCCGTACTTCGGGCCGGTGATGCCGAGCTTGTCGCGCAGCACCCAAATCAGCGCCATCTCCGGCGGCGCATCGACGGTGACCGGCTGCCCGTTGACGATGAAGCTTTGGTTCGGCATGGCGGGCTCCTTTCAGTTGAAGGCCGGCACCGCCGGCAGCTGGCCGGCCGGCGTGGGTGTGTAGACGGGCTGGGCGTTGAGCGGGAAGTTGCGCGGCTTGCGGCCGGTGGCGCGCGCGTAGGCGTTGGCGATCGCCCCCGAGGGCGCGCTCATCGCCACCTCGCCCATGCCGGCCGCGGGCTCGCCGACGTCGGGCATCACGATGATCTGCACGTCCTTCGGGAAGTCGCGCATCTTGCAGAAGACGTACTGGTTGTAGCTGCCCTCCTGCGGCAGCCCGTCCTTGATGTTCATGCCGGTCTTCAGGATCAAGGAGATCGCCTCCGCGATGCCGCCGTGGCACTGCTGTTCCACGCCCGAAGGGTTGATCGCACGGCCGACGTCGATCGCCATCACGACCTTGGTCACCTTGCAGTTCTGCGGGTCGCGCGCGTCGAGCTCGACGATGCAGGCCGAGAACGAGCGCGACTCCATGTGCACGCCCACCCCCTGCGCGAAGCCGGCCGGCATGCGCTTGCCCCACTGCGCGGCGCCGGCCACGCGCTGCAGCACGGCCTTCGCGCGCTCGAGCCTCAGGAATTCCATGCGGAACTGCACCGGGTCGCGGCCGAGCTTCGCGGCGATCTCGTCGACGATGATTTCCTCGACGGTGCGCGCCGGCTGGATGTGCACCGAGCGGTAGGAGACGGTGTTCATCTCCAGCGCCACCGGGAACAGCAGCTTGGTGCTGACGCCGAAGTTGTACGGCGAGGTGACCATCGTCTTGAAGAAGAACTGCTCGTAGCCGAGGTTGCCGACGGTGTTGATCACCGCCGGCGGCAGCGAGCCGCCGAGCGCGGTGCCGATCTCGCCGTAGCCGTGGCGGGCGTCGAGCCGCACCGCGCCGATGCTCTGCTGGTAGCTCAGCACGCTGCCCGCGGTCAGCAGCGTGGGCGGCAGCATCGCGACGCGCACCTTGTGCACCTGCGGCGGCCGGTGGCGCGTGTGGCGGATGTCGTCGCTGCGGTGGTACATCAGCTTGCAGACGAGGCCGGTCTTCTTCGAGACCTGCGCGGCCACCTGCACCGGGTCCCAGAAGAGGCGCCGGCCGAAGGCGCCGCCGCTCGGGATCACGTGCGCGACCACCCGCGTGGGCAGCAGGCCGAGTTCGAGCGCGACCGACTGCGCAGTGACGATCGGGCTCTGCAGCCCGGCCCAGATCTCGGCGCGATCGGGCTTGGTCGCGTCGACGATCGCGCACTCCACTTCGAGCGGGCAGGCGGTCGCGGCCTTCCAGGTGAATTCGGCGTCGATGCCGATCATTCCGGGCGGCACCGGCAGCTGCGGCGGAATCGCCGCGCGGCACTTCTCCCAGATCGTCGCGTTCGACTCGCCGGCCATCGTGCCGGGTCCCCAGGTGATGTCGAGCGCGTTGCAGGCGTCCCAGGCTTGGCCGAAGGTGTCCGCCATCACCGCGACGCCGGGCGGGATGCCGACCACCGCGCCGCCGCCGGGGACCACCTCCACCGCGCGCACGCCCGGCAGCGCGAGCACCGCGGCGCGGTTGTTTACGCTGGCGACCGAGCCGCGGATCGTCGACGGCATCCGGCACATCGTCGGCACCGCGCCGGGCACGTCGATGTCCATCGTGAACTTCTTGCGACCGGTGACGATGTCCAGCGCATCGAGCTTGCCGAAGCGCTTGCCGATCACCTTGAACTGCGCCGGATCGCGCGGCGTGCCGGCCTGCGGCAGCAAGCCGGCACGCAGCCTCGCCGCAGCCACCATCGCCGGCAGCACCGGCACGAAGGCGCGCACCGAGCAGGAGCCGCCGGTGATCTGGTTGAAGAGCAGCTCGGGCTGTGCGTCGGCCGACGTGACCCGCACCTTCGACAGCGGCACGCCGGCTTCCTCGGCGATCATCATCGCGACCGCGGTCGCGATGCCGGTGCCCTGCTCCAGCCGCGGCAGCGCCATCGTGTAGACGCCGTCGCCGTCGATGTCGAGCTTGACCAGCGGCATTGTCGGCGCGCCGAGCTGCACCAGCGAGTCGCCGACATCGTAGAAGTCGGTCGTGTCCGGCGGCGTCAAGGGCAGCGGCAGCGCCTGGGCCGGCGCCGATGCCGCGAGGCCGGCGGCCGCGGTGAGCACCGGCGCGGAAGCCGCCGCGCTCAGCACTCGGCGCCGCCCGGCGTCGACCTTCGCTCCGGCGGCTTCGTCGTGAACGGCCTCGGCGGTTCCGACCGCCTCGCGCACGGGATTGACGGGATCTCGCTTCATCGATGTCTCCTTGCAGAGCGGGCCGCGCCGCGGGCCCGGGCCATCGTCTCGGCCTCGCCGGGCAGCGGCTGTCGTTGCAACGACATCCCGGACTGGTGTTTTCCCCGTGAATCCGCGCTGCGCGGCCGCCCGTAGTCGCCGACGCGCGCACGGGGGTTGCCCCCGCCACCCGCCGGCCCGCAGAGGCCGCGGCCAGCCAGGAGACAGATCGGATGAAGACCTCCGAGAGCATGCTGCGCGGCAGCACCTGGGCGTCCTCGCTGGCGCCGCCGGAACTCGATCGTGTCGTCGCCGAAGCCTTCGAACGGCATCTGCCGGTCGGCGGCCATGCGACGCACCGCGGCGAGCCGGCCGAGTGCTGGATCGGCGTGATCGACGGGCTCGTGAAGATGACCGTCTCGCACACCGACGGCCGGCATTCGACCCTCACCGGCGTCACCGCGGGCGGCTGGGCCGGCGAAGGCACGCTGCTGAAGGGCGGACGCTGGGGCTACGACGCGGTCGCGGTGCGCGACACCCGGCTCGTCTGCATCCCGCGGCACAGCTTCGAGCGGCTGGTCTCGACCAGCCTGCCGTTCAACCGCTTCCTGCTCGCGCAGCTCAACGCGCGCCTGAGCCTGTTCATCGGTCTGATCGAGAACGACCGCCTGCTCGGCCCCGACGCGCGCGTCGCGCGCTGCCTCGCGATGCTGTTCGAGCCGGCGCTCTATCCGAACACCGGCAGCTTCGTGCAGCTGAGCCAGGAGGAGATCGGGCTGCTGTCGGGCGTGTCGCGCCAACGCGCGAACGAGTCGCTGCATGCCCTGGAGCGCGACGGGCTGCTGCGCGTCGACTTCGGCGGCGTCACCGTGCTCGACCTGCCGGGGCTGCGCTGCTACGCGGGGCCGTCGCGATCGTCACGGCGCAACGCCCGCGCGCCGCTGCAGGCCGCTGCGTTGGCGGCGATCGACACGCCGGCGGCGGATCAGCCGATCTCGGTGATGTAGTCGACCAGATCGCCGAGGATCGCGTGGCCGCGCTCGTCGGCGCCCTCGACGAGCCCGTCGATGCGTTCGAGCAGCTGCTCGACCGTCGGCCAGCCCGCCTCGCCGCCATGCAGGCGGCGGTGGCAGTGCGCGAGCCAGCGCGCGCGCTCGGCGGCGTCCAGGGTCGTGGGAAAGTTGCGCGCGCGCCACCGGAACAGCAGCTCGTCGAGGCGTTCGTCGTTGAACAGCGGTGCGCGGTTCGCGAGGCTGGCCGCGCGCTCCGCGCCGGGCAGCGCGAGCAGCCGCTGGAGCACGCGCCGGTCGGCGTCGCCGACGAAGCCTCCGTAGAGGTCTTCGTCGACGTCGGGCGGCGTGGCTGCCGGCGGCCGGCGCATCACCTCGGGCCACAAGCCCGCGAGCGTGCCGGCGCGCTCGCCGGCGGCGCGCGCGTGGCGCAGCGAGGTTTCGACATCGATGCCCCAGTGCGCCGCGCGCTCGGCGCTCAGCACGCGCAGGTTCGCGATGACGACCGGCGACTTGTTCAAGTGCACCGTCTTGATCGGCAGCCGCTCGACGCCTTCGGGCCGATCCTCGGCGCGGGTGAACAGCCGCTCGCGGATCGCCTCGGCGCTCAGGGACCACAGCAGCTCAGGGTCCTGCGCGCAGTCCCAGACGATCACCTCATTCTTGTTGGTCGGGTGCGGCGCCAGCGGCCACACCAGCGCCAGCGCGCCGCGCTCGGCACCGTACATGCCCGAGACGTGCAGCAAGGGCGTCGCGGCCCGCTCGGCCGCGGCGAACTCGGCCGCCACCTCGTGCTTGCTGCGCAGGCGCAGGCAGAAGTCCCACAGCCGCGGCTGCGCCTGCCGGATGCGCCGCGCAAGCGCGATCGTCGCGCGCACGTCGGACAGCGCGTCGTGCGCGGCCGTGTGCACGAGGCCGTTGGCCGCGCTCAGGTGCTCGAGCTTGAACGAGGGGTGGCCATCCTCGCGCTTCGGCCATTCGACGCCCTCGGGCCGCAGCGCGTGGCAGCAGCGCGCCACGTCGAGCAAATCCCATCGGCCGCACTCGTTCTGCCATTCGCGGCCATAGGGCTCGATCAGGTTGCGCCAGAACAGGTGGCGCGTCACCTCGTCGTCGAAGCGGATCGAGTTGTAGCCCACGCCCACCGTGCAGCCGCGCGCGAGCTGCTCGTGGATCGCCTCGGCGAAGGCGTACTCGGGGAGCCCCCGTTCGAGGCAGATTTGCGGCGTGATGCCGGTCAGCAGGCAGGCCTCGGGCTCGGGCAGGAAGTCGGGCGCGGGCCGGCAGTACAGCGTCACCGGCGCGTCGATCTCGTTCAGCTCGGCATCGGTGCGCACGCCCGCGAATTGCGCAGGCCGCGTGCGGCGCGGATGCGCGCCGAAGGTTTCGTAGTCGTGCCAGAAGAAGCTCAAGTCGGCCATCGGGCGATGATGCCCTGCGCCCGCGCTCGACCTTGCCTCAGGCGGACACGACGGGCAGCTCCTCGATGCGTGCCGAGACCGACCCGCCCTGCACGATCAGCTCGCCCACCGCGATGGGCAGCTTGAAGCGCCGCGGCCCCGCGCTGCCCGGGTTGACGTAGAGCACGCCGTCGCGCCGCGCGACCGACGGCTTGTGCGAGTGGCCCGAAACGACCACCTGCACGCCTTCGGCCCCTGGATCGATCGCGAGCTCGGCGAGGTCGTGGATGGCATGGAGCACGACGCCTTCGAGTTCGACGCGCTCGGTGGGCCGCAGCCGTTGCGCCCACGCGCCGCGGTCGTTGTTGCCGAGCACCGCGGTCAGCGGCGCCAGTGCCGCCAGCGCGTCGAGGACCGCAGGATCGCCGATGTCGCCGGCATGCACGATGTGGTCGCTGCCGCGCAGGAAGGCCACCGCCTCGGGCTGCAGCAGACCGTGGGTGTCGGAGATCAGGCCGACCCTCACTCCACCACCTTCACCAGTTCGCCCGGCTTCGGCTCGCGCCCTGCGCTCGCGGTGCCGTAGACGCCGTTGATCAGCCTCAGCCGGTCTTCCGCGCCGGCGCCCAGCGGCGAGCGCTTGGCGAGTTCGGCGAAGCCGCCGCGCGGCAGCGGCGCGGTCTTCAGCACCCATGGGCGCGCGGCGGCGCGATCGGCGGCGCTCAGCGGCCGGAAGCTGGCCTCCGCCTCGCGCAGCGTCGGCAGCGCGCGCTGCAGCGCCGCGCCGTCCTTGCCCAGGTACTGCAGCAGGTAGGGCTTGGCCTGCGGGCCGCTGACGACGGTGAGCACGACGTTGCTCGTCTGCCCCTGTGCGTTCTGACGCGTGCCGACGAAGTGCGTCGCCGCGAGGCCGTGTAGTTCGCGCCTTTCGGTGCGGCCTGCCGTCGGCTTGACGAGGTTGCGGATGATCTCCTCGTGCGTCGTGCCGGCCTTCTCGGGCACCGGCCGCACGACGAGGCCGGCGTCGCCGGCGCCGTTGACCAGCGCGACCGCCGCCTGCGCGTTCTGCACCTGCCAGCCGGCGGGCGCGGTCAACGCGAAGCCGAGCGGCTCGTGGAAGAAGTGCTGGCCGCGGGTGACGCCCTGCGCGCGGCTCTCGCCGAACGGCAGGCCGTCGATCGCGCGCAGGAAGCGGCCGCGCGCGTCGTCGGCGTAGGCGGCCTGCGGGTAGCTGGCGGCGATGCTGCGGATGTCTTGCAGCCGCGTCTCGTTGCTCGGATGCGAGGCGAGCCAGTCGGCGCCCTCGCGCTCGCCACGGCCGGCGGCCTTGGCGTGGTCGGCGGCGTATTGTTCGTGGCTCTTCAGCACCTGGATCACGTCGACCATGTTCTTCGGGTCGTAGCGCGTCTTGGCCAGGTACTCGGCGCCGAGCCGGTCGGCCTGCAGTTCCTGGTCGCGGCTGTAGCTCGCGACGTAGCCGGCCGCGACGCCCTGCGAGACCTGGTTCGCCACGTCGCCGATCCCCAGCACCGCGCCCAGCACGCTGGCCGCGAGCACGCCGATGCCGGCCTGCTGCTGGCGCGTCGCGCGCTGCGCGCCGTGGCGCGCGGTGACGTGGCCGATCTCGTGGCCCATCACGCCGGCGAGGTCGGCCTCGCTTTCCATCGTGGCAAGGATGCCGCGCGTGACGTAGACGTAGCCGCCCGGCAGCGCGAAGGCATTCAGCTCCGGCGAGTCGAGCACGGTGAAGGTCCACTTGAGCTGCGGCCGGTGCGAATGCTTCGCGAGACGCTGGCCGAGCTCGTCGACGTAGGCGGCGAGCTTTGGGTCGTCGTGGCGGCCGTATTGCTGCACGACCTGCTCGTGGGCCTTGGCGCCTTCGGCGACTTCGGCCTCCTCGCTCATCACCGTGCGTTCGGTGCGGCCGGTGACCGGGTTGACGACGCTCGCGCAGCCGGCCAGAACCAAGACCAAGCCGAGCGCGCCGAAAGCCGACCACCAGCTGCCCCGCCCAGCAGCCGCCGCGGATCCGGCTTTGCCGGGCCGCCAGCGGCGCCCCGTTGACGGGGAGCGGCGAAGCCGCAACGGGGGTGGGCCCATCAATGCGGCTTCTTCGGGGATTCGAACTGCTCGGGGCGGATCACGTTGCCGTCGCGTTTTGCCTTGTGGCGGGCGCGGCGGATCGCCTCGTCGGCCTCGCGCGCCGCGCGGCGGCGCACGCCGCGCCATTGCCAGCCTTCACGCAGCCGGGTGCGCAGCGCCTGCCAGCGCCGCGCGACGAAGGCATCGAATCGATGCCGCCGCACGTCGCCGACGACCAGCCGCACCAGCAGCACGACACAGACGGCCAGCACGGCGCCGGCAAGCCAGATCTCGATCATCGAAGCAGCTCCCGAAATCACGTTGCGTCCACCACCACCTGCGTCGGAAGCCTAGGCCACGGAGCGCGCCGCCGCTAGCGAGACAACACGAGTTTGGCGCCGAAGCCGATCAGGATGCCGCCGGCGATGCGCTCGAGCCAGCGGCCGATCGCCGGCCGCGCCCGCAGCCGCTCGGCCAGCCGGTGGGTCAGCGCGACCACGACGGCGCCGTAGGCGAAGGTGAGGCCCGCGATGGTCGCGGCCATCACCGCGAAGGTCTGCAGGCCCTGGTGCCGGGCCGGGTCGACGAACAGCGGGAAGAACGCCATGTAGAACACGATGGCTTTCGGGTTCAGCAGCGTGATCGCCATCGCCTGGCGGAAGTAGTGGCGCGGCAGGATGGTGATCGGCGAGGCATCGCCGGGCCTGCGGAGCAGCGCCCAGCCGAGCCAGGCGAGGTAGGCGGCACCGGCCCACTGCAGCGCGGCGAACACCGCCGGCGAGGCCTGCAGCAGCGCCGCGACGCCGGCGACCGCGAGCCACATCAGCACCTGGTCGCCCGCGATCACGCCGAGGGTCGCCGCCAGCCCGCCGCGCACGCCGCCCTTGCCGGTCGAGGTGATCAGCGCGAGGTTGCCCGGCCCGGGGATCGCGAGGAAGACGATCACCGCCACCACGAACGCACCGTAGTCCGCCACGCCGCCCATCGTTCCTGCTCCTTCGCACGCGAACGCTGCCGACTATGCCGCAGCGCCCGGCGGTCATCGCTGCGTCATCGCCGCCCGGCAGCCTCGTGCGACCTCTGCCCTGGACGCGCCCATGCCGAACGAAACGCTGCCGCACGACGACGACCTGCTCGACCGCATCGACCTCGACCTGCTCGACGGCTACGACGAGGAACTCGAGATGGAGTTCGAGGACCGCCGACTCGACGCGGCGGCCGACGGCGACGACGCCGCCGACGCCACCAAGCGCGCCGCGCGCCGCCACGAACGCCAGCACTACTTCCGCGAGCTGTTCCGGCTGCAGCACGAGCTGGTCAAGCTGCAGGACTGGGTCGCGGCCACGAGGCAGAAGATCGTGATCGTCTTCGAAGGCCGCGACTCGGCCGGCAAGGGCGGCGCGATCAAGCGCATCACGCAGCGGCTGAACCCGCGGGTGTGCCGCGTGGTCGCGCTGCCTGCGCCGAACGACCGCGAGCGCACCCAGTGGTACTTCCAGCGCTACGCGGCGCACTTGCCGGCGGCCGGGGAGATCGTGCTGTTCGATCGCAGTTGGTACAACCGCGCCGGCGTCGAGCGGGTCATGGGCTTCTGCAGCGAGTCCGAGGTGGAGGAGTTCTTCCGCTCGGTGCCGGAGTTCGAGCGGATGCTGGTGCGCTCGGGCATCAAGCTCGTGAAGTACTGGTTCTCGATCACCGACGAGGAGCAGCACCTGCGCTTCCTCGGCCGCATCCACGATCCGCTCAAGCAGTGGAAGCTCAGCCCGATGGACCTGGAAAGCCGCCGCCGCTGGGAGGACTACACCAAGGCCAAGGAGACGATGCTCGAGCGCACCCACATCCCCGAGGCGCCGTGGTGGGTGGTGCAGGCGGTGGACAAGAAGAAGGCGCGGCTCAACTGCATCGCCCACCTGCTCGCGCAGCTGCCCTACGAGGAAATCGCGCGGCCCGAGGTGGTGCTGCCGCCTCGGGTGCGGCACGCCGACTACGCGCGCCGGCCGATCCCGCCCGCGATGTTCGTCCCCGAAACCTACTGAAGCGCCGGCTCGGCGTCGGCGCGCTCGGTC
>NZ_DASTPW010000031.1:0-5463 GCF_035762065.1 Methylibium sp.
GATCTTGTCCTCGGGCATCTCCATCTTCTCGGCCAGCGTCGGTGCGTCCGGCTCGAAGCCGAACTCCTGCAAGTGCTGGCGCGAGAGGCGGTTCATCTTGTTGATCGTCTCGATCATGTGCACCGGAATGCGGATGGTGCGGGCCTGATCGGCGATCGAGCGGGTGATGGCCTGCCGGATCCACCACGTCGCATAGGTCGAAAACTTGTAGCCGCGGCGGTACTCGACTTGTCCACCGCCTTCATCAGGCCGATGTTGCCTTCCTGGATGAGGTCGAGAAACTGCAGGCCGCGGTTGGTGTACTTCTTTGCGATGCTGATCACGAGGCGCAGGTTGGCCTCGATCATTTCCTTCTTGGCGTCGCGGCTGGCCTTCTCGCCCTGGTTCATCTTCTTGTTGATGAGCTTCAGGTCGTCGATCGGCACCACCGCCTTCGACTGGATGTCGATCAGCTTCTGCTGCAGGTCCTGCACCGGCGGGAGGTTGCGCGAGAGGATCGCGCTGTAGGGCTTGCTCGAGGCAGCTTCCTTCTCGGCCCACTTGAGGTTCAGCGAGTTCGGGGGGAAGGTCTTGATGAAGTGGTCCTGCGGCATGCCGCACTTGTCCACCACGATCTTGCGGATCTCGCGCTCGTAGCGGCGCACGTCGTCCACCTGCGAACGCAGGATCGAGCACAGCCGCTCGATCGTCTTCACCGTGAAGCGCAGGCTCATGATTTCCGAGCTGACGCCCATCTGCGCACGGTTGTAGGCCGGCGACTTGTAGCCGTCGCGCTCGTAGGCCTTGCGCATGCGGTCGAAGTGATCGCGCAGCTCGCCGAAGCGGATCAGCGCGGCGGCCTTCAGCTCTTCGAGCTTCTTGGTCAGCGCCTTGCTGCCGCCCATGCCGTCGTCGTCGTCGTCCTCGTCGAACTCGTCGAAGTCTTCCTCGGCCACGTAGTCGTCGGCCTCTTCGTTCGAGACGAAGCCGTCGACGACCTCGCTGATCTGCATCTCGCCGTTGGCGATCTTGTCGGCCAGCAGCAGGATCTCGGCGATGGTCGTCGGCGATTCGCTGATCGACACCATCATCGACTGCAGGCCGCCTTCGATCCGCTTGGCGATCTCGATCTCGCCTTCGCGCGTCAGCAGTTCGACCGTGCCCATCTCGCGCATGTACATGCGCACCGGGTCAGTGGTGCGGCCGAACTCGCTGTCGACCGTGGACAGCGCGGCTTCGGCCTCTTCTTCGGCTTCCTCGTCGGTCGAGGTGGCGGTCGAGCCGCCCGCGATCAGCAGCGTCGCGGCATCGGGCGCCTGCTCGTAGACCGCGATGCCCATGTCGTTGAGCATCGAGACGATCGCCTCGAGGATCTCGTTGTCGACCAGCTTCTCGGGCAGGTGGTCGTTGATCTCCTGATGCGTCAGGAAACCACGGGTCTTGCCCATCTTGATCAGCGTCTTCAGCTCCTGACGACGCTTCGCGACCTCTTCCTCGGTCAGCGCGTTCTCGTCGAGGCCGAACTCCCGCATCAGCGCGCGCTCCTTCGCGCGGCTGACCTTCATGCGCAGCGGCTTGGCCTTTTCTTCCTTCGCCTCGTCCGCAACTTCCGCTTCGGGCTCGCCTTCGAGATCGGCCTCGACGTCGCCGAGCTCCTCGTCCTCGACGACCGGCACGCCCTTCTTCGCGGCCTCGGCGCCCTTCTTGGCCGGTCCCTTCGACGCCACCGGCTTCGCCGGCGCCGTCTTCGCGGCCGGCTTCGCCTCGGTCTTCGCCGCCGGCTTGGCGGCAGCGGCCTTGACGGGCGGCGCCTTCGCCACGGGCTTGGCGTCCTTGCCGTTCTTGGCGGGCGCGGGGGCGGTCTTCTTGGCGGTCATGCGATTCCTCGATCGAGATTCAACGGGTTCTGGCGCCCAGCCGAAGCGCAGCGAAGCGGCCACCTTGGGCATGGCGGCATGTCAATCAACTGGGGTGTTTCGACGCGGTTCGCAAGCCCCGGCGTGCTGCTGGATTCGGCCGGCCCCGGGCTCGAAGCGTGTGCCCGGGGTGCATCGCTGATCCTGCGAGAAAGCGACAGCGTTGACGGTCACCGCGCGGAAACATGGATTGTACCCGCCGGGGCAGCCCCTGGCGCCGTCTCAGGCGCGCCCGAGCACCTGCATCGCGGCTTGCAGTTCGACTCCGCGGCGCGTCTGCGCGACCGCCGCATGCAGCTCCTCGAGCTGCGGCTCGACCGCCAGCTCGCTGCCGTCGACGAGCGCCGTCGCCGCCGCACCCCAGGGCTGCACGGCCACCGGCTCGCGCAGCTCGGTCCACGAGGCGGGGCCGTGCTCGGCCAGCCAGCGTTCGACCCAGCCGAACAGTTCGGCATGCCAGCCGCCGAGGCCGACCAGCAGCTCGTGGTCGGCGGTCGTCAGCTCGTGCCACCACGCGCAACGCTGCAGCAACAGCCGCGCGACCTGGTCCTGCGGTTGCCTCGCCGCCTGCCGCACGACGATCGGTCGCCTTGGAACCGCGGGAGTGCCCGGGCTTCGCTTCGCGCCTGCCACGCCCCAGCGCCGCGCGAGATCGCCGCGGTCGAGCCGCGCCAGCGTCGCCACCTCGCCGACGATCTGATCGCGCAACGCGCCTTGGGGCAGCTTTTCCCACAGCGGCCTGGCCTGCGCAACGAGCCGGGCGCGGCCTTCGGCGGTGTCCAGATCCTGGCCGTCGGCCGCCAGCTCAAGCAGCTGGCGCGACAGCGGCAGCGCGCGCTGCACCTCGGCCTCGAAGGCTTGCGGGCCTCGCTCGCGCACAAAGCTGTCCGGGTCGTGCTCCGGCGGCAGGAACAGGAACTTGACGCTGCGCAGATCGCCGGCATGCGGCAGCGCCGCCTCGAGCGCGCGTGCGGCGGCACGGCGACCGGCGGCGTCGCCGTCGAAGCTGAAGACGACGCTGTCGGTGAAGCGGAACAGCTTTTGCACATGCTCGGCGGTGCAGGCGGTGCCGAGCGTCGCAACCGCGTTCGGAAAGCCGAGCTGCGCGAGCGCGACCACGTCCATGTAACCCTCGACGACCAGCGCGTAGCCCTTTTCGCGCAGCGCCTGCCGTGCCTCGAACAGGCCGTAAAGCTCGCGCCCCTTGCTGAACAGCGGCGTCTCCGGCGAATTGATGTACTTGGGCTTGCCATCGTCGAGCACGCGGCCGCCGAAGCCGATGACTTCGCCGCCGATCGCGCGGATCGGAAACATCACGCGGTCGCGGAACCAGTCGTAGCGGCCGGCGTCCGGCGCAGCGTCGGGCCGGGCCTCGTCGTCGCCGTCGCGCAGCCGCACGAGGCCGGCCTCGGCGAGCAGCGGGTCGTCGTAGTGCGCGAACACGCTGGCCAGGGCACGCCAGCCCGGCGGGGCATAGCCGAGGCCGAAGCGCGCTGCGATCGCCCCGCTCAAGCCGCGGCCCTTGAGGTAGTCGATCGCGCGCGGGCTGGCCTTCAACTGCTTGCGGTAGTGCGCCGCGGCCTTCTCGAGCACCTCCCCGAGCGAGAGCCGGCGCGCGCGCAGCGTCTCGCGCTGCACCCGTTCCTCGGGACTGACCTGTTCTTCGGGCACCGTCATGCCGGCCGCCTGCGCGAGGTCGCGCACCGCTTCGACGAAGCTCAGCCCGAGGTGCTCGGTCAGGAACTTGATGGCGTCGCCCGACGCGCCGCAGCCGAAGCAGTGATAGAACTGTTTCGACGGGCTGACCGAGAAGCTCGGCGACTTTTCGCCGTGGAAGGGGCAAAGCCCCATCAGGTTTGCGCCGGCACGCTTCAACTCGACGTGACGGCCGACCACCTCGGCCACGTCCGTTCGGTTGATCAGATCCTGGATGAAGCCCGGCGGGATCATGCCGGGCAGTCTAGCCAGGGGCTCCGCGCGATGTGCTCGGCGCGGCGATGCGTCGGGACTCGCGCCGCTTACCGCGGCGCGAGGCGGATCGCGCCGTCGAGGCGGATCACCTCGCCGTTGAGCATCTCGTTGGTGACGATCTGCTGCACCAGCTTCGCGTAGTCCTCGGGCGTGCCCAGGCGCGAAGGGAAGGGCACGCTCGCCGCGAGCGCGTCCTGCACGTCCTGCGGCATGCCGAACAGCATGGGGGTGCCAAAGATGCCCGGCGCGATGGTCATGTTGCGGATGCCGTTGCGCGCCAGGTCGCGCGCGATCGGCAGCGTCATGCCCACGACACCGCCCTTGCTCGCCGCATACGCCGCCTGGCCGATCTGGCCGTCGTAGGCGGCGACGCTCGCGGTGCTGATCAGCACGCCGCGTTCGCCGGTCGGCTCGGGATCGTTCCGCGCCATCGCCTCGGCGCAGAGGCGGATCATGTTGAAGCTGCCGATCAGGTTGACGGTGATCGTCTTGGTGAACGCCGCCAGCGGATGCGCGCCGTCCTTGCCGACCGTCTTGACCGCCGACGCGATGCCGGCGCAGTTGACGAGGCCCGTCAGCTTGCCGAGCGACTGCGCCTTGGCGACGACTGCCTGCCCGTCGGCCTCGCTGGACACGTCGCACTTCACGAAGGCGCCGCCGATCGCCTGTGCGACCGCCGCGCCCTTCTCCGCGTGCAGGTCCGCGACGACGACGCGAGCGCCTTCGCGCGCGAGCATCCGCGCCGTGCCTTCACCGAGACCCGAAGCGCCGCCCGTGACGATGAAGACCTTGCCATTGATGTCCATGACGACTCCTTCTCGTGGGCCCTGACGAAACGGCCGCTGAAGCGGCCGTCGATGCAGGCGGAGCGCGCTCAGTCCAGCGCTTGCAGGGCGCGCGCGGTGATCTCGTCGACGCTGCCGGTGCCCGAGATCCTTCGATAGCGCGGCGCGCCGGCGTCGCCGGTCGCGGCCCAGGCCGCGTAGTAGTCGACCAGTGGGCGCGTCTGGCTCTGATAGACCTGCAGGCGCTTCAGCACCGTCGCTTCCTTGTCGTCGTCGCGCTGGATCAGCGGCTCGCCGGTCACGTCGTCGCGGCCTTCGAGCTTCGGCGGATTGAACTTGACGTGGTACGTGCGGCCGGAGGCGACGTGCACGCGCCGGCCGCTCATGCGTTCGATGATCGCGGCGTCGGGCACGTCGATCTCGAGCACGACGTCGAGCTTGACGCCGGCGTCCTTCATCGCGTCGGCCTGCGGGATCGTGCGCGGGAAGCCGTCGAACAGAAAGCCGCCGGCGCAGTCGGGCTGGGTCAGCCTTTCCTTGACCAGCGCGATGATGATGTCGTCGCCGACCAGGCCGCCGCTGTCCATCACCTTCTTGGCTTCCAGGCCCAGCGGCGTGCCGGCCTTCACGGCGGCGCGCAGCATGTCGCCGGTGGAGATCTGCGGGATGCCCCACTTCTGGCAGATGAACGTCGCCTGCGTGCCTTTGCCGGCGCCCGGCGCGCCCAACAAGATCAGTCTCATGGATTCCTCGGATGGTTTCGATTCGGCGGCGCTGCGGGTCGGCGCCGTCCCGGCCGGCCGTCGCGCCTG
>NZ_DASTPW010000032.1:0-14003 GCF_035762065.1 Methylibium sp.
ACCATCTCACGCAGGCCGCCGGACGCGCAGCCCGACAACGCCGCCGTGAGCATCAGCACGGCCCCCACCAGCAGACGCCGCGGATCCGGCTCCGCCGGGCCGCCAGCGTCGCCCCCCCGGGGGGGAGCGGCGAAGCCGCAACGGGGGGGGGCAACGTCAACGAATGGCATCGATCACTCCCTCGACGCGCTCGGACTTGCCGTAGCGCACCGGCCGCAGCTCGGCCAGCGCCTTGAAGCTTTTCCTGACCCACTCGTCGTACACACCCTGCGATGCGCGCCTGGCGTTCACCTCGTGCAGCTCGACGGCCTTCTCGAGGAAGGGATCGGCCTGCTCCTCGAGCATCAGGTTGTATTGCTCGAGCTCGGCCTTGCCGAGCTTCCTCGGCCGTTCGCTCTTCATCATCGCGCGGCCGAAGTCCTGGTAGAGCAGCGCCGTCTGGTGGGTGGTGGCGGTCAGCACGTCGGCGACGCCGTAGTCGGCCGCGACCGCGTAGGCCTTCAACACGTCTTCCATCCTCGACTTCTTCAGCTTGAGCTGCCTGGCGAGCGGCTCGACGAGCTGGACCTTGCGGTACTCGGCCTCGGCCGGCGCGGCCATCGCGAGTGCAGCGCTCGCGCCGAGGTAGCGGGTGCGGGCGGTGCGCTGCGAGCCGGCGGCGCGGTCGGCGTTGTAGAGCTCGCGCATCAGCGCGGCCTCGCGCGTGGCGTTGCCGTCCTGCTTCGCGAGCGTCGCCAGGCGAAAGCGCGCTTCCATCGCGTTCTCGAAAGGCTCCGGGTACTGCTTCAGGTAGCGCTCGTAGGCCTTGGCGGCGGCCTGGCGGCTGACGCCGGCCGTCGAAGGGTTCGCCTTGGCCTGCCTTTCGTAAAGGCCGCCCGACTGCCACAGCGCTTCGCGCGCGAGCTTCGGGTCGCGCTTCTGTTCGGCCAGCTTCTCGAACTCGGCCGCGGCCTGGCCCCAGCGTTCCTGTTCCAGGTAGGCCACCGCGAGCTTGCCGCTCACCTCGTCGGCCAGCGGGTGCTTCGGATGGCGCGCGCGGAAGTCCTCGAGGTTCTTCGCCGCCGCGTCCCAGTCCTTCATGCCGAGTTGCGCCGCGGCCGCGTCGTACTGCGCGTTGGCGCGGATCGTCGATTGCGGCGCGACCTGCGCGACGCGCATGAAGTGGCCGACCGCCGCCTTCGCATCGCCGGCCTCGCGGGCCTTCTCGCCCTGCTTGTAGATCGCCGCGGCCTGGCGCTCGACGAGCTCGCCGCGCTTCGCGTCCGCGGCGGGCGCGAGCGCGAGCACGTCGGCGTAGGACTTTTCGGCCGCCGCGAAGTCGCCGCGCTCGAAGGCGGTGTGCGCGAGCACGGTGTTCGCGACGCGGCGCTGCGAGGCGTCCGCCTTCGCGCCGGGGGCGAGCACCTGCTGCGCCAGCAGCGCGGCCTGCGCGCCGTCACCGATCGCGTAGAGCTTCTCGGCGGCGTTCGTCAGCACGGCGCCGGTGCGTGCATCGCCCGGGAAGGCGGCGGCGTAACGCTGCGCGCTCTCGACCGCCTGCTTCTGCACCGCCCGCTGCTCGGCGCCGCCGGTCTTCTTCTCCCGGCCGGCGTAGCTGAGCAGCGCGGCGTAGCCGGCGTCGGCCGACTTCGCGTGCGCGGGGTAGTCGTAGGCGGTCCTCTCGTATTCGGCGGCGGCCTCGGCGTAGCGCTCGTCCTCGCGCAGCAGCTCGGCGAGCAGGAAGTGGTTGCCCGGCGCGTCGGCGTCGGTCGGGAAGCTCCTGAGGTAGAGCCGGTACCAGCGCACCGCCTCCTGATAGTCGCCGCTCGCCTTGTTCTTCTGCGCGACGGCGTGGTGGTGGCGCGCGAGCTCGGTCAGGTGGGTCTTCACCAGCGGCTGCGCGCGCTCCCAGCCGGCCGGGTTGGCGCGGCGGAACTCCGCGCCGTCGATGCCGTAGCGCGAGACGTAGTCCTTCTTCGCGGCGAGCGCCAGCGTGTCGAAGCCGTTCTTCTCGTAGATCTCGATCACGCGCGTTTGCAGCACCGGCGCCTGCGCATGCAGCGGGTGCTTGCGCGCGAAGGCGGCGTAGGTGTCGGCCGCGTCCTTGACCCGCTCCTGCTTCACGTACAGCTCGCCGAGCTGCTGGTAGACCCGGAACTCGTAGGAGCGGCGCGCATCGCTGTCGATGTAGGCCGGGATCGATTCGGCGCCCTGCAGGTTCGCGAGGCTCAGGCTCGCGACGCGGAAGGTGTCCTCGACCAGCTCGCGGTCGCCGCGGCTCAGGCCGGGGATCGCCTCCAGGCTGCCGTCGCCGAGCTCGCTCTCGGGAATGTTCGCGACGGTCAGGTCGAGCACGCCGAAGAAGCTCTTGAGCGCCTCGTCGAGCCGGCCCTGCTTGAAAACCGACCAGCCCCGCATGTAGAGCGAGCGTTCCTTGAACGTGCCGCCTTGTGCCGGTCCGGCGCCGGCGAGCACGGTCGCGTAGGCGCGCTCGGCGCGCGGGTAGTCCCGCGCGGCGAACAGCAGCTCGCCGCGGCGGAACTGCGCCTCCTCGCGATGCACGGTGTCCGGGTACTCGGCGACGAGGCGGTCCAGCGTCTTCAGCGCCGGCTCCAGCTCGCCCGATTGCTCCTGCGCGCGCGACAACTGGTAGAGCACGCGGTCGTTGCCCGGATCGTTCGGATAGGTCTTCAGGTAGCTCTGGTAGCGCGCGATCGCGGCCTTGTAGTCCGGCGCGCCGCTCGCGGTGAGGCCGCCCCGGCCGTCGGCGATGCGGCTGTCGGTGAGGTCCATCTCGAGGTCGCCGAGGCGGCGCTCGGCCTGCGCACGCTGCGGCGCGTCCTTGGCCTGCGGCGCGGTCTCGAGGAACTTGCGGTACGCGGCCATCGCCGCTTCCTCGTCGGTCTTCACGCCCGCGTCGGCGACGACTTCGACCTGCCGGCCCGCCAGGCTCGCGATCGTCGGCTCGTTGTCGGGCGTGCCGGCGCTGCGCTTGCTTGCGCACGCGGCGAGCGCGGCGCAGGCGACGAGCGTGAGCGCGGGGCCGATCCGGCGCCTCACGGCTTGGCCTCCCCGGCCGGCTTCGCGTTCTTGTCGCTCTTGTCGTTGCCGCGGTCGTAGAGCTGCGCGACCGCGAAGCGCGCCTGCGTCGCGTACTCGGCGAGCCGCTCCTTCTGCAGCATCAGTTCGGCGACCGCAAGTTCCTGCACCTCGCCCTGCTGCTCCTTCGACAGCGCGGCCACGCGCGGGATCAGCGCCTTGACCCGGCCGTCCAGCAGCGCCAGGCGCTTCGCGAAGTCGGCAAAGCGCCCCGGCTCGTCGCGTTGCGCCTGCGCCAGCGCGGCATCGCGGCGTGTCGCTTCGCCGAGTTCGGCGTCGGTCACCTTCATGGCCTTCTGCGCTTCCCAGAGCCTGGGCGCGTGGTCCTGCGCGAGGTTCCAGCCCAGAACGCCGGCGGCGAGCCGCGCGCGTTCGCGAGCGCGGGCCGTCTCGGCGTCGTCGTTCGCCGGATTCAGCCTGCCGAGAACCTCCTGGATCGCGACGAGCCGCCGCTGCAGCTCGCGCTGCCCGTCGTCGGCGAAGGCGGCGCCGTCGGCGGCCTGCTCGGCGGCCTGCAACTCGCCGGCGAGCCGGTCGCGGCGGGCCTGCAGCTTGTCGATGCCGAGCGCGCCCTGCTCGGCACGGATCTTCGGCAGGCGTTCCTCGAAGGCGCGCTTGCGGTTCGCGAGCATGTCGTCGTAGACGACCAGCTTGTCGCGCCAGCCGTCGAGGTTGTTCTCGAGGAAGCGCAGGTCGCGGTAGTTCTTGAAGGCCTCCTGGAACTTGTGCTGCGCGAGCACCAGCTTCAAGTGGCCGGCGTGCGGCAGTTCGGGCAGCTCGGCGATGGTCCAGAACCAGCCCATTTCCTCGCCGGGGTTGCGATCGAGCAGGCCGTCGACCAGCTTGCCGGAGCGGACCGCGGCGATCGATTCGTCGAGCGCACGGTTCTCGTTCGCGAAGCTGTCGATCGCCTCGTTGTAGCGCTCCATCGACTGGCCATAGGCGCCCAGCGAGGCCAGCGCATACGGCACGGCGATGCGCGCTTCGAGCACGGCCGCGTCGCTCGGGTCGCGGCCGACGAGTTCCGTCCAGGGCACCAGCGCTTCGCGCGGCTGCTTCAGCGCGTCGGCGGCCCAGCCGAAGCCGAGCAGGGCCTTGTTCGCCTGCAGGCTGGCGAGCCGCACGCGCTGCAGCACGGCGCGTGCGTCGGCAGGGCGTCCGTCCTGGAGCGCGGCGAAGCCGAGTGCGAGGTTGGCGCGGTCGCGCAAGGCGCGCGCTTCCTCGTTCGCGGCCGGCGCGCGGCCGATCCCGTCGAGCAGCGCGCTGCCGCCGGCGACGTCGCCGCTCTTCACCAGCGCGACGCCGAGGTTGTAGCGGGCGTACTGACGCGCGCTCAGCTTCGCGGCGGGGTCGGGCTGCTTCTTCGCGTCCTTCCCGGGCTTGACCTCGGCCGCGATGTCGTTGAGCACCGTCACCGCATCGGCATACGCGCCGCGCGCCATCAGCACGTTCGCGTGCAGCAGCACGCGGTCGTCGTCGAGCTCGGGCGGCAGGCGCACGTCGATGCGGCCGAGCGCGTCCTCGGCGTCGGCGAGGAAGCCGCGCTGGTAGCGGATCTTCGCGAGGTAGTACCAGGCGCGCGCGCGCACCGGCGGCGCGGCGTTCTTCTCGATCAGCTGCGCGAAGATCTGCCCGGCCTCCTTGTGCATGCCGTACGACAGCAGCATCCCGCCGCGCAGCACCTCGGCCTCGTCGGCATGGTTCGCGACGCGCTCGAAGTGCTGCGACACCATCAGGCCGGTGATCGAGCTGAAGTACCTGGCCTGGTAGAAGTGGAACAGCGTGTCGCCGTAGTGCGGGTCGCGCACGACGTTGACCAGCGGGTCTTCCTCGCCGCCGAACCAGGTCCACGGGAGGTACCAAGTGGCCGCGAACGATGGCACCGGCAACGCAGCGAAAAGCGCCGCCGCAACGAGGCTTGATCGAGCGACCCGCAAGACACCAGCCAAGCGGCCGCCACGCACGGGCTCCGCCCGGGCGTCAGCGGCGCCCCCCCGGGGGGGAGCGGCGAAGCCGCAACGGGGGGGGGCCATCATCACCACACCTTGACCTCGAACTCCGGCTGCAGCTTGCCGGTCGAGTCCTTGATCTTCAGCTCGATGTAGCGCGGCTCGGTGCCCTTGTCGAAGCGCACCGTCGTCGCGCGCTTGTAGTCGCGCCGCTGTTCGCCGTGCGCGGGGCCCTGGCCGGTGAAGAACGCGACGATCTCGTGCTCGCCTGCCTTCAGGTTGCCGATGTGCACCCGCTGCACGCCGCCGCGGTGCAGCGCCGCGACTTCCATCGGCGTGTACAGGTAGTGGGTGACCAGCTTGTCGTCGAGCTTGATCTGCACCGACTCGAGGTTGAACAGCTTGCCCACGTCCATCGAGACGAACAGCGCGACCTGCGTGTTCGCCGGGAACAGCAGCTCTTCCTCCAGCACGAGCAGGTCGCGGTTGAGCTTGATCACGTCGGACTTCAGGTCCTGGATGCGGCCGTCGAGGCTGCCGCCCGGCGCGGCAGACGACGCGGGCGGCGCGGCGTTCGCGGGGGCGACCGCAGGGGACGTTGCCGCCACGGCCGGGGGCTTGCCGGCCTGCGCGAAGGCCGCGCTCGTCAAGGCGAAGGCGAGCGCGAGGCTCGCGAGCGCGCGCGCCGGCATCGGGGTGAAACGGAAGGCCATGGACGGGATCCTCAGAAGTTCGCCGACAGCAGCAGCTGCATCACGTGGGCGTTGTAGGAGTAGTTGCCGCCGCTTCGCAGGTCGGTGAAGTCGCTGTAGGCGTAGCGCACGAACTCGTAGGCGCCGTCGAGCTTCACGTCGTAGCGGCCGTACCAGCGGCCCGCGCTGTAGCTGAGCTTGCCGCCCAGGCCGTAGCTCCTGTAGGTGCCGAGCTGGCGGTTGCGGCTGACGTACAGCGTCTCGCTGGTCGCGTTGTCGCTGTAGAAGAGCGCCTTGTCCTGGCTCACCACGCGCAGGAAGCCGTCGGCCAGCCACAGCTCGCCGAAGTAGCGGCTGTAGCCCACCTGCGCGGTGTGCGCCTTGATGCCCCAGGTGTCCCAGAAATAGCGGTATTCGCCGCTGGCCGCGTTGCGTTCGCCCAGGTCGTAGATCGTGCGCAGCTTGACCGCGCGGCTGGAGCGCGTGCGCGGGTTGCGCTCGGGCACCGAGGCGCCGAACACGCGCGCCGAGCGGTAGGCGCTGCCGAGGAAGCCGTCGTCCGACACCGCCTCGAAATTCATGCTCGCGAGCCAGCGCGGGCTCAGGATCTGCGTGACGCCGAAGCGGTACTGCCAGTGGCGCGCGCTGTCGAAGAAGCCGGTGGTCTTGCGGCCCACCTTGTCGTCGCCGTGCGTGTAGCCCAGGCTCACGGTGGTCATGCCTTCGTAGACCTCCTGCGAGACGTCGATGCCCCAGCGGTCGGCGACGTAGTCGGGCTCCTTGCTGCTGTTGAGCGAGAGGTTGACCGTGACGTCGCGGTAGACGTAGTCGACGCCGAAGTCGTAGGCGCGCCGCGTCTCGCGGTAGGGGCTCGCGGTGGTCACCACGTCGATCGACGCGTTGCTGACCGAGTCGACGTAGTAGCTGGCCGAGACCGAGACCTTGTCGAGCAGGCTCTTGCGCACCAGCACCGCCGGGCCGATCGCGCGCACGCCGCCGCCTTCGTAGACGTGCAGCATCGTCTCGGCCTTGTCCTCGGGCAGTTCGGCGGCTTTGGCGCCGAAGCCGAGCAGCGCAGCAAGTCCTGTGAACAGACGCGGGCCCAGCTCGGCCCAACCCAGCAGCCGCCGCGGATCCGGCTCCGCCGGGCCGCCAGCGGCGCCCCCCCGGGGGGGAGCGGCGAAGCCGCAACGGGGGGGAGCGTCAATTGCACCCACAGCCGCCCCCCTGCACGCCCGTCGCGCCACGCGCGCCTTCGCGCACCTCGCGCACATGCTCGACGTGCTTCGCGCTCAAGGAGTCGCGCGAAAACTTCATGATCGGATCGGCCAGCCGCTCGCGCTCGTAGGGCTTGACCCAGGGCTCCGGCAGCGCGCAGCCCGCGGCCAGCGCGGCCACCAGCAAGATCGATACGAGACGCGCGGCGCTCATCACGTCACTCCTTCAGCAGATCGCGGATCTGCTGGTCGTAGGTGTTCTCGTAGCCCTCGCGGTAGCCGCGGTGCTGGAAGCGCACGCGGCCGTCGCGGTCGATCAGCACCGTCGAGGGCATCGCCTTCAGGTCGTAGAGGCCACTGACCTTCTTGTCGCCGTCGAACAGCACGGGGAACTTGAGGCCCAGCTTCTGCGCGAGGCCGATCGCCTTGGGCTGCTCCTCGTCGACGTTGACCGCGAGCAGCTCGAAGCCCGAGCCGCGGTACTTGTCGTAGAGCTTCGCGAGGTGCGGCATCTCCTGCCGGCAGGGGCCGCACCAGGTCGCCCAGAAGTTGATCATCACGACGCGGCCGCGCTGCTCCTGCAGGCGCAGGTTGCGGCCGTCCATCGTGCGCAGGGTGAAGTCGGGCGCGGGGCCCTGCGGCACCGCGGCCGGCGCCAGCGTCATCCAGACGAGGAGGGCGCTCGCGGCGCCGATCGATCGCAACAGCTTCATCGAAGGCTTTCAGGAAGAAGGGGTTGGAGAGCGATCAGAGGGAGAGCGACGTCAGAAGAAGAACGTCACGCCGGCGGTGAGCTCGGGGTTCTGGGTGGTCTCGCGCTTGCCGAGGATGTCGAGCGAGAAGATGTGGTCCCGCACGTCGAGCTGCAGCGCGGCCCAGTCGGCGAGGAAGACCCGCAGGCCGAAGCCGACGTTGAAGGTCTGGCGCCGCTGCGTGTCGATCTTGGTGCTGCCCACGCCGCCGATCAGGTACAGCGCCGTCGCCTTCGCGATGTTCTTGCCGATGAAGATCTCGCCGGGCAACAGGTTGTAGCCAACCGAAAGGTTGTAGTAGGTGAGCTTGGTCTTCTCTTGCGGAAAGATGCCGCCGGGCAGGATCTGGCGGTAGTTGTCGTCGCTGACCTTCGTCTGCGCGTAGGCCGCCTCGACGAAGAAGTCCTCGGTGATGTGGTAGCCGGCGCGCAGGCCGCCGACCGCGCTCGAGCCGAAGTTCTGCGTGCTGTAGGTACCGCCGAACAGGCCGAAGCTGAAGTCGTTCGACGGGATCTTCGGCAGCTTGATCTCGCGGCGATCGACCTGCGGAACGATCACCTGTTCGTTGGCCGGCTGCTGCTGGGCCCAAGTCGGCGGCGTCGATTGCGCGACGGCGTCGTTCGATGCGAGAACCGCCGAAAGGCAAAGGGCGAGCGACGCGAGCGCCGGCCGGAAGTCTTGTGGTCGTGCCATCGAGGGCTCCGGTTCAGAAGAAGAAGGAGAAGCCGAGCGTCCACGCGCGGTACTCGGTCGAGCGGGCGTCTTCCACGTAGGCCGTGTAGAGCGTGTAGTCGCCTCGCACGACGAAGCGATCGTTCACGTGGTAGCGCAGGCCGAGCGTCGCGTTGGCGAGGTTCGCGTCGGTCGGGATCGCGCCGACGAGCGTCGTGTTCGGGATGTTCTTGAACTTGCCGAAGCCGATGCCGAAGACCGGCGACCAGCGCTGGTCGCTCCACGGCTCGGCGACGAGATTGACGTGCCAGAAGTCGGTGCCCGAGAACACGCCCTGCACCTGGCCCAGCGTGGCTTCGAGCGCGAGCGTCTCGCTCATCCGGTAGCTGACGAACAGCTTGAGCATCGGGTCGCGCTTGAACTGCCCCCAAGCGGCGCCCATCTCGACGCGGCGCTTGAGGTAGTCGTCGACCAGCACGTCGCGGAAGGTCTTCTTCTCGCCGGCTTCGGTCAGCGTGGTCTCGAGCTGGCTGCGCGTGACCCAGCCTTCGATGCCGCGCGCGGTGCGGACCTTGTACCAATCGGTGTGGCGCAGCACCAGCTCGACCGTCTCGCCGCGCGCCGCCACATGGAAGACCGGGTAGCCGCGGCCGGCGCCGGTGCGCATCTCGATGTACGGGTCGGCGATCTGCACGCGCTGGTAGATGCTGGTCGGCACCTGCAGCTGCGCCTGCGCGGGCACGGTCCAGGCTGCGGCCAAGGCGACGGCCGCACGTGTAACAGCGGCGGCCGACACCTTGCCCATCGCCCGCCGGATGCGGGCCGTGATCTTCGTGATGCTCATTGGGAGTTGCAGGTCCCGGTGGCGGCATCGGGCGGGGTGAACATCGCGTTCCCCGCGGCGGTGCTGAATTCGTCCTGCCCTTGTGGCACGGGACGGCCGATCCAGTAGCGGATCCGGCGCACGTTCGGGTCCTGTTCGTTGAGAAAGATCACGCCGCCGCCGTGCAGGACGTTCTGCACCAGCGGTTTCTTCAGCAGCAGGCTCTGCGCCGGGTCGCCGAGCAGCGACGAGCCCTGCGCCGAATAGAAGTTCTTGTACATGTCGGTCTGGCGCACGACCTCGGGCGTGTTGCCCGCGTTCGCCAGATCGACGAGCGCCGCGGCCGGCACCAGCCGGAACGCGCCGCCGACGCCGGTGGCGTCGCCGTGGCAGCCCGAGGCGGCGCAGGTGTTCGCCGCACCGTTGGTGACGATCGGCTGCACGAACAGCGGGTTGATGCAGCGCTGGTAGTAGACGAACGACAGCTTCTGGCCGTTCGCGCCGCCCTCGGGGTTGGCGACGGTCGGCGGGTTGCCCAGCGGGTTGTCGCCGCCGCCACCGCAGGCGGCGAGCACCGCCGCAAGCACCAGGACCGCCGCGCCTCGCGACGCCGCGGTCCCAAGCGCGCCGGCGCACTGGCCGGCGCGGTACGACATCCGCGATCTCATGGCGTCGGGCAGCCCCGCTGGATCCAGGTGCTGATCGCCGTGTAGCCGGCACTGCCGGCCGGCAGCGGCGCGGCACCGCTGCCCGCCTGCGGATGCGGCGCGGTCGAGGGCCGCGCGAGCAGCGCGTTCGACGCCGGCTGGCAGGTGTTCGAGATCATCGTCAGCGTCACGTTGTAGTCACCCTCGGCATCGCCGGTAAGGATGAAGCGGTTGCGCTGGAAGGAAGCCGGCGAGCCGGCGCCCGAGCTGCCGCGCGGCTGGTGACAGCCGACGCAGCTTTGCCGCAGCACCGGCAGCACGGCCGTGGTGAAGGTGGCCTCGCTCAGCTGGGTGACCTGCCGCACCGGGCTGTTGCTCGCCGAGACGTTGTTGAAGTACTGGCCGCCCAGATCCATCCACTCGGTGACGAGCCGGAGCTCGGCCGCGTTGAGCAGCGTCGCGTGGTTCGGCGCCGAGCCGGGCGGGTTCGGGTGCAGCGTGCGGCTCTCGGCGCTGGCCTTGAGGTTCTCGCCGTAGAGGATCTCGCCGAGCCGGCTCGAGCGGGTGATGCCGTTCGCGCCGCCGACCATGGTGTCCACCAGCGCCGCGCCGCGCACGATCACCGGCACGCCCTCTTCGATGCGGGTGACCGGCTGGCCGGCCGCATCCAGCAGCGGGTCGCCGACCAGCAGCTCCTCGTACGAGACGAGCCGGCCGGTGCCCGCGACGTTCGCGCGCAGGTCGAGCCTGGCCGGATCGGCATGGCAGTTGGTGCAGGTGGCCGCGCCGCCGGCACCGCGGCTCCGGGTCCACAGCGGCTGGATGTGGTCGGGGTAGTTGATGATCCCGTCGACCGGCGCGGGCGTGGCCAGGTCGTCGGCCGCGTTCGCGTTGCCCGTGTAGCGCACCGACATCGGCGCGCGAGCGGTGATGCCCGGTCGCGTGGTGTCGGCCCAAATGTCGGCGTAGGCCATGTCGGCTTGCAGTTGCAGTGCGGCGGCGTCGAGGCGCGTGCGCAAAGATGCCATCGTCTCGCCCGACTGATGCTGGCTCGCGAGCGCGGCGCGCAAAGATGCCGGCATGTTGTTCACGGTCGCGCCGGCGTTGATCGCGGCGCCGCGCCGCGGGCTGTGGCAGCCGTCGCAGGTGCGCAGCTCGCCGGGGCGCACCTGGATCCAGTTCAGGTGGGTCTGCAGCGCGCGGCCCTTCGCGTCGATCACCGCGAGCGCCAGCGGCACGTCGGCCGGCACCTCGAGCTTGAACGAGCCGTCCGGCTCGATCGGCGCGTAGCCGAGGATCTGCTGCGGCTCGAACTCGGTCTCGCCGATCGCCTCGCGCATGCCCATCGTGCCGGCCTGCGGCGCGACGGCGCGGACGGCCCGGATCATCCGCGCCGGCGCGCAGTGGTAGGCCGGGTCGGCCGGGTCCTTGATCTTCGACAGGTCGGCGATCTGCGCGCGGGTGTCGCTCGCGTCGGTCGCCGCGGTCTTCGCGATGCCGGTGGTGCAGCCGGTGGGCAAGTCGGCCGCGGCAAGCACCGAGTCGCCCATGCGGTCGAGGCCGTCGGTGTCGTAGACGCTGCGCACCGAGAGGATGGCCTTGCCGCGCGCGGCGAGCGCGGCATCGAGCTCGGCCGGTGGGGGCGTGTTCGGCTCGGTGCGCTTCTGCAGCGGCACCGCGTCGGTGTACATGAAGCCCGCGGCCGGTGTCGCGACCGGCAGGAAGCTGCCGTCGGCCGGGTTGAACATGTAGACGCCGTACGACGGCGGCACGTCGTCCTGCACCGGATCGGCGGCCTCTTCGGCCATCGTGCGGTCGGACTCGAGGCGCGCGACCTCGTCGCTCGAGAGGTTCGCGCACGCGGTGACCACGCCGTTCTTCGTGACCTGGCAGGGCACGTAGGAGGTGAGGATGCGGCCGGTGCCGTCCCACAGCGGGTAGGGCGTCGTGATGCGGCCGAAGCGCGAGAGACCGCGGCCGTCGTTCAGCGCCTGCGGCGTGATCGACTTCTGCCCGCCCTGCGCCGGCACGCTGCGGCTCGCCGGCGTGTTCTGCTCGGAATAGTTGGCCGCGTCGATCTTCATCAGCGAGCCGCCCTCGCGGGTGCCCGACAGCGACATCAGCGACGACAGCACGAAGCCCTTGTCGGCCCCGGCCGGGTCCATCTCGCGCGGGTGCAGGAAGCTGTTGCCCGGGCTGTGCGCGCCGTACTTGACGAACATGTTCGTGCCGTCGGGCTTCACGGTGAAGATCGCGAAGCGGTTGCGCTCGCCCACGTGCTCCCAGCGCGAGAACATGATGTTCCCGTCGCTCAGCACGACCGGGTTGCGGTCGTGGCTCTGGTTGACGGAGATCTGCGTGATCGCGGCGCCGTCCTTGTCCATCGTGTGCAGGTTCAGCACGCGCTCGCGCTCGTACTCGTCGAGCGCGTAGTAGGTCTGGCCGAGCGCCTGCGTCTTGGTGGTCGTCTGGCGGTTCGATGCGAACACGTAGCCGCGCCCGCCCGGCAGGTAAGCGGGATCGACGTCGTCGTCCTGCGTCGAGTGCGTCAGGCGCCGCAGGCTGCCGCCGGTCAGCGGCCGGCCGGTGAAGTCGTACTCCCACAGGTTCCAGCGGCCGGTGCAGGCCGGCACGGTGGCGCCGGCGACGACGATCGTCGAGGTGTTGGTGGCGGGGCACTTGAGCGCGAAGACGATCTTCGTGCCGTCGTACGACACCTCCGGGTCCGACGCGTCGCCGTTGCCCTGCGTGATGCCGGCAGTGAGGTTGTGCTCCACCGCGCTCGGCGAGGACTTCTCGCGCACCATCAAGTCGCCGCCCGCGGCCGACGGCGAGCCGTTGGTCGGGTTCTGGCCGATCGTGTTGACGCGCTTGGTGTAGGCCAGCGCGACGTCGCCCTGCACGGTGACCGTGCCGGTGTCGCTGCTGCTGCCGCTGCCGCAGCCGGCGAGCAGCAGGCTCGCGAACAGGCCGGCGGCGCCGAGTCGGCCCAGGGTGTCGTGCTTCTTCGTCATCGTCTTCTCCTCGATCCCGACCGCTGTCGCGAACCCGTCACGCGGGCGCCGGCGGGCCGCCGGCGCCGGCACCGGGCCCGCGGTCGAGCAGGCCCGAAGAAAAATGCAGCGCGCCGTGCGCGTCGACCACCACCGCGTCGACGCCCGGCAGCGACTCGACCAGCGCCAGCCCGCGCTCGACGCCGAGCACGAACAGGCTCTTGCCGAGCGCCTCGGCGGTGAGGCCGTCGTCGGCCAGCACCGTGACGCTGCGCGCGCCGGCGGCCGAGCGGCCGGTGGCCGGGTCGATCAGGTGGTGGTGGCGCACGCCGTCGCGCTCGAAGCAGCGTTCGTAGTCGCCGGAGGTGGAAATCGCGCAGTCCTCGAGCGGCAGCACCGCGACCATCTGTCCGGCACGCCGCGGATCGCGCACGCCGATGCTCCAGGGCCGGCCGCGCCGGTCGCCGATCACGCGGCTGTCGCCGCCGGCGGCCACCATCGCATGGGCGATGCCGCGCTCGCGCAGCAGCCGGGCGGCGTTGTCGACCGCATGGCCCTTCGCAAAGCCGCCGAGGTCGATGCGCATGCCGGGCAGGCCGAAGCGCACCGTGTGCACCTCGTCGTCGACATGCAGCTGGCGGTAGCCCACGCTCGCGCGGGCGCGCTCGACCGTCGCGGCGTCGGGCGCGATGCCGGCGCGGTAGTCGTAGTGCTGGCCGACGCTTGCGAACGAGATGTCGAAGGCGCCGTCGGACAGCAGCGAGAAGGCCAGCGCGTGCTTCAGCAGCTGCAGCGTCTCGTCGCTGATCGCCACCGGCCCGGCGGCCGCGTCGCGGTTGATGCGCGAAAGCTCGGAGTCGGCCTTGTGCGGGCTGTAGGTCGCGTCGATGCGGCGCATCTCGGCCATCACGTCGGCCACCGCGGCTTTGGCGACATGCGGGTCCTCGGCCCACAGCTCGACCTTGATCGAGGTGCCCATCGCGACGTCCTCGCGGGCGATCCAGCCGTCACTCGAACGCGAGCGCGGCACGGCCTGCGCAGGGCGCTTGATCGCGTTTGCGGCTCGGGCCAGGGCTTGCAGCACGGGGGTCTCGCGGAGTCCGGCCCGGTGCGGGCCGCGCAGCGCGGGGGTCCTCCCCCAGCGCGGCGCGATGTTCGCTGCGCAGCCCGGCGCGAGGTC
>NZ_DASTPW010000033.1:0-48699 GCF_035762065.1 Methylibium sp.
ATCGAGGTAGCGATAAGTACGCGCGGTGGCCTCCATCGAGAGCACGCCGCCCTGATCCTTGCCGGAGCCGATGTTCATGTTGTGCAGCGTGACGATGCGCGACAGATTGGCGACGTCAGCCGCGAAGGACCCGATGTCGTGATAGCGCCCCGTCACGCGAATTGTGATGGGCAGCTCGGCGTAGTAGTCCTTCACGCTCACCTGACCGGGTCGGAACAGTTCGAACTGCAGGCCTCGACCGAGCCCTGCCTGGTTGATGTCGGACAGCAGCGCATCCATTTCGGCCTTGCCGGGCAGCTGCTTTTCGAGCTGCGTGACGTACTCCTGCACCTGGATCTTCTGCTTGCGCAGTTCGTTCAGGTTCACCGCCTGCGAAAGCTTCGAGCGGTATTCCTGACGCAGCCCGGGCTCCCGGTCGCGCTCGGCCTGCAGCTCGTCGCTGGTCGAAGAAAGCAAGCCGAACCAGCCACCGATCAGCACCAGCGCGACGATGCCGGCAAAGGCCGCTAGCTTCGGAAGCCAGGGCCACTGGCCGGGCTCATTGGGGTTCAGTCCGCGGAACTGGCCGACCGCGTCCTGGAAGACGGTCGTCAGATCGAAACTCATGTTCCTGGTCGCCATCGCGTCACCTCAGGAGCGCTTCACGGCGGGCGCCGAAGCAGCCCCGCCAGGAGTGGCCGGGATGCCGCCGTCTTGCTTCGCGCTTTCCGGCGAACGCTTCAAGCTCACGCGCACGCTGAACTCGAAGAGCCGCTTCTGCTCGCGCCCGGCGGTCACCAGATTCGCGGCCTTGATTTCGACGAGGTCGGGCTTCTCGAGCCAGGTCGAGCTGTAGGCGGTGTTGCGAAGGAATTCGGAGACGCGCTCGTTGGTCTGCGCGATGCCGGTGACGCCGACGACGTTGCCGTCCTGTTTGATCGTCGTCAGGTACACGCCTTCGGGCGTCTGCTTCACGAGCTCGTTCAGCAGGTGCACCGGCACGTTGCGATCGGCCTGCAGGTCCTCGACGGCCTTCTGCCGCGCCTTCAGGCTGTCGATCTCGGCCTTCAGCGTGGCGATGTCCTTGATCTGCTCTTCAAGCTTGGCGATCTCGGCGCGCAGGAAGGCGTTGCGCTCCTGCTGCGAAGTGATCATCTGCTGCAGCACCAGGTACCAGAGGCCCGCAAACACGAGCCCGACGACAAAGGAAACGCCGAGCCCCGCGTAGAAGGCTTTCTTGCGCCGCTGCCGTCGCTCCTCGCGGTGCGGCAGGAGGTTGATCAGGATCATGACAAGAACCTCCGCATCGCCAGACCGCAGGCGGTGAGGTAAGCGGGGGCCTCGCGACGCAGCTTGCTTTCGCGCACCGCGGAGCCGAGCTTCATGCCGTCGAAGGGGTTGACGACCATCGACGCGAAGCCGGTCAGCTCGGTCACGCGCTCCTTGAGGCCGGGCAGCGTCGCGGTGCCGCCGCCGAGCATCACGTAATGCACTTTGTGGTGCGGCGTGCTGGTGAAGAAGTACTGCAGCGCTCGGCCGATCTCCTGGGCGAGGCTGTCGACGAAGGGCACGAGCAGCGAGCTCTCGTAGTCCTCGGGCAGGTCGCTCGCCAGCTTCTTCTGTTCGGCCTCCTCGAACGAGAAGCCGTACTGGCGTGAAATCATCTGCGTGAGCTGCGAGCCACCGAAGGCCTGGTCGCGGTCGTAGAGCAGTTCCTCGTCGCGCAACACCTTCAAGCTGGTGGTCTCGGCGCCGATCTCGAACAGCGCGACCAGCGCATCGCGCCCCTCGTTGGGCAAGGCGCCGATGATCCGCGTCATCGCAAGGCGCGAGGCGTGCGATTCGATGTCGAGCACCACCGGCTTCAGGCCCGCCGCTTCGGCGAGGCCTTGGCGGTCCTGCACACGGTCCTTGCGCGACGCGGCGATCAGCACTTCGACGTCGCCGGCCGAGGCCGGACTCGGGCCGATCACGCAGAAGTCGAGGCTGACCTCGTCGAGCGAGAACGGGATGTACTGGTTGGCCTCGCTCTCGACCTGCAGTTCGAGTTCCTCCTCGCGCAGGCCGGCAGGCAGCATGATCTTCTTGGTGATGACCGCGGATTGCGGCATCGCCATCGCGACGCGCTTGGTTCGCGTGCCGCTCTTGCTGACGACGCGGCGCACGGCGTCGGCAACCTCGTCGAACTTCTCGATCTGGCCGTCGGAGATCCAGCCCTTCTCGAAGCTTTCGGTCGCGAAGCGCTCGACCACATAGCCGCCGGATCCGGATTGGCCCAGTTCGACGAGCTTGACGCTCGACGAGCTGATATCCAGTCCGACGAGCGGCATCTGCTTGCCTCCCATCAACCCGTCAAGAAAGCTCACGGTGGGCTCCCGGTCGCCGCTTCACGGCTGTAAAGAATTAAGAAGTCACTTAAATGCTAGCAGCAAGGTCCTTGCTTCATAAGGACTTCCTACCGCCTTGGACGCCGCGTTGCGATAGGGTCGTTGCAAACCGCACAGCGCCCTTCTCGCTCGAAGTGACGACGATGATGCAGTGGCTGCTCGCGCTGCTGCGAAGCGGGCGCGGACCCCATTTCTATAATCGTCAGCAATTCACGGCCGACTCATGAGCACTTCCGAAAACGGTGGCTCCACGCCACGCTGGATGGGCCGATGGTCCGCGCGCTTCGGCGCGCTGCACCCTGGCGTCCGCTGGCCGCTGCTGGTGCTTTCGTCGCTGCTGGGACTGAGCTTTGCGCTGGTGTTCTCAGCGCTGGTGCTCGCGGCGATTGCGCTGTCGGTGGCCTACCCCAACCTGCCCGAGATCAGCAGCCTCGCCGACTACCGGCCGAAGCTGCCGATGCGCATCTATTCCGCCGACGACGTGCTGATCGGCGAGTACGGCGAAGAGCGTCGCCAGTTCGCGCCGATCGGCGAGATCCCGAAGGTGATGCGTGAAGCGGTGCTCGCGATCGAGGACGCGCGCTTCTACCAGCACGGCGGCGTCGACTACATCGGCATCGTGCGCGCCGGTCTCGCCAACGTCGGCGAATCGCGCAGCCAGGGCGCCTCGACGATCACGATGCAGGTGGCGCGCAACTTCTACCTGCCGACCGAGAAGACGCTGTCGCGCAAGCTCTACGAGATCCTGCTCGCGCTGAAGATCGAGCGGCAGTTGACCAAGGACCAGATCCTCGAGGTCTACATGAACCAGATCTACCTCGGCCAGCGCGCCTACGGCTTCGCGGCCGCCGCGGAGATCTACTTCGGCAAGCCCTTGCGCGACATCAGCGCCGCCGAGGCCGCGATGCTCGCCGGCCTGCCGAAGGCACCTTCGAGCTTCAATCCGATCGCGAATCCGAAGCGCGCCGGCGTGCGCCAGCAATACATCATCGATCGCATGTACGAGAACGGCTTCCTCACCGAGGAGCAGGCCGAGGCGGCGCGCAAGGAGAAGCTCGTCTACCGCCGCAACATCCAGGTGCCGCTGCATGCCGAGCACGTGGCCGAGACGGCGCGCCAGCTGATCTACGGCCAGTACGGCGACAGTGCCTACACGCGTGGCCTGCACGTCTACACCAGCATCAGCGCGACCGAGCAGGAGACCGCGTACCGCGCGCTGCGCAAGGGCATCACCGACTACGAACGCCGACAGGTCTATCGCGGTCCCGAGGCCTACGTCGACCTGCCGGCCGACCCGAAGGCGCTCGACACGCGAGTCGCCGACGCGCTCGACGCGCATCCCGACAACGACGAGATCAAGGCGGCCGTCGTGCTCGAAGCGAACCCCAGGCAGGTGGTCGCCGCGCTGCACAGCGGCGACACGTTGACGATCACCGGCGAGGGCTTGAAGCCGGCGACCTCCGGCCTCGCGCCGAAGGGCAACCCGAAGACGGCGATCCGCCGCGGCGCGGTGATCCGCGTGATCGTGACCGGCAAGGACAAGGCCGGCAAGGAACTGTGGTCGATCACCCAGGTGCCCGAGGTCGAAGGTGCGTTCGTCTCGATGGATCCGCGCACCGGCGCGATCCGCTCGATGGTCGGCGGCTTCGACAACGCGAAGAGCCAGTTCAACCGCGTCACCCAGGCTTGGCGCCAGCCGGGTTCGAGCTTCAAGCCCTTCATCTACTCGGCCGCGTTGGAGAAGGGCTTCACGCCGGCCACGGTGATCAACGACGCGCCGCTGTTCTTCGACGCCGCCGCCACCGGCAGCCAGCCTTGGGAGCCGAAGAACTACGACGGCACCTTCGAAGGCCCGATGTCGATGCGCCGCGCGCTGGCCAAGTCGAAGAACATGGTGTCGATCCGCATCGTCGAGGCGATCGGAACCGCCTACGCGCAGAAGTGGATCGCGCGCTTCGGCTTCGACGCCGAGAAGCATCTCCCCTTCCTGCCGATGGCGCTGGGTACGGGATCGGTGACGCCACTGCAGATGGCCGCCGCTTATTCGGTGTTCGCCAACGGCGGCTACCGCGTCAACCCGGTGCTGGTGACGAAGATCACCGACGACAAGGGCCGCATCGTCACGCAGGTCGAGCCGGCGACGCTCGACGAATCGAGGCGCACGATCGACGCGCGCAACGCCTTCGTGACGAGCTCGCTGCTCCAGGAGGTGACGCGCAGCGGCACCGCCGCGCGGGCCCAGGCCACCCTTAAGCGCCCCGACCTCTACGGCAAGACCGGCACCACCAACGACTCGCAGGACACCTGGTTCGCCGGCTACACGAAGAACCTGGTCGGCGTCGTGTGGATCGGCTACGACCAGCCCCGCAAGCTCGGCGATCGCGAAACCGGCGGGGGCCTGTCGTTGCCGGTGTGGATCGACTACATGAGCTTTGCGCTGAAGAACACGAAGCCCGACGAGATCAAGCCGCCCGCCGAAGGGCTGATGAACGTCGGCGGCGAGTGGTACTACGAAGAGCACGGCCCCGGCCACGGCGTCGCGAGCCTCGGCCTTGACGTTCAGGCTCCGCCCGCAGCGACCGAGGACGAGCGCAAGGGCATCCTCGATCTGTTCAAGAACTGAGACCGGCGGCGAAGGGCGAGGCGCCGCAGCGGCTCGTCGTCATGCCTCGAAGTGCAGTGTCTTGCCGGCCTGCTCGCTCGCGCAGCGCGACAGCACTGCGAAGAACTCGTCGCCGGTCTTGGTGTCGAGCCAGCGTCCGCCGACGCGCCGGTAGTGGAAGCCGCCACCGCGCGCCGCCAGCCAGATCTCCTGCAGCGGCGGCTGCGTATTGACGACGATCTTGCTGCCGCCCGGGAAGCTCATCTCGAGCAGGCCGCCGGTGCGCGCGCCGTCGATGTCGACCACGTCATCCTGTAGCCAGCGATCGATCTGAGCTTCGATCGATGCGAGCAGGCTGCGCGCGAGCGCGTGATAGTCGGCATCGCTCAGCGCGTCGGCTTCGGCAGGGGCGTTCGGCGAAAAGCTCATTCTTAGAATTCGGCGATGAAGAAGACGAGGCGCGTGCGGATGCACGGAATTCTAGGGAGCGGCTTGACCGCGTTCGTGGTGGGTGCATCGGCGCTGCTCGTCGTCACCGGCTGCGGCCAGAAGGGCCCGCTGGTGCTGGCGCCGGCCGCGAAAGCCGCGTCGGCTCCGGCCGCCCCGGCGAGTGGGGCGGTGCGATGAACACGCTGCCCGGCGACCCGCACATCCACTACCGCGAAGGCCGGCTGTTCATCGGTGGCATCGCAGCCGACGACCTCGCCGCGCGCTTCGGCACGCCGCTGTACGCCTACTCGCGCGGCGCGATGCTCGCGGCGCTCGCGCCCTACCAGCGCGCGCTCGCCGGACGCGAGCACCTGATCTGCTACGCGATGAAGGCGAACTCGAACCTCGCCGTGCTGCAGACCTTCGCCGAAGCCGGCTGCGGCTTCGACATCGTCTCCGGCGGCGAGCTCGAGCGCGTGCTCGCGGCCGGCGGCGACGCGGCCAAGACCGTCTTCTCCGGCCTCGGCAAGACGCGCGCGGAGATGCGCCGCGCGTTTGAAGCCGGCGTGCACGGCTTCAACGTGGAGAGCGAAGCCGAGCTGGAGGTGCTGAGCGACGTCGCGACCTCGCTCGGCAAGACCGCGTCGATCAGCTTGCGCGTCAACCCCGACGTCGATGCGAAGACGCATCCCTACATCTCCACCGGGCTGAAGGGCAACAAGTTCGGCATCGCGCACGACCGCGCGGTCGCGGTGTACCGCCGCGCGGCCGCGCTGCCCGGCCTCGAGGTCGTCGGCATCGACTGCCACATCGGCTCGCAGATCACCGACGCCGGGCCCTACCTCGACGCGCTCGAACGCATGCTGGATCTGGTCGAAGCCGTCGAGGCCGAGGGCCTGCGCATCCGCCACCTCGACCTCGGCGGCGGCATCGGCGTGCGCTACACCGACGAGACGCCCCTGGACGTCGAAGCGCTGATCCGCCGCTTGGTCGCGCGCATCGACGCACGCGGCCACGGGCATCGGCGGCTGATGTTCGAGCCGGGCCGCTCGCTGGTCGCGGAGGCCGGCGTGCTGATCACCGAGGTGCTGTACCTGAAGCCGGGCGACGCGAAGAACTTCTGCGTCGTCGACGCCGCGATGAACGACCTGATGCGCCCGGCGATGTACCAGGCGACGATGGGCATCGTGCCGTGCACGCTGCGCGACGGCGAGCCGCTGCGCTACGACGTGGTCGGCCCCGTCTGCGAGTCGGGCGACTGGCTCGGCCGAGACCGCATGCTGGCTGCGGCCGCCGGCGACCGCCTCGCGATCCTCGCCGCCGGCGCCTACGGCATGTCGATGGCCAGCAACTACAACAGCCGCGCGCGCGCGGCCGAAGTGATGGTCGAGGGGGAGCGCGCGACGCTCGTGCGCGAGCGCGAGTCGGTGGCCGAGCTGTTTCGCGGCGAGACGCTGCTGCCCCGCGGCGGATGAGCCGGCAGGCTCAACCCAGCTTCGCGCCCGACGCTCTCACCACCGTCGCCGCTGCTTCGTTTCAGCGTCGCTGAAGCCGGCGAGGGCCGCGCTCGGCATGCCGCCGGGTGTCGCGCCTTGCGCGAGCAGGCGCGCCGGCAGCTTCGCCGCTGCGCCGCCTTGGCAACGCAGGGGCTGAGCGGCTCCCGGTGATCGACGCTCACCTGGAAGTCGCTTGCAAGCCGGTTCGTCTTGACCGCGACAAGGTAGATCCGCGTGCACGCCGGCACGTCGAGCGTGATGCTGCGCACTTCCTGCAGGCCAGCGCCGCCGGGCGGCGCCTGCACTCGCACCACGCGCGTCCCGGGATCGACCAGCACCGGGTCGCTCGCGGTGGAGCGGCCGTCGACATCGAGGACGACCACCGGGTAGGTGTCGATCCGCGCGAAGAAATAGCGCCGGCCGGTGAGCTGCGAGTACTCGGTGGTCGCGCAGCCGGCAAGCACGGCGGCGAGAAGCGCGACGGCAGCGGACCCAAGGCGTGGATGCATCGCGCACTCCTGGACGACAGCCGAGGCGGGCGACGGTCGTAGGCGCGACGCGCCGACGGCGCTCGTGCGCGCCGAGTCCTTCGGCACGAGCTTCAGCCGCTGCCGTCGAGCGGGGCTGCCGGTCCGATGCCGCGGGACAACGATCGCATCGCCGCGGCCTCGATCAGGGCGGTCGCGCGGCGCCCGGGCCGTCGGCCGCGATGAAGCAGACCGGGCCGTAGGCGGCCTGGGCGCGGCTCGCGGTGTTGTCGGCGTCGGTCATCAGCGCCACGCCGATCAACGCTCCCGGCGCCTCGCCGTAGGCACGCCGGTAGTCGGCCGCGATGTCGCGCTCGTGCAGACGCCAGCGGCCGAGCTGCTCGGCACCGGACTCGACGACGATCTTGCGCACCCGGCCCGTGCGGCTGTTGACGACGACGCTGTCGAGCGGCGCCTGCGCGTCCCAGACATACATCAGGGTCGCGAACGGCGGGCGTTCGCCGCCCAGGGTTTCGGCCAGGTCGAACAGGAGCCGGTCGCGTTCGCCGAGCCGGCGCGCATCGCCGTCGAAGGCAAGGACGATGCGCGCCGGCGCGTCTTCGGTGTCGCGGCCGCGCACGTCTCCGTCGGCGATCAACGCCGGCACGCGCCACGAAAAGCGCAGGCGCGCGAACTGCGCCGGCTCGAGGCGCAGCTTGTGCCGCACGAGGCTGGCGGAGCGGTCGGCCTGCGCGCGCACCACCGGGCGGCCATCCTCGGCCGGCGCGACGGCATAGCGCGTCGCGCGCTTGCCGGGCAGCGTCTGCGGCTGCCACTCAGCGACGCAGCCCGCCGGCAGCGCTGCGAGCAGCCCGCCGGGATCGACCATCGCCGGCTCGGGCGGCGCCGTGGCGCATCCGGCCGATGCGATCAACGCACTGGCTGTCAGCCAGGCGCGCAGACCAGGTGTCTTGATGCTTTTCAAGGTGCTCGCGTGCCGCGGCGCCGGATCGCGACGCCTCATGAAAAAGGGCACCCCGAGGGGTGCCCTTGTCACGCGGGAACCTTCGAGCCGGATCAGAAGGTGTGGGCGACGCCGAGCAGCGTGATTTCGCGCTTCGCGGTGAAATTGCGCGTCGCATCGACGCCACCCGGATTTTCCCCATCACGCTGAGTAACGGCCGAGTAGAGCGTCGTGCGCTTGCTCAGCGGATAACGCACCGAGACGCCGTACTTCTGCTGGTCGGCACCCGCGCCACTGACGAGGTCGTAGTCGACGTTGGTGTACTGCGCACGAAGTTGAAGTACGCCGATCGGGACGAGCACACCGACGTTCCAAGCTTGTTGGTCGCGCACCGCTGTGGCGGCCAACGGCGCCGTTACGTTGTTGCTCCCGACATCTGTGGCGTCTTGATAGCCTGCGAACAAGGTCGCGAAGCCGAAGTTGTAGTTGGCACCGACGTTGATGACTTTGTTGTACGGGTCGGAGAAGACGCCAAAGCTGTCGTACTCCTCGTACCCCACTGCCACTTTCAGCGGACCGGCGCTGTAAGAAGCCATGATTCCCTGGTAACGAGCGTTCGCCCCTTCGCCGGCGCCAACCATCGCTTGCACCTGGAAGCCGCCAAAGTTCGGGGTGATGTAAGTCGCGGTGTTGTCTACGCGCTGGCCGAAGGTCTGGAACAGCTGGCGGCCACCGCCAACGCCTTCGTCCACCTTCAGTTCGCCGATACCCGAGGCGTCGGTGTAGCCAGCGTTGATCAAGCGCGAGATCGTCTCCTGGCGGCCTAGACGTACATCGCCAAGGCTCGTTGAACCAAGGGCGACGTAGGCCTGACGGTTAAAAAACTTCGCGTTGTCGCCAGCAGCACCCGTGTCGGTGCGGAAGCCCGACTCAAGCACGAAATAAGCCTTCAGGCCACTGCCAAGGTCCTCCGTGCCGCGCAGACCCCAACGCGAGCCGCCAATGCCGGAGTTGTCGCCGCCGTCGTTCATCAGCCATCTTTCGTCGCCCCCTCCGACGGCATCGCCCGGCTTCGAATAGGTGGCGTTGACTTCGGCCCGGCCGTACAGCGTGACCGACGATTGCGCCGCTGCGGCGCCTGCGAACGACGCGAGCACCGCGAGAGCGATCATTGACTTCTTCATTCGAACCATCTCCTGGGAGTGTTGATAGCGAGGCTCCGGCTGCGACGACTTGCGCAAGCACGGACGAGCTGCTTTTCGCAGACCGGACGGATTGCACCAGAGGCAGTGGCGCGCCGGCTAGAGTCGCCCCAGCACTTGCCCTGCTTCTGTTGCCGTGGGACAACTCGCGGCCCGTCGTTTCGCGTTTCATCGTCCCGACACGCCGATACGCCGGCGTCGTCCCGACGTCCTGAGCCAGGAAGGCCAAGATGCACCCGTTTCCCACCGAGACCCCCCGCTCCAGCGACCGCCTGCTGGGTTCCCTCGACCGCGCCTTGCGCACGCTGCTCGCACGGCCAAGCGCGGCGCGCGCGCGGCCGCGGGCGGCCGTGGAAGCGGCGCCCTTGTCGGAGGAGGATCGGGCGCTGTCGGGCGCGCTGATGCGCGTCAACCACGTCGGCGAGATCTGCGCACAGGCGCTGTACGACGCGCAGGCGCTGAGCACGCGCGATGCACAGCTGGCCGCGCGCTTCGAGGCCGCCGGCCGCGAGGAGACCGATCACCTCGCGTGGACGGCCGAGCGGCTCGACGAGCTCGGCGCGCGGCCGAGCCTGCTCAACCCGCTGTGGTACGCGGGCGCCTTCGGGCTCGGGCTGGTCGCGGGCCGGCTCGGCGATCGCGCGAGCCTGGGCTTTCTCGTCGAGACCGAACGGCAGGTCGAGCAGCACCTGGCCGGGCACCTCGACCGGCTGCCCGCGGCCGACACGGCGTCGCGCGCCATCGTCGAGGCCATGCGCCTCGACGAGGCACGCCATGCGCAGGACGCCGAAGCGGCCGGCGCCTCGCCGCTGCCGGCCCCGGCGCGCTGGGCGATGCGCGCCGGCGCGAAGCTGATGACCACCGTCGCGCACCGCATCTGACGCGGCGGCGCGGGCTCAGACTTCGATCAGCTCGAAGCCCGTCGTCATTTCGGCGGTCTTCGCGAGCATCGCGCTGGCCGAGCAGTAGCGCTCGTGCGCCAGCTGCACGGCGCGTTCGACCGCGGCCGCCGGCACGCCACGGCCCCGGACGACGAAGCCCATGTGGATCCTGGTGAAGACCTTCGGGTCGGTCGTCGCTCGCTCGGCGTCGAGCTTGACCTCGCAGCCGCGCACGTCGTGGCGGCCGCGCTTCAAGATCAGCACGACGTCGTAGGCGATGCACGCGCCGGTGCCGGCGAGCACGGTTTCCATCGGCCGCGGCGCGAGGTTGCGGCCGCCGCCTTCGGGCGCACCGTCCATCGCGATCAGGTGGCCGCTGCCGGTCTCGGCGTTGAAGGCCATGCCGACCTCGGGCTGCCAGCGAACGGTGCACTCCATGCTCGTCTCCTCGTGAGGCGCGATTCTGGCGCTGCGTGCCGGCCGCCGCTGACTCGCAGGACGTGCCGGCCGCGCATGAAGACATGACCGAAGGTTTGTTGCGACGCCACATCGGGCCGTCTACCATCGCGGCCATCGATCGACGCTCCGGCGCGGTCGGCCGCTTGTCTCCTCCACCCCAAGGTGGATTCGGCCCGAAGCCTCACGGCTTCGGGCCTTTTTCATGGGTGCGGCATGCCGGGGCGGCCACTTATGATCGCGCCCTTTTCCCTGGGGAGGGCTTCGATGGCACGCGCCGCAGCGCAGACCGTAGCGCGCCGCACGCGCGCATCGAACGGGCGTCGCAAGCCGATCGGCGACTACCTCGAGCGCATCCTCACCGCGCGCGTCTACGACGTCGCGCAGGAAACGGCGCTGCAGTTCGCGCCTTCGCTTTCGGGCCGGCTCGGCCATACGGTGCTGCTCAAGCGCGAGGACGAGCAGCCGGTGTTCAGCTTCAAGCTGCGCGGCGCCTACAACAAGATGGCGCGGCTGTCCGAGGCGCAGCTGGCACGCGGCGTCATCTGCGCCTCGGCCGGCAACCACGCGCAAGGCGTCGCGCTGGCGGCGCAGCGCCTGGGTTGCCGCGCGACCATCGTGATGCCGGTGACGACGCCGCAGCTCAAGGTCGACGCGGTGCGCGGCCGCGGCGCCAAGGTCGTGCTGCACGGCGAGAGCTATTCCGACGCCTACGCCCACGCGCGCGCGCTCGAGAAGAAGCAGCGCGCCACCTTCGTCCACCCCTTCGACGACCCCGACGTGATCGCCGGCCAAGGCACGATCGCGATGGAGATCCTGCGCCAGCACCCGGGGCCGATCGACGCGGTGTTCGTCGCGGTCGGCGGCGGCGGGCTGATCTCGGGCGTCGCCGCCTACATCAAGTCGCTGCGGCCGGAGATCAAGGTGATCGGCGTGCAGACGACCGATTCCGACGCGATGGCCCGCTCGGTGAAGGCGGGCAAGCGGGTCACGCTGAAGGATGTCGGCCTGTTCGCCGACGGCACCGCGGTCAAGCTGGTCGGCGAGGAAACCTTCCGGCTGACCCGCGCGCTGGTCGACGGCTTCGAGATCGTTGACACCGACGCCGTGTGCGCCGCGATCAAGGACGTCTTCGAGGACACCCGCTCGGTGCTCGAGCCCTCGGGCGCGATGGGCGTCGCGGCGGTCAAGCAGTACGCGCAGCGCACCGGCGGCGCGGGCCGGACCTTCGTCGCGGTGACCTGCGGCGCGAACATGAACTTCGACCGCCTGCGCTTCGTCGCCGAGCGCGCCGAGGTCGGCGAAGCGCGCGAGGCCCTGTTCGCGGTGACGCTGCCCGAGGAGCGCGGTTCGTTCAAGCGGCTGTGCGCGCTGATCGGCCCGCGCAGCGTCACCGAGTTCGACTACCGGATCTCGGACGCGAGCATCGCCCACGTCTTCGTCGGCCTTGCGATCTCGCAGCGCGGCGAGTCGGCCGAGATCGCCGCGCGCTTCGAAGCGCACGGATTCGCCGCGATCGACATGACGCACGACGAGCTCGCGAAGACGCACGTGCGCCACCTGGTCGGCGGGCGCTCCGAACTGGCGCGCGACGAGCGGCTGTTCCGCTTCGTCTTCCCCGAGCGGCCGGGCGCGCTGATGCGCTTCCTGTCCGAGCTGCATCCCGACTGGAACATCAGCCTCTTCCACTACCGCCACCAAGGCGGCGATCACGGCCGCATCCTGGTGGGCCTGCAGGTGCCACGCGGCGCCCAGGGCGCCTTGCGTGACTTCCTGAGCACGCTCGGCTACCCGGCGGTCGAGGAGACGCGCAACCCGGTCTACCGGCTGTTCCTGCGCTAAAGGCACACTTCGCGTCTCTCGCGTTTACCCGTAGCCACGGCTGCGCCGGCTTACGGCACCGCCATCCAACGCTCTGCACCGCCATGGCCGTCCAACGCTCGCTGATCGCTCCCACCAACCACCCGCGCCTCGAAGAAGCGCTGCGGCAGAAGCTGCACCGCCGCGCCGAGACGGCCGGCAGCCTCGGCGAGCTCGAGCCGCTCGCGGTGCGGCTGGGCCTGATCCAGAACACGCTGAAGCCGCGGCTGAAATCGCCGCAGCTGCTGGTGTTCGCCGGCGACCACGGCATCGTCGTCGAGGGCCTGACGCCGCCGGGCGACTCCACCGTCACCCAGGTGCTGCACCTGCTGCAGGGCCGCCTGCCGATGGCGGTGTTCTCGTTCATCCAGGGCATGGGGCTGACGATCGTCGATGCCGGCCTCGCCGAGCCGATGAACCCGCACCCGAGCCTGCTGCAGCGCAAGATCGGCTTCGGCACCCGCAACGCCAAGGTCACCAGCGCGATGTCGGTCGACCAGGCGCACGCGGCGATCCGCGCCGGGATGGAGATCGGCGACACGCTGTCCGGCAACGCCCTCGCCTGCGCGGCGATCGGCATCGGCTCGCAGGAGAGCGCGGCGCTGGTGATCTCGCGGCTGGCCGACGTCCCGGTGCGCGACCTCGGCGTTTCCGGCCCCGACATCACGCCCGAAGCCGAGCGCAAGCTGCTCGAGGTGCTGGAAGCCGCGCTCGCCCGCCACCGCGACGTGACCGACCCGGTCGAGGTGCTTGCCGCCTTCGGCGGTTTCGAGATCGCGATGCTCGTCGGCGCGATGCTGGTCGCGGCGAGCAAGCGCCACCTGATCATGGTCGATGGCCTGCCGGCCTGTGCCGCGCTGCTGGTCGCCGCGCGCATTGCCGCGCCGGTCACCGACTACGTCGTGTTCTGCCGCAGCCACAGCCACCAGGGGCTGGACCACGCGCTCGCGCTGTTTCGCGCCAGCGCGCTGCTCGAACTCGGCATGGAGAGCACCGACGGCACCGGCGCCACCCTGGCCTGGCCGTTGATCCACAGCGCCGCGGCGCTGCTGACCGAAGTCGCGGAGGGCGACGAGCCCGGCGCCACCAACGTCGGCCCGGCCACCTCGACGCCGAGCGTCAGCCCGGCGGACATCCCGACGCTGGAGGCGGCGGTCGAGGAAGCCCCCGTCGTCGCGCAGAGCAGCCGGCCCTGACCGGGGCCGGCGCGCTCAGCGCCGCGTCGAGGGATCGTTGAGCGGGTCTTGCGGCTGGGCCGCGGGCGGCAGGTTCGCGCCACCACCACCCAGCGAAGGGTCCGGGTTGCCCGAAGGCGGCAAGGTCGGCGCGATCGGCGGTGCCGCCACGCCGGGTGCCGGCGGCACCGGCGGCGCATACGGCGGCGGGCTCGCGGGCAAGGTGCCTGCGCCGAGGATCGATTGCGTGCTGGGCAGGTTGCCGGTGGCCGGCAGCGCCGGGGCCGGCAGTTCGAGCTTGACCGCCGCGGCGCCTTGCGCCGGCCCGATCGACGCGCTGCGCTTCGCGACCGACTGGAGCACCAGCGACTGATCGACCCGCGCGCCGACCCGGTAGGCGCGCGGCGGCTTGTCGTCGATGGAGATCAGCGCGACGCCCTGGCCGGCCTCGGCGCTCCCGGGCGCCATCACGCCGACGAGCTTGAAGCGCGCGGCGAGCCCGGGCTCGACCGGCGTGTCGGCCGCGACCGGTGCGGTCGCGAAGAGCCGGGCGATGTCGCCGCGCTGCGCGGCGCTCATCGAGACCGATTGCGCCTGGCTGGGCACCGGCCGCGGGGTGATGACCAGCCGCAAGCCCCAGTAGGCGGCGCAGGCCGCGGCGACGGCCCAGACGAAGAAGGCGACGAGCCGTGCAGACATCGACGAAGTTTATGATGGCCCTCGCCGCCTTCGAGCCCCGAGCGCGCCCTGGCCGGCCCCACGAACAAATCCTTGCCATTCGCCCTGCGGCAACCCCGCCGCGGGCGCATCCTCGCTTCGATCCATGCGCCTTACCGCCCCTTCGCATCGCCTCCCTCCGCGCGCCGCATGCGGCTTCGGCAGCCGTGCGGCGCCCGGCATGCACCTGCGCCCGGGCTTCACGCTGATCGAGCTGATGGTCGTGCTGGTGATCATCGGCGTGCTGGCTGCGCTGATCGTCCCGAACGTGCTGAACCGGGCCGACGACGCCCGCGTCACCGCCGCGAAGACCGACGTCAACAACCTGATGCAGTCGCTCAAGCTCTACCGGCTGGACAACCAGCGCTATCCGACCGCAGACCAGGGCCTGCAGGCGCTGGTCGCGAAGCCGGGCACCGGCCCGATTCCGCCGAACTGGAAGCCCTACCTCGAGAAGTTGCCGAAGGACCCCTGGGGCTCGCCTTACCAATACGTGAACCCGGGCGTGAAGGGCGAGATCGACGTCTTCAGCTTCGGTGCCGACGGCCAGGCCGGCGGCGAGGGCCTCAATGCGGACGTCGGCTCCTGGCAGTAGGCGGGCTGGCGGCCATGGCGCGCGCCGCCCGGCCGGCTTCACGCTGATCGAGCTGCTCGTGGTGGTCGCGCTGATCGCGATCGCTTCGGCCGCCGCGACGCTCGCGTTGCGCGACCCGGCCTCGACGCAGCTCGAGCGCGAAGCGGCGCGGCTGGCGGCGCTGCTTGAAAGCGCGCGCACCGAAGCACGGGCAGCGGGCCTCGCGGTGGTCTGGGTGCCGAATGCCGACCCGGCCGCCGCCGCGTTCCGCTTCGTCGGCCTGCCGGCGAACTCCGGGCTGCCCGAGCGCTGGCTGACGCCGGGTGTCGTCGCCGAGGTGCGCGACGACCGTGGCCCGGCGCGCGGCGTGGTGCTCGGCCCGGAACCCTTGATCGGCGCCCAGACCATCGTGCTGCGGCTCGACGAGCAGCGCATCGCGCTCGCGACCGATGGCCTCGGCCCCTTCGGGCCGGTCACCGAGGCCGGCGATGGCGCCGTCGCGCGCTGAACAGCGCCCGCGCGCCGAGCGCGGCCTGACGCTGATCGAGGTGCTGGTCGCGCTGACGATCGTCGCGGTCGCGCTGGCCGCGGGCATCAAGGCTTCGGGTGCGCTTACCTCCAGCGCGCAGCGGCTGACCGACATCACCGCCGCCCAGTGGTGCGCCGACAACCAGCTGACCGCGATGAAGCTGATGAAGCAGTTCCCCGGCGTCGGCGACACCGAGTTCCTGTGCGAAGAGTTGGGCGTCACCTACCGCGGCCGCATGATCGTGCGGCCGACGCCGAACCCGAACTTCCGCCGTGCCGATGCGGTCGTCGCCGATGCCGACGGCCGGCCGGTGCTGACGCTGTCGACCGTGCTGGCGCGCTACTGATGTCCCCCCCCCGTTGCGGCTTCGCCGCTCTCTGCCGAAGGGGCGCCGGTGGCGGTCCGGCAAAGCCGGCCCGAGGCGGCCACTCGTGCGGCCGCGCCATGCGAGGTTTCACACTTGTCGAGGTGCTGGTCGCGCTGCTGATCCTTGCCGTCGTCGCCGCGATGGCGTGGCAGGGCATCGACGCGATGCTGCGCAGCCGCGAGATCGCCGCGCAGCGCGTCGACCGGCAGCTGCGGCTGCAGACGGTGATCGCGCAGTGGGAGACCGACCTGCAGGAAGTGCAGGACACCGGCGTGGTGCCGGCGCTGCAGTTCGACGGCGCCAGCCTGCGTCTGACGCGCCGCTCGGCGCAGGGGATGCAGCTGGTCGTGTGGTCGTTGCGCGGCGACAGCGTGACGCGCTGGGCCGGGCCGGTCGTCACCCGCTCGCAGGCCTTGTCCGACCAGTGGATGCAGTCGCAGCAGCTGCTCGGCAACGAGCCCGGCTCGCTGCGCGCGCTCACTGGCGTGGGCGCCTGGCAGCTCTACCTGTGGCGGGGCAACGCATGGTCGAACGCGCAGTCGAGCGCGGACACCGCGACCACCAGCGCCGGCAACCTGCGCCAGCTGCTGCCCAGTGGCGTGCGGCTCGTGCTGGCCTTCACCGAAGGCAGCGGCCTGGCCGGCACCCTGACCCGCGACGTGCGGCTCGCGCCGACCAGCTGAGCCGCGATGGGCCGCCCTTCCCGTTCCGAGCGCGGCGCCGCGCTGCTGACCGCGATGGTGATCGTCACGCTGGTCGCGACGCTCGCCGCGGCGATGGTCTGGCAGCAGTGGCGTGCGGTGCAGGTCGAGGCCGCCGAGCGCGCCCGCGCGCAGGCCCAGTGGATCCTCACCGGCGCGATCGACTGGGCCCGGCTGATCCTGCGTGAGGACGCCCGCACCGGCGGCGCCGATCACCTGGGCGAGCCCTGGGCGGTGCCGCTGGCCGAGGCCAAGCTGTCGACCTTCCTCGCCGCCGACAAGGACAACACCGACGATGCGCCCGAAGCCTTCCTGTCCGGCTCGATCGCCGACGTGACCGGCCGCTACAACCTGCGCCACCTGATCGAGGCGACCACGCCGGTGGCCGAGCTCGCCGAGCAGAAAACGCTGCAGTCGATGTTCGAGGCGGCGGGCGTGTCGGGCGACCTGGCCGCGCGGGTCGCCGCCGGCCTGCGCCAGGCCGCGCCGATCGCCCCCACGGCGCCGGCCGCACCCGGTGCGCCGGCCGATGCCGCGAGCGGGACGATCGTGGTGGCGTCCTCGACCGCCGCCCGCGGCGATGCGCCGCTGCTGCCCGAACGCATCGACCAGCTCGTCTGGCTCGGCGTCGACCCGGCGTCGATCGCGCTGCTCGAGCCCTACCTGACGCTGCTGCCGGTGAGGACGCCGGTCAACGTGAACACCGCGCCGAAGGAAGTGCTGGCCGGCGTGCTGGGCATCGACCTGTCGTCGGCCGAACGCATCGTGCAGGCGCGCCAGCGCAAACACTTCCGCAACATCGGCGAGCTGCAGCAGCTGCTGCCGCAGGGCACGCCGCCGCCGGGCTCCGACCGGCTGTCGACCAGTTCCAGCTTCTTCGAGGTGCGCGGCCGGCTGCGGCTCGACGACCGCATCGTCGAGGAGCGCGCGCTGGTGGAGCGGCGCAACCTCGAGATCGTGCCGCTGCGGCGGCAGCGCGTCGCCGGCATCGAGGCGCTCGGTTCCGAAGCCTCGCGGTAACGCAAAGAACTCGATGTAAGTCCTTGATTCGTCGGGCCGCGCGAAACCCGACTTTTACAATCCCGCGCGATCATTCCCCGTCCATGGCCACGCTCGTCGTCCTCCTTCCTCCTCGCCCCCGGCTGCGTGCCGGCGGCGGCGCGCCGGCCTCCGCCGCCGAGCGCGAGCTGGCCTACGCGCTCAGCACCGACGGTCTCACCGCCCAGCGCCAGGGGCATGCGGCCGCGGCGCTGCTGCCGAAGGCCGATCAGGTCGTGGCCATGGTCGCGGCCAGCGACGTCAGCTGGCACCGCATCGTCTGCCCGAAGGCACCCGCCGCGCGGATGGCCGCGGCGCTGGCCGGCGTGCTGGAAGACGCGATGCTCGAGGACAGCGCCCAGCTCCATCTGGCGCTGGCGCCGGGCGTCAAGGGCGGCGAAACCACCTGGGTCTGTGCGACCGATCGCGCCTGGCTCACCGCCGAGCTGGCCGCGCTGGAGCGCGCCGGGCTGCACGTCGATCGGGTCGTTCCTGCCGCCTGGCCCGACGAGCCGCCCTGCGGCCACTTCTTCGAAACCGGCGACAGCGCCGATCCGGCCGGCGCGGTCGAGCTGGCGCTGGTGTGGGCACATGCCGACGGCGTCGCGCAGTGGCCCTTGCGCGGCGGACTGGCGCGTGCGCTGCTGCCGCAGCCGCTGCCGAGCGATGCCCGCTTCACCGCGACGCCCGCGGTGGCGGCGCCGGCCGAGCGCTGGCTCGGCGCGCGGGTGCGGGTGCTGTCGCCGGCCGAGCACGCGCTGCAGGCGGCACGCTCGCTGTGGAACCTGCGCCAGTTCGGGCTGGCGCCGCGGCACCGCGGGCTCGCGGCGCTGCGCGAAGGATGGCGGCGGTTTCGCGGCAGCGCCTGGCGGCCGGTGCACGTCGGGCTCGCCGCGCTGCTCGCGGTGCAGTTGTTCGGGCTCAACCTCTACGCCTGGCAGCAGCGTTCCACGCTCGAGGCCAAACGCCGCTCGATGAGCGAGCTGCTGCTGGCCGCGCATCCGCAGGTGAAGGTGGTGCTCGACGCGCCGGTGCAGATGCAGCGCGAGACCGACACCCTGCGTGCCGCGGCCGGCCGGCCGGGCGAAGCCGACTTCGAGGCCGCCCTGCAGGCCGCCGCGCTCGGCTGGCCGGCCTACCAGCCGGTGCAGACGCTCTCGTACGAGAACGGCCGGCTGACGCTGGCCGTGCCCGGCTGGAGCGAGGTGCAGATCAGCGCCTTTCGCGACGCGGTGCGGGCCGCCGGCTGGGATGTCGAAGCCGCCGACGGCCGCCTGACCCTGAGCCGCGCCTCGACCGCGGGGCCGCGCGCATGAGCCGGCGAGGGTCTCCCGAGCGCCAGTTCCCTCTTGGGCGGACCAGCGACGGGCCCCGCGGGGCAACGATGAGCGGCGCGCGTCTCCCGAGCGCGAACTCCCCCTCGCGCGGAGACGCCGCAGACTGCGGAGGGCAGACATGAAGGCCGAACGCCCGCTGCTGCCCCCCGCGCTGGCTTCGGCGCGCGACCAGGCCCGCGCCCGCTGGCGCGGATTGGCGCCGCGCGAACGGCTGCTGGTCGGCGGCGCCGCGACGCTGATCGCGCTGGCCCTGGTCTGGATGGTCGCGATCCAGCCCGCCTGGCGCAGCCTGGACCAGACGCCGGCACAGCTGGACGCCGTCGAGCTGCAACTGCAGCACATGCAGCGCCTCGCCAACGAAAGCCGCGAGCTGCGCGGGCTGCCGAAGGTGCAGCCGAGCCAGGCTGAAGCCGCGCTGCGCGGCGCGACCGAACGGCTCGGCGCGAACGCCAAGCTCACCATCACCGGCGACCGTGCGACGCTGAGCCTGTCGGGCATCAGCGGCGAGGCGCTGGTCGCCTGGCTAGGCGAGGTGCGCAGCGCGGCGCGTGCGCGGCCCGAGGAGGCAAAGCTCTCGCGCGGTGCCGGTGGCTACAGCGGCACGGTCGTGCTGAGCCTGCCGCGCGCCGGCTGAGCCCGGCGCCACGCCGACTTTTTTCGCGACCGCCATGGCCCGTCCCTTCCAAGCTTCCGTCTGGCGCCCCTCGACCTGGCGCGCGTCGCTGCTGCGCGGCCGCGGCGCGCCGGGCCGCGCCACCGAGTGGGGTGAATCGACCTTCGAGGGCCTGCGCTGGCAGCGCGCCCGTGCGGCCGGCCGGCGGTGGGCCATCTGGGGCGCGCTGCTGGGTGCGATGGTCGGCCTGATCGTCTTCGCACCGGCCGCCTGGCTCGCGTCGGCGGTCGAGCGCGCCACCGACGGCCGGCTGCTGCTGGCCGATGCGCGCGGCAGCCTGTGGCGCGGCAGCGCGGTGGTGGTGCTCGCCGGCGGCACCGGCAGCCGCGACGCGCGCGCGCTGCCCGGCCGGATGGACTGGACGCTGCGGCCCGCGGGCCTCGGCCTCGCGCTCCACCTGCGGCACGCCTGCTGCCTGAACGGCAGGCCGCAGGTCCGCGTGCGGCCCGGCCTCGGCACGCTCGCCGTGAGCATGCAAGGCGCGCCGGGCTGGATCGGGCAGTGGCCCGCGGCCTGGCTCGCAGGCCTCGGCACGCCGTGGAACACGCTCGAGCTCGGCGGCGCGTTGCGGCTCACGTCGCCGGGGCTGACGCTGTTGTCGGCGCAGGGCCGCTGGCGCATCGAAGGCAGCGCCGCGCTCGAGGTGCTGAACGCGGCGTCGCGGGTCTCGACGTTGCCCAGGCTTGGCAGCTACCGGCTGAACCTCGGCAGCAACCCAGCCGCGCCGGGCCAGGCGCTGCTCGAGCTCACCACCCTCGAAGGCGCGCTGAAGTTGTCGGGTACCGGCGCGCTCGGCCCGGGCGGCCTGCGCTTTCGCGGCGAGGCGCAGGCCGACGAGGCCGACCAGGCCGCGCTGAACAACCTGCTCAATATCATCGGACGGCGCAATGGCGCACGCTCCGTCATTGCGATCGGATGACCATGTTTCTGCCGCGCTCCAAGCGAACTCCCTCTTCGCCCCGCCGGGACCGCGCGATGCGCGGGGTTATCCCAGGCCGCGCGATGCGCGGCGTGGCCGCCGCCTGCGCGCTGAGCCTCACGCTCGGCGCGCTGCCGCTGCCGCTTCTCGCGCAAGGCACGAAGACCGGCAGCAACCCGAGCCGCGAGCCGGTCACGCTGAACTTCGTCAATGCCGAGATCGAAGGGGTGTCGCGCGCGATCGGCGCGATCCTCGACCGGCAGATCGTCGTCGACCCGCGCGTGAAGGGGCAGATCACGCTGTACAGCGAGCAGCCGCTCGCGCCGCGCGAGGCCTACCTGAACTACCTGGCGGCGCTGCGCGGGCTGGGCTTCACCGTCGTCGAGGTCGCGGGGCTGCTGAAGGTGGTGCCCGAGGCCGACGCGAAGCTGCAGACCGGCACCGTCTCGGTCGGCAACGTCAACCGCACGGGCGACCAGATCATCACGCAGATCTTTCGCCTGAACCACGAGAACGCGGCCAACCTCGTCGCGGTGCTGCGCCCGCTGATCAGCCCGAACAACACGATCAACGCGAACCCCGGCAACAACACGCTGGTGATCACGGACTACGCCGACAACCTCCAGCGCATCGCGAAGGTCGTCGCGACGATGGACGTGCCGGGCAACACCGATGTCGAAGTGATCCCGCTGAAGCACGCGATCGCGACCGACCTCGCGGCCGCGGTGCAGAAGCTGTCGGACCCGTCGGCGGCGACCGGCGCCGCTCCGGCCGCGGCCGCTTCCGCCTCGGTGATCGCCGATCCGCGCATCAACGCGCTGCTGGTGCGCGCGGCGAACCCGGCACGGCTCGCGCAGATCCGCTCGCTGGTCGCCAAGCTCGACCAGCCCGGCATCGGCGGCGCCGGCGGCAGCAACATCTACGTCGTCTACCTGAAGAACGCCGACGCGACGCGGCTCGCGCAGGTGATGCGGGCGGCCTATCTGAACAACGCGCCCGGCACGCAGGGCAGCACGCCGGGCGGCGCGGGCAGCGGCGGTAGCGCCTTCCCGACCTCGAACAACGCGGCCTCGAACTTCGCGCAGCAGACCAGCCAGTTCGGCGGCGGCGGCAGCAGCACCGGCGCGTCGCCGCAGGCCACCGCGCCGATCTCCGCCAGCGCCTCGGTGCAGACCGGCGGCTTCATCCAGGCCGACCCGGCCACGAACTCGCTGATCATCACCGGCCCGGAGCCGCTGTACCGCCAGCTGCGCTCGGTGATCGACCAGCTCGATTCGCGCCGTGCCCAGGTCTACATCGAGAGCCTGATCGTCGAGGTCAGCGGCGACAACGCGGCCGACTTCGGCTTCCAGTGGCTCGGCGCCTCGGGCCGCGAGGGAGACCGCAACATCCCGTTCGCGGCGAGCAACCTGCCGAGCACCGGCGGCACCGGCGGGATCATCGGCATCAACGCCGCCGCGGCGACCGACATCGCCAGCGTGGCCGGCCAGATCGGTTCGGGCTTCTCGGTCGGCCTGGTGCGCAACTTCGGCGGCCAGTACGCGCTCGCGGCGATCGCGCGCGCGCTGCAGAGCCAGACCAAGACCAACATCCTCTCGACGCCGAACCTGGTGACCCTCGACAACGAGGAAGCCAAGATCATCGTCGGCAGCAACGTGCCCTTCGTCACCGGGCAGTTCACCAGCACCGGCACCGGCACGACCAACCCCTTCCAGACGATCGAGCGCAAGGACGTCGGCATCACGCTGCGCATCAAGCCGACGATCGGCGAAGGCGGCACGGTGAAGATGACGATCTACCAGGAGTCCTCGTCGCTGGCCGACAGCGTCGCGCCCGGCACCACCAACGCCGGCCCCACGACGAACAAGCGCTCGATCGAATCGAACGTGCTGGTCGACGACGGCCAGGTGATCGTGCTCGGCGGCCTGGTGCAGGACCGCTACACCGAGAACAACTCGAAGGTGCCGCTGCTCGGCGACATCCCGGTGCTCGGCGCGCTGTTCCGCAGTGAGTCGCGCAAGAAGGAGCGCACCAACCTGATGGTGTTCCTGCGCCCGGTGGTGATGCGCGACGCCGACGCGACCAACCGCCTTTCGCTCGACCGCTACGACCTGATCCGCTCGCAGCAGCAGAGCGCGCAGCCGGCACCGCGGGTGCTGCTGCCGATCAACGAGTCGCCGGTGCTGCCGCAGATCCGCCCGGAGGCCGTCGGCCCCGGCGGCACGCCGCCGCCGCTGGGCGACAGCACGCCGTTGCCGGCGCCGGTTGCGCCTTCGGTCGCGCCGCCGCCGGCGCCCGCTCCCGCACCGGCCCAGCCGCCGGCGACGAACTAGGACGCCGACGCGATGGGCAGCCGCCACCCCCTCCCCTACGCCTTCGCCAAGGCGCATTCGCTGCTGCTCGAGGACAACGGCAGCCAGCTCGTGCTGTGGGCGCCCGAGACGGTCTCGCCGTCGGTGCTCGGCGAGGTGCTGCGGCTGTACGCGGTCGATGCGCTGGAGCGCGAGGCGCAGGCCTCGCTCGCGCAGCGCATCGCGCAGGTCTATGCCGGCGGCGAATCGAGCGCCGCGGCGGTGATCGGCGAAGTCGAAAGCGGCGTTGATCTGTCGCGGCTGATGCAGGACCTGCCGGCGGTCGAAGACCTCCTCGAAGCCGCGAACGACGCACCCATCATCCGCATGCTCAACGCGCTGCTGACGCAGGCCGCGAAGGACGGCGCGAGCGACATCCACATTGAGCCCTACGAGCGTTCGAGCTCGGTGCGCTTTCGCGTCGACGGCACGCTGCGCGAGGTGGTGCAGCCGAACAAGGCGCTGCATGCGGCGCTGATCTCGCGCCTGAAGATCATGGCCGAGCTCGACATCTCCGAGAAACGCCTGCCGCAGGACGGCCGCATCAGCCTGCGCATCGGGGGGCGCGCGATCGACGTGCGCGTGTCCACGCTGCCGTCGGCGCACGGCGAACGCGCGGTGCTGCGTCTGCTCGACAAGGGCGACAGCACCCGCTTCACGCTCGAATCGCTTGGCATGAGCGGCGAGACGCTCGCGCGCTTCAAGAAGCTGATGGCGCAGCCGCACGGCATCGTGCTGGTGACCGGCCCGACCGGCTCCGGCAAGACCACCACGCTCTACGCCGGGCTCGGGCAGGTCGACACCGGCACGACCAACGTGCTGACGGTGGAAGACCCGATCGAGTACGAGCTGCCCGGCATCGGCCAGACGCAGGTCAATGCGCGCATCGAGCTCACCTTCGCGAAGGCGCTGCGCGCGATCCTGCGGCAGGACCCGGACGTCATCATGATCGGCGAGATCCGCGACTACGAGACCGCGCAGATCGCCATCCAGGCCTCGCTCACCGGCCACCTGGTGCTCGCGACGCTGCACACCAACGACGCGCCGAGCGCGGTCACGCGGCTCACCGACATGGGCGTCGAGCCCTTCCTGCTGAGCAGCTCGCTGCTCGGGGTGCTGGCGCAGCGGCTGGTGCGCAAGCTCTGTCCCGACTGCAAGACGCGCGACGACCAGGGCCGCTGGCATCCGGTCGGCTGCGCGGCCTGCGGCATGACGGGCTACAAGGGCCGCACCGGCGTCTACGAACTGATGGTGGCCGACCAGGACGTGCAAAGCCTGATCCACAACCGCGCCGCCGAAAGCCAGATCTTCGTCGCCGCCGAGCAGGGCGGCATGCAGACGATGCGCGAGGACGGCGAGCGGCTGGTCGAAAGCGGCGTCACCTCGCTCGAGGAACTCCTTCGAGTCACGCGCGAATGACGAAAGCCCCCACGTCGCTTCGCTCCGGCCGCCAGGGCCACGAAGGCGCCCCGTCGTGGCTCTGCGGGCGATGCCTGCCTCGGGGCCGCCCGGCGGCAGGCTGAGCATGCCGGCCTACCGCTTCGAGGCGCTCGACGCCGCCGGCAAGCCCAAGAAGGGCCTGCTCGAAGCCGACAACGCCAAGGCCGCGCGCGCCGCGCTGCGCCTGCAGCAGCTGGTGCCGCTCGACGTGCAGCCGGTCGCCGCGCAGGCCGCGAACACCGGCGCGTTCTCGCTCGGCGGCCGGCGCGTCTTCGGCAGCACCGGCCTCGCGATCTGGACGCGGCAGCTCGCCGGCCTCGTCGGCTCGGGGCTGCCGCTCGAACGCGCCCTGACCGCGCTGACCGACGAAGCCGAAGACCCGCGCCAGCGCGAGCTGCTCGCGCACCTGCGCGCCGAGGTCAACGCCGGCTCGCCGTTCGCGCGCGCGCTGGGCTCGTCGCCGCGCGAGTTCGACGAGGTCTACCGCGCGGTGGTCGGCGCGGGCGAGCAGAGCGGCCAGCTCGGCGTCGTGCTCGAACGGCTCGCCGACGACCTCGAGGAACGCCAGGCGCTGAAGGCCAAGCTGATCGGCGCGGCGCTGTATCCGGCCATCGTGTCGCTGGTGGCGATCCTGATCGTCGTCTTCCTCGTGACCTACGTCGTGCCGCAGGTCGCGAGCGTGTTCGCCGGCAGCAAGCGTGCGCTGCCCTTCCTCACGACCGCGATGCTGGCCATCAGCGACTTCGTGCGCGCGTGGGGCTGGCTGCTGGCGATCGCGATCGCCGGCGCGGCCGGCGGCCTCGTGGCCGCGCGCCGCAACGAAGCCTTCCGCGAGCGCTTCGACGCCTTCTGGCTCACGCTGCCGCTGGTCGGCCGGCTCGCGCGCGGCTACAACGCGGCGCGCTTCGCCGGCACGCTGGCGATGCTCGCCGGCGCCGGCGTGCCGATCCTGAAGGCGTTGCAGGCGGCGGCCGAGACGCTCGGCAACCGCGCCATGCGCGCCGACGCGATGGCCGCGCTGGTGCAGGTGCGCGAAGGCGCCCCGCTGGCCTCCGCGCTTGCGGGCAAGCGGCGCTTTCCCGGCCTGCTGGCGATGTTCTCGCGGCTGGGCGAGCAAACCGGCCAGTTGCCCGTGATGCTGCAACGCGCCGCGGTGCAGCTCGGCGCCGAGGTGCAGCGGCGCGCGATGGCGCTGGCGACGATCCTCGAGCCGCTGTTGATCGTCGTGATGGGCGTCGTCGTGATGCTGATCGTGCTGGCGGTCCTGCTGCCGATCATCCAGCTCAACACCTGGGTCAAGTAGGCCTGCCCCCGTCGGGGCTTCGCCGTGCCCGCTCGAAGGGACACCGGCGGACCGGCGGAACCAGATTCGCTTTGGCAGCACGAAGGGGCGCGCCCTGCGCACCGCGTGGTGGCGCACGAATTGCTGGAGGTTTCCCGTGTTGATCGCGAGCTGCCTCTTGGCATGCTTTGCTGCAATCGATCCCAGGTTCGTCGTTTCGGAGGTGTGCATGCCATCGCCACAGACTGATCTCGTCACCCTGCCGCGCTCGGGTTTGCCGATCGCGCACCTGCGAAGCCTCTACCGCGTTCACGACGTCGAGCGCCGGCTCGAGAAGCTGCCGCACAAGGAGCACGAGAACCTGCGCGCGACCTACGAGCGCATGCTGGAGAAGGGGCCGGAGCGCTTCCAGGTCAAGCCCTCGGGCGTGCCGGCGATGGAGCCGCTCTACGACGATCTGCCCAATTTCCACGAGGTGCTCGACGACGTACGGCGCCAGCTAGCGCTGTGCGCCGACAGCCGTGACGCGCTCGAGATCACGCCGATGCTGCTGCTCGGCCCGCCGGGCGTCGGCAAGACGCACTTCGCGCGCGAAATGGCCCAGCTGCTCGGCACCGGCTGCGGCTTTCTGTCGATGAGCTCGCTGACCGCCGGCTGGGTGCTGAGCGGCGCGAGCAGCCAGTGGAAGGGCGCGCGGCCCGGCAAGGTCTTCGAGACGCTGGTCGACGGCCAGTACGCGAACCCGGTGATGGTCGTCGACGAGATCGACAAGACCGGCGGCGAGCACGCCTACGACCCGCTGGGCGCGCTCTACAGCCTGCTCGAGCATGACACCGCCGGCGCCTTCACCGACGAATTCGCCGAGATCCCGATCGACGCGAGCCAGGTCATCTGGGTCGCGACCGCGAACGACGAGCGTGCGATCCCCGACCCGATCCTCAACCGCATGAACGTCTTCGAGGTCCAGTCGCCCGACCGCGAGGCGGCCCGCAAGATCGCCGCGAAGCTCTACCGGGGCATCCGTGCGCAGCACGACTGGGGCCAGCGCTTCGAGCCCGAGCCGGCCGACGACCTGCTCGACGCGATGGCCGAACTCGCGCCGCGCGAGATGCGACGCGCGCTGATGACGGGCTTCGGCAACGCGAAGCTGGCGGCACGCGGCGTGGTCGAGGTGCGCGACCTGCCGAACGCCCAGGGGCGACGCTCGCCGATCGGCTTCGTGCAGTAGGGCTCGCGGCCGGCCGCGTGCGGCGGCCCGTCGAAGCTTGCGCGCGGCCTCGCGGGAGCGTCGCCGCTAGCATCCCCGCCATGCCCGTCACCCTCGCAGGCCAGCTCGTCGTCGCCATCTCCTCACGCGCGCTGTTCGACTTCGAGGAAGAGAACCTGCTGTTCGAGTCCAGCGACGACCGCGCCTACATGCGGCTGCAGCTCGAACGGCTCGACGCCCCTGCGCAGCCCGGCGTGGCCTTCTCGCTCGTCAGGAAGCTGCTCGCCTTCAACGACGCGCCGCTCGCGCCGCCCGAGGAGATCGCGCCCGAGGCGCGTGCCGCCGCGCTCGCGCCGCGCCGGCGGGTCGAGGTGGTGATCCTGTCGCGCAATGACCCGGTCTCCGGCATGCGCGTGTTCCGCTCCTGCCAGAAGTACGGCCTGCCGATCCAGCGCGGCGTGTTCACCCGCGGCGGCTCGCCGTGGCGCTACCTGAAGCCGCTGGCGGCCAACCTGTTCCTCAGCGCGAACGAGGCCGACGTGCGCAGCGCGCTCGATGCCGGCGTGCCGGCCGCGCGGGTGCTGCCGAACGCGGCGCGGGCCTCGGAAGCGCATCCGCACGAAGTGCGCATCGCCTTCGACGGCGACGCGGTGCTGTTCTCCGACGAGGCCGAGCAGGTCTTCCAGAGCGCCGGCCTCGACGCCTTCCAGGCCCACGAACGCGAGCGCGCCGCGAGCCCGCTGCCGGCCGGGCCCTTCAAGCCGCTGCTCGAAGCGCTGCACCGGCTGCAGCGCGAAGGCACCGCGCAGATGCGGCTGCGCACCGCGCTCGTCACCGCGCGCAGCGCGCCGGCGCACGAGCGCGCGGTGCGCACGCTGATGGGCTGGAACATCGAGGTCGACGAGGCGATGTTCCTCGGCGGCCTCGCGAAGGGCGAGTTCCTGCGCGAGTTCGAGCCGGACTTCTTCTTCGACGACCAGACCGGCCACGTCGAGGGCGCCGCCCCGCACGTGCCGGCCGGCCACGTGGCGGCCGGTGTCGCCAACCTCTGAGCCGCCGCCGCCTCAGCGCCGCACGCGCTGCTGCAGCCCCGGCAGGTCGAGCACCCTCAGGCCCCCGTACTCGATGCGGATCAGCGCCTCGTCCTGCAGCGTGCGCAGCGCAAGGTTGACCCGCTGGCGCGACAGCCCGACCAGGTAGCCCAGCTCCTGCTGCGTCACCCGCAGCAGCGAGCCGACGCCCGGGTAGAGCACCGGGTGGAACAGCGCGCCGAGGCTGCGCGCGACGCGGGTGTCCGGGTCGTTCATCCGGTCGATCTCGCGCGCGGCGATGAACTGGCCGAGCCGCTCGTTGATCTGGTTGAGCACGTAGCGGTTGAACGCGAGGCTGGTCTCGAGCAGCCGGTGGAAGTCGTCGATCGGCAGCCCGGCGACGAGGCTCGGCCGCAGCGCCTCGATGTTGTAGCGGTAGGTCTCGCGCTTGAGCAGCGTGCCTTCGCCGAACCAGGCGCCCGGCGGGATGCCGGTGAAGGTGATCGGCGGGCCGAGCGCGCTGTCGTTGCTCATCTTGAGCAGGCCGTCGATCACGCCGAACCAGTAGGTCGCCGGCACGCCGATGCGGCACACCCGCTCGCCGGCTTCGGCCTCGACGACGCGGATCGCACGCGCCGCGGCCTGCCGCTCCGAGGCCGCCACGACCGCGAGCCAGGGCACGCCGGCCAGTTCGTCCAGCCGCGGCTGGCGCGCCCGGTCGCTCAGGCGCGGCGGGTTCATCGGCGCGGCCCCGAGCGGCCCGCGGGCGCGGCGAGCGAGGACGGGACACGCATCGTCATGGCCGCAAAGGTTCGCTGTTGAGGCGGGAAAGTCCGGCCCGGGCTCTCCCTAGGATTGTCGATAGAACGACACGCCAGCGTCAAAGTCTTCCCTAGGATCGTTTCGTTCGCGATGCGCTTGCCCTGCGCTTTCGAACGCCATGACGCCCACCACCTTCCCCCGCCTGCTGTTCGAACATGCCGCCGCGCGCCCCGACGCGCCGGCCATGCGCGAGAAGGCCTACGGCATCTGGCAGACGCTGAGCTGGCGCGAGCTCGCCGCGCTCGTCGAGGCGCTGGCCGCCGGCTTCGCGGCGGCCGGGCTGCAGCGCGGCCAGCACCTGGCGGTCGTCGGCGAGAACCGGCCGCGGCTGTATGCATCGATGCTCGCGGCGCAATGCCTCGGCGCGATCCCGGTGCCGCTCTACCAGGACGCGGCCGGCGCGGAATGGGTCTTCCCCTTGCAGAACGCCGAGGTCGCGTTCGCGGTCGTCGAAGACCAGGAGCAGATCGACAAGCTGCTCGAACTGCGCGAGGCCTGCCCGCGCCTGTCGCACCTCTGGTACGACGACGCGCGCGGGCTGCGGCATTACGCGCAGCCGGGGCTCGCGTCGATCGATGCGCTGATCGCGGCCGGCCGCGCCTTCGCGGCCGCGCAGCCCGGCTTCGTGAAGGCGCGCGTCGACGCAGGCCGGCCCGACGACGTCGCGGCGATGTTCTTCACCTCGGGCACCACCGGCCAGCCGAAGGGCGTGGTGCACAGCCACCACACGCTGATCGATCGCGCGCGCGCCGGCGCGGCCTTCGACCGCCTCACCGAGCGCGAGGAGGTGCTCGCCTACATGCCGCCCGCCTGGGTCGGCCAGAACATCTTCAGCTATGCCCAGTGGCTTGCCTGCGGCTACGTGGTGAATTGCCCGGAGTCGCCCGAGACGGTGCAGATCTGCCTGAAGGAGATCGGCCCGAGCTACTACTTCGCGCCGCCGCGCGTGTTCGAGGCGCTGCTGACCAGCGTGACCATCCGCATGGAGGACGCCGGCCGCGCGAAGCGCGCGCTGTTCGCACACTTCATGCAGCTCGCACGGCGCGTCGGGCCACGGCGCATGGACGGCCAGGCGATCGGCCTCGTCGACCGCCTGCACTACGCGCTCGGCAACCTGTGCATCTACGCGCCGCTGCGCAACACGCTCGGCTTCAACCGCGTGCGCGTCGCCTACACCGCGGGCGAGGCGATCGGGCCGGACCTGTTCAGCTTCTACCGCTCGATCGGCATCAACCTGAAGCAGCTCTACGGCTCGACCGAGACCGCGGTCTTCGTCTGCCTGCAGCCCGACCACGAGGTGCGCGCCGACACGGTGGGCGTGCCGATCGACGGCGTGGAGATCCGCGTCGCCGAAGGCGGCGAGATCCACGTGCGCTCGCCGGGACTGCTCAAGGGCTACTACAAGAACGAGGCGGCGACCGCCGAGGTGCTGGGCGCCGACGGCTGGTACCGCACCGGCGACGCCGGCTTCCTCGACGCGAGCGGGCACCTGAAGATCATCGACCGCGCGAAGGATGTCGGCCGCCTGAAGGGCGGTGCGCTGTTCGCGCCGAAGTACGTCGAGAACAAGCTCAAGTTCTTCCCGCACATCAAGGAGGCGGTGGCCTTCGGCGACGGCCGCGACGCCGTCTGCGCCTTCGTCAACATCGATTTCGAGGCGGTCGGCAACTGGGCCGAGAAGCGCAACCTGCCCTACGGCGGCTACGCCGAGCTCGCCGGCAAGGCCGAAGTGCGCGAGCTGATGCGCGAATGCGTCGAGAGGGTGAACGCCGACCTGGCGCGCGACCCGATGCTCGCCGCCTGCCAGATCCGCCGCTTCCTCGTGCTGCACAAGGAGCTCGACGCCGACGACGGCGAGCTCACGCGCACCCGCAAGGTCAAGCGCTCGACCATCGGCGAGCGCTATGCGGTGCTGGTGGACGCGCTCTACGACGGCCGCAGCTCGCAGTTCATCGAGACGACGGTGAGCTTCGAGGACGGCCGCCAGGGCGTGGTGTCGGCCGACCTGAAGATCGTCGAGGCGAAGGTGTTCGACGCCGCCGCGATGAAGGAGGCCGCATGAACGCGGTGCTCGAACGCGCGCCCGCGGTGGCCGAAGCCACCGAGCCCCGCCGCATCGGCGCGCCGATCCTCGAGGTGAAGAACATCTCGCTGCGCTTCGGCGGCGTGAAGGCGCTCGCCGACATCAGCTTCGACGTTCGCGAGCACGAAGTGCGCGCGATCATCGGCCCGAACGGCGCCGGCAAGAGCTCGATGCTCAACTGCATCAACGGCGTCTACCAGCCGCAGGAAGGCTCGATCACGCTGCGCGGCAAGACCTTCCGCGGCATGAACAGCCGGCAGGTTGCCGAGATGGGCGTCGCGCGCACCTTCCAGAACCTGGCGCTGTTCAAGGGCATGAGCGTGCTCGACAACATCATGACGGGGCGCAACCTCAAGATGAAGTCGAACCTGTTCCAGCAGGCGATCCGCTGGGGCGCGGCCGAGCGCGAGGAGATCGAGCAACGCGTCGTCGTCGAGAAGATCATCGACTTCCTCGAGATCCAGGCGCACCGCAAGACGCCGGTGGGCCGCCTGCCCTACGGACTGCAGAAGCGCGTGGACCTCGGCCGCGCGCTCGCGATGGAGCCGCAGCTGCTGCTGCTCGACGAGCCGATGGCCGGCATGAACGTCGAGGAGAAGCAGGACATGAGCCGCTTCATCCTCGACGTGAACGACGAGTTCGGCACCACCATCGTGCTGATCGAGCACGACATGGGCGTGGTGATGGACATCTCCGACCGCGTGGTGGTGCTCGACTACGGCAGGAAGATCGGCGACGGCACGCCGGCCGAGGTGCGCGCGAATCCCGACGTGATCGCGGCCTACCTGGGCACCTCGCACTGAAGCGCGCGATGGGCTTCTTTCTGGAAACCCTGATCGGCGGCCTGATGGCCGGCATGCTCTACGCGCTGATCGCGCTGGGCTTCGTGCTGATCTACAAGGCCAGCGGCGTCTTCAACTTCGCGCAGGGCGCGATGGTGCTGTTCGCGGCGCTCGCGATGGCGCGCTTCTCGGTCTGGATACCGCAATGGCTCGGCATCGAAAGCCGGCTCGTCGGCAACCTGCTCGGCTTCGCCGGCGCGATGGCGCTGATGGTCGGCGTCGCCTGGGTGATCGAGCGGCTGGTGCTGTCCAAGCTCGTGAACCAGGAGGGCATCACGCTCCTGATGGCCACGCTGGGCATCACCTACTTCCTCGACGGCTTCGGCCAGACGCTGTTCGGCAGCGACATCTACAAGATCGACGTCGGCCTGCCGAAGGAGCCGATGTTCCTGCTCGAAGGCACGTTCCAGGGCGGCGTGCTGGTCAACAAGGAAGACCTCTACGCCGCCGGCATCGCCGCCGCGCTGGTCGCCGCGCTGAGCCTGTTCTTCCAGAAGACAGGCACCGGCCGCGCGCTGCGCGCGGTGGCCGACGACCACCAGGCCGCGCAGTCGATCGGCATCCCGCTGAACCGCATCTGGGTGATCGTCTGGAGCGTCGCGGGCTTCGTCGCGCTGGTGGCCGGGATCATCTGGGGCAGCAAGCTCGGCGTGCAGTTCTCGCTGAGTCTCGTGGCGCTGAAGGCGCTGCCGGTGGTGATCCTCGGCGGGCTGACTTCGGTGCCGGGCGCGATCGTCGGCGGCCTGCTGATCGGCGTCGGCGAGAAGCTCTCCGAGATCTACCTCGGGCCGATGCTCGGCGGCGGCATCGAGATCTGGTTCGCGTACGTGCTGGCGCTCGTCTTCTTGCTGGTGAGGCCGCAAGGGCTCTTCGGCGAGAAGATCATCGACCGCGTCTGAAGAGGCCGCCATGCTCTACCGCGAGAACGGCCAGTTCAAGACGAGCTATCGCGCGGACCAGCAGGTCTTCCCGATCCTGCAGGACCGCGCCGCGATCGGCTTGCTGCTCGTCTTCGCCTTCGCCGTCGTGCCGCTGGCCGCACCCGAGTACCTGTTCCGCGCGATCCTGATCCCCTTCCTGATCCTGTCGCTCGCGGCGCTCGGCCTGAACATCCTCGTCGGCTACTGCGGGCAGATCTCGCTGGGCACCGGCGCGTTCATGGCGGTCGGCGCGTACGCGGCCTACAACTGCATCGCGCGGGTCGAGGGCATGCCGCTGCTCGTCGCGCTGCTGGCCGGCGGCGCGTGCTCGACGATCGTCGGCGTGCTGTTCGGCATCCCGTCGCTGCGCATCAAGGGGCTCTACCTCGCGGTGGCGACCCTGGCCGCCCAGTTCTTCGTCGACTGGGCCTGCCTGCGCCTGAAGTGGGTGACGAACCACTCGGCCTCGGGTTCGGTCAGCGTCGGGCAGCTCGACTTCTTCGGGCTGCCGATCGACACGCCGGTGCAGAAGTACCTGTTCTGCCTCGGCTTCGTGGCCGTGTTCGCGCTGCTCGCGAAGAACCTGGTGCGCAGCGCGATCGGCCGCGAGTGGATGGCGATCCGCGACATGGACGTCGCCGCGGCCGTCATCGGCATCCGGCCGGTCTACGCGAAGCTCACCGCCTTCGCGGTGAGCTCGTTCATCGTCGGCGTCGCCGGCGCGCTGTGGGGCTTCGTGCACCTGGGCTCGTGGGAGCCGGCGGCCTTCGGCATCGACCGTTCGTTCCAGCTGCTGTTCATGGTGATCATCGGCGGGCTGGGCTCGATCATGGGCAGTTTCTTCGGCGCGGCCTTCATCGTCGTGCTGCCGATCGTGCTCGACAACCTGCCCTACTGGTTCGGCGTGCCGATCGACACCGCGCTGGCGTCGCACCTCACGTTCATGATCTTCGGCGCACTGATCGTGTTCTTCCTGATCGTCGAGCCGCACGGCCTCGCGCGGCTGTGGTCGATCGGGAAGGAGAAGCTTCGCCTGTGGCCCTTCCCCCACTGATGGCAACCACCCGTTGCGGCTTCGCCGCTTCCCTCGAGGGGCGCCGCTGGCGGCCCGGCAGAGCCGGATCCGCGGCGGCTGCTCGCCTGCGCTCTTTCTCGCACCGCATGTGCGCCTTAACGACAACGACTGGAGACCGACCATGCCCTTGAAGTCTTTCGTCCTCGCCGCCGCTGCTGCGGCCGCCGCGCTGAGCACGCTGCTGGCCGCGCCCGCGGCCTTTGCGCAAGCGAAGGAGCAGTTCTTCCCGCTGCTCGTCTACCGCACCGGGCCCTACGCGCCGAACGGCACGCCGTGGGCGAACGGCAAGCAGGACTACATCAAGATGATCAACGCCCGCGACGGCGGCATCAACGGCGTGAAGATCAGCTACGAGGAATGCGAGACCGGCTACGCGACCGACAAGGGCGTCGAGTGCTACGAGCGCCTGAAGGGCCGCGGCGCCTCGATGATCGACCCGCAGGCCACCGGCATCACCTTCGCGCTGACCGAGAAGGCGCCGGGCGACAAGATCCCGCTGCTCACGCTGGGCTACGGCCGCTCGGAGGCCGCCGACGGCCTGGCCTTCAAGTGGAACTTCCCGCTGATGGGCAGCTACTGGACCGCGAGCGACATCCTGATCCAGCACCTCGCCAAGAAGGAAGGCGGCTTCGACAAGCTCAAGGGCAAGAAGATCGCCCTCGTCTACCACGACAGCCCGTTCGGCAAGGAGCCGATCCCGCTGCTGCAGCAGCGCTCGGCGATGCACGGCTTCGATCTGCAGCTGATCCCCGTGACGGCGCCCGGCGTCGAGCAGAAGGCCGCGTGGCTGCAGGTGCGCCAGAGCCGGCCCGACTTCGTGCTGCTCTGGGGCTGGGGCGTGATGAACTCGACCGCGCTGAAGGAAGCGCAGGCCACCGGCTACCCGCGCGACAAGATGTACGGCGTGTGGTGGGCCGGCGCCGAGCCCGACGTGAAGGACGTCGGCGACGGCGCGAAGGGCTACAACGCGCTGAACCTCAACACCTCGGGCCAGAGCCCGAAGGTGATCCAGGACATCCTGAAGTTCGTGCACGACAAGGGCCAGGGCACCGGCCCGCGCGACGAGGTCGGCTCGGTCCTCTACACGCGCGGTGTGATCATCCAGGCGCTCGGCATCGAAGCGGTGCGGCGCGCGCAGGAGCGCTTCGGCAAGGGCAAGGTGATGACCGGCGAGCAGGTGCGCTGGGGCCTGGAGAACCTGTCTCTCGACCAGAAGCGGCTCGACGCGCTCGGCTTCTCCGGCGTCCTGCGGCCGCTGTCGACCTCCTGTGCCGATCACCAGGGCTCGACCTGGGCCCGCGTGCACACCTGGGACGGCAGCAAGTGGAGCTTCAGCAGCGACTGGTACGAGGCCGACGGCCAGATCCTGAAGCCGATGGTGAAGGCCGCGGCGGACAAGTACGTCGCCGAGAAGAAGCTCACGCGCCGCACGCCCGAGGACTGTCAGTCCTGAGCCAGCGGCTCAGGCTGGCTGTGCCCGCCATGACAGCACCCACCCCTGCCCCTCCCGCCGCGCGGGAGGGGTGCTAGCGAGATCGACGATGTCTGCTGCGCTGCTCGACGTGAACGGCATCGAGGTCATCTACAACCACGTGATCCTGGTGCTCAAGGGCGTGAGCCTGCAGGTGCCCGAGGGCCGCGTGGTCGCGCTGCTCGGCGGCAACGGCGCAGGCAAGACCACGACGCTGCGCGCGGTGAGCAACCTGCTCGCCGGCGAGCGCGGCGAGGTGACCAAGGGCTCGATCATGCTGCGCGGCGAACGTATCGAGAAGCTTTCGACCGCGCAGATGGTCGAGCGCGGCGTGGTGCAGGTGATGGAAGGCCGGCACTGCTTCGCGCACCTGACGATCGAGGAGAACCTGCTCACCGGCGCCTACACGCGCCGCGACGGCAAGGCCGCGGTGGCCGCGACGCTGGAGAAGGTCTATGGCTACTTCCCGCGCCTGAAGCAGCGGCGCGCGAGCCAGGCCGCCTACACCTCGGGCGGCGAGCAGCAGATGTGCGCGATCGGCCGCGCGCTGATGGCGAACCCGAAGATGGTGCTGCTCGACGAGCCCTCGATGGGCCTCGCGCCGCAGATCGTCGAAGAGGTCTTCGGCATCGTGAAGGACCTGAACCAGCGCGAGAAGGTCACCTTCCTGCTCGCCGAGCAGAACACCTTCATGGCGCTGCGCTACGCCGATCACGGCTACATCCTCGAGAACGGGCGCGTCGTGATGGACGGCGAGGCGAAGGCGCTGCGCGAGAACGAGGACGTGAAGGAGTTCTACCTCGGCGTCGGGGGCGGCGATCGCAAGAGCTTCCGCGACGTCAAGAGCTACAAGCGCCGCAAGCGCTGGTTGGGATGACGACCACCCCGTGGCGGCTTCGCCGCTCCCCCCAAGGCCGGGCGCGGCGTGCGGCCCTGATTTCTAGTTCGATGACATGAGCGACGACTTTTTCGCCCCGCCCGCCTTCAAGGCCGACGAGGCACTCGCGAACCTCAAGCGCCACCTGCGCGACATCCGGCTGCTCGAACGCGCCGGCCGCATGGAGTGGAAGGGCCAACCGCTGGTCGAGCTGAGCGTGGACGGCGAAGCGATCGTCGCGAAGACGGTCAGGAAGCCCATCCGCACGCCCGAGTGGCAGACCCGGCGCCTCGTCAGCGCAGCCGAGGTGCGCCGCTGGCTCGACGACTTCAAGCGCCAGTTCGCCGCCTGGAACGCCGACGATGACTGAGTTCTACGACGCGCTCGAAACCCGCTCGGCCGATGCCCGCGAAGCCGCGCTGCTCGCGGCGCTGCCGGCGCAGGTCGCCGCCGCGCAGCGCACGCCGGCCTTCGCATCGATCCTCGCGGGCATCGATGCGCGGGCCGTCGGTTCGCGCGCGGCGCTCGCGCAGTTGCCGGTCACGCGCAAGAGCGAGCTGCTCGCGCGCCAGCAGCTCGCGCGCTCGGCCGCCGGCGGCGACCCCTTCGGCGGCTTCTCGGCGATCGGCTGGCGCTCGCTCGCCGGCGGGGCCGGCCGTGCGCGCGGCGCACGCCGGGTGTTCCAGTCGCCGGGTCCGATCTACGAGCCCGAAGGGCATGGCGCCGACTACTGGCGGTTCGCGCGCGCGCTGTTCGCGGCAGGCTTTCGCGACGGCGACCTGGTGCACAACAGCTTCGGCTACCACCTGACGCCGGCCGGTTCCATGATGGAGACGGCCGCGCTCGCGCTGGGCTGCACCGTCTTTCCCGGCGGCGTCGGCAACACCGAGCTGCAGCTGCAGGCGATGGCCGAGCTGCGGCCGGAGGCCTACGCGGGCACGCCGAGCTTCCTGCGCATCGCGCTCGAGAAGGCCGAGGCCGCGGGACAGGCGCTGTCGATCCGCAAGGCCTCGGTCGGCGGCGAAGCCTTCCCGGCGGCGCTGCGCGACTGGCTCGCGCAGCGCGGCATCGCGGCCTACCAGAGCTACGGCACCGCCGACCTCGGGCTGATCGCCTACGAGACCGAGCCGCGCGAAGGCCTGGTGCTCGACGAGCAGGTGATCGTCGAGATCGTGCGCCCGGGCACCCACGAGCCGGTGGGCGAGGGCGAGGTCGGCGAAGTCGTCGTCACCGCGCTCAATGCCGACTACCCGCTGGTGCGCTTCGGCACCGGCGACCTCTCGGCGCTGCTGCCCGGCCGCTGCCCGAGCGGACGCAGCGCGCCGCGCATCCGCGGCTGGCTCGGGCGCGCCGACCAGACCGCGAAAGTGCGCGGCCTGTTCGTGCACCCGGCGCAGGTCGCCGAGCTGATGAAGCGCCACCCGGAGATCGGCCGCGTGCGGCTGGTGGTCAGCGGCGAGATGGCGAACGACCGGATGACCTTGAAGGCCGAGTCCGCCGACCCCGCCGAGGGCCTCGCCGATCGCCTCGCCACGAGCGTGCGCGAGCTCACCAAGCTGCGCGCCGAGGTCGAGCTGCACCCCAGCGGCAGCCTGCCGAACGACGGCAAGCTGATCGAGGACCTGCGCAGCGTCGGCTAGTTGCCGGCCCTGCCGGGCGACTTGAGCTCGGCGTAGTCGTCCTCGTCGTAGGGCCGGTTCTCGCACTCGCCCTTCCAGCTCCGGCCGAGCTCGACGTAGCTCTGCTGCTGCGCGCTGGCCTGCGGTGTCCTGGCGTTGTAGTCGGCGACCATCTGCCGGCGCTTCTCGAGCTTGGCGTTGTAGGCATCGACCGCCGCCTTGTTGCCGGTATCGAGCGAGGTGCGCTCGCTTTGCAGTTGCGCCTCGAAGCGATCGAACTCGGCTTTGGCGGCATCGAGCTCCGCGCGTGCGCGCCTGGCCTGCGCGCCCTGCGCTTCGAGCTTGCCCTGCAGCTCGAGGCACTGGCGCAACTGGGTCTTGCTCAGGCGCTTGCCGCTGGCCGCCCCGGTGCCGAGCACCGGGTCCGCGCCGCGGGCAGGCGCGACCAGCGCCACGGTGAGCGTCAGTGGAACAAGCGCGGCCGCAAGGCGCGGCAGCTGGCCAGCACGGTGCATCGTCGGTCCCGCGTGATTCAGGGGCGCGTACTCCGGCAAACCGCGCGCCCAGCGCCCCGAACGCATCCATGCGGGCAGCGGGCTTACGTACTTTCCGCGTGGCCGCGACCAGGGCGCGCGCCTAGCATGCGGCCCTGCTTGCCCCACCAGGAGACCGTCCGATGAAGCGCACCCTTATCGCCGCCGTGGCCACCCTTGCCGTGAGCGGCGCATGGGCTGAATACCCGGAGAAGCCGATCACGATCGTCGTGCCCTTCAGCGCTGGCGGTCCGACCGACAAGGTCGCGCGCGACTTCGCCGAGGCGGTGCGCAAGCCGCTGAACGCGACCATCGTGATCGAGAACGTCGGCGGCGCCGGCGGCACGCTGGGCGCGAGCAAGGTCGCGAAGGCCGCACCCGACGGCTACACGCTGCTGCTGCACCACGTCAGCATGGCGACCTCGCCGGCGCTGTACCGCACGCTTCCGTACAAGACGCTCGACGACTTCGAGTACCTCGGGTTGATCAACGAGGTGCCCATGACGCTGATCGGCCGCTCCACGCTGCCGGCAAACAACTACGCCGAGCTCACCAAGTGGATCGGCGAGAACAAGGGCAAGATCAACCTCGCCAACGCCGGCCTCGGCGCCGCCTCGCACCTGTGCGGCCTGCTGTTCCAGCAGAGCCTGAAGACCGAGATGACCACCGTGCCCTACAAGGGCACCGGCCCCGCGATGACCGACCTGATCGGCGGCCAGGTCGACATCATGTGCGACCAGACCACCAACACCACGCCGCAGATCGAATCGGGCAAGGTCAAGGCCTATGCGGTCACGACGACCAAGAAGCTCACGACGCCGGCACTCGCGAAGCTGCCGACGCTCGACGAGTCGGGCCTGAAGGGCTTCAACGTGACGATCTGGCACGGCCTGTACGCGCCCAAGGGCACGCCGAAGGCGGCGCTCGACAAGCTCAACGCGGCCTTAAAGGTCGCGCTGAAGGATGCCGAGTTCATCAAGCGCGAGGAAGCGCTCGGCGCGGTGATCGTCACCGACGCACGCACCGCGCCGGCCGATCACAAGAAGTTCGTCGCCGCCGAGATCGAAAAGTGGGGCCCCGTCATCAAGGCCGCCGGCCAGTACGCCGACTGATCTGGCCCACCCCCGTTGCGGCTTGACGCCGCTCCCCCTCGAGGGGGGCGCCGCTGGCGGACCGGCAGAGCCGGATCCGCGGCGGCTGCTGGAGGAGCCTCGCTAGGCGTTACGCGAAGCGGCAGTGCAGGGTCAAGCCGTCGGCCTGCGCGAGCCAGATGGCCGCGCCGGTCGCGTTCAGCGCGTTGCGCAGCACGAAGCGCGAGCCGGCCGCGAGGCCCTGGCGCTGGAGGTCGCTCATCACCGCGTCGGAGTCCCGCATCGACAGCGACAGGTCGGGCGTGCGCCGGCGCTCCTCGCGCCAGGCGGCCGCGAGCGTCGAGTAGGGCATCCGGCCCTCGGCGACGCCGCGGGCGATCGGGCTGTCGGGCAGCGGAAACGGCTTGACGCTGGCGTCTAAGCACTCGCGGCCGAAGCGGCCGTGCCGGGTGTCGCCGTCCAGGTACCACTGCGCGAGCAGCTTGGCGCGGCGCGACGGCAGGTCGAAGACGAACTCCCAGCGCGAGGCGGCACCGTCGGCCGCGACACCCGCGGGCGCGAGCACATGCTTCAGGCGCGCGTCGGGGTCGTGCTTGCGGGCCTCGCTCACCGCGCGTTCGAGCGCATGCGAGGCAAGCGCCGGCACGCCGCCGCCGGGCAGCTTCTCGCTGAAGGCGAGCGGCGCGTGCAGAGCCGCGCCGTCGAGCCTGCGGTCGATGCGGTTGAGCCAGCGGCGCAGCAGCGTCATGGCGCGATCGCCTCGGCCTGGCCTGCGGCGCGCCGCCGCGTGGCCGGCGCCAGCGCGTCGCGCAGCAGCGGGGTGGGCGCGAGGCGGCCGACCTCGAGGCCGTTCCAGTTCGCGAGCCTGGGCTCGGCCAGCGAGCGCAGCGTGCGTGCCTGCATGTCGTCGAGCGGCAGCAGCGCCTCGATCGCCGCGGCCGTCACGACTTCGGCGGCGCGCGCGGTGTTGCCGTCGTCGATCTTCAGGGCGAGGCCCAGGCCGAGCTCCGGCAGCGCCGCGCCGTAGACGCCTTCGGCGCCGACCTTGACGAAGGCGCGCGCGCCGAGCGCCTCCATCACCCGCGTGTCGAAGCGGCCGGTGCCGGCCACCATGAACGGCGCCGCCGCGACGGCGGCACGCAGCCGCTTCGCCGCCTGCGCATGCTCGGGCGCGAGCCCGACGCCGCTTGCGAAGCGCGCGAAGCCGCGTGCCAGCGCGCCGAGCGGCATGCCGTAGGTGGGGATGGAGCAGCCGTCGATGCCGCGCGGCGCGCGTTCGAGGTCCTGTCCGGTCAGGCACACCAGCGCATGCGTCACCTCGCGCATCAGCGGATGCTCGTGGCGCACGTAGCCGGCAAGCCAGCGGCGATCGGCGTCGCCCAGCAGGCCGCCGAGGCAGACGAAGCCGGCATGCTTGCCCGAGCAGTTGTTGTGCAGCGCGCCGGGCGAGCCGCCAACCGCGGCGAGTTCGCGGGCGGCGGCGTCGGACATCGGCCAGTGCGCGCCGCATTCGAGCGCCTGCTCGTCGAGCCCGGCCTTCGCAAGCATCGCCGCGGCGACGCGCACATGCTCGGCCTCGCCGTTGTGCGAGGCGCAGGCGAGCGCCAGTTCCTCGTCGACGAGGCCGTAGCGATCGGCCGCGCCGCTGGTGAGCAGCGGCAGTGCTTGGAAAGCCTTGACGGCCGAGCGCGGAAAGATCGGCCGCTCGATGTCGCCGAGCGCGCAGCGCAGCGCGCCGTCGGCATCGACCACCGCGATCGCGCCGCGGTGCATCGACTCGACCGCATTGCCGCGGCGCAGTTCGACCAGGACGGGGTTGCTCATCAAGAGGGCTCGGTGCGGTCAGAGGGCGCCGATCTCGATCGGGATCGTGACCGGGCCGTCGTTGATCAGATGCACTTGCATGTCGGCGCCGAATTCGCCGCAGGCCACGTCACCGTGACGCTGCTTCATGCAGGTGACGAACTGATCGTATCGGCGCCTCGCGTGAACAGGGGTTGCAGCGCGTGAGAAGCTGGGCCGATTGCCGCTGCGCGTGTCGGCGGCCAGCGTGAACTGCGACACGATGAGGACGCCGCCGTGCACGGTCTGCACGTCGAGGTTCATCTTGCCGGCGGCGTCGGCGAAGACGCGCAGCTTCAGCAGCTTGTCGACGAGCTTGGGCGCCTGGGCCTCGGTGTCCGCGGCCTCGGCGCAGACGAAGACCAGCAGCCCACGCCCGATGCGGCCGACGACGCGGCCGGCGATCTCGACCCGCGCCTCGGCGACGCGCTGCGCGAGCGCCAGCATCGCGGCGGCCTCAGGCGGTGAGCGTGATCCGCGCGAACTTGCGCTTGCCGACCTGCACGACCAGCACGCCGGGGCCGAGCTTCAGGCCCTTGTCGCTGATCGTCGCGCCGTCGATGCGCACGCCGCCCTGCTCCACGAGGCGCAGCGCCTCGCTGCTCGAAGGTGCCAGGTTCGCCTGCTTGAGCAGCGCGCCGATCGACAGCGGCGCACCGGCGAGCGCGACTTCGGGGATCACGTCCGGCACCCCACCGGCGGCGCGGCGCTGGAAGTCGTCTTCGGCCGCATCGGCCGCGGCGCGGGAGTGGAAGCGCGTGGTGATCTCCTTGGCGAGCATCACCTTCGCGTCCTTCGGATTGCGGCCGGCCTCGACCTCGGCGCGCAGTGCCGCGATCTCGGATTCGGCACGCGCGGACAACAGCGTGAACCAGCGCCACATCAGCGCATCGCTGATCGAAAGCACCTTCGCGAACATCGTGTTCGCCGGCTCGGTGATGCCGATGTAGTTGCCCTTGCTCTTGCTCATCTTCTCGACGCCGTCGAGGCCTTCGAGCAGCGGCATCGTCAGGATGCACTGCGGCTCCTGGCCGTATTCGGCCTGCAGGCCGCGGCCGACGAGCAGGTTGAACTTCTGGTCGGTGCCGCCGAGCTCGAGGTCGCTCCTCAACGCCACCGAGTCGTAGCCCTGCATGAGCGGGTAGAGGAATTCGTGGACGCTGATCGGCGTGCCGGCCGCATAGCGCTTCGCGAAGTCGTCGCGTTCCATCATCCGCGCGACCGTGTAGCGCGCGGCGAGCTGGATCATCCCGCGCGCGCCGAGCGGGTCGCTCCATTCGCTGTTGCGGCGAACCTCGGCGCGCTCGACGTCGAGCACGAGCTTGAGCTGGTCGAAGTAGGTCGAGGCGTTGGCCTCGATCTGCTCGCGCGTCAGCGGCGGTCGGGTGGCGTTGCGACCGGACGGGTCGCCGATCATCGAGGTGAAGTCGCCGATCAGCGGGATCACGGTGTGCCCGAGCTGCTGCAACTGGCGCAGCTTGGTAAAGACGACCGTGTGGCCCAAATGCAGATCCGGCGCGGTCGGATCCAAGCCGAACTTGATCCTCAGCGGCACGCCCGTGGCCTGGGAGCGCGCCAGCTTGCGCGCCCATTCGTCGCGCGGCAGCAGCTCCTCGCAGCCGCGCAGGCTGATCGCGAGGGCCGCTTCGACGGCTTCCCGCCCGGCGGCGTCGAGTCCGGCGGCGGGCGAAACGGGGGGGACAAGGGGGGTCGTCATCGAAGGCACACCGCATCAGGTAAAGCCACGGCCGCGGGGCCCCGAGCCCTTACCATCGCGCGCTCGCGAACGGCGGCGAGTTTAGGGGGTGTCTCGATGAACCCTTCACCGCCTGCGCCGCGGCGCCGCGAGACCCACGCCCATGAATCATCGGCTTGCGAAGCGAGCCTCGCGATCCGGCCCGGCCGGCTTCGCCGAACCGAGGATCGTCGGACCTTGAAGACCATCGATTCGATCGCGACCCAGACGCGCAGCGCGGTCGCAGCCCTGGACGGCCTGCTGCGCCGGCATCCGCGCACGCTGACGGGCGGCGTCGTCGCGCTCCTGCTGGGCAGCGCGGTCACCGCCTTCGGCATCGCGCCGCTCGCACCCGACGCAGCCGAGCTGCCGCGCCGGCTGGTATCCGAGACGCCGGCCGCGGCGCTGGACGTGCCAGCGCAGCTGGAGGCGCTCGGCACGCACGCGACCGCGCTGTACCGCAGCGACCTGACCCGCAGCGCCGACACCGTCGACAGCCTGCTGCAGCGCCTCGGCGTCGACGACCCGGAAGCCGCGGCCTTCCTGCGCCGCGACCCGACGGCGCACAAGCTGCTCGACGGCCGCGCCGGCAAGATGGTGCAGGCGCTGGCCGAGGGCGGCCGGCTGCTGCAGCTCATCGCGCGCTACCCGCATGCCGACGAGGCGAGCGCGCGCACGCATTTCACGCGGCTCACGGTCGAGCGCCGCACGCAGCCGGACGGCGCATCGGCGTGGCAGTCGAACAGCGAGTCGGTGCCGTTGAAGAGCGAGGCACGGATGGCGTCCGGCACGATCGAGAGCTCGCTGTTCGCCGCGGCCGACGAGGCGCGGCTGCCCGACCACGTCACGGTGCAACTGGCCGAGCTGTTCGGTGCCGAGATCGACTTCCGGCGCGAGCTGCGCCGCGGCGATCGCTTCACGGTGCTGTACGAATCGCGCACCGCCGACGGCGAGCCGGTGGCCTGGGGCGGTGGCGCCGGGCGCGTGCTGGCGGCGCAGTTCGTCAATGCCGGCAAGGCGTACGACGCGGTGTGGTTCGAGTTCGCGCGCGAGGACGGCGTCGCGAGCAAAGGCAGTTACTTCGACCTCCAGGGCAAGAGCCTCGCGCGGATGTTCCTCGGCTCGCCGCTCGCGTTCTCGCGCGTGACCTCGGGCTTCGCGATGCGGCTGCACCCGGTGTTGAACACCTGGCGCCAGCACGCCGGCGTCGACTACGCCGCGCCGACCGGCACGCCGGTGCGCGCGATGGGCGACGGCATCGTCGATTTCGCCGGCCGGCAGAACGGCTACGGCAACGTCGTGATCCTGCGCCATGCCGGCGAGCGCGAGACGCGCTACGCGCACCTGAGCCGCATCGCGGTGCGCCAGGGCACGCGCGTCGAGCAGGGCCAGAACATCGGCGCAGTCGGCGCGACCGGCTGGGCGACCGGCCCGCACCTGCACTTCGAGTTCCGGGTGCGCGGCGCGGTCCGGGACCCGTTGACGATCGCCCGCGCTTCGGAGGCGGTGAACCTGCCGGCGACGGCGAAGTCGCGCTTCGAGTCGGTCGCGACCAGCGCGCGGCAGTGGTTCGCCCACGGCGCGATTGACGCCTCGGTGGCCGAGGCGGCCGCGGCGCGCTTCGAATAGCGAGTCGTCGGCAAGCCGATGCGGGATCGTTACATCGGCTTGATGTCGGGCACCTCGACCGACGGCGTCGATGGCGTCGTCGCCGAGTTCGCGGACGACGGCACGCCGCGCGTGCTGGCCGACGCGCACCACGACTACGACGGTGGGCTGCGCGCCGAGCTGATCGCGCTGAACACGTGCGGCGCCGACGAACTGCATCGGGCCGCGCTGGCCGCCAACGCGGTGGCGGCGGTGTACGCGAAGGTCGTCGAGGTGCTGCGTGCGGCAGCGCCGGGGACGGTGCGTGCAATCGGCGCACACGGCCAGACGGTGCGGCACCGGCCCGGCGAGTTCGACGGCGTCGGCTACACGCTGCAGTTGCTGAATCCGGCCTGGCTCGCCGAGCGCAGCGGCATCGACGTGATCGCCGACCTGCGCAGCCGCGACGTTGCCGCCGGCGGCCAGGGCGCACCGCTGGTGCCGGCTTTCCATGCGGCCTGCTTCGCCAGGGCCGGCGAGGACCGCGCAGCGATCAACATCGGCGGCATCGCGAACGTGAGCCTGCTGGGTGCCGACGGCAGCGTGCGCGGCCACGACTGCGGCCCGGGCAACCTGCTGATGGACGGCTGGTGCGAGCGGCATCGCGGCCAGCCCTTCGACGATGGCGGCCGTTGGGCGGCGCAAGGTCGGGTGCGGCCGGATTTGCTCGCCGACTTGCGTGCGCACCCCTATTTCGCGCGCCGCGCGCCGAAGAGCACCGGCCGCGACGATTTCCACCTGGCCTGGCTCGACGGCGTGCTGGCTCGACACCCCGGCCTCGATCCTGCCGATGTGCAAGCGAGCCTGTGCGAGCTGACCGCCGTGACGGCTGCGGCCGACTTGCGCGAGTCGCTGCCGGGGAGCGTCGAGGCGATCGTCTGCGGGGGCGGTGCCTTCAACCTCGAATTGCTGCGGCGGCTGCAGTTGGCCCTGCCCGGCTGCCGCGTCACAACGAGCGATGCGCACGGCGTACCGGCGCTCCAGGTCGAAGCGACCGCCTTCGCCTGGCTCGCGCGTGCGCACGTTCGCCGGGAAGCGGGCAACCGGCCCGCGGTCACCGCGGCTGCGGGACCGCGGGTGCTGGGTGCCTGCTACCCGGCCTAGAAAAACGAAAGCCGCCCGAAGGCGGCTTGCTCGTCCGGCTGCAGCGGCTCAGACCGAAAAAGACGAGCCGCAGCCGCAGGTCGTCGTGGCGTTCGGGTTCTTGATGACGAACTGCGCGCCTTCGAGGTCGTCCTTGTAGTCGATCTCGGCGCCGGTCAAGTACTGAAGGCTCATCGCGTCGATCAGCAACGTCACGCCGTTCTTCTGCATCTGCGTGTCGTCGTCGTTGACGACCTCGTCGAAGGTGAAGCCGTACTGGAAGCCGGAGCAGCCACCGCCCTGGACGAAGACGCGCAGCTTCAATTCAGGATTGCCCTCTTCGTCGACCAGCTGCTTCACCTTGTCGGCCGCGCTGTCGGTGAAGACGATCGGCGTGGGCATCGCGGCGGGGCTGGTGATGGATTCGGCGACGGCACTCATGGGGGGCTCCTTGGCGGCACATCACTCGGCCGCCTGCTGCACGGGATTGTGGCCGAGGGTCGAGACGCTTGCCGGCGTGTTGCTTTGCGCGGCGAGTCGCAGCGGCGGGCGGTCGTCGGCGGAGGCGAGGCTGCGCAACTCGCCATCGACCTGCGCGCCCTGGTGCATCTCGAGGCGCTCGTAGCGCACATGACCTTCGATCTTGGCCTTGGGCTGAAGCTCCAGCAGCTCGTCAGATTCGACCGGGCCGCGCACCTCGCCGTTGACGATCACGTGCCCAGCCCTGACCCTGCCGACGATGCTGGCTTTCTCGCCGACGACGAGAAGGTTGCGCCCTTCGCCGACCGCGACCACATTGCCCACGACGCGGCCGTCGATGCGCAGGCCATCGCTGAAGCGGATCTCGCCTTCGATCACCGTGCCTTCGCCGACCAGCGTGCGAATCGGCGGCTGCTTGTTCATGCCGAACATGTGTTGCTCCAACGATGGGGGTGTCGAACGGCGCGACGCTACAGCGCCAGGTCTTGGCTCGCCCGCACGCCACCTTGCGGATCGAGCACCCGAACCTGCACCGCCTGGACGGTGACCGGTTGCGGGAACTCCAGCGTGCCGTCCACGCGCTGGTACTGCCGAAACTGCAGCGATCGTGCCGGCCCGCCGATCGCCTGCGACCATGCCCGACCATCGAGCTGCCCTCTCAGCGTGAGTTCGTACCGGCCTTTGAACTCGGCCGGCGTGCGGCCCTGCTGCATCACCAGCAACTGATAGCGCAGCCGGCCCTGGCCGACCACCTCGGCCTGCAGGCCACGCACCACCAGATCGCCTTTGCCGCCGGCGGGCAGCAGGCGCTCGAAGAAGCCGAGATCGTTCTTCAAGCCGAGGTTCTCGGCCTCGAGCGAGCGAACCTGACTTGCCAGGCGTTCGAGCGCGGTGCGCTCGGTGCGGATGCGGCTTTCGGCGGTATTGGCGATGCTCTGGGCCTTGTCGAGCTCGCTGCGCAGCTCGGCGACGTCGAGCCGCAAGCGCTGCAGCTCGGCTTTGCCGATGCGGTCGACGCCGGCGATGTCCTTGCCGAACTCGAAGGCCCACAAGGCGAGCGCCGCCGAAAAGCCCAGCGCCAGCGCGAAGACGATCCAGCGCAAGGGCCAAGGTAGGTGACTGCGAACGATCATGCGCGGCGCGCTGATCGACAGCCTGCGGCGCAGCAGTTTCCAACGCATGTCAATCCCGGAGTCGAGCACGCGATTTTAGGAGGGCCTCCGGCACGGCCGAGCCGAATGTGCAACCGCTGATAAGCACGGCACTCGACGACGACGCGCATGAAAAAGCCGCCCGGAGGCGGCTCGCTTGCAGGCGCAGAGGAGGCGGTCAGCGCTTGCTGAACTGCTTGCGACGGCGTGCGCCGTGCAGGCCGACCTTCTTGCGCTCGACTTCACGCGCGTCGCGCGTGACGAAGCCGGCGCGGCTCAATTCGCTCTTCAGCGCGGCGTCGTAGTCGATCAGCGCGCGGGTCACGCCGTGGCGTACCGCACCGGCCTGCCCCGATTCACCGCCGCCATGCACGTTCACCTTGATGTCGAAGGCCTCGACGTTGTTCGTCAGGAACAGCGGCTGCTTGACGATCATGATCGAGGTCTGGCGGCCGAAGTACTGCTCGACCGGCTTGCCGTTGACCGTGATCTGGCCGGAGCCCTTCTTGATGAAGACACGCGCCACCGACGACTTGCGCCGGCCCGTCCCGTAATTCCAGTTGCCAATCATTCCCGCTCCTTAGACTTCCAGCGCCTTGGGCTGCTGGGCGGTGTGCGGGTGCGTGGCACCGGCATAGACCTTCAGCTTCTTGATCATCGCGTAACCCAGCGGGCCTTTCGGAAGCATCCCCTTGACTGCCTTCTCCAAGGCGCGGCCCGGATGACGCGACTGCATGTCCTTGAACTTCGTCGCGTAGATGCCGCCCGGATAGCCGGTATGGCGGTAGTAGATCTTGTCGTTCGCCTTGTTGCCGGTGACGCGAATCTTGTCGGCGTTGACGATGACGATGAAGTCGCCGGTATCGACGTGAGGCGTGTAGATCGGCTTGTGCTTTCCACGCAGACGGAGGGCCACTTCGCTGGCGACCCTGCCGAGGACCTTGTCGGTTGCGTCGATCACAAACCACTCGTGCGTCACTTCGGCCGGTTTGGCGCTGAAGGTCTTCATGGGAGGTGTGTTGAGGAGGTTGGCCGGCCAGGCGCACGAGGAACTTCTTGGATGCCGCGCTGCGTGACAACGCATGCCGAAACCTCTCGCGCGCCAAACCCGCCTGCGCGGGCCTGCTCCGGCCGGAATTCGGAACAGCCCGTGAGTATAGAGGGAGCACCGCGGTATCGAGCTGCTGAAGAGTACTGTCGCAACAGGGACACCGTCGGTTCTAAGTGAAAACCCTAGATCACCGTGTTACGGTCCAGTGCATGAACACCTTCCAGCCTCTCGGGGCTCCGTCAATCGATTCTTCCTGGAGCGAACGCCTGACGCAGTGGGTTCCCATTCGAGCCCTCGCGCAGGGACACCGTGG